>JAILPW010000004.1:0-51571 GCA_024699245.1 Clostridia bacterium | reverse complement strand
AAAGATAACATTGCTCGTATCGTTATATTCAATATCATAGACGGACTTCAAAAGATCCATCCAGAAGGTTCTCGCATACTGATCTTCAGACCAGTTCTTGCCAGACCAGCGTTTGGCAAATTCCTTTGCAGCTTTATGATTGATAGCCATATAAAACCGTCTCCAATTATCAATACATTATTATATAAGATTATATCATTACGCTTCTTTATTAAATTATAAATAACGTTGAACAGGGCTTATAATCCTAGATATATTATTCGTTATCTGCTTCGCGTTTCGATTCGTTAATTGAATCATCATCGTCATAAGTCTTCTGTATTTGAATTCCGTTAATTGCCATCTCCGTTAGTTGCTAGGCTCCATTTTATTACGCACCGTGAACCCGTAAAGGCTAAATAGTACTCGCTATGCTCGGCCTTTACGGAACCACTTACTGTGCTTCATCTTTTTTGAGCCATAACCCCAAACGGCGACGGCTTTAAACGGAAATCTCATAAATACAGAAAGGAGGCGATGCCTATGATTGTTTCAAACTAATCGAAAGAATAACCCCACCAGCTCCGGCTATACCGGAAATCACATTCACTAATAATCCACGGAGGAAATCAAAATGAAGAATTTTACATCTTTTTCAGAAGAAATTAAGAACGCTATAGCTTACGCTATGCCTTGTGCAGAACTCAAATTGACCACTGTCAACAAGTCATCAGGAAGTTATGAAGGTCTGACGGTCAGCACTGACAAGACAGGAATCTGTCCAGTTCTCAACCTCTCGGCCGCATACCAGCAGTATGAGGACGGGACGCCCATTGATACCATCATCGACGGACTTCTCGGAATCCTTGCAAGCGTTCGCAAGCCTTCGATCGACAAGTCTATGCTTCTTGACTTTGAAGCCGTTAAGGGACGTATCTTTCCAAGACTTATCAATACATCAGCTCACAGCGATTATCTCGAGACACACCCTCACAAGGAGATTGAAGACCTTTCAATTACATATGCGGTAAGAGTTGAGGAAACCGCCGACGGCATCGCAGAGGCAGTCATCGATTACAATCTTCAGGAGCATTGGAATGTATGCACAGAGGATATCCATGAAGCCGCCATGGCAAACATTTCAAGGATTTCCCCTGTCTTTGGAAACATCGAGGATATGCTTTTTAATCAGCAGGGCGGAGCAGTCGAAGACGCCAAGGACATCGATGAGGTTTGTGTACCCCTGTATATCCTTACAACGCCGACTAAGTGTAAGGGGGCAACCATGGTATTAAATGCTAAGGTCATGGAATCCATCATTGACCGTTTCGGAGAGATATACATCATTCCGTCATCAGTTGACGAAGTTCTTATACTCCCCAAGACGTTTGGCAGAGACGTTTCAGACTTGGTCAAGATGGTAAAAGAAGTAAACGCCTCAGAGGTCAGACCAGAGGACAGGTTGTCAGATAACGTATATGAATACGATATCAAGACAGGCAGAATTGCGATAGCAGTCTAACACATAGAATAGAATCAACTGAGGGAGAGGGGGAAACTTCTCTCCTTCTCTTACTTGCAAAAATCCGCGCCGCCCTGACGGGCGGCGTTAGGCATTAAAATAGGGCTATCTCCTTCCAGAGACAGCCCTTCACATTCACTTTGTATTTCACTTGAGAAACCAAGTTGAAGAAATACGTTTACATTATAGCACGTAAAGCGTACTTCTTATAGTGGTTGAACTGGTGGTTGAACCACTGGTTGAACGATTTAGTTTCGCAAACGGAGTAACCATGAATTAGTCACCTTTCGTAATTATTCTTATTTGAATCGCTGTCTTCGCTCATGCCCGTATCTATTAGCTAATCAAGCCTTTATTGCTTTCCGATTGTGTGTTATAATCGGCAATCGGTAAACACATGATTGTGTAGCTCAGCTGGATAGAGCGACCGCCTCCTAAGCGGTAGGCCAGCGGTTCGAATCCGCTCGCGAACACCAGATATCATAAGGGCTTCGAGGCTTCTCGGAGCCCTTGTTTTATATGTTATTAGCGATAATAACGGTTATTAAGAGTATATTTGGAGAGAATTCTTTTTCTTTTTCGATAAAAGGAATGATGCTCTTTCATAAACAATCAAGTCTGCTAAAATGTTATAGGCAAAAACAACTAAGGATCAGGGATGAACTTCAGTTATATAGCACACAAAACTCTGTATCGAGAGCATCTATCGTGTTTTTGATACGGAAAGAAAAGGGGATCTGACATGATCTATACGAAAAATGCATATGTATCGGGAAGTATGTGCGACAGCTCACTTAAACTCTCGATATTGGCAGCAGATGAGATAGTAGAAAATTCAGTTACGGAACTTATGGGAAATCTCGGGATCGACGGGATCGTAGCCAAAGAAAAGTACAATGCCATGTGGCTTCTGGCTAAGAATAATATCTGTTTTTTGAGAAGACCTTCCTGGAGAGAGGAATTCGTTATTAAATGTTACATATCCAAGTATTCTGCAGTAAGGCTGAATATAGATACCACTGTCCAGAGCTTAAGCGGTGAATTGCTGGTAAAGGCAAGGACTGAGCTTGCGGCTATAGACCTTGAGACCGGTAGGATCCGTAAGGCCGAGACAGTAGGCTTTAGGGAAGAGATGGCTCACCCTACCGAGAATGAAGGCATGGATTTTTCGCGCTTCCCTCAGACTGATTATGAAAATATCGAGAAGGTTACGATACGTTCTACGAGCATTGATTACTGCTTTCACACCAATAATATCGAGTACGTCCGTTTTGTCCTTAACACATATGATATGGAGTTCTTGAAAACTCACGAACCTCTTCAGATCGAGATACACTACGCGAGCCAGTCTTTTGAAGGTGAGAAGATCGACATCTCCAAGTTAAGCTCGGATTCTTCCGACTATTTCAGTATCCGCAGAGACGGCAATGAGATCACGTCCTTCAAGTTTGCTTGGACAGAAAAGACTTCCTGACCTGTTTTAGGAACCGCTCCGCTATAGGAGAGAATGTCTGATATCTTTTCCATACGAGATACAGATTGGTCTGAAGCTTCGGTGTAAGCGGACGGAATACGAGCCCGCTTTCTTCAGACGTATCGATAAGTTTATCGAATGTAAGAAGATAACCCAGATGCTCCCTGGCAAACAAAGAAGCGTTATAAGAGAGTTTGAAGGAACCCTCAAGACTAAGTCTGTCCATCTTATCCTTTGCCCAACGGGGAATATCGTGTTCCCATGCCTGTCCTGAACAAAATAAGGGCAATCCGATAAGGTCATCTACACGTATTGTTTTTTTCTTGGTCAGAGGAACGTCAGACGGCATTATAACTCCCCAGGTATCGACCTGAGGGAAGATAATGGATTCGTATTTGGTTGCATCGGGAAGTTCTGCCAGGACTACGAAGTCCAGAAGGCCTTTGTCCAGTTTTTCCGCTACCTGTTCTGTATCGCCACTTGCGATGTAGTACTTAAGACCCGGATAGTCTTGTTTGAATCTGTTGATCTCGCGTGCCAGAAGACTAATCTGATACGACTCGGCAAGTCCGAAGTAGAGTTCTCCTCCGGTGATATCATCTAATGCCACGAATTCTTTTTCTATTCTGTCAGCCATATTGACCAGATCCTCAGCCCTGTTTCTGAGGAGCATACCCTCGTCAGTCAACTTGATGCTGAATGAATGTCTTGTGAAAAGCTTCTTGCCGAGCTCTTCCTCCAAGTTTTTCAGCTGCTTTGACAAAGCAGGCTGAGTTACGTGCAATACCTCTGCAGCCCTGGTCATGTTTTCTTCCTGTGCTACTACCAGAAAATATCTGAGTGTTCTGATCTCCATGCTGATCTCCTTTATACTGATATTCCAAACTGTTATATCATGACATTAATTATAATCATTAGCGATAAGAGTAACAAGATGATAGACTTAAAACAAAAAGGGAGAAAATAAAGATGATCGCGAAAGAAGAACTGAATTTAGTAACGGAGTGGGATAAGACTTATCCGAAGAGCGATAAGACGGATCACAGTAAAGTAACGTTCGTAAACAGATACGGGATCACGCTGGTGGCGGACATGTATGTCCCAAAAGAAATAGAAGGTAAGCTTCCGGCAATCGCGGTAAGCGGTCCGTTTGGTGCCGTAAAGGAGCAGTGTTCCGGATTATATGCCCAGACCCTGGCTGAGATGGGATTTCTTACCATCGCCTTTGATCCGTCATTTACGGGTGAAAGCGGCGGACAGCCGAGATATATGGCTTCTCCCGACATTAATACCGAAGATTTCATGGCGGCGGTGGATTTTCTATCCATGAACGATAAAGTCGATCCCGACAGGATAGGTATACTCGGTATCTGCGGTTGGGGAGGACTTGCCATAAATGCGGCTGCTCTCGATACCAGGATCAAGGCTACCGTAGCCTCGACCATGTATGACATGACCAGAGTCAATGCCAACGGATATTTCGATTCCGAGGACAGCGAAGAAGCACGATACGAGAAGAAGAAAGCCATGTGTGCTCAGCGTACCGAGGACTTAAGGAACGGCGAATATAAGCTCGGAGGCGGTGTAGTTGAAGAGGTTACTGAGGATATGCCGTTCTTCGTAAAGGATTATCATGCGTATTATAAGACGAAGCGCGGTTATCATCCTCGTTCTCTTAATTCCAACGGAGGTTGGAATGTGATCGGCTGCGAGTCGTTCATGAATCAGCCGATACTTAAGTACAGTAACGAGATCAGAAGCGCAGTATTACTTATACATGGCGAAAAGGCACATTCCTGTTACTTCAGTAAAGACGCCTATGAGAACATGATCAGGGACAGTAAATATGCTGATAACAAGGAACTTATGATAATCCCGGGAGCAGTTCATACGGATCTTTATGACGGTGGAGACAAGGATTATATCCCGTTTGATAAGATCGGAAGTTTTTTCAAAGATAACCTGATCTAAAAAGGAGAGGGCATATGCATTACTGTCGAAAACCTGTTTTATTGTTCAGATCTTTTATCGCAGGTATGTGTGCATTTAGTCTTCTTGTGATTATGTGCGGATGTGAAGCTAAACCTGCTGAACCTGAAAGGACGATCATATCCGATAGCATTTTCGAACAGACTACAGAAAATATAGATCAAACCGTTCAGGAGACTTCTTCAAAGACAACTTCAGAAACTTCTTCGGAAACGGCAGCTGAGACTACAATGGAACTTCAGATGAAACTTTTTATCAATGATTCGGAAGTAAGTGTCACATGGGAAGATAATGAGTCCGTTAAGGCTCTGAAAGATCTGGCGGGAAGCGAAGGTATTGAGATAAATATGTCGATGTACGGAGGTTTTGAGCAGGTCGGTCCTATAGGGCAAAGTCTACCTATAAACGATGAGCAGATCACTACACAAGCGGGTGATATCGTCCTTTATTCAGGAGATCAGATCGTAGTCTTTTACGGATCGAATTCATGGTCATATACAAGTCTTGGTAAGATCGATGATAAGACAGCCGAGGAATTAGAAGATATGCTCTCAAACGGTGATGTGGTACTTAAGATCAAGATGGCTTAGATTTTGTTTAATTGAAAGATTATTAAGAGTCGGAAAAATCCGGCTCTTATATATTGACAAATTATATTGTGCAAAATATAATTTGAGGAAATACAATGTGAGATAGTCGAGGTGGATAATGGCACAGGAATATGAACAGTTATTGTTGAAGAACCAGTTATGTTTTCCTCTCTATGCCTGCGGAAGAAAGATCGTGGGAGCATATACTCCTTTTCTTAAGCCGATCGGATTAACTTATACACAGTATATAGTAATGATGGTCCTCTGGGAAAAAGAAAGCGTTACAGTAGGTCAGCTGGGAGAACAGTTATTTCTTGACGCGGGAACACTTACACCGCTTTTGAAGAGGTTGGAGAAGTCCGGATATGTAACAAGACAGCGTTCCAAAGAGGACGAACGTATAACCGTTATTTCCATAACCGATGAGGGCAATGAACTTAAGGAGAAGTGCAAAGATATTCCGTATAAGGTCGGTGCGGGTAATATGCCGTTGACTGAAAAGGAGACCAGAGAACTATATAGGATCCTTTATAAATTTCTTGAGAGCAAATGACGAGGTAAGACGATGAGTGAAGATTTTGATATCCTGGCGGTCATGTAATAAATCAGTTTGTTAAATATTTTTTCAGGAGGTCCTTATGGAAAACAAAGCAGAGAATAAGAGAGTAAACTTCGGAGCTAAGCCTTTGATGTATCCGCAGCCGGTCCTTATCATAGGAACATACGATGAGAACGGGGTGCCGAACGCAATGAATGCGGCATGGGGCATCACCACAGATTTTAATGAGATAACCATAAGTCTTTCTGATCATAAGACAACGGAGAATCTTAAGATCAAGAAAGCGTTTACCGTAAGCATGGCAACGGAAGATCAGGTAGTAGCCTGCGATTATGTTGGAATAGAATCAGGAAGAAAGGTTCCTGATAAGTTTGAAAAAGCAGGATTTCATGCTACCAAAAGTGAGTTTGTCGATGCACCGCTTATTGATGAGCTCCCGCTTGCGCTGGAGTGTAAAGTAAAAAGCTATGACGATGATATCCTCATAGGTGAGATCGTGAATGTATCGGCCGATGAGAGTGTGGTTACGGACGGAGCGGTTGATATTAAGAAAGTCAGACCAATAAGCTTTGATCCGTTCGGAAGCGCATATTACGCAGTAGGAGAAAAGGTCGGCAATGCTTTCAAGGACGGAGCAGCATTAAAGTAAGAGAACGGAGGTACGATCATGAGATTTGCAGTAAGATACTATACCAAGACCGGAAATACCAAAAGACTTGCAGAAGCTGTAGCAAAGGAGCTCGGAGTAGAGGCTAAGCCTATAAGCGATCCTATTAACGAACCTGTTGATATCCTGTTTTTGGGTAATTCCTATTATGCGTTTACGATTGACCCGGAGGTAAGATCCTTTGTAGCATCCCTTGATAAAGATAAGGTCGGAAAGATCGTTAATTTCGGTTCGGCCGCGATGCTCAAATCCACATATAAGAAGGTCAAGGCGGAAGCAGATAAGATCGGTATACCGATGGACAACAGAGAATTCCACTGTAAAGGTGAGTTCAAGGGAATACATAAAGGTAAGCCTGATGCGGACGATCTTAAGGCAGCTTCCGAGTTTGCAAAGCAGTTTAAATAAACGGGGAATATATTTATGAAAAAAGTAGCGGTTATATGGTCAAGTCCCAATAAGGACGGGCTGACGGCATCGGCAAAAGACAGGATCATAAGCGGACTGTCTTCTGAAGAAGCGGAAGTTATTGAGATCCATCTTAACGGAAAAGATATAAGCAGCTGCAGAGCATGCGGAAACGGCTGGGGCACATGTAATAAGACCGGAAGCTGTGTGATCAGAGATGATTTTGAGGAGATCTACAGATCCCTGGCGGAAGCGGACGGAATAGTATGGATCAGTGCGGTCTACTGGTCTGATATGACGGAAGCTTTCAAGTCATTTTTCGACAGGCTCAGAAGATGCGATGCGACGAAGAATCATTTCCTTGCTGATAAGAGATGCATCCTGATCGCCTGTGCCGGAGGAACCGGAAGAGGAACGATGGAATGCCTGACTCAGTTTGAGAGAGGTCTTACTCATATGGGGATGAGAGTCTATGACAGGATCTCCGTAGTAAGATATAATAAGGATTACATCCTTCCGGCGCTTGAAGTGGCGGGAAAGACATACGCCCGCGTTCTCGAGACCGGTTTTGACATGTATTACTGAGAACAGACAAATATCGGATTTAGATCAGGATTAAAAAATTATGGAAGTGAAAGAAGATTCAATAATCATTAAACTAGCAGAAACAGATGAAGAACTGTGCGGGCGGGGATATGTACATTGCACTTCATGGCAGGAAGCTTACAGAGGCATTGTATGTGACCGATATCTTGACACGATGACTGTAGAGGCTACAACAGCACGTGCCAGGAAGTTCCCGGAAAATACTCTTATTGCTAAGGATAATGAGAAGGTTGTCGGATTCGCAGTATATGGTCCGTCAAGAGATGAAGATCTGAAGGATGCAGGAGAGGTCGTGGCTATCTATATCCTTTCAGAGTATTACGGCAAAAAGATCGGATATCGATTGATGAATGAAGCATGTTCCAGGCTTAGTGAATATAACACTATATTTGTTTGGGTGTTCGAAAAAAACGAGAGAGCTATTCGTTTTTATCACAAGTATGGTTTTGAATTTGACGGATGTAAAAAGCAATGGAATCTTGGCCAACCGGTTTCGATAGTCAGGATGATAAAGAAACGAGATTAAACCGGTGTTATTAAATGAATAAATAAATCGGCACGCCTCAAAAAACTGAGACGTGCCGTTTTTGTTGTTTAGCAGTAATTAAACTTTAGAAAAGACCTTCTCGTAAAGATGATCCTCGGTGCCACCGTAATTAGTGATGTCTCTTACGTATTGGTAGCCGTAGTGCTCATAAAGTCCGACATGATCTGAAGGTATATAGCTTTTGGTAAACCCTTGATCCTTCAGATATTTGTTTGCGGCTTCGATGAGCTTGCCGCTTATTCTTTGTCCTCGGTATTCTTCACTTACGAATATGCTCGATACCCAAGGGAAGATATCATGTGTCGGATAGTAGTCTTCCTTCATTACCGAAGCCATGCCGATTATCCTGCCGTCAGCCTTGGCAACGAACATCGTTTCCCAGTCGGTGAATCTCCAATCTCTGATGAGCTTGGCAAGATGCTTCTTTGTCTCGATCCATGAACAGTTTTCGATAAAGGATAAGAGCTCATTTTGCAACTTTGTATCCTTATCGACCTTTTGTATTGAGAGATCGTCCATTAACTGCCAACCGAAATGCTTCTCTACTAATGCAGCCGTTTCTTCAACGCTTCGGTTGTTGTCACGCTCTACCCAGAAATAGTTGCTGTTCCTGATGAAGTCATACGCTTCAATGTTCAGATCAGTAAGTGTTCTTTCACATGTTTCCTTTGCCTTCTCGTAATCGGTGGTGCTATGAATGAAGTCGTTGAAAGGCTGATGATCCGGACGGTTACAGTAGGTATCCACTATGCTTTCAGGCCTCGAGATCATGAATGCGATCCTGGACGGGTCGGTGATACGATCAGCTTCTTCGACCACGATGTGGAGATCACATAAGATTATCTGATCTCTGGATAACCTTATAAGGTCGAGAAGGACATAATCTAGCTGCTCACGCTTGTTTCCGAGCAACCATTTCTTATACTCCTCTACGCTTCTGCCGAAGAACTCGTCAGCATCCTTGAACCTCTTGTTCATAGTTGGCTGATACTCACCGTCGGACTTGAGCTGATGAATAGTGAACTGATCGTCTATAACATAAATGGGGATATTATACTTCCGACCAAGTGCTTTTGTGACCGTCGTCTTGCCGCCGCAAGCCGTACCCGAGATAAAATAAACGTTCCTTAAGTATTCCTTGACAACATTGTCTTGAAATTCCATGATAGTATTCTCCTTAAAATATATAGTTTATGTGTGAAAAAAGCGCGCACGAAACTATCTAATTAAGGTTTCATGCGTATCAGATATTTCTAATTCTTAAGAACACAACCACTCGGGGTTCCTCCTTTATCGGTCCTGGATGACCTTGATCTTAGGGAATTATACGATACTTTTTTGCTATAAACAATCAAAATTATCCGAATGAAGAATAATATAATCATATCTGTTAAAATTCAGAAAGAACCTGTAATCATCGTTTTACAGGAAAACTATTTCTGTATCAGATACAATGAATGAAGTTGTGAGGAGTTTAAAATGAAGCGTTTGATCAGTCTTATCGTAATCGGCGGGTTGGTATTATCTTTATGTTCATGTGACAGTGAGGAGCAGGACAGATCTTCTCAAACAGAGAGAGAAACAGAAGTAGAAGAGACAACAGAATCTGAATCTGTCTCAACTGAAACCACAGAGTCTGAACCTACAGAGTCTGAGCCTACAGAGTCAGAACCAACGGAATCTGAAACTATGGAGTCTGAAACTTCCGAGGAGACATCTGAAGAAACTACAACATCCGAAACTGAGACTGAAACAGAAGCCGTCACAAAAAAGGACGGATCTTTGTTTATAGACTGCAGTGGCAAGAGTGCTGATGAGATAGTTGCTAATATAATTGCAATAAGGACCATAAAATCCGGTGATACAGCTAAATCTTATGCGGACAGATTTGACATTGCTCCTGATTGGAGCGATGACAATGACTATGATGAAGATAGTGTTAATATTGGTTTTATGTGGTATCCGGAAATGGTCGGTTCAAATGATTTTTTTACTGAGATCAGATTGGATACGGATTTTGAGTCTGATGGTCAGATCAAAATTGTCGGAAACAGTAACGCTGAGATTACCTTAGAACTGAGTGATCTTGAAACTGCCAAAGATGTCTATGAGAAGGTAAAATATATTATTGCCGTGGATGACGCCAAGGATGATGAAGGTAACTATGACGAAGAAGATATATCGCTTGATGATGATCGTGATAAGGAAAAATGGGAGGCCATATACTCAGTACGTTCTGTTTCATTGAGTTTAAATCCTAATGTCTATGGTAATTATGTTTTAAGCATAGAAATAGATCTGGTGAATGTTTAAGATCGTGTATCTTTTCGCGAGAGTATTTTATTCCTGTTGTCTATGATATATAAGGTATAATCAGAACCATAGATCAGTTTTCGGGGCAGAGGATAAAATGAGTTGGAACAAAGAAAATATCCATGAGACGGTAGAAAAGCAAAGAAGGTTTTTCAGGACAGGGAAAACTTTGGATGTTTCTTTTCGAAAAAGGATGCTCAAAGAATTATCGGCGGCCATAAGAACCCGCGAAAGCGACCTTCAGGATGCCCTCTCGTCAGATCTCGGCAGAACTGAGATCGAAGGTTATATGTGTGATGTGGGCGCGACGATCGCTGAGATAAATGAACTTGCCTCACATGTAAAAAGATGGGCAAGACCCGAGCTTCACTATAGCGGAATAACATGTTTTCCGAGTGTGTTTACCAGAGTCTATAAGATGCCTTATGGCGTTACTTTGGTCATAAGCCCGTTTAACTTTCCGATATATCTGTCGCTGGTCGTGGTTGCTACATCGATCGCGGCGGGGAACACGGTTATCCTTAAGACAAGTTCCAAATCAAGAGCCTGTACTGAAGCAATGAAGACTATTATCTCGGAGACTTTCCCCGAAGAGTATGTGACCTTGATCGACGGTGGTCATGATGTGGCCGATATGTGCCTGGAGGAGCGCTTTGACAAGATCTTCTATACAGGTTCTCCTAAGGTGGGCGTTCATATCATGGAGATGGCTGCAAAAAATCTGACGCCTGTCGCGTTGGAGCTCGGAGGCGAGACAGGAAACTGGTGTGTGGTAAGAAAGGACGCTGACCTTAAGGATGCGGCACGTAAGATCGCATTCTTTAAGATGATGAACAGCGGACAGATTTGTATCAATATAAATCAGGTTGCAGTTGCGTCTGAGATCGCTGATGATTTTCTTGATGAACTTAAAGAAGCAATCAAAAAGCAGATAGGTGAGAGTGCCATAGCTAATCCTGAGTACCCGCATCTGATAAGTGAGGCTGCGTATAACAAGTGTGCTTCGGAGGCAGAAAAATACAAAGATCGTATCGTCTATGGCGGATATGGGGATGCGTCGACATTAAAGTATGAACCTACTTTGATATATCCGGTCGATATCGATGAATCCATCGTTATGCATGAATTGTTTAACCCGCTTTTGCCGATCGTTCCGTATGAAGATTCAAAGATCGATGAGCTTATGGATACCATAGCCGAGCGTGAACACGGTCTCTCGTTATATGTTTTCACTAAGGATATGAAGTGGGCTAAAAGGGTGATGTCATCTCAGCAATACGGAGGCGGATGTGTTAACGAGGTCTGTCTGCATCTTGTCGCAAAAGGTGTTCCGTTTAACGGTACCGGACATTCCGGAATGGGTTCGTATCACGGCGTTTGGGGATTTCGTGAATTCTCGCATCCGAGCACGGTGTTATTCGGATCGACAAAGTTTAACTTGTCTTTGCGTGAACATCCTCATACCGGTAAGGCCGGGGAACGTAAGAAGAAGAAGTTATTGAAGAATCTTCTTAAATAATCAGTTCAGTTTAAAATCATTGGTTGTTTTTTTGTCAGCAGAAGAGTATTATATCCTGGTGGTTAGTTAACGCTAACTAAGAGCGAAAAGGAATAGAAATATATGACTTTTGATGAATTTGGAAAATCCGATGGTAAGACTTTAATGCTGCTGCCGGGAACATGCTGTGATTATCAGACTAATTTCAAAGCGGTCTTGGATCATCTTAAAGAGAAGTATCATCTTATCTGTGTGAATTATGACGGCTTTGACGGCGGAGAGGAAATCTTTCCCGATATGATCACTGTAACGGAAAAGATCGAGAAGTATATTATCGAGAATCATAACGGTCGTGTAGACGGTGCCATCGGATCGTCATTGGGTTCAAGTTTTGTAGGACAGTTGATACAAAGGAAAAATATCCATATCGATCACGGGATCTTCGGAAGTCCTGACCTGGATCAAAGCGGACCTGTTGCTGCATGGCTACAATCTAAGCTCGTTGTTCCGTTACTTACGAGTTTTACCAAGGGAGAGAAGAAACAGCAAAAGACCAAAAAGCTTTTTATGTCCAAATTCCTTATGAGGGAAGAAGTTGCGGATGATTTTTTAAAGTGCTTTTCAAAATTTAAGCCTGAGTCCATCAAGAATGAATACTATACCGATCTTCTCACTCATCTTGATGAAGATATTTACGTAGAACATACAAAGGCTCATTTTATATATGCAAATAAGATGGGCGAAAAGTATCTGAAAAGATATAAGAAGTACTTCCGTGATCCGGATATCAGGGAATTTGATATGCAGCATGAACAGTGGCTTTTAGGTGAAGAGAAATATGCCGAGTCGGTATTGAAGGCAATCGATGAATTCATGGTGATGCCGGTATGAAGATAGTTTGATCCGCTGTTTGATTAATGATCACGTTTGATCATGCTTTTCTTTGAACAGTTTTTGATCTGTTAGGTATTTTTCTTTCTTGTTTTATTCCAAGATAAAGAGCATTCTTCGGACAAACATCTACGCATTCTCCGCAGCGGATACATTCCATGCTGTTAGGTGTCTTTGAAGGATCTACGTTCATATGGCAAGCTCTGGCACAGGCACCGCAGTGAATGCACTTATTCGGATCATGTGACATCCTGTAGATCGCGATCTTGTTGAAGAAACCATAGATAGCTCCGAGCGGACATACATATTTGCAGAACGGTCTTCTTACGATAAGTCCCGTGATGATGAATATCATCAGGAGTATGAATTTCCAATTAAAAAGTGGACCCAGAGCAGCTCTTACTTTTGAATCTGCCGCAGCCAACATAAGTCCTGCAATAGTTCCATCCGGACATACATACTTACAGAAGAACGGAGTAAGGTTAAAAGTCATCGGAAGGATTATCACGAGTAATAACAAAACAACGTACTTAAGATACCTGAGAAAGCGGTCGATCTTAAACTTGTTTTTCTTGTAGAACGGGATCTTATAGATAAGATCCTGCAGGAATCCGAACGGGCACAGGAAACCGCATATTGCTCTTCCTGCAACGGCACCGAAGAAGATCAGAAGACCAAGCACGTAGTACGGAAACTTGAACTTGATACCGCTCAAAAAGCTCTGCAAAGAACCGATAGGGCATGAGCCAATTGCGCCCGGACATGAGTAACAGTTAAGTCCCGGAACGCATACCGATTTGGAAGTTCCTTCATAGATCTTTCCCGTGAAGAATCCTTTGATATTGGCATTTTGGATCAGGGTTGCAGCGGCCTGGATCCCGAATCTTATCTTCTTTCTATCCAAGGCCGATACACTCCATACAGATCCTTACTGCTTTATGCAGAACTGATTCCGGCTGATGCATATAAATGCCTACGACAATAAGTGCCGCCGCGCATACTATAAGCATGATAGCCGGAAGATATCTTTTCATATAATTACTCTCCGAGATATGGGGTTACAATGTCTTCCCAATCACTGTATGAATGAGAACCGACGATGAGAGTACCGTTGTTTTCTGTGTCGATGATATTTCCCTGTCTGTCGACGAGGATCGTAGTCGGAACATATCCTGACTGATATTTATCGAAGTCAGATGTGTATTTTAAGATCGGATATGTCACGCTGTTGTCGGACAATATCGTATCAACATCCTCTTCCATACCTTCTTCGGAATATACGCCGATAACAAGAAGATCCAGATCAGCATAATTGTCGTAGAGTTTCTGGAGATCAGGGATCTCGTTTACACAAGGACCGCACCATGGCTCCCAAAAATTGATCAGTGTAAGATCGTGATCAGCAAAGAGGGAATCATTGAAGGAATTGCCGTCTCTGTCAGTAGTTGAGAAAGATACCTTATCACCTGAAGACTCCTCGGAGTCTTTAACTGTTTCATCGGTATCCTTTTTGTCGTCATTGACTTTTTCAATGGCTTTTGTGGTTTTGGTGTCTTTCTTAATTGTGGCCTGGCTACATGATGCGAATGCCAACACCATAGTAAGACACATAATCGTGGCTACCAGTTTTTTCATGTTAACTACCTCTCTATCTAAAAATCATGTATCTATCAATATTCCGATAGGGCAGTTATTAACCCCTTATCGTTTGATTATATAACAGATCTTCAGTAATTCATATGAAGGACGACAGGGGAATATGATGTGTTGCAGATATGCTATAATCACAAAAATTGATTAGCTTCTGTTTAAGTAATCTTAGTGGCTTTTTCATTAGTCCGGATTTGGTAATCTGTTCTATTATCTTTGCAAGTTATTCTTAATCTGTATAGCTCCTTTTTATTCATCAATATAATGAGATTATAAAAGAGGAGCAAGGATCATGAAGACTAAGTTTAAGATAATAGTTGTTATCATTTACCTGGTTGCACTTACTGCGAATATGATGTTGGTGATCGATTGGGATGACCTGTTTCTGCCTACATCTTTAATGGTTTGCGGATGGGTTGGGTGTGCAGGAGGAGAAGCACCGTACTATGTGTACAAAAAAGGTCTTAGCTACTACATCGGTGAAGAACCGATCTCGAGAGATGAATATAAGTTTATTGTCAGCGGCTTAAAAGAAAGCACAGATGATTATTCAAACGATTACTGTGGGAAGATCAAGTATCCGTTCATGAGTGAACGAAATGTCTATCTTAAGAGAAACGGTCTGAGAGATAGAGTTAAAGTAGTACTTGAACTGCATAAGAAAAATAACTGTTTTGTCAGATCTGTCATGTTGATCATGGAAGAGTTCAATTGTAAGAGCGGTTATTTTTCATACGGCGTTGGAGAAAACAGATGGTATTTTGAATATGGAGAAAGTATTTTGGAAGGACATGACGATAGATACACTAAGATCCACAGGGATTACATGACAGAACTTGCAAATCTTCGGCTGTACAGCAACGGACGAACGGAACATATTTATCCCGGTATTAATACTGATCTGATGGAAAGATATATCGAGAAGAATACAGGCTATTCTTCGGAAGAAATCGTAAAACGCATGTATATCAGGGGAAGCTTCCTGTTCAAGGGAAGCGATTATCTGGATGAAAACATGAAATTATATTACATGCTTCGATATACCGATACTATGTTCAAGGGATCCGATATAGTCTGTTTTGAAAATAAGACTTATAAAGGTCTGACCCTAGTCATGTTTTCGATTCCCGGAGAGGAAAAAGAGGGTATTGTCGAATTCGATACTCATGATCCGATTAAGCGTCAACTGATCCTCACGTATATTAAACTTGCGATCCTTACTGACGGCAAAGTGCCTGTGATCCAAGGATCATATTTGTCAACACGCATCCTGATGGTCTCGTATGTCCAGAACCTGATACTCGTATGCGGATACCTTTGTTTCTCGAAAAAACGAGTTAAGTTATAATCCATAATTATCTGCTTTAATATTTATTCCGAGAGGATATTGCAACTGCTAATTATTTTTTGATAATATCCGACTATATCTATCCTCGGGAGGAAACGAAGTATGAGTAATTATGCAAGTGAAGGGTCTAAGTGGCTCAAAGAGTATTCGGCAAGAGTCAATCAGAAGAGCAACAAGAGTAACGGAAACAAGTGGCTGATGCCTCTTATCATTACTATCATCCTTGGCGGATTGATCGGTATCATGATCGCTAACGGTGCGCTGGATGCCCCGCAGAAGATGAATGCCATAAAGATTTTGGGAGCTATCGGAGGAGTTATGCTCCTTCTTACGATCATCTTGATCGCCACAAGCAAGAAAAAAGTTGCTTCAAACAGAACAGCAGTTAATCTCGATGAACTTTTAAAATCTTCTGAGGAAGTTCAGGCTTTCGATCAGCAGATGGCTCAAAAACCGATCTTTTCTGTTGATAATCCTCTGGGCAGCAGCATCTTTGCTACAAAAGATTATCTCGGATATAAGTTCTCTGACATGGGTGACGAGTCATATCAGTTCATTCACTTAAGAGATATCGCATCCATTCATTATCAGGGAATCAAGGGAAAGGGACTTTCCAGAATTTATTTCTTTGATCTCAGAGACAATGGCGGAAAAGTTCTTTTGAACGGTACACTTGATAACCGTGGCAAGTTGGAAGATCTTCTTGATGAACTTAAGACAACACTTTCAAGTGCAGAAGTAGTCGAAGACGGTGAATAGTTTTTTGATCTTTGGATCTGACACCCTTATCTCTCCTACTGAGATAGGGGTGTTTTATTGTGCTATAATTTTCGAGAAGAGATATATGAGATTGAGACTGCGGTTAGACGAAAATGCCTGAAAATACGGCGATGCAACTGACGGTTGACAAAGTTCAAGGTGTAGTTGGTGGCTTTGTAAAGACGGATCTTGGTAATCTTGAGCCATCAAAACTTGGAGGTGGAGCAAATGACAATTGCTGATAGGATCCAGAGCTTAAGAAAAGCCAAAGGAATGTCTCAGGAAGAATTGGCAGATGCTGCCGGTGTATCCCGTCAGGCTGTTTCGAAATGGGAGAGCGAGCAGTCGATACCCGATATCGATAAGATAGTTATCCTAAGCGAGATATTTGATGTAACAACAGATTATATCCTTAAGGGAATAGAACCGGTTAATACAAATGATCACAAGACGATGGCAGATGTTATCGATCAGAAGGTCCTTACACAAAAGAACAGCAAGCGTGCGAAGACGATCCTGAAGTGGGTACTTATTGGACTTGGCGCTATCTTACTGATCGATGTTATATCGATGCTTATCTATTTCATAGCAAACGGTTTCCCGACCTGATAGTTTCACGTTAAAACTTAAATCCGTCAAAAGCCCGATCTGATCGGGATAGTATTAATGCACTCTAAAAGGAGAAAGAACATGAGCAATATCATAGAATTTATCAAAAACATAAGTCCGTTAAACAACAGAACAGAGATGCCAAAGACAATCTACATCATCAAGGTCGTCCTCCTGTTTTTCTTTTGTAAGCTATCAGGTGAGCTGGTAGGTGAAGGCATCGTAATGCTGATACATTTTGCCTGCGGCATGAATCCTCTCCAAGGTGAGATGTTTGACCCTATAACGATCACTCTTATGACATATTTCGGTTATTCGATAATGATCGTTATTACGATGATCATCTGGAAATTATTCCAGAAGAAGACACTGTCCGAACTCGGCGTGACGAAGAAGGTTGGTCATTATCTGATAGGCATGGCAGCAGGAGCCGTATTGGTAGTTGTTTCCGCTGTTGCAGTAGTATTTACTGGATCGATCGACTATATCGGATTATTCCCGGATGCCGATATTTCTATGGTAGCACTTTTCTTCTTTGCCTTTATCTTTCAGGGTGCTTTCGAGGAGTTCCTTTGCAGGGGTGTCGTCCTTCAGCTTCTCAGGAGAAACACTTCTCTTCCGATCGCAGCAGCTGTAAGTACTGCTCTTTTCGTGGCACCTCATATTCCTAACATGATAAATGACAGATCTTTGATAGTAGTTTTTGCTCTGATCAACACGGCTCTTGTTTCACTTATCTTCTCATTTTTGACGGTCCGCTTTAACAGCATCTGGGCGGCATGCGGCATGCATACCGTCTGGAACTTCATACTCTACAATGTTATGGGATTGAACTTAAGCGGTAACGACGGAATGACCGTAGCGATCTTTGACATGAGATCAGTTGGGACCAATGTTCTCAACGGCGGTACATATGGTATCGAGGCAAGTATCGTAACTGCAGTAGTGTTAACATTGGCATTGGTAGTATGCTTATTTTTTTCTCGAAAACGCTTTGCATGCCATTCTTCTGACAAGGTATCACATACGATCCTCGAAAGTGGTTGTAAGTGAAATAACTTCAACTAAATGACATCTGTGATACCATTTACGGAAATGAAAAACACGTTTTCGAAGAATATAAAAAGCAATTTAATGATAGAATACTGTAAGGAAGTCGAAAGTTGACTTCCTTACTTTATTTTGGGAATGGGATAATAATACAAATGGCAAGCAAATGTCCGAATTGCGGATACAAACTGGTCTTCTCTCCTGATTACGGTGCGCTCTGCTGCGATATGTGCGGCGGCATCTATATGCCGGAAGAGATCGAGACAGATCATGAAGAGCAGGATTTACTGGATCTTAACGAGGTCCTTGGAACAGAAGAAGTTTTTGATACAACTGAATTTAGAGTTTATACCTGCAGCAGCTGCGGCGGTGAAATTATAGTAAATAACACGGAAGCTTCGACCAGCTGCATCTATTGCGGTAATCCGAGCATCGTGTTCAGCAGAGTCACAAAGGAGCGTAAGCCTGACAGCATCCTTCCGTTTAAGCTGACCAGGGAAGAAGCAGCTAAGCAGATCAGAGGGATCCTGAAACCTGTAGGTAGTATTCCGCGCAAGTTTAAGAAGTTTGATATCAATGATATCAGAGGAATATACATTCCTTATATGATCGTAGATGTTGAATATAGAGGTGCACATTTTATCGAGAAGCAGATGGGAGACAAAAACGCCGAAACATTCCTTTATGAGAGGGCGGGACGATGCAATTTTACGGATATTCCTGTTGAGGCTTCTACCAAGCTATGTGATGAATACAGTATCAGACTGGAACCTTATGATCTGACAGAACTGGTTCCTTTTGATGAGGATTATCTTAACGGTTTTTATTCGGATGTATGTGATCTGGATAGATTCTGGCTTGACAGAAACATTAAGAAAAGACTTAAAGATATCTACGACGGGTTGGTTTTAGAAAAGTTTCCTGAACATCTTTCCAATATGAAATTCTCGAACTCGAGCATAATACATAATAAAACACCGCAATATGCGCTTCTTCCGGTATGGTTCCTGTCATTTATGTATGAAGGCAAGCCATATACGATCCTTGTGAACGGACAGACAGGTAAGGTTGTTTGCAGTCTCCCGTGGGATAAGAAAAAACTTATCAGGAATACATTTATCGGAGGTTTTTTCTGTGCACTTCCGTTTTTTGCGTTTTCTGCATTGGCTATTGTTGCCACATTAAAGGGTGTTAATGCCGGCGCTCTTGTAGGTCCGGCTATCGGCCTGACAATGGGTGGCTGTGGAATGATGTTCGCAGGCACAAAGAGACTTCAGACTTTGAAGCGTAAGATAGCATTGACACAGTCGTATGCTACATTCAGATTTGTAAAAGAGAGGCAGGATTAACGAAATGAATATTGTAATAATTGCGGATGTTATCATTGTTGCTCTATCATTATTTTCTGCAGTAATGTTCATGATCGGATCCGGTCTTCTTATCGCTTCCGGCAGACTCTTGAAATCCAATCAGTTTGGCAACTGGTCATGTGATAATTATGATTATGACGATATAAAGATCAGATACAGATGTTATAAAGATAAAGTTCCGGATTATGAACTGGAAGACTTCATCAATGAATACGGTGATACGAAGAATTGGAAGTAATAGTCTTTCGTTGTATAACATAAGTAGCAAAATGGCAATCGTTGATTGATGGAATACGTTATCATTAAGATGTAAAGTGACTTCAGAGGTGATGATAATGGTCTTTTCTGAAAAACTACAGTTGATACGAAAGAGTAAAGGAATGACACAGGAAGAACTCGCAGAGAGGCTCGATGTGTCTAGGCAGGCCGTTGCCAAGTGGGAATCGGGTCAGGTATATCCTGACATAAGTAACCTTATTCAGATCAGCAATCTGTTTAACGTAACCATTGATTATCTTGTAAGAGATCAGGAGTGTACGGCTAGCGTCGTTCCGATGGAAGAAACTGATTATAGCGAACTTATTGCATTCAGACTTGAGGCGAATGTTAATACTTATGCTGCCTATATGAACGAGACTGAGTCGACGAGATATGATTCTCACGACTTTACGTACAGCAAAGGTCCTTACACATATCATGATACATATGTCGGAGGAGAGCAGTTCGCAGGTCAGGAAGCTATCTGGCTTAACGGCAAGATTCAGTATGCGATGAATTATCTGGGACGTGTATTGGATCAGCGATTTAGCGGAGATTTTCTTAAGGAAGCACTTCGTAAGGCTGATATGGAAATGCTGTTCAGGGGACCAGAATATTATCAGTCAGGCGAGTATACTTATAAGTGTAGCGTGACCGGAGACTTCAGTTGGTTTCAGGGATATGAGGAAATATACTGTAATAACGTAAAGGTTTACGAATGCTATTTTCATGGCGGAATTATGAGATAGTATCAGCGAAAAAACGGAGAGTGAGAGATGATAACTTTTAAAGAAGTAGACAGATCGTATTTTGAGATGTATGACACTGTCTCGATGAATGTAGAGATGAATTCGGTCTATATGATCAAGAGGATCGATAACGGACTCGGAGGAATGCTTTTCGAAGAAGTACCGTGCGAGCCTAAGGTTAAAGATCTGAGTGTTTTCGAGCATGCCACAGATTATGAGAAAATGTTTGATATAACCAACTGGCGGTTTTACATGGCGTTTGACGGTGATAAGCCTGTGGGAGCCATGACCATCGCAGGTTACACTGAAGGCATGAACATGCTCGGAGGAAGAACGGATGCGTGTGTATTGTGGGACATCAGAGTTTCCGATGAATATAAGCATCAGGGCATCGGCAAGAGCCTTCTGAAGATGGGGATCGGGAACGCGAGAAATGACGGCTACATTCAGATGATAATCGAGTGCCAGAGCAACAATGTAACTGCATGTAAGTTCTATGCGGGAATGGGTGCGAAGCTTTCCAAGATCGATATGTACGCATACTATATGGAACCTGATGTCAAAGATGACGTTATGCTTGTCTGGTATCTGGATCTTTGATGGTATAATTAACGCAGGAATAAGATTTAGGGGAAGATCATATGACGCGTAAGGTAACAGCTGAGGAAAGACAGATCATTATAGATAACCCGGAATTGGTAATGTTCGATCCGTATCCCGCTATAAAGTACCGTCCTCCTGTTTCACTGGGAAAGGCTCTTATTATTCCTTCTGTTGTTATAGTGATACTGGTTGCGCTATGTTTTCTTTTTCCAAATGTTTTAGAGGATCATCCGACACTGTCTGGTGCGGGAATCTTTATACTGATAGTAGTCTCCTGTGCATTTCTTCCTCTTCTGACCTATTTCAGAAATGACAGGAATTTGAAGAAAGCCAGGGCATGTCATTATTTAGAGCAACTTAAGGCACGTCTTCCCGAAGAGCTTGAGTGTAAGGTCGTTCAGGTAGAATATGTGGTCTATGAGAAGGCGGAAGGCGGCTGGATCGATGACGGCAAAAAGGAGATGTTCAGTTACTCCGGATTAGTTAATTTTTTCAGGATCGTTCCTCAGACAGATCTGGCAATAGTCTTTTCCGTGGAAGGTAAATTCTTCGCTTACATAAAACGTGATACAAGGACAGAAAGCTTTTACCGTTAAGGCTTCTGATCCTCGAAAAAGAACACCAAATAAAAACTTCCGATGGATTCTTTTCACCGGAAGTTTTCTTATATATGGAGCAGGCTACGGGGCTCGAACCCGCGGCATTCAGCTTGGGAAGCTGACACTCTACCAACTGAGTTAAGCCTGCTTTTGATCCTATGGATCATTATACCATCTTCGCCGCTTTTCTCTTAAGCAGGAAGAATACGATTCCTATAGTTACCAAACTTACGAGCGTTACGAAGATGCTGCCCTCAGGACCGAACTCTCCGCCCGACAAGAATGATGATACACCTTTTGCATATGTTGTGTGAAGTATCGAAGCCGTAGATGTATTACCGCTGACTTCGAGACCGAAGAGGTTGCCCTGTGCAAAGTTCCATACACTGTGAGCTGCAGCTGTCATGAGGATGCTGTCCTTATAAAGACATATAAGCGCATAAGCGACCGCGATCAGTATGAGGTTGATGAGCGCGAGAACCGTAAATCCTCTGTTGGCCGCATGGAAGATACCGAACAGCAGGGAAGAGAAGAACACCGCGAACGCCTTACCGAATCGTGGCGAGAGTCTTGGCATCATGTAACCTCTGAACATCAATTCCTCTGAGAAGCCCTGAGGGATCCACATCAGTATGTAGATGAAGAACAGGAGCACCGAACCTTCAGGTATTCCGATGTCGCCAAGTTTTGCTGTTCCCGATACCACGAGAAGGAGCACGACTGCTCCCATCATAACAAGTCCCAGGATCATTCCCTCAAGATAATCGATAATACCCTTTTTGACCGTTGTATCAAGTCCCATGGTCGATATCTTATTCTTCTCGAAAAATCTTACCTTGATGAAATACGTTGCGATCAAAGCATAGTATCCGATTCCCATGAAGAATATGAAAGCCGGATGTGACATGAACAGCGAGAAAAGATCGAAAACAGATGTAACTATCTCACCGGGCTCTCTTAAGTTCTTTGCCGTATCGATGATATCGTGGAAGAACGTGCTGCTGCTGATTATAACAACGGCAGGGATCATCGCGAGTATCTGTACGATCGAGAGCACAACAAGAGGGAAACGGATGTGATGTCTCAGTAATTTCGGTGAAGTAACGTATTCAGTCGGAACATATCCGAAGATAACAGCCTTAGGAGGTCTGGAGGTTCTCTCGATCTGCTTTGAGAGCTGCTTTCTGTACTTTGCAGCCTGCCTATCGGAGTACGATTCAACAGTAGTGGAGAATCTCTCGGTCTTCATCAAAAATCCCGAGATGACGGCAAAAAGGATGCTCAGAGCAGCAGTTGAACCGCAGCAGATCGCTACATCGATCATTTGGATATCCTCATTCAGGAGACTTTGACCGATTCCGTAGAAATGTCCGTAGACCGGGATCCAGTAATAAAATCTGGCAACGTCATCAACTCCCTGCATACACATGATGCATACTCCCAATATGATGAAGAAAACAGGAAGGAATGCTGTCTGCGCTGCAACGACGGTATCGTTCATAACGGATATCATCAAAGTTACGGACGATATCAAAAGTGCGAGAGTTACGATAAGGATGATCCCGTACAGAAGTCCTGATACACTGAAGAAAATCGGCAGGATACAGATAAGCGGATAGAAGATCAATGCAGGGATCACCGTAGCCAGGGTAATACCCGTAAGATTTCCGGTTACGATAGTCCTTACCCTTACCGGAGTAAGAAGAACAGCCGTAAGAGTTCCTTTTTCCTTTTGACCCGCCACAACGTTGGTACCTTTGCTCATTCCGATATATAACATTACAACAAACGTCAAAAGTGGAATGATAGTCTTGGCGATATAGTCTGTGATATATTCAGCGATACCTTTTCCTTCAGTATCGATAGCCTTCTGATACGAAGAATAGATCTCTTCTCTTGTTACGGTTACATCAGCTTCGATCTTGAGATAATCCTGATATCCGTTCATGATGTTCTTCAGGAAATTATCCTGCCATGTCGTATACTTGAGCTTGTCGCTCAGGATGTATGTCAGTATCTGGGCAGGCTCTCCTTTTTTGACTGTCTTGTCGAAATCCTCAGGGAAGAAGATCGTCATGAAGGCCTCATTTTTCTCCATCAGTGAAGAGTATTTGGAATAATTGTAAGCGGCATCATTCGGATATCTTCTGATGTTGTCCCTGATCTCGGGATGAGCCGTTAATATATATTCGTTGAAGGATTCAGGAGCATTTATGACAACTACACGCTTATATCCTTCTCGGCTGTTTCTATGGTTGATCCAATAAGAAGAGAATATGTTTACGACCATAATAATGAACGCAAGGATAAATACAACACTTATCATAAATGTTGTACCGGATGCTTTGGCTCCTCCGTTTCCGTTGCGGCCGAAAGCTTTAAGGAATATTGCCTTGAAAGCTCTTATGTTCATGTTTACTCCTTATGGTGCTCCGAATAGATCTTGAAGAAAGCCTCTTCAAAATTCTTCGAATTGGTATATTCAGTCAGCTCAGAAGCTGATCCCGACAAAACGAGTTTGCCGTCAACAAGTATTCCTATCTCATCGCACAGACTTTCTGCGAGACTGAAGATATGAGTCGAGAGGATTATCGTTCGTCCCTGTGCCTTAAGTTCCAAAAGATAATCCGTAACGAGTTTTGATGTCAGGATATCAAGTCCGTTCGTTGGCTCATCGAAAATAATGAGGGGCGGTTCATGGATAAGACTTATTGCAATACTTACTTTCTGCTTCATACCCGTAGAAAGATCAACGATCCTCTTGTCAGCGAACGGCGTAATGCCGAATCTGTCAAAGTCTTGCTGTCTTTTATCCTTGATATACTGCTTCGGTATCTCATAAAGCTCCGCAAAGAAGTTGTAGAGCTTATTCGGCGTGGAAATAGGATCGAGCTTAACTTCCGTTGTGAGAAAACCGATCATCTTATGGATCTGCAAAGTATCCTTAGGTGCTTTATAAGGTCCGATATAGATATCGCCGGAAGTCGGCTTAAGAAGCGTAGCGATCATCTGCATCAACGTTGTCTTACCGGCTCCGTTAGGACCCAGTAATCCGTAGATAGTTCCTTTGTCGACGGAGAAACTTACGTTATCGACGGTAAGTTTATCGCCGGTATATCGTTTACATACATTAACTACTTCAAGCATCATAAGATCCGTCTCCTATCTTCTTAAACGTGCGGTACATGACCAATGTACCAACTAAAATGTTGATCAGCGATGTCAGGATCAAGAGGTACCACCTGACATCTGTAGCGAAGATATCCCTCATCGCACAGAGTGTTCCGTGAACAGGGATCATAAATTCCAGTGCAAAAGGCGGCGCAGTCCTTGCCATCTGCAGGAAGAACTCCAAAAGGAAGATGATCAGCGGGAACTGAAGATTCATAAGGATGTCCTGCATTTTTTCGAGAGAGAAAATGATCGAGATGCAGACTGCACTGAGCACAAATGCTGCAGGCGGGATCACCAGCAGAAAGGCTATGAATTCCTTAAAAGTCAATATCATTCCGAATGGGATAAGCGACATGGAGTCGTTTCTTATATTCATCCAGCTTGCCAGCGACAGCACGCCATAAGTTACGATCGACGATATAAAGGCGATAGCTGTTACTGCAGCAGCCTTTCCACCGAAGATCGAAGAAGGGGACAGAGGTGTCAGGATGAGCTTTTTCATGAAGCCCCTGTCGCGCTCTGCAGCAAAGATATCGCATGACAGCGAATATACGCAATAATACAAAAGAAGGATGATGATGCCCGGGATGACTACGGCTGCCTGCTGATTAGCAGTGCCGCGGTTCTTGACTACCGCCGTGATCGGATTAAATTCATCGGTCTCAAACCTGTCCCAGCCGATCTTTTTATATTTTCCGGCGAGCTCTTCGAAGCAGAAATCCTTATACTGTACAAGATCCTCCTGCTCGAACTGGCTTGCTCTCTGATACATGGTTATGGATGAATCACTGAAGATGATCTCAACAGCGGCCTTTGATTCCGGTGTTGAATTACCGTTATAAAGCTCGTTATAGAAGTTCTTGATCTCGCGGTCAAACTTATCGCTGAACTTGATGATCATGTTTCCCTTTTTCGCCAGTTTCGTTATATCAGAGGCAGAAACATCATCTTTATCCTCGAAAACGTACCTTCTTGGAAAAGGGTAGTCATCGCTTTCCACATAATCGATAAAAGAATCAGGAGCGTTAACGGCTATGATCGGTTTTTGTCCGAACGAACCGGTAGTAATGTAATTGATCAGGACCGGGATAAGATTTAAAACAACCATCATAAGAACAGCCGGCAACAGAAACATAGCAAGTGCTTTGCGCCAGTTTGTAACTATCCTTTTAATTTCCCACTTAAATATGATGATCGTTTTACGCATAGAATAATATTATACTATACTTTTGATCTTTTAAGTTAATTTAGAGGTTTGAAGATCGGCTTGTCGATCGGCGGCAATTCACCGTCAAAGATAGAGTCGTCATCCGGATACAAAGACTTTTCTTTGATCGGGATCCTGTCCTTATCAGTAAAAACATGTACCTCTTTGGTGCCGTCAGGTTCAGCATATTTTCTTTTTATCGGTACAAAGAAATCAGTCGCAAATGTTTTTTTCTCTGAACTGCTGATCCTGTCTTTACGCGTAGCGAACCAGATGCCGTCGGTATAAAACGATGCATCTCCTTTTGAATCTCCCAGATTGTTCGAATCAGAAAGAAGCTTCGCGAATATGAAGCAGACCAATCCGAATCCGAGTCCCGGTGCAAGTATAAAAGCTAGTAATGTTGGCATATCTTATTCCTGCCTTTTCTTAACAAAATTGAATATAGCCTGTTCCTGAGTAAGATTGATACTCTTGATGACTTTTCTGATCTTTGTGATGCCGATCGAGAAAAGCGCAACAGCACCGGCGACAATAAGACCGAGGAGCTTTCCGTTGTTGTTTGAAGACGAACGGGAAGAACGTGAAGAGAATATGAACGGCAGTGTATTCTTGAACAGGAAGAAGAATAACACTGTCAGAAGGATACCGGAGATGATAAGGAGTGAATAGAAGAGAACCTTGTTCCACGGTACACCGCAGACGACTTTTCCTGATTCACCGTTTACCAGTATCGTATTGTGTTTCCCCTTGTAGTCATATGTGACAAACCAAGCAGGGAACATAGCATAGTTCAGTGTGTCATAATCTATGGCCGTATCATACCTCGAAGATATGACCTTCTTGGAGGATGCTTTTACATCGTCTATAGCAGACTCATCGAAAAAGCTCTGTGCTCTCTGATTTACGGCTCTTCTGAGATCAGCATAGGTAACGTCAGAGACATTGGAATAAAAGCCTCTGAGGTAATCCTCATCGAAATCCTTCATCGTTGAGGTGTTATAAGGCTCAAGTCTTGAGCTGCTCTCATCGGAAAGAAGGACAGAAGCATCCAAAGGAAGTCTTCTGATCTTCATTTTTCCTCCGCGTCCGAAGTATCTTGTTACGGAATTCTTTCCGCTTTTTACCTGACCTTCGATTACGACCGAACCCGATGTCTCGGCATCAACGATCCAGTAAGGAATGTAGATTCCTCTGACGTTACTTGGGTTAAAGTTCTTAATCTCCTTTGGAACGAAGATACCCCTTTTAAAGCGGCTTCTGATGACCGATACAGCTTCTTCTTTTGTAACCTGGAAAGGAATGATAAACTGTGGTTTCTTCTGCTTCGCGATCCTGCTGAATACAACCGCCGAATTACCGCAATAGATGCAGTTCGTGGATGCTTCGGTTCCGTTAATGATGATCTCACCGCCACAGTTATTACAGGTATAGATATAACAATCCAGGAACTCTTCTTCATCAGTTCCGTAGATGTCATTCATTGATTGAGCCTGCTTATCTTTAAGCAGTTCTTTGTCTTCTGCTTCTATCTCCTCCGGCAGGAACATTCCGCCGCAGAATTCGCAGACCATTTTCTGCGTCTTCGGATCGAAAACAAGCGCTCCGCCGCAGTTTTTACATAGTGTCGCCATCTCATACTCCTCATTTTCTGATCAATACTAAAATCTTATAGCAATGGTCAATTAAAAACAATGATGTACTACACCGTTTAAATAAAATAATATATTTTTTACACTAAAATAAAATGTGCTATACTAACAAAAGGTGAAAAACATGGTTTTAAGGAGATCAAACTATGAAGAAAAGTAAAAAAACGGCACTTATAGCTGCTTCATTTGCTCTCGCAATGGGAATGGCAGGTTGTGTACCTCCGGATGATTCAAATGAAACTGAAGTAAGCGTCAGAACAAAGGAATCCGTTGAGACTTCTGATATTCAGACAGATTACGGTGCTCCGATTGACCCTGACGTGCAGACTGAATACGGTGTGCCGATCGATTATGAAGATCCTTCCGAATCCGAGGTCGAAGATGTTTACGGACCTCCGGTAGACTATACAGAAGAGACATAAGAAGAGGGATCATTCGTGTTCGACGTTAATATCAAGAAAGAAAACCTGGAGGCTCTCCGTAAGCACAGAGAGACTCTGTTTAAAGAGCCGAAGTTGAAGAATCTCTTTTTCGAGATGACATTAAGGTGCAATGAGAACTGTCTTCATTGCGGCAGCCGCTGTAACGAAGTCAAGGTAGAAGAACTTCCTGCAGAATATTACATGAAGGTCCTTGATGAGGTTAAGGAGAAACTCGGAACAGGCGGCAAGATGATCGACGTTACGGGCGGCGAGCCTTTGCTTCGTAAGGAATTTTTCGACATAATGAACTACGCTCATAAGCTCGGTTTCAGCTGGGGAATGACCAGTAACGGAACCCTTATCGATAAGGAATGCGCTCATAAGCTCAAGGAAGCCGGCATGAGGACCATTTCTATCAGTATCGACGGTCTCGAGAAGACCCATGATGAGTTCAGAAGGACTCCGGGCGGCTATCAGAAGGCGATGAGAGGTATCAATAATCTCATCGAAGAGGGCGGATTCAAGCACATCCAGGTAACCACTGTTGTTACCCATAAGTCCATTAAGGAACTTGATGAACTTTATAAGATTTTCGACAAGATGGATATCGATTCCTGGCGTGTCATCGGTATCGAGCCGATGGGAAGAGCTAAGGACTATCCTGAACTTTTGTTGACTCCTGAAGATCAGAAGTATCTGTTCGAGTTTATCCGTAACATGAGGATCAAGGGTGAGCCTGTATGCTACGGCTGCAGCCACTATCTCGGATTAGAGTACGAGAGGGAAGTGCGCGATTGGTATTTTATCTGCACAGCAGGTGTCTATACGGCAAGTGTAGCTTGTAACGGTGACATCCTCGCGTGCCTTGATATCGAGAGACGTCCTGAACTCGTTCAGGGCAACGTTCGTACCGACAGCTTCGTTGATACCTGGCTTAATAAGTTCCAGGCATTCAGACGGGATCTGTGCGACGATAACGAGAAGTGCAGCAAGTGTCCTGATAAGGATTACTGCCACGGCGGAGCATTCCACAGTTGGGATTTTGACAACAAGAAGCCTTTGGTGTGCTTCAAGGATGTTCTATTCTGATCGATCAAATAAATAAGCTTATCAAAATAGGGGGATAGTTCAATTGAGAACTGTCCCCCTATTTATGGTTAAGCCGAGTAATCTAAATTAATTTCTGACATACTCGCCGTACTTCTCGGCGATGATGTCCCACTCAAGATCAAAGCGACTCATGTGCTTCATGAAAGCATTGCGTACAGAAGTCTTGTCTTTCTTTTTAACAGCATCAAGAATACTCTTATGATCTTCTATGATCTTATGATCCTTTACAGCGTGAAGGCTTAAACTTCTGACGCGGTCGAAGTGAAGGCTCATGAGACTTACCATGTAGTAGCACTGCATCTTGTTGCAGATGCGGTAGAAAATCTTATGGAATTCATTATCAAGCTCCAGGAACTTTTCCTTGTTCTTGTCGTTGTAGAATTCCTGAAGGTGAATGATCTCCTCGAGTTCGTTGATATCGTCAGCAGATGCTACGTCGCATGCTTCCTCCAAAACGGCACTTTCGATGCACTTTCTGAGGAACCTGGACTCGTTGATGAGCTCAGGCTCGATATATGAAACAAAACAACCCTTCTGAGGGAAGATCTCGATAATCTTAGACTTGGAAAGCTCTAAAAATGCTTCATGGATAGGTGTTCTGGAGAGGTTAAGCGTATTTGCTATCTCCTGTTCGCCGATCAAGCTTCCGGGCTTGATCTCCATATTTATAATATTGTCCCTTACGATCCTTAGGGCATAATCACGATTGTTCTCGTAATCAAACTTAGGTGTAATTATCATGTTTCAGTATCTCTTTCAATTCTGACAGTTGTTGGTGTTTACTCACAAACACAACACATTCATTTTCTATTATCTTGTTAAAAGTGTCAAGAAAAACGGAACTTAACCGACATATTTGGTGATTGTGCTCAAAACCGCACCGTTACCTTTTAGCATATCTGACAACATGGATTCGATCTTTTCTTTGAGTCCGCACTCCACGAGATCCGCTGCAAAAAGGGATTTGTTTCTGAGAAGACCGTCAATATTGCCATAAGCACTCTCCGGGTCACCGAATTTGACATTTGAGAGCTCTTTTTGGAGATCTTCCATCAAAGGATCAGAGCTGAGCTCCATCTTGTTTCCGTTATCATCTACGCCCAGAAGATACCTGAACCATCCTGCGATCGTGAGCGGGATATACGTAAGGGAAGTAACGTCCAGCTCATCTGAAGCGATATAGGATTTGATGGTCTCTCCAAAGCGGATCGGAACCTTAAGGCTCGTATCCGTAGCGATCCTCTGAGGAGCATCAGGGATATAAGGGTTAGGAAGTCTTTCTTTGATAACTTCAGTGATGAACGCCTCAGGGCTTAAGATCTTTGGATCCGTAACTACCTTCAAGCCTTCGTCGTAGCCCATCTTTGTGATAAGTGATACAAGTGTAGGGTTCTTCATCTCGTCTGAGATCCTCGTATAGCCCAAAAGACAACCGAATACTGCGAGGGAAGTGTGGAGAGGGTTAAGGCATGTAGTAACCTTCATTCTCTCGGATTTGTTGACCGTGTCACGGTCAGTCATATAAACGCCCGCTTTCTCGAATTGAGGCCTTCCGTTAGGGAAGGAGTCCTCGATTACAAGGTACTGCGGCACTTCCGCGTTAACGAAAGGAGCGATAAATGTTCCTCTGTCAGTCGTTATCGGTGCCATATCATCGATTCCGAGATCATCCTTGATCATCTTTTCCACAGATGCATCAGGCCTTGGTGTGATCTTATCGATCATGGACCATGGGAACGTGATCTTAGTCTCATCATTAAGGTAAGCGATAAACGAATCGTCCACGAATCCCTTTTCCTTCCACATGGAAGCGATCTCCAGGATGCTGGATTTGAGCTTGTCACCATTATGACTGCAGTTATCCATGCTGACTACAGCAAGCGGCATAGCACCGTTTCTAAATCTTTCGAGGAGCAATGAACAAACGATGCTCATTGCGTGATTAGGGCAGGAAGGACCGTTTTCGGAATCACTTACGACAACAGGAAGAAGATTGCCGTCCATGCTCCTTAATGAATAACCCTTCTCGGTAATGGTGAAACTGACAAGCTGCAGGGAAGGAGCCGTAAATATCTCAACGAGCTTCTTATGATCTTCCTCGTACTTGAAATTCGCACACAAAGCAAGCGGAATGCTTCCTATTACTTCATAGGAAACATCACCGGTCGGCTTAAGGTCAGCCATAAGCGTCAGATTGTCATGTGGCTTATATATCTTGTTGATGATCTCATAATCAAAAGTATCCGCAGCGATCACACCCGTGTCTGACAGTCCCTCGTTCAAGAGCACCTGAGCTACTCGTGCGATAAATCCCCTGAATATGTTTCCTGCTCCGAAATGTATCCACGTCGGCGCCTTCTCCGTATTCTCGAAAACAATATCAGAATCAAATCTCGGAAGGATGATACCCTTCTTCTCAAACTCGGAACGTTCCTTCAAAGCATCTTTGTTTAATTTCATAAACGTGCCTCCTAAAACACTTATAGTTGAATTTTAAAATAAAACCGATGCGCCTGCATCGGTTCTATGGTTATAGGCTACAAGAAACAAAAACCCGGAGCATATCTTATGAGGGGCAAAATTATGCGTTCAGTTTTTTCACAGCTTCCCATAAGCCCAATATATAGCTTGCACCAAGAGCACGATCATAAAGGCCGTAGCCCGGACGACCGGTCTCTCCCCAGATCATTCTTCCGTGATCCGGTCTAATATATCCGTCAAATCCTGATTCATACAGATTCTTGACAATAGCAAACATATCAAGATCTCCGCACTCGGAAAGGTGAGCGGATTCGTGGAAATCAGTGTCGGATGTATGTAGTACGTTCCTCAAATGAACGAACGGAACCTTGCCTTCGGAGGCAAATTCCTTAGCCATGGAAGGAACGTCATTACCCTTATTTGCACCAAGGCTTCCTGTGCAAAGTGTAAGACCGTTTCTCTTGCTCGGGTTGAGAGCAAGGTATTTTCTGATTGCTTCAGCATTATTAACGACCTTCGGAAGTCCGAAAAGCGGGAACGGCGGATCATCAGGGTGAACGCCGAAATCAATATCATATTCTTCAGCATAAGGGATGATAGCATCAAGGAAATACTTGATATGCTCGAAATATTCATCCTGGGAAACATTCTTATAAAATTCGATGTCAGCTGCCATCTGTGGGAAACGCTCAGGTTCCCAACCCGGAAGTGTGAGGTTATTGGAGCCGTCGATCATATCTTTTGTCATCATCTCGGTTGTAAGGGAAGATGCGTATTTGTGGCTATATGCCATACAGTTACTGCCGTCCGGAAGCGGAAGGTAGAGGTTACTTCTGTACCAATCTAGGACAGGCATGAAGTTATAACAGATGCACTTAACTCCTGCATCAGAGAGGTTCTTCATTGTCTTTATATAATTCTCGATATACTTATCTCTTGTAGGGAGACCTTTTTTGATATCTTCGTGGATATTTACACTCTCGATGACTTCCATCTCGAGACCGTGATCATTAACTTCTTTTTTTACGGAATTGATCTGTTCAGGAGTCCAAATCTCACCTGCAGGAACGAAGGAAAGCATCGTAGCAACACCTGACACCCCCGGAACTTGTCTGATCTGATCTAACGTTACTTTGTCGTCTCCATTAGGAAACCATCTCATAATCATCTTCATATACGATACCAACCTGATGGTTATTTCCGGATAGCCGGATAATAAAATAGCACGGCTACCATTACTAGTATACTAGTTTACTAGAAGGGTGTCAATGCGAAATAACAGGTAAGAAATACTTAACCTGAAGTCGTTCAACAGGCATCATCAATCTTCTTCGATGTCCTCATCACTAACAGTTTTTGGTCTTCTTTTGATGTAATTGAAGAGGATCGGAACCAGTAAAACAAACCCGAAATATTTTATCACAGTGATCAGTGATGATAAATACAATACACTTATGTCATATTCCTGATCTCTGTTCGCATAATTTGTGCAAGTTTTCGTAACTGAGAACAGAAGGAGACCAAAAGCGATCAGCAGAGTTGATATTATTACCGTGTTTTTCGGGATCTTTTTTGATTCGTCTTCTTTACTGAGTTTTTTTATGCTCAGGAACAGTCCCGTGAAGATACAGGCGATAGCGAGTATTCCCGTTATAAGTTGGATGATATTGAGATATTTCTCCATTTATTCCTCCGTTATTTCTTCATCGTCTGTTGGTGTTTCTTCTTCTTTCTCTTCCTCTTCCTCCTGTGATCTGACGTTCATTTTATTTTCGGTGTATACGAAAGCTTTTTCAAGAGAACCGGTTATGAAATCAGCTGACAGGGCAGGCAGGAATAATAAGGAAGGAGGGAATACTATGAGTACTGCCAATGTTATAAGCATCGTAAGGCAGACCAGTAAGCTCTTTCCGAAGTAAAGAGTCGACAGGGTAAATCCGTTGATGAACGTATTCTTGGTCGTGTTCTCGTATCTTGCCAGACAAGGGATCACGAACGGGAATGAGAATATCAGCGGAAGCAGCAATAAAAGACTCAGCGGGAAATAGAAAGACGGAAGTTTCATGTCTCCTATTCCGAAATAACCGATAAAGATATTGGCTGCAGTGATAAGACTATATATTAAATATATTATATTAATAACTATACCTTGTTTAATATTGGACTTTAGTGAATGCATGAAATCCTTGGAAGGAGCACCGGATTTGTTGTATTTCCTCTTACGGGTCGCATAATAGAGGGCCGCACATGAAGGAACAAATGTGATCACCGGGATACAAAAAACAAACCATAAAAGAGACAAAGTCATAAGTTCGGAGAGTTTTTCTCCGAATTTGTAGAAACGACCTTTAGTTACTTTTCTGTAAAAATCATCCATTAAAACACCTCTTGGAATTTGATTTTAGTATAATGGGAAAAAATAGAATAATCAACAACTAAAAAACTAGTATGCTAGTAGAAAATCGATGTAAAAGTGATAAAATCCAATTAAGCATTCATCTTGGAGGTTAGTATGGGCACAAAAACAAAGCTTGCGGGAATTCTCGGAAACGGCATGGTGATCCAGCGTGATCAGCCATTCAAGATCTGGGGATCTGATATTGAGGCCAAGTTTGTAAAGGTCTTTCTCGAAAAAAATGAGTACGTAACTATGGTATCAGGCGGCAGGTTCGTCATCGAACTTCCTGCACATGAAGCAGCAACTGATATTACGATCACGGTAAAAGGATCGGAAGAGATCGTACTGAATGATATCTGTTTTGGAGATGTTTATATGCTCGCAGGTCAGTCCAATATGGAACTTCCTGTATACAGAACGCTCGATGTAACCTCTGAGGAAGTTGAAGCATCTGATTACCCATACATCAGGCAGTTCAGGCTCACACCGAATTACAGACTGGACGATACCAAGACTTCCGAACTTTTTGAAGCACCATGGGTAAAAGCAGTTCCCGGTGACATCATGGAGATCAGTGCCGTCGGTTTCTTCTGTGCCAAGGAACTTTACGAAGCAACCAAGGTTCCGATCGGACTTGTTCTTAGTGCGCAGGGAGGATCTACTCTCGAAGCTTGGCTTCCTGCTGATTCTCTGGCTCCGCTTAAGGATTGTAGTGAGCTTATAAACAAGTTCAAGGAAGATAACGCTGTTCAAAGATTCCTGGACAATATGAACAACAATATTGCTAATTGGCGTAAAGCAATTACTCCTGATGGTTTTGAGGAGAACAGCAAGGTGATCCCTTCTGATGCTGTTGAAGTTACTTTGCCGGGTCTTGTTTTCGATAAGAGCAGTGAAGGATATACAGGAAGTCTGTGGCTCTACAAAGAGATCGAACTTGATGTCGAACCTGAAGCAGATTCTTTCCTTTATGTAGGTGAACTGATCGATTCTGATATTACCTATGTAAACGGCGAGATTGTTGGCAGGACCGAATATTGTTATCCTCCTCGAAAATATCCGTTTGACGGTTCGATCCTTAAGAAGGGCAAGAACCTTATCGCTGTCAGACTTATCATTGATCATAAGTACGGCGGATTCCTTAAGGATCATCAGTATTACCTTAGAACAGGAGATACAAAGATCGACATAACCGGAACCTGGTTAATGAAAAAGGAGACTGCTGCGCAGACAGAAGCTCCTGAGGTCATCATGGGTCAGACTATCCCGACTGCTCTTTATACAGCTTCCGTTAAGCCGATCCTGAACCTTAAGTTCAAGGGAGTATGGTGGTACCAGGGCGAGAGCAATGCGGGTGATCCGTTCAACAAGAACTCGCGTCCGGGAAAAGGATATTTCGAAGCAGCAAGCTACGACAAGATCTTCAAGGTCATGATCGAGAGATGGAGACAAGACTTTAAGCAGGAGCTTCCGATAGTTGTAGTAGAGATGCCTGACTATACTAATCCGGTCGATGGCTGGGATGACGGATGGGCAGAACTCCAGAAGATGCAAAGAAGTGCACCTGAGATGGTTGACAATTGCAGGGTAGCTCTCGGTAAAGATCTCGGAGAACCATATGAGCTTCATCCGCAAAACAAGAGTATACTTGGAAAGAGAATGGCTGAAGAAGTAAAAAAGCTCAATAACATATGATAATCAGGTTATAAAAATCATAAACATTTAATAACTGAAAATGCGGCCCCGATATCAATAGTGGATATTCACTATAGATGTCGGGGTCGTTTGTGCACTCTGAACAAAAAGATTATCACTTTTGTGGTAAATATATTGACATCTTACCACCTGAGAAATATAATCTAATCGTCAACTAGCATACAAGTACGCAAGAACACTCAAGGTCAAGAACTCAAGAATGTATGTGTAGATTGTGGCGGTGACAGTAGATTTTAGAGGTGTGTTTTATGAGTGCAAACATTCAAAGAAGAAACTCAGAGAAAAAACAAGGTTCTTTCGCAAAGCACATTAGCAGATATTGGCAGTTTTATCTGATGCTCATAATACCTGTAGCGTATTATCTCGTTTTCAGATATGCACCTATGTTTGGTAATGTCATTGCTTTCAGAAAGTATCACGCCGGAGGCAGTATCTTCGGTGACAGATATGTTGGTGTTAAGTACTTCAAGCAGTTTATCGGTGATAAGACATTCTGGAGAGCTTTCAGAAATACTCTCGTTCTTAACATCGGCTACCTTGTAGTAAGATTCCCGTTAACATTGATCTTCGCTCTTCTCATTAACGAGATCAGAAATCTTCACTGGAAGAAGTTCGTACAGACAGTTTCTTATCTTCCACACTTTATCTCCGTAGTTATCATGTGCGGTATGATCAAGGAACTCGTTTCAACATCAGGTCCTATCAATAACATGATCGCTAAGTTAGGCGGAGATAAGATCAGCTTTATCGCTGAAGCTAAATGGTTCCCGACGATCTTTATTTCCTCAGGCGTATGGCAGAGCATCGGTTGGGGAACGATCCTTTATCTTGCAGCTATGTCCAACATCAACCCTTCCTTGTATGAAGCAGCAGCTGTTGACGGCGCAGGACATTTTAAGAGAGTTTGGCACGTGACTATCCCTTCGATCCTTCCTACGATCACAACGCTTTTGATCCTGGATATCGGTGGACTTGTAGGTTCCGGTGCCGCATTCGAGAAAGTATATCTCCTTTATAACCCAATGATCTATGAGACGGCAGATATCGTTTCAACATACGTATTCCGTATGGGTATCGGCGGAGGAAACTTCAGTTATGCAACTGCAGTTGGTCTTTTCGAAGGACTTATAAATCTTACATTGTTGACTATTGCCAATGTGGCATCCAAAAAGCTGACAGACAGCAGTCTTTGGTAAGGAGGGTATCATAAATGGCAGTTAATGCAGCAGGTAAAACAAGTATAAAAGTTAAGGAAAATCTCGGATATAAAGTATTCCTTGTTGTGAATTTCATTATCATGTTATTCGTTGTAGTAGTAACTCTTTATCCGTTCCTTTATCTCGTATCCCAATCATTTACTTCTGAGCAGGCTATCATCAGAGGTGAGTCGGGAATCATCCCTAAGGGATTCAATATTGAAACTTACAAGTATGTTCTTAAGGGTGAGTTCCTTCACTACTATAAGAATACGATTGTCTACACTTTGATCGGAACAGTCTTGTCTCTTATTTTCTCATCGCTTCTTGCTTATCCGATGGCAAAACCAGAGTTCAAGGTCAATAAGGTTCTTACTCCGTTCATCATCTTTACAATGTACTTTGGCGGAACTTTGATCTCCAACTACATCCTTGTTGTTGGATTGAAACTTAAGAATACGGTTCCGGCTTTCATCCTTCCTATGATGATAAGTACTTATTACGTAATCCTTATGAAGTCATTCTACCAGAGCATCCCTAAGGATCTTGAGGAAGCTGGTGAGATCGACGGATTAAGTAAGTTCGGAGTATTTGTGAGGATCGCTCTTCCTCTTTCCAAGCCGATCATGGCTACGATGACACTTTTCTATTCAGTTATGTATTGGAACAACTGGTATCAGGCTTTCTTGTATCTCAACAAGAAGCAGTGGCCTGTAGCTTACTACCTCCAGACGATCATCAGAGGTGTAGGTGCAAAAGAAGGTGACGGAGATGCTACTTCCGTTTCCGCAAACATTAAGTCCTGCGCAATGGTACTTACAGTTCTTCCTATCATCTGCGTCTACCCGATCATTCAGAAATATTACGTTCAGGGTATGATGCTCGGCGGTGTCAAGGAGTAATACACCGCATTACTAATTACGGATGTAACCGGTCGAACCGGTACAGAAAAATAAAAACGAGGAGGCTATTATGAAAAAGTTAAAGTTCGTTTGTTTACTTTTAACTGCTTCAATGCTCGGTACAGGTCTTATGGCATGTACTAAAGAAGGTGAAGGGGAAGAGACTTCTGCAACGACTATCCCTTCATCAATCGAAACTGTCGCAACAGATCCGGCAGAAGAGGAGAACTTGGATTATGAGTATGGTGAGCATTTCCATTCTGATACACCAGTTACATATTCTATGTTCTTCAGTGATGCAAGCTGGTATGCTATGCAGGATTCATGGCTTACAGATGGCTTGTTCAAGGATATCGAGGATATCACAAATGTTCATCTTGACATTAAGTCTTACGACTCCAGTGACTACATGAACAATATCACTCTCGATATCAACGCAGGTGAGGCTGCATACATCATTCCTAAGATCTACGATGATTCCGCTTTCGTTGATGGCGGTGCTATCGTTCCGATCTCACAGTATGTTCAGTACATGCCTAACTATGTAGATTTCTACAATACATACGGAATGCAGGAAGATCTCCTCACTATCACAAGAAGTGACGGAAACTACTACAAACTTCCTGGTATGTATGATGCTACAATGCCTGACTACTCATTGCTCGTAAGAAAAGATCTCTTTGCAGCAGCAGGTGTTGACATCGAAGCAATCGAGAAAGATTACACATGGGAAGACCTCTGTGATGCACTTGTAAAAGTTAAGGCTTATATGGTAAAGGAAGGAATGTGCTCTGAGTCTGATTACATCTGGTCTGACCTCTGGTGCGGTAATGAATCCGGACAGGGTAACGGTGGTAACCTCTTGAAGCTCATTGGTAACTCCTATGATGTAAATGCAGGTTGGGCTATCGGTGATGGTATGAGATATGACCAGGCTGCTGATAAGTTCTACTTCTCACCAGTTACAGAAAAGTATAAGACATTCCTTAAGGTAGCTCACAAGTTTGTTGAGGCTGGAATCCTCGATCCTGAGACATTCACACAGGATGATGCAACAGCTACAAACAAGTTCTTCAACGGACAGACAGCTATCATCTCCGTTAACAAGTCACAGTATGCTAACTTCGTTTCTAACCTCGATGCTAACCTTGGTGCAGGCAACTATGAAGTTTACTATGCAGTAGCTCCTCAGGGTGCTGTTAACTACAGCCCGGCAGGTGCTGGTCGTCTCGAGTGCGGTGTTATGATCTCCCAGAAGGCTCTTGATGAGCTCGGTGAGGAAGGTTTCATCAAGATGCTCAGATTCGTAGATTGGCTCTTCTATTCAAAGGAAGCTTACACTCTCGTTAAGTGGGGTGTTGAGGGTAAGACATATCAGGTTAATGCTGACGGTACAAAGTCTCTCTTGCCTGGAATGTGCTGCTCCGGTCTCGGTTATGCAAATGACGAAGAAGGATCAATGACAGATATCCGTCTTGAGTGGGGTTATGCAGGTGGTAACTTCTGGTATGGCCACACAATGGAAGAGGCTTCTGACCACTTCATTCCACCGGTAGCTGCTTTCGTAGCTCACGTAAGTGAATACCGTGATGCAGTTCCGCTCTCACCTGGACTTGCTCCTACAGAGGATCAGACAGAAGAGATGAACCTCATCGCTACTCCTTTGACAGATAACGTTAATACTTGGACGTTGAGCTTCGTTACAGGTAAGGAAGACATCGATGCTAAGTGGGACGAGTATGTAGCTTCTTGTGAGGGACTCAACTACACAGGACTTGAGGAACTCTACGCAGAGGTTTACGGTAAATAAGATTCTAACTCTACAACTCAACCTTTGGGGCTCTCTTCGGAGAGCCCCTATTTTTTGCAAGAAAAAAGCTTGGGACAGTTAGTCCCAAGCTTTACTTTTTGAACTGAATATTTTTATTCGAAGAGTCCCAGTGAATTGCGGTAACAGATACGCTCGATTATGTCTTTCAGGATATCGTCATCATCAGGGAAGAGACCTGAATTAACCTGTTCTGCAATAAATGAACAAAGTATCCTTCTGAAGTACTCATGACGAGTGTAGGAAAGGAAACTTCTCGAGTCAGTGAGCATACCCAAAAAGCCCGGGAAATATCCTTGGCAGGAAAGTGACTTCATGTGATCGAGCATTCCGTTCATGTTGTCATTAAACCACCATGCAGCGCCGTGATAGACATTTATGAAACAACCGCAGAGTGTATCGATCAGAGCATTGTTGTTCGGATCAAGACTATAAAGGATCGTTCTCGGGAGACAGCCTTCTGAAGTAAGCTTTGAAAGTATCTTCGAAAGTGGTGTGATAAAGTTAACCGTACCGCTTATGGAATCGCACCCGCAGTTGACTCCGAGTGAACAAAGTCTTTCTTCGTTAACGTTTCTTATGCAGCCGAAATGAAGTTGCATGGAGATTTTGTTCTCAGCATATTTTCGAGCACAGTGAAGAAGGATAAAAGTCTTATACATGTCGATTTCGGAAGAAGACAACGAAGATGTCTTTTTCTTCTCGAAAATACTCGCGATCTGATCTTTTGTTCCTTTCTCGAAAAAGAGAAATTCCGTGCCGTGATCGGCGATCTTACAACCATGAGAAACAAAGTGTTCGATCCTGCTGTCGATCGCGCTTAAAAGGTCATCCAAATTGTCGATATCATGACCACAAACTTCAGCAAGTCTTGCAATGTAATCTGAAAAAGAATCCTTCTCGATATCGAGGATAGGATCAGGTCTGAATGAAGGGAGGACCGTTGTCTCGAACGTAGGATCTTCCTTGATCATCTTGTGCCACTTAAGATCGTCACAAGGATCATCTGTTGTACAGATCACCTTAACGTTTGAAGCTTCGATAAGTCCTCTTGCGGTATATTTCTTCGGATCAGCTGCCATCATCTTGCAGGTCTTGTCCCAGATCTCCTCAGCGTTTTTCTCGGTGAGAGGATCGAAGATCCCAAAGTAGCGTGCAAGCTCGAGACAGTTCCAATGATAAAGCGGACTTCCGATCGCGTTTCCGATAGTCTTAGCCCAGCAGATAAACTTCTCCTTTGAGGCAGCGTCGCCTGTGATGAACTTCTCAGCTATACCGTTGGCTCTCATAAGACGCCACTTGTAGTGATCGCCGGAAAGCCAGATAGAAGCAAGATCGGTGAATGACACATCTTCAGCGATATCTTTCGGATCGATATGACAATGATAGTCAACGATCGGGAGTGGTTTAGCATATTTATCATAAAGGGAATAAGCCTTATCGGAACTCAAAAGAAACCTTTCATTGATAAATTGTGACATACAAAATCTCCTTTGCTGCGTTAAAATATCTGTTGGATATTATCTTTTATTAACATTACAGCAAATTTATGTTGATTACAAGATAAAATGTGCTAGAATACTAGTAGGCTTGTTAAAGGAGTAAAAAATGGATATCAAAGAAAAGATTCATGAAGTCGGTATCGTTCCGGTAGTAGTTTTGGAAGATGTTAAGGACGCAGTCCCTCTTGCAAATTCGCTTTTGGCCGGCGGCATCTGCTTTATGGAGATCACCCTCAGAACTAATTGCGCACTCGAGTGCATTAAGGAAGTTTCTTCCAAGTGCCCTGATATGATCGTTGGTGCAGGAACGGTCGTTAATAAGACCCAGGCAATAGAAGCTATTGAAGCCGGAGCTGAATTTATTGTCTCCCCGGGTCTTGATGAGGAAGTAGTTAAGCTCTGTATTGAGAAAGATATCTATTGTTGTCCGGGATGTGCTACTCCAACGGAGATCATGAAAGCAATGTCCTTAGGGCTTGACGTAGTAAAATTCTTCCCTGCAAATGTATATGGCGGCCTTAAAGCTCTTAAAGCCCTCGCAGCACCGTTCACCGGTGTTAAGTTCCTTCCTACCGGCGGTATTAATGAGGAGAACATGAGCGAATATGTTTCTGCTCCTTTTGTAACTGCCATCGGCGGAAGCTTTGTCTGCACAAAGGCTGATATCAAGAATCAGGATTTTGATAAGATAACAGAGATCTCAAAGCTGACAATTGAGAAGATTACTGAGGCGAGAAAGTAATAGGGGAGGATCTATAAATGAAAGTTTTAACTTTTGGAGAGATAATGCTGAGACTTAAGACTCCGGAGCATGAGAGATTTTTCCAGACTCCGAGATTTGAGGCAACATTCGGTGGCGGTGAAGCCAACGTTGCCGTATCTCTTGCAAATTACGATATTCCGTCAGAATTTCTTACTGTTCTTCCCGAAAACGTTATCGGCGATGAGTGCGTAAGAGAGCTCCGCAAATTCGGAGTCGGCACAGACAAGATCTTAAGAGGCGAAGGAAGAATGGGTATCTATTACCTCGAATCCGGCGCTAATCAAAGACCAAGCCGAGTTGTATATGACAGAAGTTATTCTTCTATGGCACTTGCAAAATCGGATGTTTTCGATTGGGACAAGATATTTGATGACGTTGACTGGTTCCATATTACGGGTATTACACCAGCTATCTCCCAAAGTGCCGCTGATCTGTCGATCAGGGCTTGCGAAGAGGCAAAAAAGCACGGTGTCACGGTTTCCTGTGATCTGAACTTCCGTAAGAATCTTTGGAAATACGGAGTCAAGGCTGATGAAGTAATGACCAAGATCGCTTCTTTGACGGATGTTATCATCGCCAACGAGGAGGACTGTCAGAAGTCCCTTGGTATCGCACTTGATGTTGAAGTAGAAAGCGGCAAGCTCGATACAGATAAGTATAAGAAACTCTCCGATATGGTTCTTGAGCTTTATCCGAACGCTAAAAAGATCGCTATCACACTTCGTGAGAGCCACAGTGCCGATCATAACGGATGGTCAGCATGCATCAATAACAGAAATGAATTCTATGTAAGCCGTAAGTATGAGATCAGGGATATCGTCGACAGAGTCGGCGGCGGAGATTCCTTCGCAGGCGGACTTATCTATGGCCTTCGTACTTATAACGATGATACGAAAGCTCTTGAGTATGCGGTAGCCGCAAGTTGTCTCAAGCATTCCATCAGCGGGGACTTCAACAGAGTCAGCGTGAAGGAAGTAGAGACACTGATGAACGGCGATGCCAGCGGAAGAGTACAGAGATAAGGGGTTTAAAGGTTATTAAGCCTTCTTCATTATAAACGGAAACAAAAACGGTGATTTCGGTTAATTCGTAATTGCCGTTTTTGTTGTATTCAAATATTTATTCTTATTGTTATAATATAGAAAAATGACGGAGGATTTGCTTATGTGGGTTAAACAGATTAACGTTTTTCTGGAGAATCAGTCCGGAAGATTGGCAGAAGTAACAGATTCGCTTTCCAAGGCTAATATTGATATCAGAGCTCTTTATATCGCTGATACAACAGACTTTGGAATACTGAGAATCATTGTTGATAAACCAAGTGAAGCTTTGATCGTACTTCAAAAGGCAGGCTTTACAGTAAGCCAGACATCTGTAATAGCTTTGGCTATACCTGATAAGCCGGGTACTCTTGATGAGGCATTAGCCGTACTTTCAGAGAACAACATTTCCATGGAATATCTTTACGCTTTCGTAGGAAGAGCATCATCGGATGCAGTTGTAGTTATCAGAGTTGACAATGCAGAGGAAGCTTTAGATCACTTCCATTCAAAGGGCATCAAGGTACTGTCTCCTGAGGAGGTTTACGGTATCTGATGTTAAGTGATATTTATTCGACATATGGTGTCAGTAACAAAACAGCTGAGTTAGCCGAAGAGGCAATGAAGGCTGTTTTGCCTGTGTTTAAGGGAATTGAGGAGATCCGCGAATATAATCAGCTCAAAGTTCTTGCTGCTTATAGAGAACTCGGGTTTGCCGAAAGACATATGGGCCTTACAACAGGCTATGGATATGACGATATCGGAAGAGAAAAGATCGAAGAGATCTACGCTAAGGTCTTCGGCGGTGAATCTGCTTATGTCAGAACCCAGATAAGTTCCGGTACCCAGTCCATATCTGCGATCCTCTACGGAATCCTTCGCCCGGGAGATGAACTTCTGGCAGCAACCGGAAGACCATATGACACACTTATGGAGACGATAGGTCTTGGTGAAGACGGATACGATGCTTCGCTTTTAGCATACGGAATTACCTATGATGAAGTTAACCTTCTTCCTGACGGAAGTCCTGATATTGAAGGAATTGTTTCTAAGCTTAATTCCAGGACAAAGATGGTCCTTATCCAAAAGTCCAGGGGATATTCCACAAGAAGAGCTCTTATGAGTTATGACATAAAGAGCATCGTTGATGCTGTAAGAAAGTGGTCTTCCGAGAACGGTAAGGAAATCGTTATAGCTGTTGATAATTGCTATGGAGAATTTGTCGAGAAAACAGAACCGTGCGAATTGGGTGCTGATATCTGCGGCGGATCTCTTATAAAGAATCCGGGTGGCGGAATCTGCAGTACCGGAGGGTATATTGTCGGAAGAAAGGATCTTGTAGAAAAAGTTGCCTGCAGGATCACTGCTCCGGGACTTGGAAGTCATGTAGGACCTACTCTGGGATTTAACAGAATGATAGCTCAGGGTCTGTTCAGAGCACCAGCTACCGTTGCCGAGTGTCTTAAGGGTGCAGTATTTGCATCCAAGATGTTTGAACTTACGGGATTTAAGACAAGTCCTTCAGCAATAGAACCGCGTGGAGATATAGTTCAGACAATAGAGTTTAATGATCCTGATAAGCTTGTTAAATTTTGTCAGATGATACAAACGTGTTCACCGGTCGATTCGTTTGCGCTTCCTGAACCATACGCTATGCCGGGTTATAGCGATGAAGTCGTTATGGCTGCAGGTACATTCGTTCAGGGTGCTACATCAGAACTTTCCTGTGACGGCCCTATGAGAGAACCGTACATCGGATATATGCAAGGTGGTCTTGTATATGAGCAGGCTAAGCTCGCTGTTATGTTAACGATAGATTCATGGGGGTAAATATTTGTGCGCTTCAATATAAACGGGAAAAAGAAAGCAAAAGCCAAAGATAAGGCTAAAGATAAGGCAAAAGTAAAAGCTAAAGTTAATGATAAGGAAATGATCCAACATAATGTCAGTGATCCGGAACCTGAAAAGAAACAGACAGCTTATAAGCCTAACCGAAAAGCCAGAGCAGGTAAGAGAGCACTTCGTAACAGCATATTTGCAGTAGTTGTTGCAGCGTTTTCTCTCGCTGTTCTTGTTTTCGTTATTTACCATCTTTATGATTATATTGCTGCGAAACCAAAGTTTGAATTTATATCAACAGGCCGTGTTGAACACACGATCGGTGCTACTGCTTTGATCGTTCGTGATGAGACGGTTATTCCTTCAAAAGCAAAGGGCGAACTTGTAACTAAAGCCACAGAGGGCAGCCGTATCTCCAAATCACAAGAGATAGCTATGGTGGTTCCTGACAACATGTCCTCGATTGTTACTAATCTCAGAAACACACAGTCTCAGGTCTCTGAAGTTCAGCAGGAACTTATCATGTCAGGTAAAGCTCCCGGAGCTCAGAAGGTTTACGATGATGTAGATGAGGATATTCTTCCTATCGTTGATCTTTTGAGACAGGATGCTATGAATGGAAACTTAAGTAATACTTCTTCCTATGAATCGTCCCTTGCAGTTCTTATTGATAAAAGAGAAAAAGAACTTACCAAGATCGATTTCGAAGATGAGAGACTTAATCTTTTGAGAAATGATGCATCGAGTTATGAGAATCAGCTCTCAAAGAATGCAGCTATCATTAAGGCAGTTAATCCCGGTATTGTTTCATATAAACTCGACGGCTGGGAGGAAGAACTCTCATTCGATTTCCTCTTGTCTGCAGAGCCTTCAACCATCAAGGATTATATCAGCAGATCTACAGGTGCCATTACATCTGATCTTGCGATTGAAGAAGATGAGAACGTAGCCAGAATATCTCAGAATGAAGAGCAGTATCTGGCTGTTATCCTAAGCGGAAAAGACGTTAAGGTAGAGGAGTTTGCAGTAGATTCAAAACACAATATCAATATTGCATCGGAAGGTGTAACGATTGATAACTGTAAGGTAGTAAGATCCGTTCCGTGTGATGATGGCCTTCTTGTTGTTTTCTCGACAAGCAGACATGTTGAAAGTCTTATCGGATTCAGATCAGTTAATATCGAGATCGTTATTAATTCCACATCAGGACTTCGTGTTCAGACAACAAGTCTCGTTAAGCCTGATTATGACAGAGGAGTTGCAACGATATATGTCAATGATGACGGATTTGCTTCTGAGGTGGATGTAATCATCAAAGACTATGACAGAGAATTTGCGATCATTGCTCCTTTTGGAGATGCTTCAGTACCAAGCAGTAAGACGGTAATAATAACAAATCCTACTGCAGTTAAACCGGGAGATAAAGTAGAGTAGCATGGAAAACATAGATGAATATGAATTAATTAATAAGATTAAGAATAATATTTATAATATAGAGGACCGAATCAACGATGCTTGTAAAAAAGCAGGACGCGAAAGAGATGAGATCACGTTGATCGGTGTATCCAAAGTCTTTCCTGTAGAGTATGCCATGGCTGCTATCAAGGCAGGCCTTACTGATCTTGGTGAGAACAGGGTGCAGGAATTAGTTCCGAAGTATGAGACTTTAAAAGAAGCAGGACTTGATTGTAATTGGCATCTTATTGGTTCACTTCAGAAGAACAAGGTAAAGTATATCATCGGTAAACCGAAGCTTGTTCATTCTGTAGATTCCGTTGATCTTGCAAAAGAGATCAATAAGAGATCCGGTGCGAATAACATTGTTACAAATATCCTTCTGGAGGCCAATGTATCAGGCGAAGAGAGTAAGCATGGCTTTTCTCCGAGTGAGATAAGAGAAGCACTTTCCGAGATCGATTCGATGGAGAATGTTAAGGTAAACGGCCTTATGACAATGGCTCCGATACAGCAATATGACGGACAGGCCAGAGAAGTTTTCGCGAATACAAAGAAACTCTTTGATGAACTGAAGGCCGATGTGAAAGATGCGGATGCCTGGAAAGTACTGTCAATGGGCATGAGTCAGGACTTTGAATATGCGATCCTTGAAGGCAGCACATGTGTAAGGATCGGAACATCCATTTTCGGTGACAGAAGATATATAGATAGCCATTAATGTTACACACGTGTAACAAACTAGCTGTATAGAGCCTATTAAATGGCAATTTTATTACAGTTGCCCAAATCTTATAGATTTTTGAGAAGCACATTAGTACAATTCAACCATAGTTAAAAAACGCCCGGGTGGTGGGCATCAAAAACAGGAGGAATTGTAAAATGGCAGGCATGATGGAGAGATTCAAGAATTTCTTGACAGGCGGAGAGTACGAAGAAGATTACACAGAGTATGATGACGAGATGGGTCTTTATGAAGAGCAGGATAGCGTAGAGGATTCATCCATGTGGACAAACAATTCATACGAGGAGCAGACAGTTATTTCTGAGCCTGCACCTGCAGTAACTACTCCGGTATATCAGCAGCCGGCAACTACTGTTGTAATGCTCAGCCCTTATGATATCAGAACAAGCCAGATCGTTTGTGATCACATCCGTGAAGGTCATATCGTAATCTGTAACCTCACAGCTAGCTCAAACAACCAGCGTGTTGTTGACTACATCAGTGGTGGTGTTTATGCTTTCGACGGCAAGATCGAGCCAACAGCTGTTAAGACAACATTCGTTTGCACACCTAAGAATGTTAACTTGATCGTTGATGCTAACGAAGCTTCTGAGTCCATTTCCGGTACAAAGGTTTCAGCTCTCTGATATTTAAATATTTGATTAATTTTATCCCGAACCTAAGTGTTCGGGATATTTTTTTGTTTGTTTTTAGACTATAATAACCTTGTTGATTAGGGAGGGGATCTCAATGGAAACCAAGGTTAAAAAAATCATTGCGGATGCTTTTTCTTCTGTTGCTGATATTACAGCTAAGGAAGCATCAGTGATAAATGAGATGATCGATTTTGTCCAGGATGTTGATTCTATTGCCAAGAAAGTCAACTCCATGGAGTCTGATGCTGATATGATCGTCCATACCACTTCTTTGCAACTTAAAGAATTGGGTATTATAGCTGATGAAGAATCTCAGAACTATTATAAGGTCTTGTCGCTTATAGAAGAATGTACAGATGTTATCGAGGATCTGGCTATAGCATATAACTCTTTTAATGTTACTTCTCTGCGCGAGGATTATGTTCCAATGTTGGTTGCTGTTGAACAGGCATCTCATTCATTGACGATGCTTGCATCATCCATGAAAAAACCAAGTAAGGTTGGTCCGATCCAGCTTGCGATCATTGATCTTAACCATTCACGTGATGAAGGTGTGAGGATGTATTCTGAAGCAATGAAGAACCTCTTTACTTATGAGAAAGATCCTGTTGAGATAATCAGGTGGAAAGAGATCTATTCTTTGACCAGGGACGTGTTCGTTGCATATGAAGATGTGGCTGATGCGTGTGAAGAGTTTATACTTCGATTTGAAGTGAAATGATCAATTAATGATCCTTGTTCGGAAATCATTCATCGAATGGTTTCCGTTTTTTTTTGCTATGGTAGAATATTTATTAGAATAAATAAGAGGATCAATATATGCCGCAAGATTATAACGATGTAGAACTGAAATTTAAAAAGATCTTGAAGGGACTTCCTGAGGATAAGAGAAAGGAACTTTTCGAGAGACTTAAATCCATGGAACCTGCTCAAAGAGAAGAGATGATCCGCAAGATCGTCTCTGCCAATGAGAATAGACATGAAGTTCAACGTCCTAATAAACCTGTTAAAATCCAGAATGTAAATCAGAAGAAAAAGACTTCTGCTCCACAGCCTAAACCAAAGGCAAAGAAAACGGCTGAGATCACTGAAAAAGATTTTTCGAAAAAGACAAGTGAAACAAGAACAAGATCCGGTAAGGAACTGATCATCGTTATCTCTATCCTTGTGGTTTTCTGTGCTGCTTGTCTGGGCATAAAAGTTCTGTTTGACGATAAGATGGATGCGTTTGTTGAAAAGGCGCAGGAGACTGTTGCATCAGATGTCAGTGAGACAACTAACGAGGTTGTTTCCACTTCCGAGATTACAACTACTACAACTGTTGCTTCCGAAGAGACAACTCCGACACCTTCGCCTACACCGACTATGATCCCTCTTGCTGCTGACAGTCCTGATCTCACGGGTCTTACTATCGTTATCGATCCGGGCCACCAGGAACACAGATCTGAGAGAACAGAGAAGGTTGCTGATTGGCTCTCGGATGAGAAATGCGGTGCCACTTCCGGTGCTGTTGGTGTAGCAAGCGGAGTTGCTGAGTATGAACTTACTTTAAGGATCAGTCTTAAGCTGAAGAATTATCTGGAGCAGTGTGGTGCTACAGTTATCCTTACAAGAGAAACAAATGATGTTGATCTGACTAATCAGGAACGTGCTCAGATCGCTGTTGATAATTCTGCTGATATCTTTATCAGGATACATACCGATGCTGCAAACGACAGTAAGAGTTCCGGAGTTAAAGTCTTCGTTCCTGATTCAGGAAATTATAAGAGCAGCGCAGTCGGAAAAGGAGATATTCTTGGTCAGACAGTTGCTGATTCCCTTGGTCTGGAATTCCTCGGAACCAAAGCAACGAGTATGTACACCGGACTTAATTATGCCAACTCTGTTGCTTCGTTCCAGATATCTCTGGGACTTCTGTCAAACAGCAATGATGAAGCCGTTCTTCTTGATGAAAACAATCAGGTAAAGATATGTGAAGCAATAAGTCAGTTTGCCTTTGAATTCAAAGAATCTTAAGGGTGTTTGATTTTGCCCCTTGTTGTGCTAGAATCTAAATAATATTTAACAAAAAAGGAGCATATTATGAAAGATTTTGAAGATGATGATCTGCGCACTTTTATTGACAACTACAATAAGGCAAAACCACAGGACGATTCCGTTGAATTAGAAGAACAGAAGTATGCTCCTAAGGATACCGATGAAGTAGAGAAGTTTGCTGCTGCATTGGATGTCAGTAATGATGTTAGAGAGCTTATGTCTCGTGTTGAAAAGTTGGAGGTTCTCAATTACGGTTTGTGGTTGATGCTCGAGAAGAAAGGCTTTACACACGAAGAGTATAACGAAGCTTTGGCTACTGCTAAGGAGAACATCGCCGCTAAGCACACAAGTACTAAGGAAGCAATTGCATGTCCTAACTGCGGAAGACTTCTTCAGTCAGCTGATATTTTCGGAATCAAGTGTATCTACTGCGGTTACGAGTCTAACGCTAATCCTTATCAGATCAAGGATGTAGGTGTAAAGCTTGTTGATAAGCCTGAAGAGAAGGAATACAACGTTGAAGACGATCTTCGTTTTGATGAAGTTTGATCCAACTTGATAAACATTATAAAAAAGAATATAATGACCTAACTCTTAGGTCATTATTTTTTTCGAAAATAATGAGAGCTGTGTAAAAACCCATTATTTGGGGGTGCACCGGTTTCGACGGGGTCGTTGAGATCGGGGAAGCGGGTGGAGGATTCTCGTTGGCCTCCTAAAAAAACGAGAAAGCAAGTAATTGCAAACAAAACACAGCTCGTAGCTGCTTAATCTAGCTACCGCCTGATCTGTATATCTGCGTACAGGTTATAGGCGCCACCTGCAGACCTTACCCGGCGGAGGTTAAACGGGACCACCTCTGAGGCAAAGCTTTGAGCTTCAGTTGTATCCTATCAAGTTACCGGAATCATTGCCTGTCATTGGGCGAAATGAGAAAGGGAATAAAACCATTCAATGACTGCACCCGGAGATGCCCCGAAGGATATGGTTTCGGACAGGAGTTCGATTCTCCTCACCTCCACCAAAATCGACAGATACCGCTTGATCTGCAAGGGTCGGGCGGTATTTTTGTAATGGTATAATTGGATTGTCAGTAAGATAAATAAACAGGATAAACGACTAATACAAATCGGAGTTTATCGGTGGAGAGAATGGAGACTTTTGTAAATAGATGATAAAACTTGAAACAGAACGATTATGCCTGCGTGACTATGTAGAAGCGGACTTTGAGGCATATTATAAATTAAAAACAGATGATCGGACGATGTACTATATGCAGGACATCAAGCTGGATGATCGCGAAACGGCTCGAGTCGAGTTTGAGGATTTGCTTTCTGACATGAAAAATATCCATCGTAAGTATTATTTTTTTCATATGGAATTAAAAGACACTCATGAACAGGTTGGAAGCATAGGGTATACAGTAGTAGA
>JAILPW010000020.1:0-14725 GCA_024699245.1 Clostridia bacterium | reverse complement strand
CGTTGAGTGAAAAACTAAGATTGGACTAATAACTCACAGAATAGCACCAAATCGATTAAGAGGCATTTCTGAGACTAATTTCGAGTCGTTTTTCCGCCTAAACATGCTATAATTCAATCAGTTCTGTTGACATATGTGGTTTTATTGGCATAGCAAACAGACGTCTCGCTAATCGTTATGCAAAAGTAAACGCGACACGTTTATATATGTTTTTGGTTTATGTCGGTTACCATCTGCAATAGAATCAAGTTTACTTAGTTCAGCTTAAACAAGCTGGGGTTCAAATGGACTTCATCTGCTGGGATGGGGTCCATTTCTAATAAGGCCATCAACTCATGCATATCCTCATCGTCGTCAGCAATAAGTTCGTATGGTGACTTGTTGCCAAGACTCGGACGCTTTGTGCTGTTAATGTGATTCATCAACAAAGTGATGTCCTCATCGGTATACGGTGTCAGGCTCTTTCCTCTCGGAATAACATATCGGATGAACTCATGGTTCTTCTCTATATGCGGTTTCTGCCACGATGCCATAGGGTCGCAATAGTATATGCTGGTCCTTGGCATAAGATCCTCATTGTATTCAAGGTCTATCGGTCGATTGAATTCGCTCCCGTTATCAGTCAGGATTACAGGAAATAATCGGCGGAATGTTTCTATTCCCAAACCGAATTCGAGATAATCGAATACTCTTTTTACCGAAGCGGCCGTGCCATCCGGCATCAGAAACAGTAACATCACCGAATTCTTCCTGAAGATCATCGTCAAAAGTCTTTTCCCGCTTTCTCTCTTGCCTTTAACAGTATCCATCTCAACAGATTCATACTCGTAAGTTGTACTGTGTTTGCAGTTTTCCAGGAAAATGTCATAAGTTCTTCCTTCACGGAAAGCTCTGCGATAATCAGTCTTCGGTTTCTTTCCTTTGCGTTGGCGATAACCGGTCTTTCTGCGAAGATCCATGTTCTTTATCGTCATCTCACCCGAATCAATGTAGTTGTAAAGGCTTCTAAGACATACCGGTAATTCCTGCTCATGCTCAGCATATATGTGAGTCAATGGTTGCCCCTTCTTCACATATTTCGTGATCAACTGATCCATTTCTCTGAATTGTTCATCAGTTAGTCGTATGCCTTGTCTGCTCTCAGATCTTCTCCTTGAGACAGCTGCATCAGCATACTTGGCACTATAGAAATACTTGGTCTTGTGACACAACTTCTTATCTGAACAAGTGTTGCAGACATAGGGGGCTTTCTGTGGTCTCGTACATTCAGTAGAAACATATCTATCACAGATCTTTCTGCAATCGTGGCCTCTGCAACTGCAACAACGATAAGGACAGGCGTTGTCACACAAGCCCTTCTTAACGCATTTCCTGACAAACTTACAATCATTTCCAAGATAGTAATGACCTCTAATGAATGTCCTGTTGGTCTTTACCTCATGTGATACTGTTGAAGGATGCCTGTTGATTCTTCTTGCAATCTTCTTGAATGACTCACCTCTGCAAATTCCGGTCTCTATTGCTATCCTATCGGACATGTTCAATTGACCTTGTTCATAGAAATATCTCATATCTGCTCCTTTCAGCAGATGGTAACGTCTCTTGAACTATAAATTGCTTTGGCTTTTTGTACCAGCACCAACGCGTTGGTGCTGGTACAAATCATCTAATTGCAAAAGTAAACTCGATGTTTTTGGTGATATTCAGTTGTCAAAGTACAGTGTTAGTTTTTCAATCTACTCCTTTTTTTTGAATATTATAACATCAGAGTATGGCGATTAATCGTTCATATGCGGTATACTGAAAAAAATTGAGTTGACAGGTGTTTTATGGATAAATCCTGGTTGAAATTTTATAGTGAGGGACTTGAGGATCGTCTTGAAAAATTCGACGGTTCTGCCTATGAACAGCTGAAAAAGACAGCAGAAGAATATCCTGATACCTGTGCACTGAGTTATTATGTTTACCGTCTTACATATGCGGAGTTGATAGAGATCATCGATAAGACGGCAGATCTTCTTTCTCATGAAGGACTCAAAAAGGGCGATTCCATACTTCTTGCACTTCCGAACATTCCTGCTTTTATCTTCTTTTTATACGCTGCAAATAAGCTCGGCATCATATGTTCTTTGTCAAGTGACATAGTCCCAAAACAGTTGCTGAATCTGATGGCTCTTGAAGAAAAGAGTAAGTGCGTGATTACGACAGAAGAATTGGCATCTTCACTTGGTGAGATCACGATGAATACTGATGTGTCTTTGGCTATTATCTGCAGTTTAAAGGACATGCTGAAATATTATCCTTTGTTCAAGACATGGCTATTTGCGAGGCGTGAGGGAAGATTCCGTTCAGCGAAATTCCAGAAACTCAAAAGTCTTAAGGTAATGACTTGGAAGGAATTCTACGACAGAGATGTTGAAAAGAAAGAGATCGCGGAAAAGATTTCTTCATCCGATATCGCGTTTTATCTTAATGTCGGAAGTGCTTCGGGCGAACACAAATCCGAGACCTATACAAACGGTTCTGTTACTTCCGCAGTGTCGATAGTTAAACTCGGATTAGGATATGCAGATCCTTTAAAAACGCATCTTAGGTCTGTTACAGGTATTCAAAACAGCTACAGTTCTGCGCTTTCCATAGCAATTCACAGCATGCTCTGTTCGGGCGTGGAAGTTACTTTGATGCCTTTTGAATCGCCCAGGATCTTTTCTTATACGATTTTTGAGAAACTTCCGAACATTATCATCGGATATCCCGAAATGCTCATCTCCTTTATGGATTTTGTTAAGGCGAACGGAAGATATTCGAGAAAATCCTTTTCTTTTATCCGCCGTGTCATATCCGTTGGCGCTGCTTTCCCGACTTTGCCGAAGAAAAGATTTGATGATTTTCTTTCACATCACGGATGTAAGGCCAGAGTTCAGGTCGGATATGGCCTTACGGAATGTCTTTCCGTATGCTCGCTTAATCCTTTGTCTGAATCACGAAATAATTCCCTTGGTATTCCGCTTCCGGGAATCATAATGAAGATCGTGGATTCCAAAAGCCTGACTGAGATGCCGATCGGACAAAAGGGCGAGATATGCGTCTATTCACCGACTTCTCTTAATTCCGTGCTGGAAGATAAGGAAGCTACCGACAGGGTCCTTCGAAAGCACAGGGACGGCCGTTATTGGGTACACACGGGTGATATAGGCCACATGGATGAAGACGGATTTTTCTATTTCGATTACACCGAGAAAAGGTGCGTCAAGATCGGAGGAAGGACTGTCTCGATGAAAGCGATAGAGGACGCCATAAAGGATGTATATGGTGTCGAAGAGGTATGCGCTGTCTTCTACAAAGATGAGTTAGAGACGGTCCACATCGTGGCTGTTGTTGTTCCCGTGGACAGGTTCCTTTTCGATAATGATAAGCTTACTGAACTTAAGGAGAAGATAAATATCGAGTGTTCTTTGATGCTGCCGGAATATATGAGACCGTCAGAGATCCAATACAGGGCTTCCTTCCCGAGAAGCGGCCTTGGTGATATTGATAGTAAGCAGATTGAACAGGATATTATCGAATCCAGATCATAAACTGCAACAAATTGATTTAGATTTTTTCACCATTTTTTCATATTTTTATGTTTAAATATATAACCGTGGAATAAATATTGTAGAAATATTTAGTCAGATTACTTTGGAATAAGGAGACCATTTTATGAAAAAGTTAGCTATCAGATTTGCAGCATTGATGGTAATCATGGCAATGATGACTTCATTAGTTGCTTGTTCCGGTGATTTCATGGACCGATTCGATTTCCTTAAGGAATCCCGCTCTGACCGCGATCGTGATGATGACGAAGATGACGATGACGAGGATGAGGACGAGACAGAGGAAACTGATGAAACTGAAGACACTGAGCCTTCGGAGGCAGAAGAAACAGAGCCGAGTGAGACTGAGCCTACAGAAGAGCCTACACCGACTTCTGCTATGGGAGAACTTGTTTTCCCTTCCGAACCGTATTCATACGATGAGGTTCATCCATATCGTGAGCCGGGCGATATAACAGGAGAAGCAGCTGTTGAAGAACTTAATGCCATCGAACATGATTATCTTGTTGAGGCATTTAACGGTTCTTATCTCGATATCACGATCTATTTCGATGATTACGAAGCAATGGGACTTTCTTTTGATGAGGTATCCTGGGGCGATGTAAGCTTCGATCCTTCTGAGGATTCTGCAACAGCCAAGAAGTATATCGACAGATTGGCTAAGATCGACTATGAGTCACTTCCTGACGGAGACAGGATCTTCTACGATAAGATCCTCTACGATATCGAAGAGAATTATTATATGAGCCAGTATACAGGCTTCTACTATCTCTCTCCTGTATTCAACAGCCTTACGAGCAGCCAGTGTAACATCCTCTTTATTCTTGATGTAGTAAGCTTCGAGACAAAAGAAGATGCTGAAAATTACATCGAGCTCATCAACGATACAGACAGATATTATGATGCACTTTGTGCTTTTGAAGAGCAGAGAGCTTCCATGGGATATGTTCTTTCTGAAGATTCCTATGAGGCTATCGCACTTACATTTGATTCGCTCGTTGCACAGAAGGATGACTGCTTCCTTTACGAATCATTCGAGACAAGACTTGATGCCATCGAAGGACTTTCTGACGATGACAGACAGGCTCTTATCGAAGCTCATGAAACAGCAATGAAGGATGTATTCTTCCCTGAGTTCCAGGAGTGTGCTGACCGTATCCGTGCACTTAAGGATGTTGCTTCCGATGAGACAGCTACTCTTGCTACATACGAGGGCGGTAAGGATTATTACGCTTCCATCGTAAGAAGCCAGACGAATTCCCAGCTTACACCTGAGCAGGCTATCGAGAAGTGTGAGAGTTACATGGTAGATGCCTTTAAAGGATATGTTCAGGGCGGATTCCAGTCACACGATTACACAGCAGGTGATGTTCAGGAAAACCTCGATTTACTCTACGGAAAGATCTTTGAGTATTTCCCTGATATCCCTGAACATGAGTATGTATTCAAGCAGGTTCCGGAAGTTTTCGAAGACAGCTTCAGCCCTGCAGCTTACCTTGCTTACCACGTTGATAAATTTGATTCCAATCTTATCCTCATCAACACGGCAGCAGCAAGCGAAGACTTCGGTACCGTAGTTGCTCACGAGGCTTATCCGGGCCACATGTACCAGTCACTTTACACCAGATCCATCTGTGATCATCCGTATATGTACATCTTTGATTCCGTAGGTTACGCAGAAGGTTGGGCTGTATACGTAGAAGTTAATTCACCGACTTTCTTCGGAGCAACTCAGGAAGAACAGTATTCATTCCTTTGTGAAGACCTCCTTGATGTATTGCTCATGGCAAGGATCGACCTCGGTGTCAACTATGAAGGATGGACTGCAGATGATGCGGCAGAACACATCAACGGACTTCTCGGAATGAATCTTTTCAAGGGTGAAGACCTCCAGGATGTAGTTGATCTTGTAACTGAAGATCCGTGCTACGCAGTTAAGTATGGTCTCGGATATGTAGTTCTTACAGACACTCTTGACCAGATCCAGGCTCTTGATCCGACACTTTCTGTCAAGGAGATCCACAAGTTGTTCCTTGATTCTCAACCTGCAACATTCGAGCAGATCTATGAGACGGCAAAGCGTCATCTTGAGAATTGATAGCATCTGATTTTGGAGTCGGCTCGGCATTCGGGCCGGCTCTTTTTTTATGCTCGAAAACATCGTCACAAGGCGCTTTTAAACTTCTTACGAAAAAACCAAAAAAAAGAATTGTATAAAATTTCATTATGTTATAATGATTATGATTATAAATTCGGAGGAGTTTTTCATGGCCAAGATAACTCGTCTCGCGAGCACGCTTATTGCGAGATACTATCCTTCCCAATCATATACAGATGCGTTTTATATGGACGGCAGACTTTTCGGTAAAAGAGAGGTCAGAAATGCCGATATCACGATAGATAAAGAAGAGAAAGGATTCTTTTTCTCTGTCTTTTCCCACCCGACGATTCCCGGCTATGAACCGGGCATGATCCCGCCATACGAGCCGCAGCTCCGCGGAATCTGCAACGAAGTAAAGTTCGGAAGAAAACCTATCGATGCCATGATCTCAGGTTTCCTTACTACTGCCGTAGATATTACGGGCAAGATGAAGCTGCAGGATCAGGATAGCAGAGCTCCGTATTTTTCGGGAATCATCGTACATGATGCAGAAGCCTTTGCCGTTACAATCGGTACGGGTCTTGCATTCATCTATAGAAATGACACATTGTATCCTCTTACCGATGCCGGCATTCCGATGGAACCTATCGATGCTTTCGGCAACCGCGTAGGGGATTTTTATAATTATGTTTCATCCAAGACAGCCAATGCTCTTTGGTCCAACATCACGACATTGTCAGTTGATGACTGTATCATCCTTTGCAACAAGGCAGTTTATGATGCACTCGGACAAAGAGAACTTTTAAGGATCCTCGACGAGGCAGACGATCAGTGTGATGCAGCAGGTACTGTAATCACTCAGGCAGCTGCCAACATGCCGAACGTTCCTATGCAGTTCTCCATCTCTTTCGTTGAGAGCATTACAGCTGACGAGAAGAGAGGTCTTTTCGGATTCAGGAAGAAGAACAAGGAAGAAGACACTTCCAACATGAGCATCAAGTCCACGTTTGAGGGTGGTATCATCGGTGCTGCCGCAGAGGCTATCGCGAGTGCCGGATTTGTATCCGGTCTTGACGAGGCAGCTGCTGCAACGGCTACTGCTGAGGCTGCAGGTGATGCAGCGGAAGCTGTTTCATTCGGTGATTCCGAGATGCCTAAGACAGCAGTCATCCCTGAATTGGATTCCATCAACTTCTCGAACTTTGTTGTTCCAGAAGAACCTGAAGCACCGAAGGAAGAAGCTAAGAAAGTTGAGTTCCTCGATAAGTCTGTTGATGAACCTCAGATCGAAGAGGTATCTGCCGACGAGATGATGAAGTCCCTGTTCGGTCAGATGAACGTTTCCAAGCAGGAAGGACTCGATATCCAGAAGCAGGCTGAGGAAGAAGCTAAGAAGGCTCAGGAAGAAAAGCCTGTAGTCGAAGAGAAAGCAGAGGAGTCAATGGGCAAGATCCAGGAGGGAACAACGATCACTCCTGCAAGTCCTGATATCCCTTCTGATTCTCCGTTCGTATCCGGATTCAATCCGTTTACTGCTGCTCCTGAAGTCAAGGAAGAGGAGATGGAGACAGTTGCTGAGACTCCTTACAACATCGAATCGAATGATGAGATGATGGATACAAAGACAGTAAGTTCTTTTGAGTCCCTTTTCGCTAATCAGGTACAGAAAGAATCAGGTATAGCAAGTGACGGCATCATCGCTGCAGCCCTTAAGGAACTTAAGGAAGAAGTCGATGCCGATAAGGAAAAAGAAGAGGCCGCTAAGGCTAGTGAAAAAGTTATCGTTGAGGAGCCAAAGGAAGAACCTAAGGCTGCTTCAATGCCTGTAACGGTCAACAATGATGAGATAGTTTTCTCTTCAGGCGAGAAGGTAGAAAGCTTCACTGAAGAGAAGGAAGATAAGCCTTTTGATCCATATGATGCGGGAAGTTCCGAGAGTTTCGAGAAGACTCAGCCTCCTGTTTATGCATCTGCGGATTTTGGCGGATTTGACCTTGATACAACAGATAATGTGACCGGAGGTGATTCTGCTGTGAGTGAAAATGAGAAGCCTGTAAATGAACCATCATTTGAATGGAAAGAAGAAGGTCTGCCGAATCAGCCTTTGGTAGAAGATGTTCCGCAGCCTGAGTTCCAGATACAGCCTCAGGATACTATCAATCCGGTCGAGAACGTTAGCTTCCCGTTGTCATCACAGGAAGAGAAACCTGCACCTGCTCCGGTTGAAGAGACAACTCCGGTTCCGAACGGTGAGTTCGTTATCCCGTTTGAGAATGCCGTTTATGCAGAACCTGAAGCAGTCGATAATGCACAGAATGATATTCCTGACATGCCTGTATACGGAAGTCAGTCCTATGATTCACCGGCATTTGCAGTAAATACGGAGCAACCTACAGGAGAAGATCCTCTTGCGGCATATGAAGTCGGTTCTTACGAAGAGAACGAGGAGATGGCTCCTGAACAGGCTCCATATCAGTCATATGGCAGTGAATCCTTTGAGCCTGAACAGGCAGAGGCTTATCCGCAGAGTTACGAGGAACCTGTTCCTGGATACGGAGAGCAGGACTTCGCTATTCCTCAGCAGTATGATGAACAGCCTTATGAACAGCCACAGGCATATGATCCGTACGGCGGACAGTATGCTCAGGAACCTGAGCCGCAGACATATGAGAACGGCGCTTACACAGAGCCTGCTAACTACGATTATGAGGCAGCAGCCGCAACGAGTGCTGCGGCCGCAGCAGCTGCACAGGCAGAGGCATCTGAGAAGATGGCTGAAGGCGATGAGTGGATCAACAGCATCCTCGGAATCGATAACTATGACGTAACTGCTCAGGCGCCTGTTGATGAAGCTGCACCTACAAGACCGGGCGCACAGAGCCGTCCTAGACCTCAGCAGAGGACATCAGGCGGAAACGGTGCCGGCGGACAGAGAAGACCGGGTCAGCCGGGTGCTCGTCCTCAGGGTCAAAGAGGCGGCAACGGCGGCGGAAGAAACGGCGGTAACAAGCCATTCCGTCTCAGCCGTAACGGTGCTATCTTCCTCGCATTTGTAGCAGTTCTTTTGATCGGCCTTATCATAATCTTCTCACTGATCATCAAGTCATGCTCCAGTGACAAGAAGAAGCCTTCCGAGACTTCTGCTACTAAGGAAAGCAGCGAGATCGTTGAGACAACACCGGCACCGGTACCGACAGTTGATCCTAAGGCTCCTATCGGTGTATTCGTATTCTCCGATCATACCGGTTACAGAACATGGTGGGATCTCTTTACTAAGGTCTATAACATCGAGATCGAGAACGGTGATTCAAGGATCGATATCATCAGAGAGTATAACGGAGCTGAGCCTGGATACATGCCTACATCCGGCACGATGATCCTCCTGCCTCCGATCGATATCATCAACGGTTCCGTTCCTGTAGGCGATCAGGCCGCAGGAGAAGGCGCTACGACCGACACTACCGAGTCGACGGCTGAAGGTGAAGTTCAGGGCGAGGCTGCAGTAGACGACGGCAACTGATGAACATCTAATGATCGATAAAGGACGTCCTTAGGGGCGTCCTTTTTGTGTTTTCGAAAAAGTAAGTAAAAATCATTGTTCAATATATATATAAAAGAAAAGGCGAAAAACTCAATTTTCGTCTTTTAAGGTTGATGTTAAGTGTTCAAAAACAACGGTGAAGTGTGTACAATATCAGTTGTGCTTTATATATAGATCGACAATGACGTCGTTAAAGAGTGAGGACTTATGCATAAAAGACTGTACATTCCGGGACCTGTAGAAGTAAGACAGGATGTTTTGGATCAGATGGCTAAGCCTATGATCGGACACAGAACAAAAGATGCTTCCGCTTTGCAGCAGGGTATCTCAGAGAAGCTCCAGAAAGTTATGGGAACAAAGAATACTATCGTTCTTTCAACTTCATCAGGAAGCGGACTCATGGAAGGTGCAGTACGATGTTTCACTAAGAACAGATGCGCAGTATTCTCTATCGGTGCTTTCGGTAAGAGATGGTACAAGATGTGCCAGGCTAACGGAGTTCCTGCTGATATCTTCGAGTCGGAGCTCGGACAGCCTACAACTCCTGAGATGGTAGATGAGGTTCTCTCCACAGGAAAATACGACTGCATCACTATCACACATAACGAGACTTCAACAGGCGTTCATAACCCTATCAAGGCTATCATGGACGTTGTTAAGGCTAAATATCCGGACGTTATCACATGCGTTGATACAGTTTCATCAATGGCAGGTGATTATATCCCTGTAGACGAACTCGGACTTGATGTCTGCATCACTTCAACACAGAAGTGCTTAGGACTTCCTCCGGGAATGGCTATCGCTTCAGTAAGCGACAGGGCAGTAGAGAAGGCAAAGACGATCGAGAACAGAGGACTTTACTTCGACTATGTAGAACTCGTAAAGTTTGTTAAGGAAAAGCCTTTCCAGTATCCGTCAACTCCTTCGCTTTCTCATATGTACGCTCTCGACTATCAGCTTGATCGTATCCTTGAAGAGGGTATCGAGAACAGATACAAGAGACATTGTGAGATGGCAGAAGTAGTTCGTGACTGGGCAAGAAAGAACTGTGCTGTATACTCCAATCCGGATCATCTCTCAGTAACAGTTACTTGTATCACAAACACAACGGGAATCCCGTTCTCAGAGCTTAACAAGGCTATGGGTGAGAAGGGTTACCTCATCAGTAACGGATACGGAGATCTTAAGGACAAGACATTCAGGATCGCTCACATGGCTGATACGACAATGGATGAGATCAAGACACTTCTTAAGGATCTCGAAGAGACAATCGCAGAACTTCAAAGCAAGCAGTAAGCTTTTTCGAAAAGACGGAGGAATATCATGAAGATTTTGGTAACAGAGAGCATCGCTAAGGATGCCATCCAGTATTTGAAGGATCAGGGTTTTGAGGTTGAGGAATACCTCGGCCATAAGCAGGAAGAGATCGAGGAGTACATCAAGGGATTTGATGCTTTGATCGTTCGTTCCGCTACTAAAGTCAACGAGGCTTTGCTTGCTAACGCTGACTGCCTCAAGGTAGTAGGCCGTGCAGGTAACGGTATCGACAATATCGACGTTAAGGCTTGTACAGCTAAGGGCGTTGTAGCAGTTAACACTCCTACGGCTAATATCATGGCAGCAGGTGAGCTCGCAGTAGCTCATGCATTCGCTATCTTCAGAAACATCTGCGCAGCTAATCACGGCGTACACACAGACGATTTCAGAAGAGGAAACTGGATCGGTAACGAACTCGAAGGTAAGACAGCAGGTATCATCGGTCTCGGCCGTATCGGTTCCATCGTAGCCAGAAAGCTCAAGGGAATCGGTATGACAGTTATCGCATACGATCCGCACATTCCACAGGAGAAGTTCGATTCCTGCGGCGTAAGAAAGTGCCCTGAGCTCGATGATCTTCTCAAGGAAGCAGATCTTATCACTATCCACACACCAAAGAACAAAGAGACATATAACATCATCGCTAAGGAACAGCTCGACAAGTGTAAGGACGGCGTAAGGATCGTTAACGCAGCCCGTGGCGGTCTCATCAACGAGGCAGACCTTGCTGAAGCTCTTAAGAGCGGTAAGGTTGCAGCAGCTGCTATCGACGTATTCGACGTAGAGCCTTCCTACAACAAGGAGCCGGGTTCCCAGAACTTCAAGAACGTTCTTATCGATGCTCCTAACTGCACCATCACACCTCACCTTGGTGCTTCCACATTCGAGGCTAACCACAACGTAGGTGCCCAGGTTACAGAGCTCGTAGCGAAGGTCTTGAAGGGTGAGCTCGTTGCAGCTATCAATATGCCGACATTCAGCGGTGACATGGCTACTATCAAGCCTTATACAACACTTGCCGAGAAACTTGGTAAGCTTTACTTCCAGGCTGAAAAGACTCCTGTTAAGAAGGTTGAGGTTACATATAGCGGTGAGCTCGCTTCCCAGGATACAGGTCTTATCACATTGAGCCTTCTCAAGGGTATGCTCGTAGGCATGGGTAACTCCCACGTTTCTTACGTTAACACAGAGGCTGCTATCAATGAGTGCGGCATCGAAGTAGTTGAGAAGAAAGAGTCTAAGGTCGAGAAGTACAACAACCTTATCGGAGTTAAGTTCTTCACAGACGATAACAGAGTTCTCGAGCTCGATGGTACAGTATTCGGTAAGGATACACTGGTTCTCGTTACATTCTTCGGTTATGAGATGAACGTCGAGATTACGGACTATATCATTGCTATGCAGAATGATGATGTTCCGGGTGTTATCGGAAAGATCGCTACTATCCTCGGCAACCACAACATCAACATCGTAAGCATGCACTGGGGAAGAAAAGAAGGTGCTGCCAAGAAGGCTCAGTCCTTCGTTGCTACAGAGCAGAAGATCCCTGCTGAGATCATCGATGAGCTTTCCAAGGTTGACTGCATCAACAGGATCTCCCTTCTTGAGTTTGATGACTGATTAGTATGGTAGAATCCGGACCGCTTTACCCATGGTGAAGCGGTCTTTTTTATTTCTCGAAAACGCCTGCTATCACGGGGTTACACGTCACTTTGAGTGAATAGTGCGGCAAAAAACTTGCTATTATATATAAGTTAATGTAAAATAGCCCTAGTTAAAGATTTGTGTCTGTTTGGGCATGGGTATGAAGTCTAGAGGTATTGCAGGGGTGTGATACCTCATTTTTTATATAAAGGGGAATAGATTTGTACTATCATTTTAAGAATAAAAAGGGATGGATGAACGATCCGAACGGACTTGTATTCTTCAAGGGAAAATATCACGCTTTTTTCCAGCACTACCCGCATGCCCCTCACTGGGGACAGATGCATTGGGGTCATGCCGTAAGCGATGACCTTATCCATTGGGAAGAAAAAGATATCGCGCTTTTCCCGGATCAGGATTATGAGAACGACGGCGGATGCTTCTCTGGCTCAGCTGTTGTTAAGGACGATATTTTATATCTTTTTTATACGAGCGTCTCTCATGAGATGGGACAGACTCAGTCAGTTGCCATTTCAAAAGAGGGGGTTGTTTTCGAGAAATATGAGGGGAATCCGATAATAAAGTCTCCTCTTAAGGATTCAAAGAACTTCAGAGATCCAAAGGTTTTTATGTATGACGGCCGCTACAAGATGGTCGTAGGCGCGGGAGAGGATAATATCGGCAAGATCCTCCTCTACGGATCAGATGATCTTCTTAACTGGGATTACGAGGGCGAATTGGTATCCGACTACCTGTTCGGACCATGTGTCGAGTGTCCGGACATGTTTAAGATCGGCGATAAGTATGTTCTCATGTTCTCATCGATAAAGGCACTGCCGCACAGAGTCAACTTTTCTGTGGGCGACTTTGACGGAACGAAGTTTACGCCTGATGAGGGCAAGGCAAATTTCCCGATCGAGACAGGTCCTGACTTCTACGCACCTCAGACCTTTGAAGCTCCTGACGGAAGAAGGATCATAATCGGCTGGATGTATAACTGGGCCAGGCAGGTGCCGGTAGGAAAGACTCAGGTCGGTGCATTCACGATCCCGAGGGAGATGTGCCTGGACTTTGATGATAACCTGTGCATGAGACCGATACGCGAAGTTAAGCCGTATGTGAAGAAGGAAAGCGAATTCGTTTATTATCACGACGGACTTCTGAATGTCGTTTTTGAAGGGAAGACCATCCTTCGAAAACAGCTCGCGTTCGAGCCGACCATGGAGGTCCTGGAAGATGTGGGCGTTGTGGAGATCTTCCTTAACGGAGGCACGGACGTCATCACAACATATATCTGCTAATAAAAAAGGGAATGCACTGCATTCCCTTTTGATATTCTACTAAATCCTATTACTGTCTCTTCTCGAAAAGGCTCTTATCAGCTTTTCCCGTTGCGATAGTATTGTCGACCCAAAGTCTCAATGAAGCGATAGCTGCAGACATCTGATCCAATGTAGTTCTGATCTCCGTGAACTCTCTTGCTTCGTCTCTGGAAATCTCGCCGTCAACTGTGATCTCGATCAAACGATCCTTGTCCTTATAAAGTCTGTTAAGTGTGGAGATCATCTCGAGCGTGATCTGAGAAAGAGCCTTAACTTCGATCTCCGGAACGGAATCGATTCCGATAGGACACTCGTGTGAGCAGAAGTAGTTGCACAAAGACGGATTCTTGTAGCACTTAGCCATTGCAATGATCTCGTCAGGATGCGGATATGATTTCTCGCTCTCGATCTTCTCGATCCTGTCGGCAGAGATAAACTTAAGTTCCATTGAAGCTTTCTCTCTGGTGAGGTTAACACTCTCACGGCTCAACTGATAGATGTTCTTGTTCTCCTTAACTGACTTTCTACCCATGGTCTGTCTCCGATCATATAATTTTGCTCAGGTAGCGAAATAGAAAACTTTATTCCGCATTATAATTACCTGTAATACTCTATTTTTGATTATAAACTATTATTGTAAAAGAACAAGAACATAAAAACGATAGATGCAAAGCAGTAAATTGTGACCCCCAGGAAGTTGCCCGCAAGGGCAACTTCTATTTTGTTGTTGTTGACCTCCCACAATTTCCTGTGATAAATTCCAAGTATATACTTGACCATCAGTGAGGGAGGATATATGCTTTGCAGACAGATAAGAGCAATTAGTCTCTTTTTATCGATAATCCTCATCCTTTTATGTTTTCCACATACAGTCGGTGTTTATGCTGAAACAACAGAGACAAAGTACTATTCTGTTCAAGACTATAGCTATGAAGTGTCTTTAACTGTGATCTCAACTTGGCAGGATCATGCAAACATAGATCTTACAATATCCAATAATGGCAATACTCCTATCGAGGATTGGTATCTTACCTTTAACTCTCCTTATCAAATAGAAAACATTTGGAATGCTTCAGTGGTTGAAGCAGCTGCTGACGGCACCTGTACGATAAAGAACGCAGGCTACAATCAGGATATTCTCCCAAACTCACAAGTAACGGTAGGAATGACATTATCTTCAGTTGATCCGGAAATAGCAGATCTT
>JAILPW010000055.1:0-61113 GCA_024699245.1 Clostridia bacterium | reverse complement strand
GCTCCCGTTTTTGCTATAGTCGGACTGTAATGTTAGAGTTTTATGCACAAATTAATTCTAACAATAAATGGGCCCTTCGGGACCCATTTTCTTTGCAAAAAATCGGGGTTGCCTCAATTTAGTTTTGAGACAGCCCCTTTTTTTGCTCTTATTCTTCTGTTGTATTTATAAATACCGGGATTACATCAGGGTTCTGAAGTTCAACACGGAAGTATACACCGGAATCCTTTGCCTTGATGATAACAGGAAGCTCAACTGCACCAGAGCCCGAGATATTGGAATTATCAACGTAAGCCTCAAGATCATCAGCCTGAAGATTATCAAGGACCTTCTGACGCCCGACGATCTTAACTGTAACTTCAGTCATCTTATAAGACAGGAACTCATCACCTGCTATCGTCATGTTGTTATAATTGATCGGAACAACATATGTCTTTGAGACAACCGGATTGTTATTGATCTGTATATAGATCCATAGGCCAAACGAGATAAAAAGTGACAAAAGTATGATTATGATCTTTTCAACCAAAGTCGTAGACATACTCTTGCTCTTTAAGGAAGCAGCACCTCTTTGAACGGAATCGGATACCTTGAACGGTGAAATATCAGAAGCACTCTCAGTCTGAGCAACAACTACATTGGAATTGGCGATCTGAGCTTTGGACTTATTCTTCTTTTTCTTCCCGCCAAAATGTCTCTTGTTATCCTGGATATCAGATACACCGAGAAGATATCTTAAGTTTGCTTCAAGTTCGGTTCCGCTTTGCATCTCATAGAGCTTACCGTTAACAGCGATGGAAGTCTTACCTCTCTCCTCTGAAACGGCAATAGCGATCGTATCACCCATCTCACTTGCGCCTACTGCAGCTCTGTGTCTTGTTCCGGCTCTGTCAAGTGAATGCATGGTTACCGAAAGAGGCACATGACAACGGGCAGCTATGATCTTACCTTCTCTTATGAGAACACCGCCGTCATGCATAGGCGCGCCCTTATAAAACAGGGATTGAAGGACATTGCTCGTTACTGAAGATTCAAACTGAACAACATTCTCCTGCATAAGGAGTTCATCGAGCTTAGTATTACGCTCTATAAGGATCAATGCACCTGTATAGGTCTTGGACATCTCCATACAAGCATTGGAAATCTCTTTAATGAAACTGTTTACTTCTTCTTTGTGTTCGTCATTATTAATGATCACACCCTTGATGGAAGTAAAGGACTTGATACCAACTGTCTCAAGTATTCTTCGAAGTTCCGGCTGGAAGATAACAACGAACATTATCGCGAAAACATAAAGGAACTTACTGAATACGAAGCCGACCATCTCGAGGCCTAAAAGGCTACATATGAGAACAAAGATAACAACGAAAACTATACCTTTGATAAGCTGCCATGCTCTGCTCTGCTTAATGAAGAGCAAGGCCCAGTACAAAAGAACGGCGATGAGCAGGATATCGAAGACAGAACGAATCAGGTCACCCCATCCACCGAAGAAGAGATAACCGTTGTTCAGACTTCTGAACAATTCCTGTATAAAATCGACTACTTTATTAACAAATGACAAAACCCCAACCCGTCCTGTAATATCTTAACTAATTAAGTATAACATATTATTTATTGATAATCAGTTATTTGCAGAAAGCCCTTCTACGATCTCGGTCTCGAGCTTAGCTACGTCACAAAGTGTGATACGTCTGCCGTTGACCTTGATAAGGCCGTCTTTTTCCATAGATATCAGTTCTCTCGAAAAAGATGGTCTCGGCATGGCAAGATATTTAGCTGCTATCTCCTTGGAAACAGGAAGCTCAACTGTCCTTGCTTCACTCGGGTATTTACAGGATTCTTTTCCGAACATCTCACACTTCCTGCATGTCTCAGGAAGAGTATCCTCGATGTTCTTATTGCTCTGGTTATATAGTTCGATAAGATAATACGCGACTTTCTCACGTAAAGTCTTTTGTGACAGAAGTTCTATCCTTCTGTTCTGATAGCTTACTCTATCAGATAAGATACGAAGGAAATTATCCTTAACCGTCGGACACTGGTCCATTATCTTATTCATGACATCTTTACTTACGAATCTGACTTTGCTGGTCTTCATCGTTTCAAGTGTCGTCTGATATGTGTTGTTTGAGCTGTAAATGATATCTGCTCCGAAAAAATCACCTTCCGAAAGAAGTGCGATAGTAGCAAACTCGCCGCTGGTCGATATCTTCTGAACTGCTATCTGTCCTTCGGATATAATGCCTATCGCATTACAGATATCCCCTTCTTTGGCTATTATCTCGCCTTTTTCGAAAGTACGCGGCCTTGTTATGGAGCAAAAATCTCCGAAGCTCGAACAATCAACGCCTCTGAACAGATCAGATTCGCAAAGTGCTCTGTATGTACAATCCTGTCTCATCATGTCTCCTGTCCGTGATTGATTACTTTTATAAGATTATACTCTTTATCGAAAAAATTGAATGTAGCAGGTCTTCCCGCTTCTATAACACCCGGAAGATCCGTGTTCTTATCAAGACTCATGCGCCTTAATGCATTAATGGTCAGAGAATCAACACACCTCTTTTGCGGCACGCCTATATTCATAAGGTTTCTGAATTCTTCTGAAAGATATGTAACTGAACCGGCCAGGTCTCTTCCCTCGCCGTAATATGTCCTTCCTCCCTTGACCTCAACATCTGTTCCGCCGAGATCGTAGATGCCGTCAGGCATCAAAGCGCCCCTCATGGAATCCGAGATGGTAATGACCTTCTTCTCGAAAACGTCTGAATAAAGAAGCCTGAGCATTGCTTTATCAATATGATGAAGATCTGAGATGACTTCGATATAAGCACCCGTATCTATGGCTGCGCCAAGAACCCCAGTCGATCTTTTAAGGATCGGATGCATAGCATTAAGGGCATGCGTGATACTTTTGGCACCCCCTAAAAGAGCCTTTTGCGCGATATCATGATCCGCATCAGTATGAGCCAGTGAGAAAACGAACCTGTCCTTGAACCTGTCGATCAGATCCATGCTGCCATCAAGTTCAGGAGAAATATCTATGATCTTAATTAGTCCCGGATAATTTCTGTCCAGTTCACTTATAAGTTCCATTCCATCACTTGGAGATATACAGTTCTTAGGATCCTGAACACCGCACTTACCGGGATTAAAAATAGGACCTTCCAGCCTTATCCCAAGTATCTCAGCATGAGGCCTAGAAAAATCCTTAAGTATCCGTATCGCCTCGAAAACACTCGCGCAGCACTTATCGATCTCTTCGGAAGATATGGTCATCGTAGTCGGCAAAAAAGCTGCCGTACCAACGGATGCGAGTTTATAAGCCATCTCACAGATGCCGTTTGCATCATGATCGCTGGTATCAAATCCAAAAGCTCCGTGAATATGTGTATCGATAAAACCGGGAGTTACAAAGAAGTCTTGCTTAGCTGGATCTACAGAAGTTTCCTTACGGGAAACATTGGTGATAATACCGTTATCATCAGTTTCTATCGAAGTCAGATGGTCGTTATCACCTAATATCCAAAGATCCGAATAAAGCATCTCAGCCTCCAAAGTATTTGTAATCACCTGACTTGATTATATTACAAACCTCTTTTAAATCCTTAGGTTCATGAGGCAAAATTATGCCCGCACCGAAATACTGATCTCCGAAGTGATGACAATCGGAACCTGCCGTCATGCGCTTGCCTTTTCGCTTAGCCTCTTCATAAGCAAGTTCATTGTACTTAGGATCGCTGTTACCCATGTTATAGACTTCAAATGCATCGACATAGTCGATATAAGATCTAACTTCCCTTACATAATAAGCCTGTCTGAACGGATGCGCCTGAATAATGAATGCTCCTGCATCATGAAACATCGGCAGGAACTGCTCCGGAGACATCTCTCTCATCTCAGGATGGGCCTTGATAAAATCCCGATCCAGGTTATAGACGAGAAAATCCGTTCCCCAATCCGTATATTCCAATCCCTCGAAAACAGGAAATCCTACTTCTTTACCTTTTTTCACGGCTTCGTCAACGCCATTGAAGAAAAGATCGACCTGTGTGCTCCAAGGAAGATTTTTATCTACACTGGTATTGCCGGTAAGGAAGTGATCCGTAACAACGATTCCTCCGTAACCTGCTTTCTGGTACATCAAAACAGCATCGCCGGCATCAAGCGTGGCGCATGCACTGTCATTTTTTGTGTGCAAATGAAGTTCCAGTCTGAACCCGTCAGCGGGGTCAAACCTCCTCGTAATATTATTTAAATCCACCATAGTAATTTGTCCTCGAGTGGGAGTATAACATTATCCAAGTTCAAAATGAACAAGATTTAATAGCAAAATCGGACAAAAACCAATAAAAAACAGGCTTTCATTAGCCTTTTGAAAAAAAAGTATTATAATCAAGGTCATAAATTTATAAAAATGAGGAGGGGGATCATTAAAATGTTTCCTGAAATCAAGATCACAAAAACAACAAATCCAAGAAAGAAGCCGGTAGCCGGTGAGCCACTCCCATTCGGTCACATCTTCTCTGATCACATGTTCGTTATGGACTATGTTGAAGGTCAGGGCTGGATCGATCCAAGGATCGTGCCATACGGTGAATTCTCCATAGAGCCTTCTGCTATGGTATTCCACTATGGTCAGGCTGTTTTCGAGGGACTTAAGGCATACAAGTGCGAAGACGGATCCATTAACCTCTTCCGTCCTGCTTGCAACTTCGAGCGTATGAATAACTCTAACGACCGTCTCGTTATCCCTAAGGTAGACGTAGACTTCTGCGTACACGCTACAAAGACACTCGTTGAGCTTGATAAGGATTGGATCCCTTCAGGTAAAGGCGAGTCCATGTACATCCGTCCGTTCGTTATCGCTACAGACCCTTATCTCGGCGTTCGCGCTTCCAATACATATAAGTTCTTTATCCTGCTCTCACCTTCCGGCGCTTACTATGCTCACGGAATCAAGCCAGTCAAGATCTACGTTGAGGACAAGTACGTTCGTGCAGTACGTGGTGGTACAGGCTTTACAAAGTGTGCAGGTAACTACGGTTGTTCCTTGATCGCTCAGACGATCGCACACGACTCAGGTTATGAGCAGGTTTTGTGGCTCGACGGTGTTGAGCAGAAGTACATCGAGGAAGTCGGCGCTATGAACATCATGTTCATCATCGACAACAAGCTCGTTACTCCTTCCCTTGCTGCAGGTTCCATCCTTCCTGGTATCACAAGAAGAAGCTGCATCGAGATCGCTAAGGACATGGGTCTTGAAGTTGAAGAGCGTAAGATCTCCATCGATGAGGTTATCGAGGCCGGTAAATCCGGACGTATGCAGGAGTGCTTCGGCTGCGGTACAGCTGCAGTTGTTTCCCCTGTCGGTGAGCTCAAGTATGAGGATACTGTCATCAACATCAACAACGGCGAGATCGGACCTATCACACAGAAGTTCTATGACACCATCACAGGTATCCAGAGCGGTAAGGTTGAAGATAAGTTCAACTGGATCACAAAGGTTTGATCTTAATATCATTGAATCATTCAAAAATCCTCCCAAGCGGGAGGATTTTTTCGTTACAGAAAAACATTTGAATTTGTTATATTAATAGAGTTGGTATATTATCTTTGAAAAATACAAGGAGCAAACACAGATGAAGGCATTGATCGCCATGAGCGGCGGAGTAGATTCAAGTGTAGCTGCATATCTTACGCAACAAGCGGGATATGAGTGTATCGGATGCACCATGAAACTTCATGATGATCCGGGCGTTATAAAGGAAAACTCTCACACCTGCTGCACATTGGATGATGTCGAAGATGCAAGAAATGTTGCATTTAAACTCGGAATGCAGTTCTATGTCTTCAATTTCAAGGACGGTTTCAAGGAAAAGATCATAGATAAATTCATCTATGCCTATGAAAACGGCCTTACTCCTAATCCGTGCATCGACTGCAACAGGTTCATGAAGTTCGATAAGCTTTTCGAGAGAGCCGAAGTATTGGGATGCGACCATATTGTTACAGGTCATTATGCAAGGATCGTCGAAAAAGACGGAAGATTTGCTCTATTGAAAGCACCTGACGAGACCAAGGATCAAAGTTATGTGCTTTATTCCCTTACACAGGAACAGTTATCACATGTACTCTTCCCTGTCGGAGATCTTACGAAGACCAAGACCAGACAGATCGCCGAGGAAAACGGATTTATTAATTCCCATAAGCCTGACAGCCAGGATATCTGCTTTGTTCCTACAGGTAAATATGCCGATGTTATCAAGGAATTTACGGGAAAAGATTATCCTGAGGGAGATTTCGTTTATAAGGACGGAACGGTACTTGGGAAACACAAAGGTATAATCTGGTACACAAGAGGACAGCGTAAAGGCTTGGGACTTGCTTCAGAAGAACCTTTATACGTTCTTCGCGTTGACCCGAAGACTAATAATGTTTATCTGGGACGCGAAAAGGATCTTTACTCCAAAGAACTTATCGCAGGCGATTTCAATTGGACCAGCGGGATCATCCCTGATACCGAGATATCGTGCAAAGCCAAGATAAGATATAGACAAAAAGAACAGCCGTGTACGGCAAAGGTTCTTTCAAACGGTGACGTTAAGGTTACCTTCGATGAACCGCAGAGAGCAATTACCCCGGGACAAGCCTGCGTCTTATATGACGGAGACGAGGTCCTTGGCGGCGGAACCATAAAGACAGAAGATGAGGTATAAATATGAAAACTATTACGAATGCTTTTATTTCAGGTGATATCAACAGCGGACTTGCTGTTTTCGAGTATGAGAATGCAATATATGAATTTGAGTATGAAGGCCAGACATGTCATCTCAAAGAAGAGATCGTAAAGGACCAGGCGGACCGCAAGGTCGTTAATTTTGTATTCGAACTCGAAAACCCTTCCCGTTTCAGATTGGATCTTTTCATTCCCGAAGAGTGCAAAAATGCGCATATCGGTCTTAACGGCCGCGAGCTCATAAGCTTTTTCGATAAGGACTATGAGGTAAAAGATCCGGAGCCTCTTATCAAAGGCGGCTGCAATGATCCGCACAAAGTATCTACACTCCACCCGGGTGAAGTTCAGGCATTGAACTTTAAATGGGAAAACGGCGATGTGATCACGCTCGCTTATTATTTCTGAGTCTTAGCGGAAACTTCTGTCTCTTCAGTAGTATCGATCTTCTTGAGGGATTCTTCGTACTCGGCATGAGTCATACCGAAGTCGGATCCCTTCTGCAAAGTGCCCATGATACAGTAGGAAACGTTATTGATCCTGATCTCCAGGATATCCTTGTCGTCTACATTCTGTACTTCATCAAGAACAGTGGACGAATCGAGCAAAGTGCCTGCGATCTTACCGCCAAATTCCTGAAGATTAAGATTCTTGGTCTCTTTGACCTTTTCTATGGAATCAAAGAAATAATCTCCTGAATCAAAGAAAACCACTGGAACATTATTATTATCGAAAACACAGTAATCGGACTTGTTTAAAGATACTTCCCTATATGTATCTTCATATCCGTCACCGTTAAGATCCATCTTCATGTTGGATTCGTTGTAGTAGAGATTAAATCCGTTCTTACTGGACAGCATGTCATTATATGCGACGTCATAAGTCTGATAGAGCTTACGTCTCATCTTGTAGTTATACTTGCCTTCAGTCGAAAGCGAATTGAGACCGGAGCTGGCATAGACTTTATCGCCAGCATAAATGCTGTCAATACAGAACATGACCTCGATCTCGCTTTTCTCCTCAGATGAGAGCTTATCAAAGTACTGTGCTGAACCTCTGTACTCGTCTCCGCCTGCACCAAACGCTACGATATCTATATCAAATCCGAGATCACCGTAGTTCTTGATCTCTTTGGCGATCGTAACAAGACATCCGATTCCGGATGCATTATCGGAAATACCGTCATAGGTATAACCTTCAGGAACTTCATCAGCCGCAAAGGCAGAATCGTAATGAGCGCCTATAACGACTTTCTTCTTGATCTCGTTAACATTGCCCTTTCCGTCAGGCTCAACAAATCCGCTTCCTTCGATATGGATGATATAGTTGGCGGAATTGCTGCCGTAGATGCTGGTGAAATTCTGGGTCTCGACCTTATATCCGAGACTCTCGAACTCCTTCTTGATCATCTCTCCTGCCTCTGACTCCGTTCCGGAGTAAGCCTTACGGTACGGATATTTCTTCGCGAGCTGCCTTGCAAAATCAGCACCGTACGAACCGAAGTCCGCAGGCTTTTTCTCTTCACTTTCGGACTTACTGCAGGCCACAAGATTAAAGACCAAAACAAGACATAGTACTATAGCAAAAAATCTCTTCATTTCTTTCCTCATTCAATGATCCTCTTAAGTCGGCTCTGAAGCACTTTCATTGCTTCTTCGATATCATACTCGAAAACATTCCACTTCCCGCCGTCGAGGTCTACCATCTTTATCTTTACCGAACCCTTATGCTCGAACTGATCATTAAGGGTCTTTACGATCATCTTCTCGGTACAGCCTTCAAGCTTTACAGGAAGTCCCAAAGCCGCATATATCTTTTTCAAAGGTTCACGCTTGGACTCTTTTACCGATGCCAATAAACTGAGTGCAAGTGCCTCGCCTTCGGAATAATTCATAAACCTGAAATAGTTCTCAATACTCAGAGCAAGCTCATCTCCTAAAGTCAGCAAAAGCGGATCTTTATCCTCTATTGCTACCCTGGCCTTATATAGATCGTTCACGAAAACTCTGAAATCCTTTTTGCCTTCGATGCCCGTCAGAAGATCAAGATCATAAAGAAGCGCAAGTCTTATAACGGATGCATACCCGTTGGATCTGACCTTAGGCGGAACAGTGTTAAGGAATAAAGGATCCAAGACGGAAACAGAAGGAGTTATCTCAACCGAGATCTCATTTTTATGACCAGAAGAATTAAGATAGGCCTTGGAAGAAAGAACACTTTCTATCATGGAGTTAAGCGTTGTAGGAACGGCAAGAAGATTGATCCCCCCGTTAAAAATGGCAGCAACAAATCCGCAGATATCTATAACGCCGCCACCGCCTAATGCGATAAGCCAATCCTCTGATCTGAAATCGAAATCAACAAGTGCCTTGAAAAGCTGATCAGCAGAAACAAGTCCCTTGTTCTTGGTCCTTGCATCAACTGAAACGAGCACAGGCTTGATGCCGAGCTTTAAGAACTGCTCCTCAAAGCGGTTATAATAATATCCGCTTACTTCCCTGTCCGAACAGATGATGATCTTCGGAGTATTATCACCTGATTTACGCACGATAAAAGGAGCAACGACTTCAAAAGCAATACCGTTGCCGCAGTAGTAATCTGCAGGTCTGTTGATTTCCAATTTATCCATACTTTTGAATTATACCACTAAAAATATTTTTTTATGGTAGAATACAGTTCGTATTTTATTATTAATAATAAAGGTGATTCATTATGAAGATCAGAACAAGATTTGCACCAAGTCCTACAGGATTCATGCATGTAGGCAATCTGAGAACAGCTCTTTATGAGTTCTTGACGGCAAAACATGAAGACGGTACTTTCGTCCTCAGGATCGAGGATACAGACCAGGAACGTTATGTCGAAGGTGCAACGCAAGTTATTTATGATACTTTGAAACTCGCAGGCCTTACACATGACGAAGGTCCGGACATTGGCGGTGATTTCGGTCCTTACGTACAAAGTGAAAGGCTCGGATTATATAAGCCATATGCCGAGCAGCTCGTTAACGAGGGCAAAGCATACAGATGCTTCTGTTCCAAGGAGCGTCTCGAGGCACTTCGCGAGCAGAGCGAATCAGGTTATGACCGTCACTGCCGTGACCTCTCAGCTGAAGAGATCCAGAAGAACCTCGATGCAGGAACACCTTATGTTATCAGACAGAAAATGCCTCTTACAGGCGTTTCCACATATACAGACCTTGTTTACGGCGAGATCTCCATTCCTAACGAGGATATGGACGACCAGGTACTCTTGAAGGCTGACGGCTTCCCTACCTATAACTTCGCTAATGTTATCGATGATCATCTCATGGGTATCACACACGTTGTAAGAGGATCCGAATATCTTTCATCCACACCTAAGTACAATGCTCTTTACGAGGCTTTCGGATGGGATATCCCGACATACATGCATCTTCCTTTGATCATGGGTAAATCCGTTGATGAGGAAGGCAATGAAGTGATCTCCAAGCTTTCCAAGAGACACGGAAGCACCGGTTTTATGGATCTCGTAAATGACGGTTTCCTCCCTGAGGCGATCATCAACTATATTGCACTTTTGGGATGGGCTCCTTCTGATAACCAGGAGATCTTCACTATGGAAGAGCTCATTAAGAACTTCGATCCTAAGGGCATCTCCAAGTCTCCCAGTGTTTTCGATTACGATAAGCTTGAATGGGTCAATGCGGAGCACATTAAGAACATGAGCTTTGACGAGTTTATTTCTCATGCTAAGCCGTTCTTTGATCAGCTTGGTATCGATGAAGCAAACTACCCGATGCTCGAGGAGATCTTGAAGCCGCGTATCACGAGATTTACGCAGCTTCCTGAAAAGCTCGAGTTCCTTACAAAGTTCGAGGACTTTGACTTAAGCCTTTTCGAGCATAAGAAGAGTAAATCAACTCTTGATTCATCCAAGGCTATCCTTACGGATATCGTTCCTAAGCTTCAGCAATGCGATTGGACAAGAGAAGCAATAAGCGAGCTTCTTACGGGATATGCTACTGAGCACGAGATGAAGAATGCACTTGTTATGTGGCCTGTAAGGATCGCAGCTGCAGGAGTAGCAGTTACACCGGGCGGATGCGCTGAGGTTCTTATCCTTCTCGGTAAAGACGAATCACTTAGAAGGATCAACATCGGACTTGAAAGACTTATGAGGAGTTAAGTTATGGAAGAATATAAGCATTTTATTCATGAGATCATAGACGAAGAGCTTAAGGAAGGCGGACGTTGTTACGGACAGAAAGTGCACACCCGTTTCCCTCCTGAACCGAACGGATATCTCCATATCGGTCATGCAAAAGCTCTCGAGATCGACTTCGGTACAGCTGAGAAATACGGCGGACTTTGCAACCTTCGTATGGATGACACAAACCCTACAAAGGAAGACGAAGAATATGTAGATGCTATTAAGGAAGACATCCACTGGCTCGGCCACGATTGGGATGACAGGTTCTTTTATGCATCAGATTACTTCGACAAGATGTACGAATACGCAGTAGAACTCATCCAAAAGGGTTTGGCTTATGTATGTGAACTTACACCTGAGCAGATGAAGGATATGCGTGGTGATACGACAACACCTGCACAGAGCCCGTTCCGTGATCGTCCTATTGAAGAGAGTCTGGACCTTTTCGAGAGAATGAAGAACGGAGAGTTCGAGGACGGTAAGCTTACACTTCGTGCCAAGATCGACCTGGCATCCGGTAACTTTAATATGAGAGACCCTGTTATCTATCGTATCAACAGGATCCCACACCACCGTCAGGGCAACAAGTGGTGCATCTATCCAATGTATGACTTCGCTCATCCTATCGAGGATGCTCTTGAAGGTATCACCCACTCCCTGTGTTCACTCGAATTCGAGGCACACAGACCACTTTATGATTGGGTGATCAATAATGTATCCGTTCCATGTAAGCCTCGTCAGATCGAGTTCGCCAGACTTGGGATCACACATACCGTATTAAGTAAGCGTAAGCTCAGAAACCTTGTTGAGTCAGGTCTCGTTGCAGGATGGGATGATCCTCGTATGCCTACTTTGTGCGGACTTCGCCGCAGAGGTTATACACCTGAGTCTATCCGAGCTTTCCATGCACGTAATGGTGTATCCAAGGTTAATGCTGTTGTTGATTTTGCATTCCTCGAATACTGCCTGCGCGAAGACCTTAATACAAACGCACAGCGTGTAATGGGTGTAGTACATCCTGTTAAGCTCATCATTGATAACTACCCTGAAGGAAAGAGCGAGACTTTCGAAGTCGAGAACAATCCTGAAAAGCCTGAGACAGGAAAGCGTGAGATCTCATTCTCCAGAGAGCTCTGGATCGAAGCAGAAGACTTCATGGAAGTTCCTGAGAAGAAATACTTCCGTTTGTTCCCGGGTAACGAAGTACGCCTTAAGAGCGCTTACGTCGTTAAGTGTGTAGGATGCGACAAGGATGCTGACGGTAACGTTATCGCTGTACATGCTACTTTCGATGAGGAATCAAGAGGCGGAAACACAGCTGACGGAAGAAAGATCAAGTCAACGATCCACTGGGTAGATGCTGCTACAGCACTCGATGCCGAGATCCGTCTTTATGACAGACTCTTCACTGTCGAGGCACCTGACCTTGCTGACTGTAACTATCTCGACTTCATCAATCCTGATTCACTCGAGATCGTTAAGGGTGCTAAGGTTGAGGCATCCTTAAAGAACGCTAAGCCGGAAGACAGATTCCAGTTCTTAAGACTCGGCTACTTCTGCGCTGACAACAAGGACTTCACCTCTGATAATCTCGTATTTAACAGAGCCGTTTCCCTCAAGGACAGCTATAAGCCGGGAAACTGATAAGATGATCAAGTATATGAAAGACCGCTCAACTGAGCGGTCTTATTTTTTTCCTTAAATGGGTGAAGCCGCCCGAGGGAGCGGACGGCTTCTGCAAACAGAAAACAGTATTTCATCAATACGGAAGTGTTCTAAAAAAATTAAAGTATTTAAGGAAATGTCATAGTGGGAATGATCCGAACTATTCCGTAAATAATCGAAAACCGACACCATTGTCGAAATAAAAGCTCACATCAAATGATTGAGCGTATCCCGATGTCCCAAAACACACAAACTCAATATAACATCGTGGACATCAGATAAACCTAAATATTCTAACCGGACTAAATGCTTCTCCTTCTCATGTCTTATATCTCCATGAGAAAATACTACCAAACCGTTCACAATTTTGCAACAATTTGTTTACAAAGTATTAATAATTTATTTAGCCGATATGGATCTTTCCTTCAGGATATACCTCTCCGATCTTACGGGTATCGCGCATTGCAAGGCTAAGAGCAAGGGATATAGGACCTACTCTGCCAAGGAACATAGCCGGAATTAACAGTGCTTTGCTGACAGTCAAAAGATTAGGCGTTCCGAGTGATGATACACCAACAGTAGCAAAGGCAGATGTTACCTCAAAGACTACATCTATGAAATTAAAATTACCTGCCATAATGGCTTTATGCTCAGTAATGGAAAGAAGCAGCGACAAACTGATGACAACAGTTATACCAATAAAGAAGATAGCCACTGCCCTTCTAACGATCGCAGATGACAATGTATGTCTGTGAGTGATCGTATCTTTATTTCCTCTTATCTCACTTATAACCGAATAAACGATAATTGCAAATGTCGTGATCTTGATACCACCACCGGTAGAACCTGAGCCCGCACCTATGAACATCAATAAGATGCCGACTGTCTTGGAAGGATTAGTAAGTGCACCAAGGTCAATGGTGTTAAAACCTGCCGTTCTGAATGTAACCGATTGGAAGAACGAAGCCAATAGCCTTTCAACAAAGTTCATATCTCCCATCGTTGCCTTGTTGGAATACTCCAAAATGAACATTGCAATAAATCCGACTAATACAAGACCCAGTGACCATTCAAGAACGATCTTGGAATGGACCTTGATCCTGTTTTTCTTGTGATTCTTTATCTTTCCGAAAAGATCTACCCACACGGTAAAACCAAGACCACCGATAAGAATCAGTCCGCAGGTCGTAAGAACAACAAGCGGAGAACCCATGTAACCTGTAAGAGATGAGTACGGACCGTATTCCGTATTTCCCATCAGATCAAAACCTGCGTTACAGAATGCGGAAATGCTCTGGAAGAAGGCCTTACAGATACCATGGAACCATCCGTAGATAGGAACATATACGAGACTTAGTAATACACCGCCGATAAACTCACAGCCGAAAGTAATACCGAAGATAAACTTTAAAAGAAGAGGAGCCTCTTTGAAGCTGAAGCTTCCTGATGTCTCAAGAGCAACGAGACGCGTGCGGAAATCCTGTTTTTTTCGAGTAAAAGAAAAGATAAAGGATGTAATGGTAATAAGACCCAGACCGCCGATCTGGATAAGGATGATGATCACCACTTTGCCGAATATGGTAAAAGTCGTTGCCGTATCGGCTACGATGAGACCTGTAACACATACAGCAGACACAGCTGTAAACAAAGCCTCAAAATAGTTAAGATGTTGACCGGAATATGTTGAGAACGGAAGGAATAAAAGAATGCTTCCGATAATGATCACAAACAGGAATGAAAATATGATCAAACGGCTCGGATTTTTAAATACCCAGTCAAGGACTCTATGTACAAAGTTTCTCTTAACAAGCATCGGTCAATTCTTCACCATCGCTTCCCACAGATCTTCGATACGGCGCTTTGTACATACCATAAGTATGTCATCACCGGCGTGCATGACAGTATCACCTTGAGGGGTTATCGCCTTGCCGTCAGAAGAAGTAATAACGACTACCTTGGCATCCTTAACGAACTTATATTCCATGAGTTTCTTCTCACAGGCTGTCGAAGAAGGAGACAATTTAAACTCAACGATAACGTGATCGGTACCTTCGATCTTGGTAACGATCCTCATGCCCTTAAATTCAATCTCATTGTCAACAAGATCAACGATGATATCAGTTCCGCAGAAATGCTTATCAACGCCGAACATAGATGCAATATCGTTATTCTTAGGATTATTGATCCTGGAGATTGTCGTAGGGACTTTATAATATTTCTTAGCTATCTGACAAGTAATGAGATTGTTCTCATCATTACCAGTAAGGGCGACAAGAATATCAACATCAGTACACACGCTCGATAATCCCTGTACTGTGGATGCATCTGCACACACCGTTTCTACACCCAGAGAATTCGCAATATGCTCACAAGCTTTTTGTCTTACATCAACTACGGTAACCTTCTGGCCCTTGAAAACCAGTTCACTTGCCAAGAAAAATCCAACTTTACCGGCACCTACGATTACTATCTTCATACAAATATCTCCCGCTTATTCGTAAACTTCAGCAACAATGATCTTATCTCTTAATTCGACCTTGAAGCCCGGATCATAATTATGCAAAGATCCGTCACGCATAACACCAACGATGATACCACCTTCCGTATCAGCGATATTCTTAAGTTTAACTCCGTCAAGCGCCTCTTCGACCTTGAACATCTTAAACTTGAAGTTGTCTCCGAAGAGATTGACAAGAGAAACTCCTATCCTGTTCTCAGGTTCTTCCTTAGATTCATGTATAGCATTGATAAATGCATCAACAGTAAGATCTGTCGCGGATATCGGATATACTCCGACATTCTCGAACATCTGGAATTCCTCTGTATCATAAGTACAGGCAATGACTCTCTTTACTCCGAAAATGTTCCTGGCGATCTGCGCTGCAACAAGATTGGTATTCTCTCTTTCACTTAGCGCACAGACTACGTCAGCATCTCTGACTCCTGCCTCCTCTAAGATAGAAGTATCTATGATAACGCCGTCAACCGGCTGAACATCTAGTTTATGATAAGCCGCCTTCTCACTTGCATCGACATCGACGAGAATAACATCGTGAGTCTTGCAAAGACGTCCGGCCAGGATTATCGCATTAGTGGAAGTACCCAAAACAACTATCTGCATATTACGTCCTCTTAGTTGACAAAATATAACCGATGATGGATGCTGCCGATGCCGCATTAAGTGACTCAGCTTTACCCTTCATCGTTATCTTAACCATTGTATCACAACGTGACGAACAGGAATCAGTAAGTCCGTTGCCCTCATTTCCTATGAAATAACAGCTCGGAAGCGTTATCTCAGCCTTCTCGATCGGTGCTCCCTTAAGATGAGCCGCAAGTGTCCTTATATCATGCTTTTTACAGAAATCGAAAACACTGTCCACCGAATCGACTTTCAGTATCGGTAAATGCCATACGGAACCCATGGAAGCTCGTAATACCTTCTCGTTAAACGGATCAGCCGTTCCCTTAACAAGGATCACCGCCGTAAAGTCAAAGGCATCTGCAAGTCTTATGACAGTTCCGAGATTTCCCGGATCCTGAAGTTCCTCCAGGCAAAGGTAAATATCATCTTTTCCCCTGAACGGAATATCAGATCCCATATCAGGCTCGCTTACGACCATTGCTATTCCCTGCGGATTAACAGTCGAAGCGACTTTTTCGAAACATTCCTGAGAAAGAGCTATGATCTCACAGGAGATAACATATTTACGGATCAATTCATCTGCCAGGTCCTTTTTGTTTTCGCAAAAGACAAACATGACAGGCTTAACTCCGGACAAGAGCGCATCCTCACAAAGCCTTGTTCCTTCAATGAATACAAGACCTTCCTTCGCGGCTTTCTTTCTGTCGTGGAGAAGCGTCAATCTCTTGACCTTTGAATTGTCCTTACTTCTGATGATATCCATAGTCATAATAATACCATAAAAAAGGTGTCTCAAACATTTGAGACACCTTGAAGTTTCAAATTATATTGCCGCTTATCAGAGAGCTGCCTTAGCCTGCTCACAAAGCTTTGCAAATCCGTTTGGATCGGAGATTGCGATATCGGAAAGAACCTTACGATCGAGAGCGATATCAGCCTTCTTAAGACCATTCATGAACTTGCTGTAAGAAAGACCATTGATTCTTGCTGCTGCGTTGATTCTTGCGATCCAGAGCTTTCTGAACTCTCTTTTCTTTGTACGACGATCTCTATATGCATAAGCACCTGACTTCATGACAGCCTGATTAGCTACCTTGAAGAGCTTGCTCTTGTGACCAAAATATCCCTTAGCTGCCTTCAATACCTTACGATGACGAGCTCTTGTGCGAACGCCTCTTTTTACTCTTGACATTTTATTTTCCTCCTAGTCGGTTTCAATTCTAATTCAGATCCTGAAATTACATATAAGGGATCATTTTTCTGATTACTTTTGCATTAGCTTCAGAGCAAACTGCTGTGTGACGAAGATGTCTCATTCTCTTAGTAGGTCTCTTGCTAAGGATGTGACGACGGAAAGCCTGAGAGTACAAAACTTTACCTGTACCTGTTACCTTAAATCTCTTCTTAGATGAGCTGTGTGTTTTCTGCTTAGGCATTTTACTGTTCCTCCTTGAACTTGATTTGCTTAATTCTTTTTAGGGACAAGGTACATGACCATATTACGTCCCTCGATCTTTGGCTGTTTATCAACCTGACCGAACTCGGCGATTCCTTCAGCGAACTTTTCCATTACTGCAAAGCCCTGCTGCTGGTATGCCATCTCACGACCTCTGAATCGGATGTTGATCTTAACACGATCGCCGTTCTTCAAGAACTTGATAACGGCCTTCTGCTTAACCTCGATATCATGAACATCTGTTGTAAGCTTGATTCCGATCTCTTTGAGCTCAGTCTCTTTTTGCTTTTTCTTGGCTTCTTTCTCTCGCTTCCCCTGCTCGAAAAGATACTTGCCGTAATCCATTACTCGGCAGACCGGGTTGTCAGGATTAGGTGATATGCAAACCAGATCAAGGCCTGCTTCATCAGCTGCTGCCAATGCCTTCTCTATCGGCACGACTCCGACCATCTCTCCTTCACTAGTTATAAGACGAACATTGCTGAATTTGATCTCTTCGTTGATCATTTGATTTGATGTTGGTTTAGCGATACGAATACACCTCCTTAAACAAAAAAAGAACGGTCATGCAAAACCCGTTCCTCTACATAATACATCTTATATATGATGTTTTAAGTATGTACCTCTTAACTGTTCGCTTGAGGTGAGAAACATGTTCTGCTTTTTGTGACTACATAATAATAAGCATTCGACGGATGATTGTCAATACTGATTTTCGTTTTATCGCTTTTTGACATTTAGACGACAAAACTTGTTTTTTCGCGACTTTTTTCGTTGTTATTATACACCCGTTTGAGATTTTCATATGATAGAATACTTCTGGCAGAAATAAAAAAATGATTTTCAGGAGGCTTTCATATGAAAAATTATTTCGATCTTACAGGACAAGTTGCAGTAGTTACAGGTGCTTCCACAGGTTTAGGCCTTCAGATGGCTAAGGCTTTTGCTAGCCAGGGCGCTAACCTCGTTCTCCTCGCTCGCCGTCAGAACCTTCTTGATGAGAACAAGGCAGAAATCGAGAAAGAGTTCGGTGTAAAGTGTCTTGCTTATGCATGTGATATTACAGATACAGAAAAAGTTAAGGGTGCAGTTAAGGCTACAATGGATACATTCGGTCGCGTAGACATCCTTGTTAATAATGCAGGTACAGGTGCAGTTGCTCCTACTATCGAGATCTCCGACGAGACATTCATGAACGAGATCAACGTTGACCTCTTCGGTACATTTACTTGCGCTCGTGAGTTCGCTAAGGAGATGCTCAAGGCTAAGTACGGCCGTATCATCAACATCTCTTCCATGTACGGTCTTGTTGGTAACATGGCAGCTACTTGTGCTCCATACCACGCCGCTAAGGGTGGTGTTGTTAACCTTACACGTGCTCTTGCTGCTGAATGGGGTAAGGAAGGCATCACTGTTAACGCTATCTGCCCTGGTTACTTCTGGACTCCGCTTACAAAGGACACACTTGAGACAGACTGGTTCGCAGCATATGCTAAGGGCGCTATCCCGATCGGACGTTACGGTAACGAGGGTGAGCTCGATACAGCTGCTTTGTTCCTTGCATCCCCTGCTTCTTCCTACGTAAACGGACAGAACATCGCAGTTGACGGCGGTTATACAGCAATTTGATCGAAATATAGATATATAAGAAATGCCGGTGATCTTTTTCACCGGCATTTTTGTTTTACCCGAAATCAGGAATTATCGGAAGTTTAATTATCGCTTCATTATTTTCGAAAACAAACGATCCCATGGCCTCGGTTACGATTCCTGATATTCTCTCTATCTCTTCCTCATCGAGAAAGACATTGTCGCCCGCAAAGATAATAGATGCGGCAAGTTCTGCCTTTATACTGACATTTACATCAGGACCTGCCTTATCCGTTATTTTCTCGATCACGGAAGACAGGAGATTCATATCTGACATAACTGTCAGCTTTTTATCGGGTCCTTCATAGTTCTCGATCAACAGACGGTTCATCTCAGACTCAACGAAGCCGCCAAGTTCGAATCTGGTAGTATGCGGTACCAACGGCGAAGTATCAGGAACATTTTCACCCGGATCCCCATGCTCTCTCTTACTTTTCTCCTTTTGGATCATCATCTCTATGGCCATATTCAGCTTCTCTTTTTGAGCCTTGTTGTTCCTGATATCGCTGAAGAGCATGATTCCGAATATTATTGTCATACCGGAACTTGCAATGAGAACTATCGTGAGGATCTCATTAAAAAGAGCTTCTTCTTTATCCTCTGCCACAGGAATTTCCCGGTCATCTTCAAGAATACCGTCGATCTGCTGATCACCCAGAGCATACATCATGGTCCTGTTCTGCATATTGATGAACAACCTGACACCAAAAGCACACAGGACACCGATTACGATCATGAATGATACTAAGAATCCGACTGCTTTCTTGATCATGGGTATCCTACCTTATAGTTTTCCGAGCATATTCTCCGGATCTTCTGCGGCTTTAACCTTGTCGTTGCCCATTACGATGACACCGTTTTCATCTATGAGATACGTCGTTCTTACAACTCCCATTGAGACCTTGCCGTAGTTCTTCTTTTCCTTCCAGACATCGTAAGCCTCTATTACTTTTCGATCAGGATCAGAAAGGAGCGTAAAGCCGAGATTATAATTGATCTCGAATTTCTTGTGGGATGCCACAGAATCCTTGCTTATGCCGAGAACAACTGCCCCCTTTGAGATGATCTGCGGATATCTTTCAGAAAAACCGCATGCCTGCTTGGTACAGCCGGGAGTGTTATCCTTCGGATAGAAATAAAGGATGACTCTCTTACCCTTGTAATCTGAGAGAGAATGCATATCACCGTTCTGATCAGGCAATGTAAAATCAGGAGCTTTCGTACCTACACTGAGCATATATCTATACCTCTTTTTAAATTCTGATATCAGAGTATAATACTTTATTATGACTTTCAAGGAGTACAGAATATGATCTCATCACATATCAAAGAGAAGCTCCAGTCGGGCTCTCTCATCAGAAAGATGTTTGAAGAAGGCAACAAGAGAAAGGCTATCTACGGTGCAGAGAATGTTTTCGACTTCTCCATAGGAAACCCTGACCTTGAGCCTCCTAAGGAAGTAAAAGATGCCCTTAAGGCTATCGTTGAAGAGGATGTTCCGGGCGGACACGGATACATGAGCAACAGCGGTTACGAAGCAACCCGCGCCGCTATCGCCAAGAAGCGTTCCGAGGAATCATCCGTAACAGTTGATGCAGGTGCCGTATGTATGACAGTCGGAGCTGCTGCAGCTATGAACGACGTATTCCACTCCATACTCGATCAGGGCGATGAAGTTATCCTTCTTGCTCCTTTCTTCATGGAATACAATAACTATATCGATAATCACGGCGGCGTTCCGGTTATCGTTCAGACAGACGACAAGTTCATGCCTGACGTCGACGCTATCATCAAAGCCGTTACACCTAAAACTAAGGCAATCGTTATCAACTCACCTAACAACCCGTCTGGTGTAGTTTATTCTGAGGATCTTCTTAAGTCTCTTAATTCCGCTCTTCTTAAGTGCGACCACGTTATCCATGTAATCTCCGATGAGCCTTATATCGAGCTCGCTTATGACGGAATAAAAGTTCCTTCCGCTCTCGACTGCTTTGATAACCTCATCATCTGCTACTCATGGAGTAAGGCTTTGTCTCTTCCGGGTGAGCGTATCGGTTACACACTCGTAAGCCCTAAGCATGCTGATTATGAAGATCTTACGGCTGCGATAGTTCTTTCCAACCGTGTCCTCGGCAGCGTTAATGCTCCTGCTATCTGGCAGAAAGTCGTTGAGCGTTCACTTTATGCCAAGGTAGATGTCCCTAACTATGAGCATCGCCGCAACCTTCTTTATGCCAACATCGTAGAATCGGGCTTTGAAGCAGTTAAGCCTAACGGGGCACTTTATATCTTCATGAAGACTCCAAACGGACTTTCCGATTCCGAATTCGGAGAAATCTGCGCCAAGCACAATCTCCTTATCGTGCCGGGTGCCAGTTTCAGCCGTCCAGGTTACTGCAGACTCGCTTTCTGTGTATCTGAGCAGACTATCATCAACTCAAGAAGAGCATTTGAAGCTGTTGCCTCTGAATTGGGACTTAAGTAATCCGATTATTTATCTAAACAGATCAAAGGGCAGTTCACTTCGATGAACAGCCCTTATCTTTTGTCTTATTTTTCTATTTGGCAGCTTATACTTTGTCAGTTATGACAACGAGTAATTCTCCCGAGTTAACAGATACTGAAAATGAGGATGATCCTCTCGAAAGTTCATTGCTGTTTGTAAAAGAACTGCCGCGGACTATAGTTGCATCATTAAGAGGATAATAAAGTCCATTTGCGGTAACACCTGTGACTTCATCTGAAACAGGAATAAGAGATATCGCTTTACAAGAAGGATCCAACACTTCATCAATGTGGATCTCATCTTTACCGTATAACGGGATAATATCTGTATGTCCGTCAGAACAGATTATGCTTCTTCCCTCACGCCTTAATCGGGAGACTAATAATATATTGGTAAGAACATGATCAGGACGTCCCTGCAAAGAGCAGATCAGCAATATCTCGGAAGATGGATCACAACTTCTTATTGCAAGTTCGGTATCAGTCATATCTTTCTCGACGGGGAATGTCTTCAAAGAAATGCCGCTTACCTCAATAAAGTTCTTTCCCTCAGCTGAAATGGAATCAAGATCGCCGTAGACTTCATCAGGCCTGATGCTATTGGCGATGGCATAATCAACTCCGCTGTCAGCACAGACAACTCTATCTCCCGGCAATATCAAAGAAGCGGCCTCGTCAAAGATGGGACCGCCTGTAATTACTACTGTTCTTGTCAGAGATTTACCGCACATATAAGATCCTCTACGGCTTTACCGTGATCAGGAGTATCAAAGACTGCACTGCCGGCAACAAGAAGACGAGCTCCTGACTTAACCGCAGTTTCAATCGTCTGGGTATGGATTCCTCCGTCAACTGAAAGAAGAGCCTTGGAACCGACTCTGTCGAGTTCTTCACGAATCGCTCTTAAGCGAGAAGGCGCATCTTCCATGAACTTCTGACCGCCGAGACCCGGAATAACAGACATAAGAAGCACGATCTCAAGATCCTTAAGATATGGGAAAACCTTCTCAACAGGTGTATCCGGATGAATAGCTATTCCTGCCTTCTTTCCCAATGAATGTATCTTATCTATGAGAGATTTCGGATCATCAGAGCATTCGATATGGAATGTGATCGCATCAGCTCCAACCTTGGCGAATTTCTCGACGAACTCCTCAGGATTATTGATCATGAGATGAACATCAAAGATCATATCCGTGTGAGGACGTATCTTATTAATGACAGGGATACCGAAAGAGATATTAGGAACATAGTGTCCGTCCATAACATCGATGTGCAGGTATTTGGCGTGTCCCTCAACTTGCTTGATCTCGTCCAGGAGACAACAGAAATCCGCTGACAGGATTGACGGCGCGATCTCGAATTTCACATCACTGCTCATAATAAAACTTCTTCCTTCCGGTATATTCGTTTCTCTTTTGGTAGAGTTCTTCTTCGAACTCGCGATATCGGGAATATCTTCCCTCATCTATTGTTACGCCGATGTTTTCGATAACGGAGCAGTCACGTTCAGATGCATGTCTGCAGTCATCAAATCGGCAATTAAGACCTTCTTTGGCGATCTCGGGATAACCTAAGATAACGCTCTTATACTCTACACCCAATTCTAACAAACTCAAAGATGTAAAACCCGGAGTATCCATTATAAAACCGCCGAAAAAATCGAACAATTCGACATGTCTTGTTGTGTGTTTTCCTCTTTTGAGCCTGTCGCTTATATCACCGACCTTCATGATGTCGCCTTCAAGAAGACCGTTACACAGCGTACTCTTGCCAACACCTGACGGTCCTGCAAATCCGAATATGGCGTTCTTGCCGCCGACTTTGATGATCTCCTCAGGATCTACATCTTCATCTATTCCTGATCGAAAACAATCAAATCCCGCTTTCTTATATGTCTCAAGAAGGCTTTGGCCGTATTCGTCATTAAGATCGCATTTGGTAAAGATAATACAAGGCTTGATATCCAGAAGCCCGCAGATAATGAGCATCTTATCAAGAAGTTTAAGGTCAGGTTCCGGATCTTTTACCGCAAAGCAAAGGATAAGCACATCAATGTTTGCGACCGGTGGTCTTATAAGCCAGTTCTTTCTCTTCTCGATCTTGTCGATAACGTATTCGACATCAGGATCGCCTGAGGGAGAAATGATCACATTATCTCCCACTGTAGGCGTTATCTTTGCTTTTCGAAAAATACCCCTGGCAGAAGCACTGACAGTATCACCTGATGATGTACGGACGCTGTAGATCCCGCCCAGACCTTTGGTTATCTTACCTTCCACTCAGAATCCTCCGTTATTATTGTCACCCTGGTTTCCCTGAGGATTCTGGTTAGGATCCGGAGGCGGTGGCGGAGGCGTATTGGTATCAGGTACCTGAGTAGGCGTCGGTGTAGCCGTCGGCGTAGGCGAAGGCGTCGGTGTAGCTGTAGCAGTCGGCATAGGCGAAGGCGTCGGCGTAGGTGTCGGCGTTGAAGTCGGATTAGCCGTAAATACTGCTACAAAGATGTGATTATTCTCAGTAACGATAAATGTGTATTCTTCCTTGACGGAAACAACATTACCAAAACTATCCTGCCAATAGTCAAACTTAAATCCTTCATCCGGAACTGCCTTAAGGTTAACGGTTGACTCAGGATCATATTCACCTGAACCTTCAACCTTACCTGAACCTACGATCATAGGCTCAACCTTGATCTTAGGAGGAGTTGGTGTAGGAGTACCGCCGCGCTGATAGTCTTCCTGAGTACCAAGCCATACCTTTACTGTGGAGTTATGAGGCACAGTCGTTCCTTCTTCAGGATTGATCTGGATAACTATCTGCTCTGATTCAGGAAGATCAAATACTTCAGGAGCAGCATCAAATGACGCAGTTAAGCCTGCATCTTCGATAGCACTCTTAGCTTCTGATACGTTCATACCTACGATGTTAGGAACTGTACTGCTGGTAGGTTCCACAGCATAATAAACGATTACCGTACTACCCTTAGCTACTGCTGTTCCTTCAGCAGGATCGGTACGAAGGACTATATCAGAATCAACGTCTGTAGATATCTCGCTTATCTTCATCGGAACAAGTCCTTGAGCTTCAAGAGTCGTACAAACATCGTTATAGTTTAGTCCCGTATAGTCAGCAAGGATTATGGAATCCGATTTCTGGGATATACTGAGGACTATTGTCTTAAGATTGGAACCTGATGCGATCTTTGTTCCAGGTTCGATACTCTGATCGATAACGATACCTTCAGCCAGAGATTCATCGATTACGAACTTAAAGTCGTGCTGAATATTATTCTTCGTAAGGATTGCATCGACCTCGTCTCTGGTCATTCCTTTATAATCTTCAACAACATATTCGACCTTTTTCTCGTTCTTCGTAAAGCCAGACAACAAGTTAACTAAAAGAACAGAAGCACCCACAAGAACACCAAGTATAACAAGTACGATAAGTGATGTTAGTACGATAGATACGATCCTTGCCTTACGTCTGCTCTCGATGGTCTTTTCAAACTCATCGATCTTATTGTAGCTGGGATTTTGTCTGAAAGAAGAATTGATCTCTTCTTCTGCCGGCTTACCCGGGTCAGTATTGATAACACCGAAAACACCGTTAGGGTCAACCATCAAACCGTCGAGTTCCTCGACCATCTGACGCATTGAAGAGTAACGTCTCTCAGGGTTCTTCTGCATACACTTAAGGATGATGGAATCAAGACCTGCAGGAATACCTGACTGAAGGCTTGACGGGACCGGCGGCTTATCCTGAAGATGCTTAAGAGCAACCTCAACATCAGTATCACCGTCAAAAGGAAGTCTTCCCGTAACCATCTCGAAAAGCATTACACCCATCGAATAGATATCGGAACTAGGACCTACATTACCGCCTCTTGCCTGCTCAGGTGAGAAATAATGGACTGATCCCAAAGCTCCGCCGGAATTCATTGTGATCGTATTAGAAGTAGCCGCACGAGCGATACCGAAGTCGGTGATCTTTGCGATCCTCTCTCTGTTGATGAGGATATTCTGCGGCTTGATATCTCTATGTACTATGCCGTTCCTGTGAGCATGCTCGACAGCCATTCCGACCTGGATAGCGATCGGTACAGCCACACGCCAGTCAAGGTGACCGTTCTGATTAATGAGTTCTTTTACGGTAATTCCCTGAACATACTCCTGGATGATATATCTGTAGTTATGCTCATGACCTACTCCGTAGACCTTAACTATATTAGCGTGATTCAATGATGAAACAGCACGAGCCTCAGTATCGAATCGTTTAATGAATTCGTCGTTGTTTGAATATTCAGGTTTTAAGATCTTTACTGCGACATTGGTTCCCGTTGACATATCTACAGCAAGATAGACATTGGCCATTCCGCCCTTGCCGATCATCTTGGTAATTTTATACTTACCTGCAAACAACAAGCCTTCTGGTCCCTGTTCGTTCATAATGATTAAAACTCCTTTTTATCATCGGGTCTGTTATGTGCCAGGATAAGTGACACATTATCATTGGCCCCGTTTTCAAAAACTTCATCTATTAAGCTTTTGGCACACTTCTGAAGATCAGAATGTATCCTCAAGAGAGATCTCATCTTATCCTCGTCAATATAGGCATAAAGCCCGTCTGAACAAAGAAGGATCAAATCTCCATACATTACATTATACCTGTAAATATCCGGAGTGATAAAAATGTTTTCTCCGAGGTACTTGGTAAGCATGTTCCTGGCCGCCTTATACTCATCCTCACTGATACCCGGAGCGTTGCTCTTGATAAGCTCTGCAGCATATGTGTGGTCAATTGTCAGGACTTCAAGTTTTGATCCGTGCAAAAGATAAGCACGGCAATCGCCCAAGTGGGAAATGATAAGACGTTTATCGTTAAGGATCGCACATGTAAGAGTCGTAGACATACCGATGCATTCTTTGTTGTAGCATGCACGAAGAAGGATCTTACTGTTGATCTTCTGGTAACTTCCCTCAAGGATCTCAACTATGGCGGATTCATCAAAGCTTATGAGTTTGTCCTCGTTTTCGCGAAGAATATCCATCATGCCCGTTACGGCGATCATGCTGGCGATCTCGCCTTTTTCCTGTCCGCCGAGGCCGTCTGCGACGACCATGCAGAGAGTATCGCCGAACTTCTCGCAGGCGATGCTGTCTTCGTTATTGTCTCTTACGAGACCTTTGTCCGAGATCGCAAAGTACTTCATTGTTCCAGTCCTCTTCGAAGCTGTCCGCAGGCAGCCATGATGTCGGTTCCCATCTCTCTTCTTAAGGTAGCATTGATCTTGTATCGTTCTAGAGACGATCTGAAGGCCTCAATATGTTCCTTACGGCTTCTCTTGTACGGACTTCCCGGGAATTCGTTGGCCGCGATAAGGTTAACGTGGCAATGAAGGCCTCTTAAAAGTCTATATAGTTCACGGGCTGATTCAGGTCCGTCATTAACGCCGTCAAAAAGCGAATACTCAAAAGTTATCCTTCTGTTTGTCGCTTTGATATATTCATCACAAGCCTTGATAAGTTCATCCAGACTATATTTGTTCGCGATCGGCATGAGCTGTTTACGTAGCTCGTCGTTAGACGCGTGCAAAGAAACCGACAGATTAACCTGCGACTTCAAAGCGGTAAACTCCTTCATCTTAGGAACAAGACCGCATGTTGAGACCGTTATATGTCTGGAGCCCAAATTGTTACCCTCTTCACATGTAACAAGCTCGATAAAACGCATCAGATTATCGTAATTATCAAAAGGCTCACCTATTCCCATGACAACGACACTTCTGATCCTCTCGTTCATTCTCTTCTGAGAAAGAAGGACCTGACCGAGCATCTCACCGCCAGTTAGATTTCTTCCGAATCCGGCATGAGCCGAAGCACAGAATGTACATCCCATCTTACAGCCTGCCTGAGAGGATATGCAGATGGATAATCCCTGCTTGTATCTCATTATGACAGTCTCGATGATGTGACCGTCATACATCCTGAATACAAGCTTTACCGTACCGTCTATCTGAGAGACAAATTCATGTTCTATCTTCATTCCCTCATCGAAAATGAAATCTTCACTTAAGGAAGCGCGCATATCCTTAGGGATATTGGTCATGTCATCAAGACAGATGACTCCCGTGGAGAGCCACTTAAAAAGCTGGTCAGCGCGATATGACGGAAATGACTTTTCCGCACACCAATCCTTGATCTCATTAAGATCCAGATCCAGACAAAATCTTTTATCCATCAGGCTCTCCTTTCCATCTTGCAGATAAAGAAACCGTCGCATCCGTCAGTATCCGGAAACAGTGTAAGCATACCGTTCCTGCAAGATCCTTTTCTTTCTTCATCCATTATAAGAGACGAAGGCAATATATCAGTTATATCACATGGCACAAAATCGGGGCTTTTAGCGAGAAAATCTTGTATCGTTTCTTCATTTTCAGCCTTATTCATCGTACAAGTGCTGTAGATGAGGATTCCTCCCGGCCTTACATATTCAGAAGCATTCTTAAGGATAGTCTTCTGACGAGGCAAAAGTTCCTCTATCCTGTCATAAGAGATGGTAAGCCTGATGTCTGGTTTACGTGCCATAAGTCCGAGTCCGCTGCAAGGCACATCACAAAGAACAAGATCAAAATCCCTGTCGCCCAAAGATGCCTTCAGATCAGTACTGTCAGCACACATTGTCTTTACGGAGTTAATGCCGAGGCGCTTGGAATTATCATCGATGAGCTTTAATCTGCTCTCGTTGATATCAAGAGAGAGGATCCTTGATCTGTCATTCGTGAGTTCGGCAAGATGCGTGCTCTTTCCGCCGGGGGCTGCACAGCAGTCAAGGATATCCGTATCCTCAGAAGGGGCAGCAACAATTGATGCGAGCTGTGCTGCTTCATTCTGGACAAAAAACAATCCGTGCTTAAAGCTTTGAAGATCCTCGACATTTGTCCCTTCGATCAAGAGAGCATCAGGGATCAGTGTGGAATCCGAGATAGTTGCACCCTCTTTTAAGAGTAGCTTTTTAAGTTTCTCCTTATCAGTCTTAAGTCTGTTAGGACGGATAGCGATATTCGGTCTTTCAAGAAGAGCCTTACCGATGCTTAAGGCTTTTTCTTTGCCGTAGCTTTTTTTGAGGATACCGAAGATCTCGCTTTTCAGAGAAGTACGGATCTCAGGCTTAAAAGAATCTATGTCGATATCAGCTGACGAGAGTTTTCGAAGAATGGCATTAACAAAAGAACTGCTCTGAGGCCTGTACTTTTTGCAAAGTTCGACTGATGTGTTGCACGCAGCAAATGACGGCACCTTGTCAGAGAAAAGGACCTGCCAGGCGCCCATTCGGACGATGGTCCTTGTTATGGGATCCATGTCGTTCACATCGCTCTTAGCTATGTGCTTGAGGATAAAATCAATTGTCACGGACCTTAAGATCGTGCCGTAAAACATGGCAGAAACGAACCCCGTAGTCTCATAGTCCTTGAGGACGAGATTACTGAAGCCTTCTTTCTCGAAGACATCGTAGAGCATCTCATATGCAATCTCGCGATCTGAGATCATACACCTTCACCGAGCAAAGTTCCGACCTTGAAATTATGAGCACAGTCGATAGCCTGAAGACGCTTTCCGCCTGCTGTCTGAAGTTCATCGATCGCAAGGTAACCTTCGCCGCATTTAACGAAGAGATCCTTCTTATGAGCTTTGGCTATCTGGCCCGGCTTAAGGTCAGTATCTTCAAATTCCGCAACGTGAGTCTTATATATCTTGAGCTTGTTGCCGTCAAGTATCGTAGAAGCACCCGGCCAATTGGTGAGAGCCCGTACAAGATCGTGGATCTTCTTAGCGCTCTGATTCCAATCGATAACACCCTGATCAGGCTTTATCTGACCGCAGATCGTTGCTTCATCGTTATTCTGTGCATGTGCAAGGATCTCACCGCTAAGATACTTCGGAAGAGTATCGATAAGAAGCTTACTTCCCGCAACAGCGAGTTCACTCATCAAAGTCTCCGTATCAACGTCATCTCTTATGGCTACCTCAACCTTGTCGATCATGGCACCTGTATCCATACCTTCGTCCATCTCCATGATGGTTACACCGGTAACCTTATCACCGTTCATGATCGCATACTGAACAGGAGCTGCTCCCCTGTACTTAGGAAGGAGCGAAGCATGAACGTTAACGCATCCCATCGTAGGGATATTAAGGATCTTCGAAGGAAGGATCTTGCCGTATGCCGCAGTGATGATAAGATCCGGCTCATATTTTGAGATCGTCTCATAAGCCTCATCCGTTCTCATCGAATCAGGCTGGAACACATCTATTCCCTTCTCCTGCGCGAAAACTTTTACCGGCGGAGCTGTGATTATCTTCTTACGGCCTACCGGCTTATCAGGCTGACAACAGCAAAGAACAACTTTGTATCCTTCGTTAACCAGCGATTCCAAAACCGTCCCGGCAAAGTCAGGGGTACCCATAAAACAGATTTTCAGATCACTCATGAATCAGACTCCACCTCAAAGATCTCGCCGTTTATAGCTTTATCAATAAAAAGGATTCCGTCGAGATGATCATATTCGTGACAGATACAAACAGCCAAGAGGCCGTCTGCATCAAGAGTAAACTCCTTGCCGTTTCTGTCGAGAGCCTTAACTGTTATCTCAGCAGGTCTTTCAACTTCAGCATTCTTACCCGGGCAAGAAAGACAACCCTCAGTATAAACCTGTGTTCCTTCTCTTCTGGTGATCTCAGGATTGATAAACTCGATAAGACCGTGCTCATCACCTACATCTACGATGAATACACGTCTTAATACGCCAACCTGAGGAGCTGCGATACCGATACCTCTGTTCTCGTAGTACATAGTATCAGCCATATCATCGAGCAGCGTAAGGATCCTTGGCGTGATCTCATCTACCGGTCTGCTCTTTTTACGTATAAGTTCTTCATTTTCCAAAACTATATTTCTTAAAGCCATGTCATTAAACCTCATTCATTAATCTAACAATGTATTATACCACATCGAAAGCGGACCATATTATAATATATGTCTTTAGTCGAAATATAAGACTCCTTACGACCAGGATCATAAGGAGTCAATATCTTTCATCATTTATCGGAATCAACGGAGATCGGATATTTCGTATAATCAAAATCTTCGAAAACCTGTTTAAACACCGCATTTAACGAAGACTTATTCTTTGCCTTTATATTGAAAACATTTCTGTAGTTTCCGCGAAGCTCATATATCGCAGACGGTATCGGTCCGTAAAGTTCAAAACCGAAGTCCCTGCTCTGATAACTTAAGTAATCTCTCAAGTATTTCGCGAGGTCATCCGATATCCTCATAAGTTCATCTTCATCTGACGACTGGATCATGATCTCTCCCGAAGCCTTAAACGGCGGAAGGTTCATTGCCTGTCTGTACTCGAGCTGCGCATCAAAGAAACTGTCATAGTCCTGACAGGCCGCATACATGATAAGCGGATTATCAGGCTTATATGTCTGAATAAAGACCTCACCCGGATCGTTGTCTCTTCCTGCTCTTCCCGAAGCCTGGGTTATGAGCTGGAAAGCCCTCTCGGATCCCCTGTAGTCAGGACTGGCCGCTATGATATCCGTATCGAGTATTCCGACTACCGTAACCTCAGGGAAATCATGTCCCTTCGCTATCATCTGCGTTCCTATAAGTATCGATGCTTTCTTCTCTCGAAAAGCACTTAATATCTTCTCATGAGCACCGATCCCCGCTGTCGAATCCTGATCCATACGAAGAACCGAGACACCCGGGAAAGTAGTCTTAACCTGCTCCTCCAGCTGCTGCGTACCAAAACCTATGGAATCAAGTTCCTTACTTCCGCAGGCATTACACTTTGCCTCCGACACAGGGATCGCATATCCGCAGTAATGGCATATCAGAAGTTTTTCTTTGCTATGTCTGTTCGTATGTAGAGTCATACCGACAGAACATGAAGGACAGTTCAAAGGCTCACCGCAATCCTTACATATAAGAGTCCTTGAATAACCTCTCCTGTTAAGAAACAGTATTATCTGTTTATCCTCATCCAAAGCTTTGAGCATCTTGTTCTTCAGCGGTATCGAGAAAAAGCTTCCCGCTCCCTGCTTGATCTGCTCTTTCATATCTACGATCGTTACCTTCGGAAGATGTGCATTAGGATTAGCTCTCTTTGTCAGTTTCAAAAGCTCATAGTAATCATTCTTAGCCGCATAGTACGTCTCGATAGACGGAGTCGCAGATCCCAGAACAACGGTAGCACCCGTAAGTTTTGCGCGTGCGATCGCTATATCTCTGGCACTGTACTTAGGATGTTTATCCGACTTATATGAAGAATCATGCTCCTCATCAATAATGATCAGCTTAAGACCTTCTATAGGAGCAAACACGCCGCTTCTTGCAGCTACGATGATCTTTGCTTCTCCCTTTCTGATCTTATCCCACTGCTCATATCTTTCCTTAGACGTGAGCCTGCTGTGTAGCACGGCTACTTCCCTGTTAAATCTTCCGGTGATCCATCTAATAGTCTGTGGAGTAAGAGATATCTCAGGAACAAGATAAAGAACACTGTGTCCTTTCTCGAGATAGTTTTCCGCACACTTAAGGAATACTTCCGTCTTACCTGAACCCGTGATTCCGTGAAGAAGAAAAACCTTATGATTCTTCCTTTCTTCGCAGATCCTGTTTACGGCATACTGCTGTTCAACATTAAGCTCATGCACAGGACCTCTTACATATTCAGCCTTCTCATCAACACATTCTGTCGTATCTTCTTCCTTGAAAATACGGATAAGTCCTTTATCAACAAGTGCATAAAGATTGGCATTGGAAGAAGACGTAACAACGAGAAGTTCCTGAGCCTGTACCGGACTTTTCTCGAAAAGGGATTCGAGTATCCTTATCTGGTTTATGCTCTTTATCTTATTGGCTGCCAAAAGTTCTCTGGCCTTCTGCTCATCAGTAAGTTCAACACATCTTACCTGCGGATTTTTATGTTCTGCCACAACAGACGGTACCATCAAAGAGAGGGCATCGCCTTTGCGGCAGACATAACGTTTCTGAATATAATCGATCAAAGCTATCTGATCCGGTTTCATTACAGGAAGCGGATCTTTAATGCTCTTAATGGATTTAAGTCTGAACTTACCTTCATACTCTCCGTCTTTGACTGACAATACGAGAGCGTCACGCGTTCCGTTATGCATTCCGAACGGAACATCGACTAGCATTCCGGCAGAGATCTTGCCCGCGAGATCATCAGAGATCTTATACGTATAGATAAGATCCGTATTATCTACGCTGTTACGCAAAATTACCTCAGCTAGAAGCATTCATACCTCCAATATCACATCAGATCAAAAAGGCTTACCTGAGCAGACTCCGGCATTCCTTCCAACAAACCGTAATCAGCAAGTTTATTGATCGCAGAATCACCGATACCGCTTCTGCTCTTAAGATCTTCTCTGTTTTTAAACGGAGCTTCATTCCTGGCATTAACGATACGCATTGCCATACTCTCAGAAATAGTATCGATAACATCAAGTGGAGGTCTTATAACTCCCTTCTCGACCTTAACAAACTTGGTGGCATCTGACTTCTCAAGATCGATAGGCGCAAATGTAATACCACGGGCATACATTTCTTCAACTATCTCACAAAGATAGAACTCACTCTTTATCTTCGGGTTCGGATCTCTGTGCATTTCTTCAGCAAGGAACTTACGTCTCTCAACAAGTACGTTCTTATCAAGACACATCGTCTCTGCATCGAATTCTTCACCACGTATTGAGAAGAATGCGCAGTAATACTCTTCAGGGTAATAAACCTTGAACCACGCAACACGCAAAGTAGAAATACAATAAGCAGCAGCGTGAGCCTTCGGGAACATGTACTTGATCTTTTCACAAGAACCGATGTACCAGTCAGGCACATTATTATCCTTCATCATCTGCTTCCATTTTTCCCACTTCTCGGCAACCGCACCCTTAGCAACTTTACCCTTACGGACATTCTCCATAATGTCGAAAGCATCCTTATTAGGAAGTCCCCAATAAATAAGTGTAGTCATGATAGAGTCACGACATCCGATAACGGAATTAAGGTCACAGATACCGTCTCTTATAAGATCCTGTGCATTACCGCTCCATACGTCAGTACCGTGTGAAAGACCCATGAGCTGAACAAGATCATAGAATCTTCTCGGAGCAGCTTCTTTGATCATTCCACGGGCCATGTTCGTACCAAGCTCCGAAAGACCAAGCGTAGCTGATCCGGCATCAGTTTCAGATACATCAAATCCAAGCGCATCTGTTGATTCAAGAAGGCTCATTACCTTCGGATCAGGTATCGGGATAGTGGTTACATCGATATCAGTCAAAACCTGAAGCATACGAAGTACCGTAGGATCTGCATGACCAAGAATATCGAGTTTCAGGATCGTATCATGCAAAGAGTTAAAGTCAAAGTGTGTCGTTATAGAACTTTCTTCTTTATCAGCAGGATACTGGATAGGAGTAAACTCATAGATATCCTGTTCCTGAGGAATAACGACGATACCGCCCGGATGCTGACCAGTGGTTCTCTTAACATCGATGATACCTTGAGACATATACTCCAGTTGTGCTCTTGTATATGTGATACCAAGATCTTCAGCTGCTTTTCTTGCAACACCTTCAGCGTTCTTATCAGCGTAACCACTGATCGTTCCCGCTCTGAATGTATGAGTCTTACCAAACAGATACTCAACATACTTATGTGCTCTAGGCTGATATTCACTACTGAAGTTAAGATCGATATCAGGCGCCTTATCTCCATAGAATCCAAGGAACGTCTCAAACGGGATATCCTGACCGTCACATATCATCTCAACATCACAGTGAGGACAGTTCTTCTTAGGAAGATCAAATCCCGAACCGTATTCACCGGTGTTGTTGAATTCAACAAAATTACACTTCGGACATCTGTGATGAGGCGGAAGCGGATTGACCTCCGATATTCCGCACATCGTAGCAACGAGAGATGATCCGACAGATCCTCTTGAACCTACGATATATCCGTCGTTATTTGACTGCTTAACCAGACGGTAAGCGATATAGTACATGATCGCATAACCGTTACCGATAATGGACTTAAGCTCTTTCTCAAGCCTCTCCTTAACAAATTCATTTAGGACACCGTTATGTCTGTACATCCTGTTTGCTTTTGTCCATGTAAGATCCTGAACATCAGATGCAGCAGTCGCAATGATAGGCGGATAAGAACCATCCGGGAACGGCTTGATTCCATCCTCGCACATATCAGCGAATTTACAAGTGTTTGTGCAGACGACTTCGATCGCTTTTTCTTCTCCGAGATAAGAGAACTCTTCAAGCATCTCTTCTGTGGTCCTGAAGTATAGATCAGGCTGTTCGGTTGCATCAGCATATCCCATGGACATAAGAAGATACATACGATATTTTCCGTCTTCCTTATTGAGGAAGTGAGCGTCACACGTTGCACAACACGGGTATCCATAGCTATCTGCGAGCTCTACGATAAGTTTGTTTATGTTAAGAACATCATTCTTATCTAATCTTGGCTCAGTATCTTCTCTGGTCAAGAACATGTTGTTTGTCAAAGGCTGAATCTCAAAATAATCATAAAGCTTGATCATCTCGCCAAACTTCGGATCATTTTTCAGAAATTCAAATGTACCCCTGTAATCTTTATTGAGCTCTCTGTACTTGTTAAGGATCGCTCTATAGATCTCACCCTGCTCACATGCGCCTCCGATGATAAGACCTGATGAGAAATACTTTAGAAGGCTTCTCGGGGTTCTCGGACGACGATAAAAATAGTGAACATTTGCTTCTGATACAAGTCTGTAGAGGTTATAAAGACCCATATTGTTCCTTGTAAGATAGATAATATGAAACGCCCTGTTCTCTTTGCTCTTTATCTGACTTAAAGGATAGTGACCGACCTTCTCATTGATCTCATATGGATCAACTGTTCCTGTCTCCTTAATATAGTCTATGATCTCCTGAGCTACTTCTTTACATTCAGTCTCAAGATCAGGATATTCCTTATATAACTCCTTACCACTGTGAAGCCTTATATCATAAACACTTACAACAGGCTGAAGGAACTTATGTCTGTAGTACAGATGTTCCTCGATATTGATCGCATATCCTGCTTTACGCAGAAATCCCATAGTCTTAAAGACGTCATTACCGCAAAGGTAACCGTCTCCGATAAACTCAACTATCTCACCTGCTTTAAAGTATGAATCTACAGGCTCATTTCCCGGACCCTGCCATACATCACCCGTAAAGAGAGTTCTGTACTCAGAAACGAATTCATACTCAATACCGTCAGGGATAACAGGATCATCTGTTCCCGTATTTCCGAGCGTCATTGAACTGATATCATCGCTGTTTTTGATCGTGGACCAGAACTTTTCGTCATAGTCCTCTTTTACATAACCTCTTGCCTTTTCAGGAGCGCTGGAAAAGTCTTCATATTCACCCTCTTGCCAAAGAGATCTGTCGATATCTTTTTCAGAGAATTCACGTGCGGCTTCAGGATCTTCTCCCTCTCTATACGGCCTTGGAGAAACATATCCCTTAAGATGATACTTACGAAGACATATCTCCTGCATCGTATCAGTACAACAATCATCTCCCGTAGTCTTAACGGCAACGGAAACTATATAGCCGATCGCAGATCTTTCAGGCTTTTCAAATGGAAGGTTATAGCAGATCGTAGGGCCGTCATCAACTACGTAACCCTCATCACCGAGGATAGGCTTAAACTTCTCATCGGAGTCACCTACCGTGAGTTTCTTTGCAGTGTTAAAAACTTCAGGGAATGCCTGAACAACACCGTGATCTGTTACGGCACAAGCCTTATGTCCGAACCTTGCAGCTGTCTTCATGAGATCTGCAGGAACGATGGTTGCATCCTGTGCACTCATCTTCGTATGGGCATGAAGCTCTACACGCTTGTATTCGCAGTTCTCCATACGAGGCTTCGGTTTTTCCCTCTCGAAAATACCCGATACCTTAATGCCGAACTCACCTCTGTTATCGGTAGGTTCTCCCTGGAATCCTGCGTATCCGCCCTTTTCGAACTTCTTTTCAAAAGCATCCGCTTCCTCAGGCTTAACGAACATGACGCAGCCTACTCCGCCCGTCTCATCGAAAACCTTAAAGTTCGCGATTACACACTTACCGCTCTTGGCAAGTCTTAATCCGTCCTCATCGAGCTTGATCCTTCCTTCGAAGTTAACTTCACGTTCACTTACATCGATATCCTTAATGGCATAGAACGGAACATCCTTCTTAACACGACCGAACAAAGACTCCGCATTAGCCTTACGGAAATTCTTCTTATCGCCTTCATTTTCCTTCATGAGCTTCTTTTGCTCTTTTGCCTTATATGCCCATGAATTCTTGTCAGCTGAAGATACTTTTTCATCCTTCTCCTCAGTCTTTTTCTTCTTTTCTTCGGGCTCCCGATATTCTTCAGGAACTTCCTGAGGAGTATCATAAGTCTCAAGGTCATCAGATGCGAAGTCTGATGTGAAATATGCAGTCTCGATCTCATCTACGAACTCATAGGAAAAGGCCTCCGGTCTCATTCCTGTATGAGACTCGAAGATATCGATAAAAGTTCTTCCGTATGAATTAAGGAGCATATCCGACAACTCATTGTTCATCGAATCGGATTCGATCAAGAGCTTGTTATCAGTTATGGAAAATCTCGATGATCTTGAGATCTGGCAATACTCATAGTTTTCGAGAGAAAGCTCGCTTACTATAAGATCCGAAAGGCACTTCATCGCATAGCCCATGTCCGTAAAGCCCTGGAAAATGAACTTTACGTCACAGTCAAACTCAGCCTTAGCCTTGTATTCGGCGAGTGCGAGCAAATTCTCCTCAGATAAAAATTCACCACCGGACAAATAGATATCAAGTCGTGAAATTTTCTTGTTAAGGTTTATTTTTTCAATATTCAAAAAACATAACTGTTCTTTTTCCTCAGGCTCAAGGAAATCGAACAGGTCCGTCAATTTACCTGACATTATTCTTTTCTCCCAATTTAATCACTTCTTCTACAAACTCATCCACCGCATTTTCAGCCTTGATGCGTCTTATGGTCTCACCCTTCTCGAAAAGGATGAATTCATCTATCCCCCCGGCTAATCCTATGTCAGCATCTTTTGCTTCTCCGGGGCCATTAACAACGCAGCCCATGACAGCTACCTTAAGGTCATAAGGAAGCTTACAGATGCGCTTCTCGATCTCTGACGCAAGTTCGATCAACGGAACTCTTGTTCTTCCGCATGTAGGACATGAAACAAAAGTTATCCCGCCTTTTCGAAGATCAAGAGCCTTAAGGATACCGATGCCTGCAAGAACCTCATCTACAGGATCACCTGTAAGTGAAACTCTGATGGTATCACCTATTCCGGACGATAACAAAGAACCGATTCCGACAGCGGACTTGATAATGCCTTCACGAACTGTACCTGCTTCCGTTACTCCAACGTGCAAAGGATAATCTGTCATGCCCGAAAGCATCTTATATGTCTCTATGGTAAGTCTCGGACTGGAGGATTTAATGCTGATGATGATATCATCAAAATCAACATCCTCAAGAAGCTTAACAGCTCCCAAAGCACTCTCTGTCATGGCTTCAGGGCATACCTTTCCGTACTTTTCCAACAGACGTTTCTCTATCGAACCCGAGTTAACGCCGACTCTTATAGGGATATTCCTCTCCTTACAAGCCGAAGCTACTTTGAATACATTTTCACTGCCTCCGATGTTACCCGGATTGATCCTTATCTTAGCTGCTCCGTTCTTGACTGCTTCAAGAGCCAATCTGTAGTCAAAATGAATATCTGCGACAACAGGTATCGGAGATCTTTTGGTGATCTCCTTAAGAGCCTCTGCTGCAGCCATATCAGGTATCGCAACTCTTGTAAGATCGCAGCCTGCTTCATATAGATCATTGATCTGCTTAAGGGTCGCTTCCACATCTGAAGTCTTCGTGTTGTTCATGGACTGAACGGCGATCGGATTATCACCACCGATCTTAAGACCTCCGACATTGATTACTCTCGTACCTTTTCTACCGTAATAGTTATCCATATTACCAACCCTCAAATACGATCTTCGCTATATCTGATGCAAACGCCAACAAAACCAGTCCCAGAAGGACAAAGAAACCGATAATCGTAATTGCATTCTCGGCTTTCTGCGGCAGCTTTCTGCCAATGACCATTTCTACAATAAGTATAATGACCTGAGCACCGTCAAGACCAGGCAAAGGAAGCATGTTAGAGATCGTAAGTGCAACGGATATCATTCCTGCAAGCATTACGAGAGTGCTTACCTTAAGACCGGTATTAACGTTCTCATTTGCGACCACGGTGTCAACTACATTAACAACACCTACCGGTCCTGATATAACATTGTATATCTCTACTTTGCCGCCAATGGCATTAGAGATAACAAGTCCTGTCAATCTTAAAATGGAAACAGGCATCTTAACTGCATTTCCAACTGCGCCGAAGAACTCACCGACACTTCTGACACTGTGTTCCTGCAAGATAATACCTCTGTAATTAGTATGATCATATGCAAATAAAGGAACCTCACCTGTCATCTTCTGACCGTCTCTTATATACTCGATGGCAACAGTATCATTTTCAGATTTGGAAGATACGTACTCGGAAATATTATCATCCATCGGTCTGCCGTCGATAGCAACGAGAATATCACCTTCCTGGAGAAGATCGGATTTCTCATTCCAGTTGGCGGCTATGACCCATCCTCCGGTATCGGGATCCAAATCCTTCAATCTGTTTATACCGAGCATAGTCTGTCTCTTGATTACAGGAGTCAAAGTAATATTGTACTTCTCACCTGTTTCTTTAGACTTAAGTGTGAGTTCTACAGGATCAACATCATTAATGAAGTTGAAGGAAATGTAGAGTTCATCATAAGTAAATACTCTTTTTCCGTTAAGAGCTACGATAGTATCTCCAACTTCATAATGTTGCTCGTAAAGCTGCGTTCCGGGATCAGTAGCACCAAGATCCAAAGATGTGTAACCGGTAGCGCAGAAGAACACTATAAAGATGAGAATACCCAATAAGAGGTTTACAAACGGTCCCGCAAGAGCGATGATAAGTCTTTTCCAACGCGGCTGATTCAAAAGCAATGTCGGATCATCACTCTCAATAGGTTTGCCTTCATTATCAACTTCATTGAATCTTACATATGCGCCGATAGGAATACATCTTATGGAATAATCCACATTGTTCTTTCTCCATTTAAAGAGAGCAGGTCCTACAAAGATAGATACTTCATAAGCCTTAACCTTCATTAATTTGGCAACAAAGAAATGTCCCAACTCGTGAGCTGCAGACAAGATTCCAAGCACAAGTAATACAGTAATTATGCTGATAAAGACTGACATTTTAATCCTCTGTTTCCATTATTCTGGAAGCAATCATTCTTGCTTCTTTGTCTGCGTTCAAGACATCATCCAAAGATCCTGCTTTGAACGAGACATTTGTTTTCTCATATTCATTCATGACACCTGATACTATCCTCTCAATATCAAGGTATCCGATCTTGCCGTTCAAAAATGCATTGACGGCAACTTCATTTGCACCATTCATGACAGAAGGCATAAGTCCCTTCTTTCTTCCCGCATAATAAGCGAGGTCCAAAAGTCCGAAGACTTTGGTGTCACACTTTTCAAAATTTAGAGTATTCGCTCCTTGCGCAAACGGATCGAACTTCTCCATGAATCCGGGACCTCTTCTCGGATAATAAAGTGCGACTTCAATAGGCATCATCATATTCGGTTTGCCCATCTGAGCCAATACCGAACCGTCTTTGAGCCTGATCATTGAATGAATGATACTCTGCGGATGAACAACAACATCGATGTTATCTACTCCGATAGAGAACAGATGACTTGCCTCAATGATCTCAAGTCCTTTGTTCATCATAGTCGAAGAATCGATAGTTACTTTGCCTCCCATCTTCCATGTCGGATGAGCGAGGGCTTTCTCGAGCGTAACATCCTTGAGCATATCCTTTGTGTAACCTCTGAAAGGTCCGCCGGATGCAGTAATGAGGATCCTGTCAAGACTACCCTCCGGTTGTCCCCAAAGGCACTGCCAGATAGCCGAATGTTCGCTGTCTACAGGCAACAGTTTGATGCCCTTCTCCTTAGCAAGCGGCATTACGATATCACCGCCTGCGACCAAAGTCTCTTTGTTCGCGAGAGCAATATCCTTACCGCAGTTTATTGCATCGATAACAGGTCTTAATCCGCTTACACCAACCATCGCACCGACAACGATCCGGACGTCATCGATGGTAGCTACTGCGGTCGGAGCGGATTCTCCGACATAAACTTCCGCATCAAGGTCCGGAAGTTCAGTCTTGAGTCTGTCAATAAATTCATTGGCCTTTTCTTCATCGGAGATTCCGATTACTTTTGGTCTGAATTCCTTGACCTGCTCGAAAAGGAGTTCGATGTTTTTACCGCAACACAAACCTGCGACTTCAAATTCGCCGTCGCTGTTTCTGACGACTTCTAAAGTCTGTGTTCCGATAGAACCGGTAGAACCCAAAATAGATATCTTTTTCATCAAACCACCATCAAATATATAGACTTAAGATAGCGATACAAAGCGCGATAGGAAGTGTGAAGAATACACTGTCAAATCTGTCTAGCATACCGCCGTGACCAGGCATGAACTTACCGTAGTCCTTAATACCGACTGAACGCTTAATAGCAGAAGCGAGCCAGTCTCCTATCTGAGACATAGCAGAAATAACGAGTCCAAAAAGGAACATAATGATCATAAACGGTATTCTGTCCAACTTAATATCGTCTATCATATAAACTATGAAACCGAAATAGAGAGCCAGGAAAACACCGCAGAAGAACGCTCCACCGATACATCCTTCCCATGTTTTCTTAGGACTGATATGAGGAACGATCTTATGTTTTCCAAAAAGAACTCCTGTAAAGTATGCACATGTATCAGATACCCATGAAGCAAAAAGACCGACTATAAGGTAAAGCCACCCATGCTCGAAGAACAGAGCGATCGCGCAAAGACAATACATCGGAAAAGCGATATAAAGCATCGCAGCAATGGAAGTAACTGAATCCTTAAGCAATGCTTCAGGTTTTGCGATCTGAGGAAATATTGCCATCCCAAGACAATACATGAGCATTATCAAGAGGAACAACGTAGAGGTAACGAAGATTCCCAGGTTAAAGAACCAACCGCAAAGAAGTACGGCAAGCCCCATGACCTCTCCGATTATCATAAGAACATCGGATGGTTTATAGCCTCCGCTCTTAAGTGCCTTTATGATCTCGATCGTTGATACGGTTCCGACTATCAAAGCAAGAACAACTGCTACAAATGGAACAAAGTAGAAACCCACTACAAAGGCGAGCATTACGATCAAAAAGATCAAACCCGTGATTACTCGTTGCTTCATTTATTGTCCTCCTTCGATAGACCGCCAAATCTCCTGTCACGATTCGTATAAGCCCTGAATGCCTCCGTAAGCTCATCAAATCCGAAATCAGGCCAAAGACAATCCGATACCCAAAGTTCGGAATAAGCAGATTCCCATAAAAGGAAATTCGACAATCTCTGCTCACCGCTAGGTCTGATGATAAGATCAGGATCAGGAACGTCAGGAAGATAAAGATTATTGGAAATGGTCTCTTCTGAAATATCTTCCACGTTGAGTTTGTCTTCCTTAACAAGTCTGGCAATCTTCTGACAACTGTGAACTATCTCTCTTCTGCCTCCGTAATTAAATGCAACGATAAGCTGCATCTTCTGTCTGTGCTTGGATCTTTCCTCGCCTTTTCTGCAGACTTCCTTGATCCTTTCAGGAAGAGAATCGATATCACCTGTAAATCTGACTCTTATGCCTTCCTGCTCAAGTTCAGGATCATACTTTTCCCAGAACTCAACAAAAAGATCCATAAGAGTATTAACTTCATCGGTCGGTCTCGACCAATTCTCAGTGGAAAAAGCATAAACAGTAAGATACTTAACTCCGTAGTTACCACAGTTCCTGCAAAGCTCTTTAAGATTCTCTGCACCGGCTCTGTGACCTGCACTTCTAGGAAGCATTCTCTTTTTTGCCCATCTGCCGTTACCGTCCATGATAACGCCGAGAGATACAGGTATCTTGAGTTGCTCGTCTTCGTTAACAGTATTCTTTTTACCGAAGCCCAAAATTGCCATTAAACTTTTTCCCCTTCATCAAAATAAAAGGCGGAAGGTCGTTCCGCCCTGAATAATCGTGATAAGATCAGATCTCCATGAGCTCTTTCTCTTTTACTTCGCATGCCTTCTCAACATCTTTGACATACTTGTCCGTGATCTTCTGAACTTTCTCTTCGTATTCCTTAAGATCATCATCAGTAAGTTCTTTCTTTTTGTTGACAGCACGCATCTTATCGATAGCATCTCTTCTAACATTACGGATAGCAACCTTTGCTTCCTCACCGTATGTCTTAACTACCTTAACGAGTTCCTTACGTCTCTCCTCTGTAAGGATCGGGAAGATAAGTCTTATGATCTTACCGTCATTGGTAGGATTGATACCAAGATCAGATGACTGAATAGCTCTCTCGATCTCTTTGAGCATTGAAGGATCCCAAGGAGCAAGAGTGATCATTCTGGCTTCAGGAACCTGGATATTTGCTACTGCATTCAAAGGAGACGGTGCTCCGTAATAATCTACAGTGATCTTGTCGAGTACATGTGGATTAGCTCTTCCTGCACGAATAGCATTGAAGTTCTCTGCAAGATTGGACATTGTCTTATCCATCTTCTTCTCAATTGAATCATAATCTGCTTTTGTGATCTCGATCATAGTAAATACCTCCGTATCTTTTTCTTTATTCTACCAAAGTACCAAGATTCTCGCCCTTTGCGATCCTTACGATATTCTCAGGATCTTCCATGGAGAATACGAGGATCTTTGTTTTGTTATCTCTGCAAAGAGCAGCTGCTGTTGAATCCATAACCTTAAGATTAAGTCTTAAGACTTCATCGTGGCTTACTGTCTCATACTTCTTGGCATCTGGATAAACCTTAGGATCTTTATCATAAACGCCATCAACCATAGTAGCCTTAAGAAAGATATCGGCACCGATCTCGGTTGCTCTCAGGGCTGCACCTGTATCTGTGGAGAAATAAGGGTTACCTGTACCACATGCGAAGATAACGATCCTGCCCTTCTCCAAGTGTCTTACTGCCCTCTTTCTGATGTAAGGCTCACACATCTGTCTGATCTCGATGGCGGACATTACTCTTGTAACCGCTCCATGCTGTTCAAGAGCATCGGAGATAGCAAGAGCATTCATCGTTGTAGCGAGCATTCCCATATGGTCAGCCGTTACACGGTCCATAGCTTCAGAGGATCTGCCTCTCCAGAAATTGCCTCCGCCGACTACTACTGCAACCTCAACTCCGAGATCCGAAACAGCCTTGATCTTCTCGGTTATATTCTTCAATACCTCATCATTGATGCCCTGCTTTTTATCGCCGGCAAGAGCTTCTCCTGATATCTTGAGAAGCACTCTTTTATACTTTAAGTCACCCATAAAGTTACCTCCGTCTATACTCGTTCTATTTTATATTTCTTTTGTTAATAAGAAAAGGGCAAAGGTGTGATATTTTTCGAGCAAGGCCTGAAACGTCCTAGTATCAGGGCAAAGAAATGCCTTACCTCTCGAAAGAGGTAAGGCATCGGTATTTTAGGTTATCAAGACTGGACTTTAGCAGCCAGGATATAGATAAACGGAGAGTTCCAATAGATGGCTACTTCATTGATCGAATAAGCCGTGTCGTTATCTACGTAACAAAGGGCAGCCTGAGTATCGTAAAGGACACTCATCGCATACGGATCAGCAGGATCACCGTTCGGACCTCCAACGACCATACCCGGAACCGCATGACCGTTAAACTGTGATGGTCTGTGGTGCGGGAACTGTGCTGCATGCTCGCCAAATCCGGTAAGGAAGCAGTATCCGCAGGCATTCATACCCAAGATATAGTCAACCTGGTAATACATGAGAGTTTTATACTCTTCATTACCGGTCAACATATAACCGAGATTATAAAGTATTCCGTTATTACTGATGGTTAAGTTACTGCCCCATGGGAAACTGGACATCTTGTTAAAGTAACCCTCACGGTTAGCAAGCATTACGGACTTATCCATCTCTTCAATGATGCGGTCCTTAAGTTCCTTGGTAAATGCGGTATCCTGAGCCGAAGCATCTGAAAGGAGATATGTGTGGATTCCGTAAAGACCCATCTCGATCCAACCTAATCCAAGCTCCATATTGCTGTTATAAAGCTCCTTGGCTTTATCAAGGTAAGACTGCTCACCTGTAGCAACGAATAACTCGATCGCTGCCCAGAAGAATTCATCCTGGTTAACTGCATCAGGATACTCACCTGTTGCAACATCAGTCGGATTAAGATATCCGGTCGTATCAGAAGATGCATTGCTGAGCATGTAGTCGTATGCTCTCTTGGAAGCTTCAAGACACTTAAGAGAGAATTCCTCGTCAAACGGTGCGTATACAACTGATGCACGTGCCATAACAGCAGCAAAGTCACCTGTTGCCGTTGTTGAGACAGGCATAACAAGAAGTTCTGCCGTCTCTTCCTGAGGCATGACCGTATCAGGGAAATTAGCGCAGGTTACCTTATGATATACTCCGCCGTTTTCATCCTGCATCTTGAACATCCACTCGAGTTCATAGCGGGCCTCATCGAGAAGATCAGGGATCTCATTGCCGCTTTCAGGAATGCCGAGATCATCAGCATCAAATCCTGTGTCTTCATATGTCATAAGAAGATCTGCGATGGTCTTAGCTCCGGGAACCACATAACGGCCGTAGTCACCTGCATCATGCCAACCGCCTGTTACATCTATCTTCTTATCAGTTCCGTAGACAGTTGCAATATCCGTATGACAAGCCGGATGCGCGAAATCCTTATATTCTTCTCCGATATCAGTTGTTACTTCACAACCGCAACGCTGTGTATAGATCATCAGTATGGACGCACGGAGAGCATCATCATAAACATTGTCCGCGATGATAAACGAATATGATTCACCGCTGTTGGCGGTCTTAACAATATATGTACCAGGCTCCTTAAAGTCGCTGAAATCACCTTCTGCAACTTTATAACTTGCAAAACGGCACATATAAGGATCAGACAGAGTACCTGAATATACAACATCACCTGTATCAGCCTTAACGATATCAAATGAAGTATCAGACGGAGAAGCTATGAAAACCGTCTTAGGATCATTCGGACGGTAACCCACCTGATTAAGAGCAACCGGATTCGGCGGCTCAGGACCTTCGATAGCAACTGCATTAGAACAGTTGAGGACCTGCATCGTAAGATTATCGATGTAGACGTTATGAGCTCCGTCTCCTGCTGCACCAAGGTTGAAAGCAAAACGAGGTGCAGGATCACTTGGCTCGTACATTGTGAAAACAGCAGTAATATGTGTAGGTTCTGTTCCCATATGGGCTGCTTCTTCAACATAGTATGCGTGATAGTCACTGCCGTTTATCTGGATACGCCATTCGAAGTCTCTCTCGACATCTCCCCAAATGTCAAAATCAACCTGATATTCAGCATTCTGGTAGATCTGGAAACCATCATGATAAACCTGACATGAGTGCTTCTTTACACCCGGATTCTCGATCTTTGCGATCATCTTTCCGTCTTCACATACCAAGGTCAGAGCACCGCCTTCAGTATATGTTGTCCATGGGAAATTCTCAGGATCTTCAAAGGTGTAATCCAATGCATATGCACCGTCAAAAAGTTCCGTTGTCTCACGGAAACCCGGTGCCTGAGGATCAACAACTGCAGTGGTTGATTCTGTCGTTTCTTCAGTAGTCTTATTGCATGCCGCAAGACTAAAAAGGAAAGTGACAGAAAGCAACAAAGCCACTATCTTTTTCATAATACCCCTCCGTATTGATGTGTTTTCTGTATGAATAACTTCATTATAGCGGATTTAAAAGCATTGGAAAGGCGTGTGTAAAAATACTGATATTTTTTCACGAAGGTTAATACATAATTAATTAGTTTTTTCGAAGATAAAAAAAGGACGATCCCAAATGGAACCGTCCCTTTGAAATGATCTGTCTAAAGAATTAGAGACCAGCCTGCTTCATAACCTCAGCTGCAAAGTCGTCTTCCTTCTTCTCAAGGCCTTCACCCATTCCGAATCTTGTGAAACGAGCGATGGAGATGTCACAACCGAGAGCCTTAGCTGTATCAGCAATGTAGGACTCAACGGAAGCACCGTTCTCAGACTTTACGAACTCCTGCTGCAAGAGGCAGTTGATGGAATAGAAGTTCTTGATCTGACCAGGAACGATACGCTCCTCAACGATCTTCTCAGGCTTGCCTTCTGCAAGAGCCTTGTTCTTGATGATCTCTGTCTCACGCTCGATAGCGTCTGCAGGAACATCTTCCTTAGCAACCCATGTCGGGTTGGAAGCTGCAATCTGCATTCCGATATCCTTAGCGAACTGCTTGAACTCGTCCTTAGCAAGAACGTCATCGTTGTCTGTAACGATCTCAACGAGAACACCAACACGTCCACCTGCGTGGATGTAAGATGTAACAGCACCGCAACCGTTTACTTCGTACTTAGCGAAACGGCGGATGGAGATGTTCTCTCCGATATCAGCGATAGCTTCCTTACGGAATGTATCAACATCCTTGCCGTCGATAGTTGTCTTAAGGAGAGCCTCTGCATCAGCTGCATCCTGGGACATAACCTGAGCGGAAATAGCATTTACGAACTTAACGAACTTCTCTGTCTTAGCTGCGAAGTCTGTCTCGATGTTAACCTCAACGATACAACCCTTCTTACCGTCAGCGTCGATATTGGATGCTACAACACCCTCAGCTGCTGCTCTGCCGGACTTCTTCTCGGCCTTAGCCATACCCTTCTCACGAAGCCAGTCCTTAGCCTTCTCGATATCACCGTCGCACTCTGTAAGAGCCTTCTTACAGTCCATGATACCGCAATCTGTTAACTCACGAAGTTCCTTAACCTGCTGAGCTGTAATTGCCATAATTGTTTCCTCCTAGAAATAAATCGAAATAATTAGTTAATGAATTATGCCTCTGCTGTCTCTTCAGACTCTGCGATCTCTTCGATCGAAGCGTCCTCTGAAACCTCAGCTCCCTCTTCGGAAACCTCAGCAGTTACGTCTGTGAGCTGCTCGCCCTGACGTGCCTCGATGATAGCGTCAGCCATCTTACCAGCGATGAGCTTAACTGCACGGATAGCATCGTCGTTACCAGGGATAACGTGATCAACTTCCTCAGGATCGCAGTTAGTATCAACGATAGCGATGATCGGGATGTTAAGTCTTCTAGCTTCTGCAACAGCGAGGTGCTCCTTCTTTGTGTCAACTACGAACAATGCAGCAGGAAGACCATTCATTCCTACGATACCGCCAAGGTTCTTGTCGAGCTTCTCCATGTCGAGCTTGAGCTTAGCAACTTCCTTCTTAGGGAGAACATCAAATGTTCCGTCCTGCTCCATCTGTCGGAGCTCAAGAAGACGATTAACTCTTGTCTGGATTGTCTTGAAGTTTGTGAGAGTACCACCGAGCCAACGGTTGTTAACATAGAACATTCCGCAACGCTGTGCTTCTTCTGCGATGGAATCCTGAGCCTGCTTCTTTGTACCAACGAAAAGAATGTCTCCGCCCTCAGCAGCAATGTCTCTCATTGCCATGTAAGCGTCGTCTACCTTCTTAACTGTCTTCTGAAGATCGATGATGTGGATTCCGTTACGCTCTGTGAAGATGTACTCCTTCATCTTAGGGTTCCAACGACGTGTCTGGTGACCGAAGTGTACACCTGCTTCCAAGAGCTGCTTCATTAAAATTACTGGCATAAAAATATTCCTCCTTGTTAATTCTTCCGAGCCGTTAACCCTTGATTTTGGGCACAAAAAGATACGGCACGTGTTTTTTATGCTCAATAATACTAGCAGAAAGATATTGATCAGGCAAGGATTTTTTTCGAAAACCCTGCATAAATATTATTTTTATTAAGATCAGCCTATCATTTCCCTGAACTGATCCAGTGTTTTGGTCGTATAAAGACTCTTCTGATCACGAAGTTTCTCATCGAGCCTGTTCATTTCTTCCTCCGAGATCTCGATCAGAGAATCCGTGTCAGGATCATAGACATAATTGTACCAGACTCCTTCAACATAATCGCCGGCATCCTGTGCTTCCGTTATATCGTCATACTTTAGGCAATCATATGCGCATGAAACATATTCAATAGTCTCAAGGATAGTACAATCATCACTCATCTTCCAATACATAGAATCAACACGCGCACCGGCTTCGGACATACCGCCGCCTGCGCCTATCATATTTCCTGCAGGAACGTAAGTGATATCAATCTTATATCTGTACATACTGTTTCCCAGCATGATGGTCTCGTCATTGACATACGTGTAGATATTTATGTAGGAATCACCCATTGCCGTATTGAGACAGCATACAAGTTCAGGGATCTGATCGTCATTTATGAATACGAGATCATAACCCATGGTGTAGTCATCAGCGATACCCATCTGGCCGTTACCGAAGTCATCCTTGGTAAGTGAATCTATCCTGTCAAGGTAAGCCTGCTTCCAGCCGTTATCCTCAAGAGTCGTAAAGTCCACGTCTCCTGTAAGATCAATAGTCTCAGAAGAATCCTGCTCCGGCTCTGTATTACCATCTGAAGATTCCAATGTCGTAATGCTGCGGCTTATGATAGACCAGTAAGTCTTACCGTCGATCTCCTTAAGGAGCATTACATTAAGATACTTTATTCCGTCTTCCATAGGATCGTAGTTAGGATCGCTCTCCGCAAACATCATGTCATAAGAATTGCTGATAACATAGTAGTACTGACCGTCGAAAGTTATCTTGATGATGTCTTCTGATGAGCTGTCTCCCACACCGCCTTGAGCCATGTAGATATATCCGTCCGAGTTAAGGTAGTGTCCCCATCCTGCTCCATATTCTGACGGCACCTCTTCGATAACGTTGATGCGCTCGATATCCTCCGAAGAGATATTGAGGATATTCTCCTCTGCCCAAACAAGATAATCATACTTAACCTTCGAACAATAGTCAGGTTCAAAAAGTCCCAGAGGATCCGTTACACCTTTTTGAGAACTGTAATCATCAAAGTATGTAGAAAAGTCGATCATGATCCCGCCATCAGTAAACATGAACGTATCAATAAAATCATCCGGAATGGAACTACAGTCGTAATTATCTATACCGAACTGACCGATAAGACGTGTAAGCTGATCATACTCCGGAACTTCATCTATAGTAAGTTCGACAGGCTCGTCATAGATAACTATAGTCGGATCAGTCTCAGTAACATCAGAGACCTCTTCTGTAAGTTCCGTTTCCTCATTCTCATATGCTTCATCATCATCTTCCCTTTCAGAATGATGATTTGATTTAGATTCGTTCATCTTATCGACAACGGTCTTTACGACAAGTGCACCAGCCGCAAGTAAAACTATAGCTGCCGCACCGACTGCGATCTTGCCTCCGATAGTCGAAAAGAAAGCCTTACCGATAGTTTTCCTGGTTCCTCTAGCAGCTGCCTTACGAGCGATCTTTGCATTATCGTAAGGTCTGGTGCCTGATGAAGGCTTACGATGGGCGATCTTAACCTGAGGAACGAAAAGATCTCTCTCGACCTCCATAAAGAACCTGGCAAGGAACGGTACTCCGGTAAATGCTGCGAAGTAATCCTTGTTCTTTTCCTCATACTCTTCAATAGCAGCCTTTATCTTGATCCTGGAAGACTTAAGTCTTGTCTTAACCGTTCCTTCAGGACAGTTCATGAGTTTGGCAATAGTCTCTACAGGCAACTCATCGTAGTAGTAAAGAAGGATCGTCTGATACTGAACATCGGAAAGTTCTCTTCTCAAGATCTGATTCAATATGTCCCTTTTTGTCTTTTCCATGATATAGGCATCAGGAAGGGATTCAAGATCATCGTCACCCTCTGTTACCGGAATCTCGTCATATGAGATATCACCGCGCTTTTTACGGTACATATCAAGAGACTTGGATGCGGCTACTCGCTTAAGCCATCCGAGAAACTTATTCTCATCCGTAAGTTCATCTATCTTGGTAAAGACTGTCATGTAGGTTTCCTGCATGGCGTCCTGTGCATCTTCGTTATTATTGAGGATTCCGTAGCATGTAGCATATACGAGCCTTTTGGATCTGTTATAGATCTCTTCACAGGCACCTTCGTCCCCGCTTTTTACGCTTCTTACAAGCTTCGCATATTCTTCAAATATCTTATCGTCACTCATCTTTGTTGTCTCCTGCTTCATCATTTTCTATTTTCTCACTTTCTTCGATCTTGTTACAACCTGTCTTATCTTCGTCAGGCAATTGCATATCCTCTGCTACTGCTCTGAAAAACCTCGTCAGGAACTTGATTCTTTCCAACACATCTTGACCTCCTTAATAGCGTCTTATAACCAATAGACGTAAGGAAGTTTGCTCAGGTTCATTTTTTCGAGAATAATTTTGAAAATATTTTCAGGCGTCTTCTTTATTGACGATATTTTTGACCCAGTGATACCTTTTGTAGTACCAATAGACCACCGGGATCTTGACCATCTCGTCAAGATAAAGGAAGAAACAGACCCAAACTACAGGTATCTTAACGACAAATGCGAGAAAAGCTCCGATAGGAACTATAAATGCCCACATAGTAACCGTATCGCATATCATACCGAACTTGGTATCGCCTCCTGCCGCAAGGATACCCGATATGACAACCGAATTTATAGATCTCCCCAGGATATAGTATGAACACATGATGAGCATCCACATGAGATAATACTTTGCCTCGGATGTAAGACTTACTATACGAAGAACTACAGGAGTGGATGCCGCAGTAAGTACCCCAAGTACTATTCCGCTTATTATCGATATCCTGAATATCTTTTCACCGTATTCTTTTCCGAGTTTAAGATTTCCTGCTCCAAGTTCGTTACCTACTACGATCGCACCGCCTGCAGCAAGCGCAAAGCAGAAGCAGGATACGAGATCTTTTATGACGGCAGCGATAGCATTTGCTGCAACAACATCAGAATTAAGATGACCGATGATAACGGAGATCATGGTAAAACCTATTCCCCATGAGATGTTATTGAACAGGAGAGGACCCGAGTATTTACTGAAGTCCTTACGCATATCCAGATCGGTCTTGATGATATCCTTTATCCTTATCCTGATCTTCTTCTTAGCTAGTATCAAAACAAGAGCACTTATGCAGCCGATCGCAGATGAGATAGTCGTAGCAAGTGCGGCTCCCCTGGATTCGAGCTTCGGAGCTCCCAGAAGTCCGTATATGAAAACGGCATTAAGGATCACATTGAAAACTACCATCGCGATACTGATCACTGTACTCCATATAACCATGCCTGAATTCTTAAGAACATTTTCAAATAACTGAGCAAGTCCCGTGAAGATATAAGCAAAAGCAACAAATCTCAGATATCTGATTCCATGTGCGATAATAACCGGATCGTTGGTGTAGATACGCATGACTCCCATAGGATTAAACATTCCAAGTCCGAAAAATACCAGGAGGATCGGTATCGCAAGTTTAAGCGAATAGCCGACTATCTTCTCAAACGATCTTATATCACCTTTACCCCAATACTGTGCAGCAAAAAGACTCATTCCGCTTACGATCGCAAAAAGGAAGATATTAAGCACAAACATGGCCTGCGCAGCAAGAGAGACGGCAGACATCTGATCCTGATCAAGGTATACGAGCATCATCGCGTCCGATATAGGGACGAGATAAAACATGAAATTCTGTATTGTGATCGGCAAGATTATCTTTATAAGCTTGCCTGTAAAGCCTTTTTTCTGATCCATAGAGTTAAGTTATAACACATCTTCGTAACAGATGTATCCTAAGAATCAAACATTTATCGTATAATTGTTTTACCAAACTAGACAGAGGTTTAAATATGAAACTTACTAAAAACAATATCGATTTCATGTCTGAGATCATATCTATAAGAAGCGTAGGATCAGATCCTGTTCCGGGAGCTCCGTTCGGAAAAAAGAACCGTGAAGTACTTGAAGTATTCCTTAGCAAGGCTAAGTCTTTGGGATTTGAGACAAACGTATTTAACGATAAAGTCGGTTATATAGACTTTGGCGAAGGCGAAAAGACTGTAGCGATCGTCTGTCACCTTGACGTTGTACCTGAAGGAGACGGATGGGAAACTGATCCGTTTACATTGACCGTTAAGAACGATGCGTTCTATGCCAGGGGGATCGTTGATGATAAGGGTCCTGCCCTCGCATCCTTCTTTGCACTTTGTAAGCTCAAGGAAGAAGCAAAAGATCTCGGTTGCAGGATAAGACTTATCCTGGGAACTGACGAAGAAAGAACATGCGACTGTATGCATGAATACGTTACTAATCCTGATACGATCATTCCTGATTGCGGCTTTACACCTGATGCTGAATTCCCCGCTATCTTTGCTGAGAAAGGAATCCTTCAGGCGACATTCCTAACTTCCGGAGTAAAAGATGTAAATGTTAATGGAGGAAGCGCCGCTAACATGGTTCCTGCCATCTGCAAGGGAACGATTGACGGCAATGAATTCGAGAGCATCGGTAAACCCGCTCATGCATCAAAACCTGATCTCGGAATCAACGCGATCACTAAGTTTATTGACGAGCATTATGTTAAGTGCGAAGTCTTCGATTTCATCAAGTACTATTTCCTGAATGATAACTTAAAGGAACTTACCGGCTGCGATATTACTGATCTTTCCGGTGAACTTACATCAAATGTCGGCATATTGAAGATCGATGAGAACTGTCAGTCAGTAACGATAGACTTTAGGTACCCTGCAACCTTCCCGAGCGACAAGCTCATCGATTCATTAAAAGCTGCCGCATCCAGATTCGGACTTGTCGGAGAATACGATAAGCATCACATGAAGCCTATTGTTTTCGAGAAGGATTCACCTTTGATAACAGCAGTAATGGAAAGTTGGAACAAGAACATATCCCGCTTCACAGGTTATAAGGAAGAATACGATAAGTATAACGAAGCGATCGCCATAGGCGGCGGAACTTATGCAAGGCACGTGCCGAATATCGTTGCTTTCGGTCCGCAGACTCCATGGAGCGAAGATCAGTGTCATCAGGCTAACGAGCACATAAGTGTAAACGACTTTGAAGTATTGATCGATGTTATCTACGAATCGATAATCAAGCTTTCAAAGTAACCCCTTTGATCAAGACAGACTAAATGCCGTATCGCCATAGGCGGTGCGGTATTCTTTTGGCGTCATCTTTACGTGTGCCTTAAATATTTTCGTGAAGTGACTTTGGGAACAAAATCCGAGTGACAGTGCGATATTTGAATAGCTGTAATCAGTCTTGGAAAGAAGCGCTCTGGCTGAGTCCAGCCTAAACCCCGTAAGGTATTCTCCGAATGTTACTCCCGTTTCCTTTTTAAAGAGCGCGGCCAGGTAACACGGAGTAAGGCCTGATACTTTCGACAGCTCATTAAGCGTGATCTTTTTATTGAAGTTTGAAGTGATATGATCGATGCACCTCGTTACGGGTCTTGAATACTTCTTTCCTTTACGAGATGCACGGATCGTATCTACCATCTTTATCCAGAATTCCCTGTTAAGATTCCTGATCCCTTCAATCGTGTTTTCAGCATCCGACCTTTGTATGTACAGATCGCTCATGGAATAGACCAATTCCTGAGGAGCACCTGCTTCGATGGCCGATCTTGTCGCCAGCCCCGTATTAACGATGAAAAGATATCTGTAGTTCCTAAGAGGATCCGGCGAGAGCGTTCCCTGAATATCCGCATTCATCATCTTCATCGACTCATCGACCGCAGCATAATCACCCTGCTCAAGAAGATAGAACCTCTTAAGTTCCTCTCTGTACGTCGTATGCGTAAACGAATGCTCTGCATTCTTATACATCAGTTTCCTGATCTCATCAGCATCGATCAGGATCTTGGTGGCGTTTCTCATAATGCTCCTTTCCGAAAACAATATCGTGATACAAATCGTAAGATTATTATATTACTGCTCCGTATTAATTTGTATAATCAAACATGTAATAAGGAGACAGCCATGGACATATTATTTACTCAGGATTCAGACAAAAAAAACACAGAACTTTCCGACAAGACTTTAAAGGATCTCGCGGTCAACGAACTTTCCGAGCGCATCTGCTCTATAAAAGAAGAACGCGACATCGTCATGAAAGTTCTTTCCAAGATACCTAATAACATCAAAGACATCGAATACAGACGAAGCATCCTCAAAGACCTTCTCGACAACGCCAAGCTCTGCGAGGAACTTTCCGAATGCATCGGTGACATCTTCGTCCTCAAAAACTACAGCGGTACATATAAGAATCTTCGCAAACAGGATGCGACTTTATTCTCGCTTCTTGAAGATCTGAGAGAACTCGAAGTATATGCCAAGACTACAGAAAAACTTGCCGATTGTTTAGGCGCACATGAACTTAAGTCCGAAGGTCTGAAAGCATTCAGAGATGAACAGATAAAGATCGTATCATCATCTGATTTCAAAGTGCTCAAAGATGATCTCGAACTTATAATCAAAGATCTTTCCGTAGTAAGAGGATGCATAGTCGGAGTCAACTTTACTCCCGATTTAAACATCAAAGAAGTTGCTGCGATGGAATTCGTTCCTTATCATTTCAGACCGAAATACAGCCTTGCCGAAAAGCTTACAACGACTACTTTGTTTACACCTGAATCCACAGGCTTCAGAAGATCACATAACCTCGTTGCCGATCCTCTTCTTGCCCAGATGGCACCAAAACTCGAGAAGCATCTCAAGCACAACTATTCTGATATCAAGAAGATATTCCATAAGTATGCCGATTTCGATTCCAAATCCATAACCGAGAGCTACGAGGGTCTTACCTACTATCTGGCTATGGCCAGATTCGGAAGAAAGCTCCGTTCGGATAACTGTGATATCTGTTTCCCGACTTCATCGGACAACAAAGATTTCTCGATAAAGGACTTTTATAATCTGAGGCTTGCAGTCGCAGGTGAAAAAGACATAGTTAAGAATGATTTCGAATTCAGATCAAAAGAGAGGATCTTTATCCTGACCGGACCAAACCGCGGAGGAAAGACCATCTTAGAACAGGGACTCGGAATATGTGTTCTTATGGCTTCATTAGGATCATTTGTCACTGCATCATCCTGTACGGGAATGTGCTTTACGAATATACTCACCCACTTCCCTATTGATGAGAATCTTACTATCAATTATGGTCGTCTCGGAGAGGAAGCTATAAGAGTAAAGAGTATCGTCAACGAATCAGATGACAAGACCCTGATCCTTTTTAACGAGACATACTCCACAACATCAATGGCAGACGGTCTTTATCTTTCAAGAGATCTTATCAGGATACTCAAGGAAAAAGGTTCATACGTCATCTTCAATACTCATATCCATGATCTTGGAAGAGAAACTTCCGAGATGGATAAATGGGATGGCGAAAGCAACATAATAAGTATCGTTATGGAGAGAGTAAACGGCCGGAACACATTCAAGGTAAAACGCGATGCACCGGATACCAGTTCCCACGCCAAAGCCATAGCCGAGAAATACGGTATCACATACGAACAGATGAGCACAAAAAAAGTGTCGCCCGATTGAGCGACACTTTAATCTTTTATGCTATTCTTCTGATCGATACCACATCTTTGAGATCAGAGAAATTACTTGTGATGACTCCCGTTGTAGAAGTCGAGGCATGAACTACTGTTCCATCTCCTATATACACACTTACATGATCGATGTATCCGTCTCCGTTATGGTCGTTACATACGACATCACCGACCTGCATCTCATCGCTTGATACTGCATAGCCCATCTGATAGATGGAATCGGCACTGTGCGGAAGTGAGATTCCGTACCAGTTAGCGTATACGTACGATACAAAACCTGAACAGTCAAAACCTGACGGACTCGCACCTGCGTATACGTAAGGACAGCCTACATACTGCAAACAATATGAAGCGAAATCATTAACTTCACCTGATGAACTCTCTTCAGATGATGATTCCGGAGCCGGCTCAGGTTCAGCAGGCTTCTCTGTTGTAGTCAAAGATGCCTTGATATAATTTCCGTTGACCGTCTTATACCAACCGTTTGAAGTCTCAGCAACAACATTGACCTCGTCTCCGGTACTAAGAACCCTTACAAGTGCTGCATCGGTACTTGGACCCGAGCGGAGATTAGCAGTACAAGAAGTATAGACTGTTATATCCAATTCGCTTTCCGAGATAGTTTCCTCTACAGCAGGTTCCGGAGAAGCTTCTGTAGCAGTTTCTTCTGCCTTAGGCTCAGGTATAGGCGTCGGTGTAGCGGTAGGTGCTGCAGTCGGCATAGGAGAAGGAGTCGGAGTTGCGGTAGGAGCAAGTATTTCCGAACCGGAAAGAAGGCTGCTTAATATAAAACCTTCTGTTCCGTCCTCCAACCTGATCTTAGACCATGATGAGCCATAAGAAAGTCGGATGACCTTATCGGCATAAACTACATCTGCGAGCTTATCGGATTCAACCGATGGTTCCAGTCGGACATTTGCCTGATTACAGGAAATCCAATTACTGGATCCGTCCGGAGTAAATTCCTGAGAAGCCAAAATTTCCACAGGGATACCATTGTCGTCAGTAGACTGCTGAACTGTGAATGTGTTCGCTTCAAGGTGTGCAGTGAGTTTATTAGGTTTTGAATATGCAACACCTGATATTCCCTTGGCACCTGTATTAATGACTTCACTATTAGTAGTAAGAGGATTCTTATCCAATTGGATAGTAATGTCATCGGATGCACCACAAAGGGAAACACCAAAGAAGCTCACAGTCATAATTCCTGCGACCAAGATACTGCTCACGCGGACAGTATTGTTGAGCGTTCTGTCCGAAACGTGAAATACGATTTGTTTGTCTGTTTTTTTGAACATGAATAGATTATATCATTGAAAAATCCCGAAAATGCGTGAAAACAGGTGTTTGTAGCATACTTGTAATCTTTGAAAATCAAAGTTTTTACCCTTCGCAAATCGTTTTGATATTTATCTGTATCTATATTTCACGTGTCCTTCCCTCGAAAACACCCTGCTTTCATCTGCTTATTACTCTTTCCCTTTTCGAAAAAAATTGACATCTGATCTCCGGCAAAAAAAGCTCAAAAGCAGTCCTTTAAATCATTATAAGAACTCATATTTTGTTGATTGGAACAAACTATTTTGTTGCTTTGCGTCTTTAAGCAATGGTAAAATTCTAGAGTACACACCAGTCCTTTGACATTAAAGTCATTCCGAAAGAAAAAGGTAAATCCATGATGAAATCCAAATTTACAGCTCTGCTCCTGGCACTGTTTATGGTATTCATGCCGCTTGCAGGAATAGTCAGAGCAGACGAAAAAGACGAAGGTGCAAAAAACTTCGTAAACCGATGCTATCAGATCGCACTTGGACGTGATGCCGACGAAGATGGTTTCAATTTCTGGCTGGGACAGTTAAAAGACGGCAAACTCACCGGAACAGGTACTGCCCTTCTTTTTATCACCAGTGAGGAATATAAGTCCAAGAACACTTCCGATGAAGTCTATATCAATGACCTCTACACTCTTTTCATGGGTCGTAAAGCAGATACGGAAGGATACGAATTCTGGAAAAAGAATATCAGCACCCTCGGACGTAACGGTGTCTTTGACGGCTTTGCCAATTCTGAAGAATTCTATAACCTTTGCATCCAAAACGGGATCACTCCGGGTTACTACTCTTCTTCCTACAATTTCGACAGGCTTCAGAAAGTCAATATATTCGTAGACAGATTCTACGAATGCTGCTTCAACAGAAAGGGCGACAAAGGCGGTCAGCAGTACTGGGTCCAGAATCTTCTCGACGGCAAGATAACGGGCGTTGACTGTGCTTCTTTCTTTATCTTTAGCGACGAATACATTTCCCTATATTTATCAGATGAGGATTATGTTGAGTCCCTATACAAGCTTTTCATGGGCAGAGCTTCAGAAGAAGGCGGCAAGGCATTCTGGGTCAGTGAATTGAAGAAAGGCTCGACAAGAGAGCAGGTCTTTGCAGGTTTTGCTTCAGCTCCTGAATTTCAAAAGATCTGCGATATGTATGGTATCCCTAAGGGAACATTCACACCGATAGGTCGACAGGATCCAAAGAAACCTGCTGATACTCCTTCTGCATCAGCAAAACCAACAACAACTTCAACAGCTACTCCTGCTCCTACAACTGCTACTTCTGTTCCTACAACAGCTTCAACAACTCCTACACCGGCTTGTTCAGTAAAATTGCTTGAACTCGACGGAAACAAGAACACATGGGTAACTACTACCGAGCCTTGTTACTTTATAACTGATTATACATATGTATTCATTGATAAAGATGTCAAAGTCAGAGGAGATACTGCCAAGGTCATCGATGATATCTTCAAAACAAACGAGAAGAACACGGGACTTTCATATTCCGGAAAGTTCTTAACGGACGTACTGGGATATGATGAATCAGCTATAGACGACTGGAACAGTATAGACTTTGCTTATCTTGACGGTGCATTCCAAGACGTACCGAAAGATCACTCCAAATTTTCCATATTCGTAACGGAAAGAGATGGTGCCCAGCCTTTTTCCTCGTGTAGAACCGTTTTGGTCAATCCTTGTGATCTTGACTTCGAAGGTGAGTATTATGGAAATGGAGAAGCCTTCGGACTGCCTCATGAGCTTCTACATGTTCTGCATTTTAATAACGGATATTCAATGTCTTCCATAATCGACGAAGGATTTACCACGACCTTTACATACGATACGATCCGCGACGTTGATAATTATGATATTGACGAGATCCGTTACAGGAACAATTACGGTTATATCAAATACGAGATAACCAAGGATAATGCCGAGACTCTTTTCCTCAACGGATTTGAAGACAATTGGGATTCGTATTTATATGGTTATAGATTAGGTTACTACCTTAGATTAAAGTACGGGGATAATTACCAGGTCAAACTCCTGGAAGCAGCAAACACTTTTAAATCCAAGGATGGTTATTCAAACTTATTGTCAGCTTCAGACGCCGCGGCTGCTCTCAAGAAAGCTTTCGGTCAAAATATCTTCAAGGATTTCGGTCAATGGTATACAGCGAACATGGATCTGTTCGAAGAAAAGTATTGATCTGAAGATCGGATATTATGAGCAAAAAAAGATCACTTCGAATCATCGAAGTGATCTATTTAATTAACCGATCAATTACTGAGATTACTCTTCAGCCGATGCCTCAGCCTCAGCAGCAGGTGCTTCCTCAACAGGAGCCTCCTCAACTGCAGGTGCAGCATCTTCCTCAGCGATAGCATAGATATCCTCATCCTCTGTTACAGGATCGATAGGAGCTACTTCCTTGATGCTGATGGAGATTCTTCTCTGATCCTTCTTAACATCGATAACCTTAGCCTCGATCTCCATACCTACTGAGAGAACATCAGATGGCTTCTGAAGTCTTACTGTAGAGATCTCAGATACATGGCAGAGTGCATCGAGGTTTGGCTCGAGCTGTACGAAAGCACCGAAGTCAGTAAGTCTTACGACTGTACCCTTAACGATAGAACCAACCGGGATTCTCTCTTCGATATTGTAGTAAGGATCATCCTCTTCCTTCTTGTAGCCCAAGGAGATCTTCTTTGTTTCCTTATCGAAATCCTTAACGTATACATCAACTTCCTGACCTACGGAAAGAACATCGGAAGATCTCTTGATTCTCTTCCAGGAAATCTCGGAGTTGTGAAGGAGTCCGTCTACACCGCCGATATCGATGAATGCACCGAAATCAGGAAGGCTTCTAACGATACCCTTGTAGTGCTTGCCTACTTCGATACCGGACCAGAGAGCGTCAGCCTTTTCCTTACGCTCGTTGGAGATAATTGCACGGTGTGAACCGGAGATTCTCAAACGATGTCTGGCATCTGTATCCATCTTTGTGATGATAACGTCGATGTTCTGTCCCTTGTAGGACTCGAGATCGATATCCTCACCGCCAGCCATCTTGAGCTGTGTCTTGTGGATATATACGTCAATGTTACCTGCGTAGTTACCGATTACACCGTCTTTAACGACGTTTGTGATCTTAAGTGTAACTGGTGTCTTATTCTCGAAAGCATCCTCGATAGCTTTCTTATGCTTGTCCATATCTACCTGGGACTTAGAAAGGATGATCTCCTTGCCCATATCGGAATTACGAATGCTCTTTACGATAGTCGTAACTTCCTGACGCTCTGCAATTGCCTTCTCAAGATCGAAGTCCGGATCATTATCTACTTCTCTTCTTGGAATCTTTCCTTCGGATTTGTCACGAACATCTACATAAACGTAATCTGCGTCTGCCGAAGTTACAGAACCCTTAACGGTAGCTCCTCTCCTTAGTTGTGGAATACTATCGATATAGTCCCCAAAATTGATATCAGTCTGTTCCTGATTCGTCATAACTTCGTTCTCGCTCATCTCGCCGACAACCTCCAAA
>JAILPW010000051.1:0-24627 GCA_024699245.1 Clostridia bacterium | reverse complement strand
TCTGTCTTTGAACTCTTTGCTCAATAAGAACTCGTTTGCGCACTGGGCACCGTTAAGATCACCGTTTCCTACGTGCTCACACCAGAAGGCTTTTCCTTCAGGTTCGGATGCACGACCGAGAGCTACAGTGTAAAGTCTCTCCACGAAATCCTCAAATCCGCCTCCTGTTGTTGACGGGTTAGAAGTTGGTGTTGATATTGGAGTTGATGTTGGTGTTGGAGTCGGTTTATCGGTAGGATCGTCATGCGATGAAACTATGCGGATTCCACCCGAAACAAGTTCCGAGAAATAGGATTCGCCGTATAGCGCATCATCTGTTTCAACGTAGGTTTCGTGTGTCACTCCATCATCATAGTTTCGCAACAGTTTGACCTGATAAAAATCGCCAGGCTGTGCATCGTTCGGCAGAGTGACATACAGAGTCATGATCTCTCCGCTGATTGAGAACAGATCCGGTTCCACATTATCTATCATGCATGAAATCCAATTCGTATTTGGATCTTTACTGGTCGAACAGCTGATGCCGCCTACACGGGCAAGTGCATCAGAGGGATCCGGTAAGTGAGAGGGAAATGGGAATTTAAGAGCAGAGTCCTTTTCCAATATGATCCGCAGGGTGCGGAATGCGGGCAGATTCTCAACAAAGACCTTGAGTTCCACCAGACGGTTAGCAGGGATCTCCTCGAGCAGCAATTCTTTTGTCTCGATTGAAATTTTAAAATCTTTTGACGGCTCCTCACTGGCTTGAAGGGGCATTACCGCCATCAGAAGCACCATCATGGCTACAAACACTATTGTGAGTTTATTCAACCTGTAATGTCTCTTGTATTTATTTGCCGCACTATTCCAAAGCATTCTTATCCCTCGCTTCATCCAGAAAAAAAGTACGGAGAGGATCATATTATATTCCACATAATACTAACCCAATTCCTATACGATTATAGTGTGAACACCATTATTTTGACAAGAGTCACCGGAAAAACACCCGATTCTCATCCTTCTGATAAGTAGTAATGAAACAATAACAGAAAGAATGACTGTCAACAAACATCAGATTCCGGCCGCCCATAGTGATCCTGCCGATATCGGGTCATGGGAACGAACCAAGATCTCTATGGGTCAGAAACATATGGTCTAAAATCGCAATAGTGTCTTATTATCAACAATATCCTTGTCAGTTAACGCACATGTTAAAAAATAGTTTACAATTCATCCATATAAGAGCTAAAGCCACTGAAATAAGCAGATTGATTATGTCATAGTGTCATTTTTCAATCATCTTCTCAAAGTCATTCACGCAGTTTTGCCACATTTTGTTAAAAGTTGGGTGCTAATATCAAAAATCGTTGTGTTTTACGACAAAATACGAAAGGAAAATGGTGAGAAAAATGCAACTGAAAACAAAAATGTTTTCAGCCTTTACTGCTGCGGCCATTGCAGTCTCAACTGCTTCAGTTTTGGCCTTACCAAGCATTGTAAATGCTGAAACGGACACCAGAGCAATCCAGCTCGGCTCTTCCGCATTAACAGGTGCCCAGACCAGTAATGTCTACTTCGGAAACTACTGGCAGACATCACCGGACACAAACGGACCTAAACAGCCGATCAGATGGAATGTTCTCTCAAACACCGGAAACAACGTTTCCATTTTATCCGAAAACATCCTGTCAGCAGGTGTTTTCAATGACGAAGGCTACGACAAGTCCGATTGGCTCCAAAGTGATGCCAGAAACTGGTGTTTCAACGACTTCTTCTTTAATGCCTTCTCAAATGATGAGCAACTGGCGATCCCATCCGTAGACCTCTACGGCACAGGCTCATATGATGTGGTATACCTCCCGTCAAATGTAGAACTTAACAGTGCAGATAACGGCTTTTTATCCGATGCCTCAAGAAGTGCCTACATGTTGAATTTTGCTATGGGACTCAATGAAAAAGGCTCAGATCCTGCAGGTTCTGCCGCTTATTGGACACGTGACTGCTACATGATCGACTACAATGATGCTGCAGGAACTTCAGGCTATCTCTACGGTGTATGCGATTCTGACGTTGTCAGCGGCTATCGTCCGGAAACAAACCTCGATACCGAATACATCCTCTTCACTTCCTCTGCTTATAACGGCAAAGTTACAGGTGCCAACGGAACAATGTCTCCTGTAGGTGATGCTGAAGATAACGACTACAAACTTACGGTCAAGGGTTACTTCAGAAACATTACAGCTGATGTTGACGGAAATGACTTCGTAACGGCTGAAGCAGGTGACACGATCGATATTAACTATTCTGGTCTCCTTTACGGCAAAAACGAATTCATGTCAGCATTCATCACAGATGAATACGATAACGTTCTTTACTATGGTCACCTTAAGATAGGATACAACGGTGTCGGTAAGCTCACTATCCCTGAAGAACTTCCTGCAGGCGATTACACTCTCAAGATCTTTAACGAGCAGTGCAACGGTGACTACGAGACAGACTACGCAAGTGACTTTGTCGATATCTCTCTTACAGTAGAAGGAGATCAGGACTTTACATTTGATTCAGAATCTGTATGTGTAACGTATCACCTCGTTGATATGGACGGATATGATGTATATCCGATGAACATTAACGGCATCGACGAATATATCGATGTCCCTGTAGGCACATTATTCCATTACACTGAACCTACATCAGATGATTTCACATTCATTGGTCTTTACAAAGATCCTTATCTCAGTGAAGAGATCTATGGTGATTTCACTCTTTATGAAGATACGGACATCTATGTATGTTTTTCCAAGAACCCTACCGTAACTTATCACTTTGTTGATATGGACGGATATCCTATCGAACCAATGAACATCAACGGCATCGAAGAATATACCAATGTTCCTGTAGGCACCAGATTCTTTTACACTGAACCTACATCAGATGATTTCACATTCATTGGTCTTTACAAAGATCCTTATCTCAGTGAAGGAATCTATGGTGATTTCACGCTTTATGAAGACACAGACATCTATGTATGTTTTTCCAAGAACCCTACCGTAACTTATCACTTTGTTGATATGGACGGATATCCTGTCGAGCCAATGAACATCAACGGCATCGAAGAATATACCAATGTTCCTGTAGGCACATGGTTCCGTTACCCTGCACCTACTGCAGATGATTTCACATGCCTGGGTATCTATAAAGATTCCTATCTCACAGAGGAGATCACAAGTGACTTTATGCTCGAAGAAGATGCTGACATTTATGTCGCATGGGAGGCAGATAATTCCACATCAGAACCGGATATCAATACTGTTCTTCAGTCTCTTCCGGTAAACGCAAATTGGTATCCTATCATCATGATGATCATCAGAATGCTCTATCGTTGATCAATCTGACGATCAACTGAAAAACACTAAGGCGGCAGTGAGTTCTCTCATTGCCGCCTATTTCTTTTGCTTTCTAATATCAGTTATTATCTGAACTCAGCCTTGAGTTTCTCAAGTGAGTCAATGACCTTGTCACACCAGGCATCAAACTCAGGATCTTCAACCTGACATTCCTCGTGGGCGAGGCAGTACTCGATAGTACGTCTGATACCTTCCTCAGGACGGATGGTACAGCAGAATCCCGGTACCGCTCTCTTAAGCTTCGAGTTATCGAAAATAACCGAATTACTCTTATCTCCTATGAGGGAACCTTCGTAATCAAAATCAGAAATGTCAGCCAGGTATCTGGATGATACATAGTAAGGCTTCAGTGTTTTTCCGAGAGTACGGGCGATAGTCTCGTAGATCTGATTCCACGTAAGTGATATGTCGGACGTGATCTGGAATGCCTCGCCTATCGCACGGGGATTACCCATTAAACCGATGAAGCCCTTTGCAAAATCCTCATTGAAAGTTATCGTCCAAAGAGATGTTCCGTCACCGTGGATGATGACAGGCTTATCTTCCATGATACGCTTAACGACCTGCCAACTGCCCTTAGGACCATGAACTCCGAGAGGTACCGAGCGCTCGTCATATGTGTGGCTCGGACGGATTATGGTTACAGGGAATCCCTCTTCCCTGTATTTCTTCATAAGGAACTCTTCACACTTGATCTTATTCCTGGAATATTCCCAGTATGGATTAGCAAGTGAAGTTCCTTCCGTGATCACGTGATCAGAAGGAAGCTTGTTATAAGCTGATGCGGAACTTATGTACATGAACTGCTTTGTCTTTCCGTTAAAGAGCCTGTAGTCTCTCTCGAGCTGCTCAGGTACGAATCCGATAAAGTCACAGACTACATCGAAGTCCATTCCCTTGATCTTCTCGCTTACTTTTTCCTCATCATTAACATCCACTGTTATAAAGTGAACATTATTTGGAAGTATCGCATTACGATTTCCTCTGTTGATGAGATAGAGCTCGTCACCTCTTTGGGCAAGCGCCTTGGAGATGGCTGTACTAATAGTTCCGGTGCCCCCGATAAATAATACTTTCATACGTTTTTCCTCCGATCAGAGCTCTGCTTCAGCGGCGATCTCATAGATCTTGGCAACATCCTCCGGCTTAAGGTGAACGAAACCGCCTGTCTCTCCGTCGATACCCATCTTGGAAACCATCTCAGGGATATCCTTAACATCAGCACCGAGTTCCTTGAAGTTGATCGGCATACCGATGGAACGAAGGAACATCCTGAATCTTCTTATACCCTCGACAGCTGTCTTCTCAGGGTTAAAGAAATCCATCTTTACGCCCCAGACGCGGACAGCGACCTGAGCAAATCTCATAACGTCGTGCTTATATACGAACTCCATCCATGCAGGCATGATGACCGCCAGACCCGCACCGTGTGCGCAGTCATACATCGCGGACAGTTCGTGCTCGATGCCATGGCTGTTCCAGTCCTGATCGCGGCCAACGCCGACGATGTTCGTGTGAGCAACTGTACCTGCCCACATCATGTTGGCGCGTGCCTCGTAGTTTGAAGGATCAGCGATAACTCTCGGGGTCTCATTGATCATGGTCATGAGGACTGCCTCGCATAGTCTGTCAGTGATCTCGACTTCCTTTGTATTCGTAAAATATCTCTCGAAAACGTGAGCCATGATATCCGTCGCACCGCAAGCTGTCTGATAAGCAGGAAGCGTATACAAAAGTTCAGGGTTCATGACAGAAAATCTCGGTCTTAATGCAGGACTTCCCACACCTCTTTTGAGCATTCCGTCTTCCTTGGTGATAACAGAGTCGCCGGATCCTTCGGAACCTGCAGCTGCGATAGTCAGAACTGTTCCGACAGGAAGAGCCTTCTCGATGCCTGTCTTGTAACTGTAGAAATCCCAGAAATCACCGTCATATACAGCTCCTGCAGCGATGGCCTTGGAACTGTCGATAGTTGATCCGCCGCCTACCGCAAGGATAAAATCGATACCTTCTTTACGAACGAGATCGATACCCTCATAGACTTTGGAATCTCTCGGGTTAGGCATAACGCCGCCGAGCTCAAAATACTGAACATTCTCCTTCTCAAGGGACGTCTTAACGCGATCCAAAAGACCGGATCTTACGACCGAACCGCCGCCATAGTGGATGAGCACTTTTGATCCGCCGTACTTCTTGACGTAAGCACCGACTTCATTCTCGCGGTCTTTACCGAAAACAAATTCCGTAGGGCTGTAAAAGTTGAAATTTAACATAAGAGATCTCCCTTCAAGCAAATGTACTTAAAGGATAATCCTTGTCCGATTCTATATATACTAGATAGAATTCATTTATAGAAAATATCAGACATTCCACCCGCCGTCCTCTTCGATCTTCTCACCTCTATACGGATCACGGACGAGCCTTATGATAGCGATGATCGATGTAACAAGGAGCACCGGAACAAAAAACGAGAGGATGAAAAATCCTGCGATACACGCTTTTCCTCCGAGCATCATCGTTCCCAGAACAAAGGTCTTATAACTCTCATCAAGTGGCTCCGGACAATTCTCGATAGCAGTAAATATGATCGCACTTCTGACAGAACATAGCGCCAATACTGCGAGGAATACCGTTCTTATAACTGATGAAACAACAGATGTCTTCTTAAATGCGATGATACTGCACACGAGAGCGATGACAATGACAACTGCATAGAAGATTATGCCGCTCCACACGAAACTTATGTCCTTCAAAGTCACCAAAGCATCCGCCGAAGTCATATCGTCAGTCTGAATATTTCTTCCTGCCAGGATCAGCATCTTTGTCGACAAGACCGAGACATAACCGATCATTATAAGGATGCAAACGCGTAAAATGATCGCAGCAATAATGCTGACTTTACCCTTTCCCATATAAATACCCCTCAAAAAACACTTAGAAAATACTATCTGATAATGAGATAGATTTCAAGATTGTCTTCCGCATAAACCACGTTCCTGGAATTCTCTGTCCTGAACACCATCGACAGAGCCGGGCTCGAATCAAGTGTCGCGATCTGCACTCCGATCCTTTCCATACAAAGATCAAACACATCCCTGTCATCGAAAACGATCGCGATCTGCGCAATCTTGCAATAAGAACCGAACGACTCCGTACCGCCGGTTCTGTCTGAAGTCCAGAAATATGTGTCATTAAAAACTTCCGTTCCGAAGAGCGTAGTCTTAAGCCATGAATAAGACTGATCCGGAAGTTCGCCGACCAAAGCGAGATTACGCATCGTCTCCACCGACTCCTCGACATTGATGGTGCCTGAAGTTCCGGCAGAATAGACGTACTCGACCTCACCGTTTTCGATGCTGTAAGAAAAAGCATAAAGAGGTATCTCGGGACTTACGGCCGCATCCTTTACGATGGCAAGGTTACGGTCATATGATCCTTCCGGCAGAAGGCCGTTATTCTCAAGTTCCTTGATGAGAAGAAGATCGACTGATGATAAAAGGACACCGTCGACTTTCTTGGTGTCGACAACGTCTTCAGCCAGCATGTCGAAGTTCGCGGCTTCCAGCTCGCCCATCGCCTTGCCCGTCTCGAGCGCCGCCTGCACATCGTTGGAAGATACGTATGCCTGGCCTTCGTAGATCGACACCGTGATCTCGGATGTCTTAAGTGTACCATTCTCGTCAAACAGATCATCGACCATCTCGGAAAGTTTCTCGGAGTCGCTCTTGGAGCCATATGCGGAATAGTATTCCATGAATGCATCGAGATAATAGACCTTGTCTCTTACGCTTTCAGACTTGATATCGAAATACTTGTTGATCTCAGAAACGAGTGACATTGCCTTGATCCTGTCGTTGTCCCTGACGTATGCCTTAAGAAGCAGCGACTGATCGTAAAGACTGTAGTTACCGGACTCCTCCTGAGTCTGATCGATAAGTTTACCGGGAAGGGTGATCTTATCAACGATCAAAGTATCGTTATTTGCATTCTTGAGCATCAGTTCCTTGGTCCTGCTCCACAGAAACTCCTTGACGATACCGCTTTGGGCCGCGTCATCAACCCACTCGTAGTCGATGACCTTACGCTCTTCGAGCTTGACCTTACGGGCATTGGCGTAGTTCCTGACGTACAGGAGATAAAGACCTCCAAGGATCAGGACAGCCAAAACGCACGACCCGATGATGATGGCTTTCTTGCGGTCGATAGCGGAAAATATCCCCGTCTTCTCACCGTTCTGTCTCATGATAAAGTTTGCCGTGCGCCTTTTCATTATGCTTTTTACCTTGTTTTCCTATATAATGCACATATTATACAAAACTTCAAAGGTGAAACAAATGCGAGTTATAGGCATAGTTGCAGAATACAATCCGTTCCATAACGGTCACGAGTATCTGATAAGAAAAGCCCGTGAGATCGTTAATGATCCGCGCGCCATCGTGCTCGTCGTCATGAGCGGACCGTTTACTCAAAGAGGTCTCCCGTCAGTCCTTCCGAAAGATGTCCGCGCCAAACAGGCGCTGCTGTGCGGAGCAGATGTGGTCCTCGAACTGCCGTTCACCTTCGCCTGCGCTCCTTCCGAGCGGTTTGCTTTCGGAGCCATCGAGACTTTATACAGGACCGGAGTTGTGACCGACATCGCTTTCGGCATCGACTCTGATAACTTTGACCTTTTAAGAAAACTTTCCGAGACGGATCTGGAAAATAACGAAGCCTTCACCGCTTCACTCAAAAAGAACCTGGAGGACGGCATGTCCTTCCCTTCCGCACGTGCCAATGCCATAGCGGATGTTTTCGAGCATGAGGATAAAGGGGAACTTCGTAATACGTTAAGAAGACCGAATTCCATCCTGGCTCTCGACTACCTAAGGGCGATCAGGATCTTCAAGAAGAACTTTAACGTCATCGCGATACCAAGGGTCGGCGACGATTATGACGCGGCGGATGTGGGTTCAAAGTACCCGTCGGCCACTGCGATAAGAGATATCATCCGTGGCTGCGGCAACTCTCAAAGCGCTCTCGGCACTAAGCTTGCGGGACTTATGCCGGATAGTTCCCTGGCGGTGATGCTGTCTGCTCTGTCGATGAAGAAATATTCTTTCCCGGACATGGATCGTTACGCGAAGTCGGCCGTGATGAAACTCGACTCAGCTGACGAGACGACCGCTTATATGGGCGACGGCCTTCTGGGACATATCAGAAATACATGTGAGAAACTTCGAAGCAGCGAGTCGGATTTTGATACGCTCATGAGTAAACTTAATACCAAGCACTTTACCCGGGGCAGGATGCTTCGCGCCATGGCTTCCATGATGACTGACCAGAGCGAGGAGTTTGTTGCTGCTCATAAGCACGTTCCGTATATACGCGTGCTGGGATTTAACAGAGAGGGCCGCTACTGCCTGAAGATCATGGGCAAGTGCGCCAAAGTGCCGCTCATCCATAACTGTTCGGATTTCCTGGAACACCAGGACGATGAGATTGCTTCGGTTTCTGCCCTCGATATAAAGGCAGCCAACCTTCAGAACGTGCTGATGGGGCTGCCCCTTAATACCGATTGGGATATTCCGCCTGTAAGCGTGAAATGATCTGTGTTTCCACTATGCTTTGCTTGTGTTTTTTGCACAGGATTTGGGGTGTTTATGCACACCCTGTGCAATAACGCGGATTTCTTGTGCTTTTCACACAGGATTCAGGGTGTTTGTGCACACGCCTGTGCAAAAACGCGTTTTCCTTGTGCTTTATACACAGAATTTCCGAATATATGCACAAGGTTTTGGCTCTGTGACAAAACACCTTTTTTTCTGTGACACAGTCACAGAAAAATTCCGGATCTGTCTCAAAACGATCAATTCTTAGCCTGAACGTACGGATCGATCTTAATAAGTTCCGCGAGGCTCCTGTTGAGATCGCGGGCAATGAGGTTCGCGTCTTTTCTGTAGGCGTCGTACTCGCTCTTATCCTTTTTGGCGTCTGCCTCTATCAGCTCGACCTGCTCATACATATCGCTGATCCTTGATTCCTTTACGCGCTTTCTAATGCGGAGGATCTGGATGACCACAACAATAAGGCCGATGACTGACAGGATCGAGGCCAGGATCGCGAAGTAAGTTCTTCCGTTCTTGAGATGGAAGGAAATGTATCTGTCACCGTTATTCAGGCCATAGACATCTCCCCCTTTCTTTCCGATATTGCGCATACCGTCGTGCTCGACCATGAAATCCCAGTCTTCTTCATTTCTTACGCTGCCATCGTTATCCTCATCGAGAACGTATCCCTTTGCCATAAAAAGACCACGGCTGACCCTGCAGTGATAAGGGCTGAGCCAGTAGTATCCCGGGATCGCCAGGATCACGCCCAGAAGAACGAAGATAAGAAATGTCTCAACGAATATCCTAAGCTTGATGTTTTCTTTCTTGTTTGTTGCTTTGTTGAACAGGTTCTCGGCCTGATCTTCCTTGGACGAAGCCGACAGCTCGTTTTTGTCCTGGAGCCTTTTGGCTGCTTTGTATCTCTCGCCGTCCTCCAAAAGCTCATCGAATTTCTCAAAGAACTCTCTGTCGTCATTACCGACATTTTGGAGGGCCTTTTCCACGATCTCCTTCATATCCTTATAAGGCAATTTCTCGAAAACTCCCGGGGCGCGGAACTTGCTGATGTCAGTCAGTTCTGCTCTGACCAAAAGAAGGCCTCTGTATGCCAGAGCATTGAACGGCTCCTTTTTAAGGATGAACTCAAAAGCCTCTTTTGCGGCCTTGAACTCTTTATGACGGAGGTAGGAATATGCTCTGTCTAAAACATCATCCCCCATGAAATAGTTGTAATCGTAGGTAACACCGCAGAACTGGCATCTGTAGACTTTAACTGCCTTGTCGACGATCAGGACACCGCCGCATGAAGGGCATGTGTAATCCTTTAACTTCATAATCTGTTTCCTCACTTTCCTAATAGCCATTCTATAATAAGACTGGCAAAGTGATAATATCGGTCGGACAGAAATAGCAACACGGGATCTAAGGGCCGGGCAAAATACGGCATAAAAAATGACCGCCTCGCTCGAGACGGTCATCAAGTAATTCAAATCAATTAAGCCTTAGCAGCGGCCTTAGCAAGACGGGACTTTGTTCTTGCAGCTGCATTCTTGTGGATGTAACCCTTAGCAGCAGCCTTATCCAATGTCTTCTGTGCGTTCTTCAAAGCCTCAGCAGACTCAGTACCTTCAGCAATGGAAGCCTTAGTCTTCTTGATAGCAGTACGCATCTCACTCTTCTTCATCTTGTTGGCTGCAGTCTTCTTTTCTGTAACCTTTACGCGCTTAATAGCAGACTTGATATTTGGCATTACCTTCACCTCCATCGCTAATTTCTTTTATTGCACCGAGAGATTTTATCACGATTGTTTTTGTCTTGCAATACCATTTGTTGCTTTTTTCGGCATTTTTTATCAGCTGAACCTGTTGCCCGTGGCGCTATAAAGAGCAATGCTTGCCGCGATCGGGAGATTTAAGCTGTCGATACCGCTTCCGTGCTCGATCCTTATAGGGCTTCCGATATTTTGGAAATCTGACGGAAGACCTGTTGCCTCGTTACCGAATATCAGTGCGAAAGGCTCTTTTATCTCGGTATTTTGGAGCTTCGTGCTGCCGTCCAGCATGAACGGATAGAGGTTGTTACCGGGATATTTTCGGAGATAATCATCAAAAGAATCAAAGGTCGCCACATTGATCCTGGCGCAGGCGCCCATGGATGCCCTTATTGTCTTCGGATCGAAAAAGTCCACTGCAGGCTTTATGACCGCGAGGTTATTTACACCAAAACCTATGCAGCTTCGAACGATGGTTCCCATGTTGCCCGCATTGGACGGATTTACCAGAACCACATGGTCGGCCGGGTCCAATTTCTTTTCTTTTTTTGTTATTACCGCTATGACGAAGCAGTTCTCTTTTTGCGAGAGGATGTTGAACGGCTTTTCCTCGGTTGAGACCGGAATACCTCTTTGACCCGTGATCTTATTTATCTTTTCAATGGTCTCCTCCGCCCTGAACTGCGGGTGCAAAATGACTGCGGTTACGAGCTCCGGGGCATTATTTAAGTACTCCATCACTACCGTCGCGCCAAGAGCGTATGTGACTTCGCTTTCCTTGCGGTATCTTGCTATCTTCATATTTACCTCTGTAAATGCATTGATTTTAAAAAAATTTTATACACTTTGATTATTCTATGTTATCATACAATTATCTATTCCTAGGAGGTTTTGGTTATGGATAACACTTCTGTATCAGACATCACAGGTAAGCAGAAGATTTTTGCAATTCTCGCTTATTGTGGTATTTTGTGGTTCCTCGGACTTCTCAATATCATCCCGTCCGATGTAAGAGAGTCAGCTTATGTTAAGAATCACGTAAACAACGGCATGATCCTTTTCATTCTCGAGATGTTCCTTGCTTGTATCCCATTCTTGGGCTGGGCTTGTGAAGTAGTAATCATTGTTTTCGCAGTTATGGGTATCATCGCAGCTGCAACAAACAAGTATTTCTCGATCCCTGTTATCGGAGAGAAGATCAAGCTTTACTGGTAATCACATATCAGAACCAAACCAAGGCCTTGCCGTACGGCGAGGTCTTTTTTTGCGTTTTTTTCGAAAAAGGATATTGACAACTATATCGGAACCCGATATACTCAGGCTACGATATATCGAGAGCCGATATATCGACTGACGATATTGAGGAGGATACAGAAAATGAAAAAGGCAATCGTAGCGGCAGTCATCGTGATCTGCATGACGATCGCAGCACTGGTATTAGTATTTAACGGACATATGAACATGGGGCTGGGTATCATCGCGATCACCAACCTGACGATCGGGATATATAACATAAGAAATTCAGCAAAGGAGGAGAAAAGATAATGCCACAGCAAGCACTGACAGAAGCGGTCTACTACATCCTCCTCTCACTTCAAAACCCTCTGCACGGTTACGGGATAATCCAGAATGTAAGCGAGCTTTCCAACGGAAGGATCAAGCTCGCGGCAGGAACTTTGTACGGAGCATTGAACACACTTGTTGATAAGGGATGGATCGATGCACTTCCGGAGAACCCCTTAAGCCGTAAGAAAGAGTACGTGATAACGTCATCGGGAACCGAGATCCTCAAAGAAGAGATCGCAAGACTTTCCGAACTCGTTGATAACGGCAAGAGGTTAATGGAGGGTAAATAAGATGATCAGAAGGATTCACAGATTATATTTCATCTGGCAGCTGGATAAAGAAGAAGCATGGATCAATGAGATGGCTTCACACGGTTATTCGCTCATAGGATGCGGAAGGTTATATTTCGATTTTGAAGAGACGGATCCGGGCAAATACAAGTATAAGACACTGTTTCTCAGGGGCAGCTATACCGGCAAAAAGAATATGGATTTCTTCAGTTTCCTGGACGAAGTCGGGATCAAAGTCACATCTTACATCCAGTATCCGGGAACATGCTGCGTCTACACAAGAGCATCGGCAGAGGATTATCCGGACGGTATCGACATCTACTCTGACATCGATTCGAAGATCACATACGAATGGACCGCATTTTGGTACCTGATCTTTTGCGCAGTAGCCATGTTCGGAGCGGGACTTCTTAATCTCAGCATGGCACTTCGTCATAACGCTTTTTGGGTCTGTAACTATGCGACTGCAATACTCTGCTTTATCTTAATGGTCGTAAGCTTCTTGCATATCCTCAAGACCATAGCCAAGATCGTTAAACTTAAGAAAGAACGCGCTATCCACGAATAGGAGGATCATATGGTAAATTTAACAAATCAGGAGAAATTCCGTCCTTGGATGGGTTTCGTATTTTTTGCAGCACTGATGGTATTCTTTTTGACCGTCTGTCAGCTTCTTCAGTACTATCTCGGAATGGCAGGTCTCATACTGACTGAACTTCTGTTTTTGGGGATCGCAGTCGGATACTGTCTCATCAGGAAAGTCAAGATCAAGGAAATGTTTCCTATAAGAAAACCGAAGGTAAGAGAGGTATTCGGCTGTCTGCTTCTCATGATGGGCGGCCAGAGCATCGGTATAGTCGTTACCGCTCTTACTTCCCTCATCTTTCCTTCCAGCAACAGCACAGTTACAGAACTTAATGATTTCCTTTACGGAAACGGACTCGGATTCTTCGCACTTGCAATTTTCATTGCAGTCCTTCCGGCGATCTGCGAAGAAGCAGTTCACAGAGGCGCGATCTTAAGTCACTTCAGAGGTATCAAGAAAGACTGGGTCATCGTTCTCATCATGGGTATCTTCTTCGGACTTAATCACGTATCCGTTTTAAGATTCGGAGTTACGGCGATCCTTGGAGCTGTTCTTACATTCGCTGTCGTAAAGAGCAACAACATGCTTCTTTCGATGCTGATGCATCTGGGTAACAATCTGTTCTCCGTTATAGTCGGTTATTTTTCTGCCAAGAGCGGAGCAGCCGAAATGGTGGGAGAAGTCAATATCGGATCATATCTCGGCGTTTATCTCATCATGGCATGCACGGCTCCGATCCTTCTTACACTCGGCGCCATGCTCCTCGATCCGAAGAATCACAGGAAGATCAGATTTCTCTTCGCAGGCATCATCGCAGGCGTCATGTTCTTAACAGGTTCAGGCCTTATGCTGACACAGTCATTTAAGAGGATGAACGATCAGCTCTTAAATGCGACCTTCGGCTACACCGTAACAGAAGAGAACAAGGAGAGCGAGATCGATTTCACCGTTGAGGAAGAAAGAGAAGTTACCGTTATGATCATCATGGTCGATGCTAAGGGTGACTACAAAGTTGAAGTCGTCGGTGACAAAGAAGGAAGCGTCTATAGTTCCGATATTCCGAAGGGACTGTCGAGGACGATAAATACCCAACTGGTACTTCCTCCTGATCACTATACGATCAGGTTTATCGGAGAAGATAATGCCGTAGGCGAAGAACCGTTCTTCACCATCAGCGTCAGCTGAGCCCGTAACTCATACAAAAATCACCAAATTGATTTTCATTATGACTTTGTTTTATTGTATAATGCTTTTGTTATTAATTTCAGGAAGTATATACATATGAGCCAGCTTACAAATCAGATCATCACGGAAGTCAAGAAAGTTATCTGCGGTAAAGATTACGTCATCGTTCAGGCTTTAACGGGAATACTTGCAGGAGGACATATCCTTATCGAGGATGTGCCTGGTGTCGGTAAGACAACAATGGCCCTTGCCTTCTCGAAAACAATGGGATTGGATTACGGACGTGTTCAGTTTACGCCTGATGTTCTCCCTTCTGACATTACGGGATTTTCCATTTTCGATAAGCAGACAAATACGATGAAATATCAGCCGGGCTCGATCTTCCACAATCTGTTCCTGGCAGACGAGTTGAACCGAGCATCGTCACGTACTCAGTCGGCTCTTTTGGAGGCGATGGAGGAAGGACAGGTTACGGTCGACGGTAAGACATATCTTCTTCCAAAACCGTTTACGGTATTCGCGACACAGAACCCGGCAGGCGCATCAGGTACGTCGCTTCTTCCGGACTCGCAGATCGACCGATTCATGATCAGGATCTCCATGGGTTATCCTGCTGCGGCTGACGAGAAGAACATGCTCGAATCACGTAAGAACGGCGCTAATCCGATGGAGTACGTTAACAGGATCTGCAGCAAGGAAACTCTCGTGCAGCTGCAGGAAGAAGTTAACAGAGTCTTCGTCAACGATCAGCTTCTTGAATATATCGTTGCCCTTTCCGGCATGACGAGAAATCACAAGGACCTCGAAAGAGGCGCGAGCCCTCGTGCTACCATCGCTCTTACATCAATGTCGAGAGCATTCGCATATCTGCAGCAGAGAAATTATGTAACTCCGTCTGACGTGCAGACAGTCTTCGGACCTGTCATGTGCCACCGTCTCATCCTCACGCCTGAAGCTGAGGTCGACGGCAAGCGCACGGCCGATGTTGCAAAGGAGATCCTTAAGACGGTTCCTGTTCCGAAGGTCTGATCTGAAATGTTGAAGAGTTGGTGTCTGTACATTGGTCTGCTGATCGCCACATTCGTATTTTTCCTTTTTTACAAGATGTGGGCGTCATGGTTCTGTTTGGTGATCTTACTGATCTTTCCTTTTATCGCGCTCGGATTATGCATATTCTCCGCGGTAATGTTCAAATATGAGGTCATCTTCCCGAGCCTTGTCAAGCACGGTGAAGACGCATCGATCAATGTCAGGATCAAGGGCGCATCATCGCATTTTTCATTCTGCAGGTTCAATGCCAAAGTCACCGACATAATGGAAGGAAAGACTTCCGACATCAGCTTCTCAAAAAGAGACAGTTCCATTTCCGCGGTCCCGGTCGACACATCGCACTGCGGATCATATACATATGCCATTTCGAAAATAAGCGTCTACGATATATTCGGTCTTTTTCACATCAACCGCAAGCTCCCGAAAAGGTGCGAGATCGTGGTAAAGCCTGTTCCGACAATGCCGGAAGTAATGCCGAACTTAAATGGTTTTCGAGCAAGAAGATTAAAAAAATCATCGTCGCCTCACTCCGAGATCTATGACATCAGAGAGTACATTAAAGGCGACCCGATCAAGTCCATCCACTGGAAGGCATCCGCGAAGAAAGACAAGATGCTCGTTAAAGAAGCGCAGGAAGAGTGCTTCGGACATTCGCGTGTTTTTATGCAGCTTCAGGAAGACAGGGATCTTCTCGACAGAAAACTCGGCGAGATGCTCTTCACTTCGACTTACTTTCTGAACCACGACATCACACATAAGATAAGGATACTTCCTCCGAGAAAACGTGAGATCGCATTCGACATCCAATCGCAAAGAGACCTGGAGAGAGCTATCTTCAGGATACTTCATATGAGAATACCTAAGGAGGCGTCAAATGCCGGCTAATGTTGTTAAGAGAAAAGCCGGATATGATGCTCCGGGCGTCAGGACATTTTTCCTGTCGATCATAATAACCACCATATTGAATCTGGGATTTACCTGGATGCTGGCATCCACGTATAATTTCAGGGTCTCGTATACTCCGATCGTCCTTTATTCGATCGCCGCGGCTTTGCTGATAACACCGATCCACTACACGAAGAAGATCTATTTCTCGTTCATACCGATGGTCATCGTTCCTTTGGGATTCGCGTTTTTGCTCTACTTCGACATCTTCGATCTGTGGGCAGGTCTCAAGGTCGTTTTGAACTCGCTTCAGGAGAACACTTTCAGGGCGCTTCCGGGATCCTTCGGAGTCTATAGCAGAGGCAAGCATGCGCTTACTACCCTGTTCGCGCTGTATAATTTCATCCCTACGGTCTTTACGACATATTTCATCGTAAGAAGAAGAGATATCATCACTTCGCTTCTATTCTATCTGCCGTATTTTATCTGCTCCGTAGGACTTGTTTTCATGTTCCCTGATCAGATCGCTTTTGAATTAGCCATGGCCGGTCTCATGCTTTTAGTCCTGATCCATGTTTTTCGAAAAAAAGAGAGGAAGAGTTCGGAGAACAAGACTCTCATTATGATCGTTCCGGTCATCGCATTTATGCTCCTTATCGGAGTTATATTCCCGCAGGATACATACGACAAAGACAGGCTCGCACAAAAGAGCATCACACAGTTAAGATCCCTGGTACTTAAGTCACCTCTTAAGTCCAACAAGCACGTCATGAATGCCATCAACAAAGCCGAGGGAATTCCTGCTGCAAGTGAACTGGTCGATGAAATCGCTCAGGGATTCGGTTCGATCTCAGGTGCCGATACGGATCTTTCCGCAGTAGGTAATTTTGATCCTCCGCTTTATACGGTATGCAGCGTAATCAAATCGGAGAACCCTGATTATAATAATCCTTCGATACCGACCTACAAAGGAAGTTATCTGTATCTTAAGGCAAGTTCCAAAGATGTCTACGAAGACAACGTATGGAAGAGCGTAGATTATATTCCGAATCCTTTTACAGGTAAGGATACATCTGCTCCGATAGATTTTGTTCCGTGTCAATATAATATCTATCTTTCCTATTCGGTGGATCACGACGTCTGTCTGACACCTTACTATATGGATCTGTACAATTACGGTCCCGAGTACACTGCCACCTACGGGGATTTCATATCAGGCTCTGCGGTCGTATTTGCAGAGGATACCGATCAGGTGATCGTGGTCGAAGAAGAAGACGGTTACTCAACATCTTATTCAGGTGCGCTTACTCCGTTATCAGCGAAAACGAGTGCATTAAACTTCTACAACTCCGGCTATTCATTTGCCAGTTCCGCAGTACCGGAAAAGTGCGGACTTCTTTATTCCGATCAGTATATAAACGATTACGTTTACGGAAATAATCTGGAAGTACCTGAAGAAACAAGACAGGCAATAATCGATACAGGCATGCTTCCGGATTGGTATATGCAGATCTTAAACGGTGAGATCGAAGTATCTGATGCCGACAAGGTGAGAGCAGTTACCGAGTTCGTAAGAGATCTTCACTGGTACGATAAGAACACTGATTATCCGCCTGACGATGTTGACTTTGTTGCTTGGTTCATGGCTGAAAGCGACACAGGATTCTGCGTACACTACGCAACCACTACGGTTATCCTTCTTCGTATGATCGGCGTGCCTGCACGTTATGTAGAAGGCTACATGATCTCCGGTCTTCCGTTCGGTCATGAGCGTAACGTCTACTCAACAGATGCACACGCATGGTTCGAATTCTATCTTCCTGAATTCGGTTGGGTAATGGGAGATTCAACTCCTGGTAACGACAGAGCAGCAAGGAACTTCGACATCGAAGCCATCGCTCAGTACTATCCTGAATATCAGCAGGTATCTTATCTCGCGACACCGGATCCTAACAAAAATGATTATCAGAATAATGACACCACTAATACGCCTACTCCTGTTGATCAGAAGCAAAGTCAGCAGAACGAGCCGACAACTGCCGAGACTAAGGAAGTCGTAGAAGAAACCGAGAAACAGAAGCTCGATCTGACTAACGTCATCGGCTTTGGTCTTATCGGAATAATATCCGTCGGATCTCTTCTTCTGATCCGTCTGGTATATGTGCTCTATTGGAAGTCGCAGTTCTCCACCAAGGAGATAAACGACAGGACGAGATCTTACTATCATTACTTTAAGTTCACCACGAAGATACTTAATTCCCGTCCGCCGAAACGAGCAACGTTCATTGCAGAAAAGGCCGCCTTCAGTAACGAGATGATAAAAGATAAAGAACTAAGTGATCTTATCGATATCAGTAAAAGAACAACGAAGGCCATGTACAATAAAAATCCATGGTACGCGAAGTTGGCATATAAGTTATTCGCAGTTAGATTCTAAGATCAAAAATGTCCCGTAAGTGATAAAAACTTACGGGACATTTTCCATAAAAAACAAAACACATTTAAGTGATCATACGCGTACTTTATCGAAGACCTTAACATACGTAAGAGGGATAGCTCCGATGATAGCTATGCCGCCCTGGATAAGGTTAGGGATCAAAGATCCTGCAGCAGCTGCAACGCCGTACATGAACGGCATGGATTCAAATGCGAAATAACCTGCGACCATAATTAGTTCAGCAACAACGCCTGCCAATATCTTACGCGGAAGAGATACTTTATTCTCGCCTCTTCTCTTCATTATAAGTCCTGCTACAAAGCCCATGATACCTTTGATGAGAAACGTAGGTAATGCGTACTGTGCATAACCTGAGATAAGGTCTGCCGCAGCTGCACCGATTGCAGAAGGAACCGCTGCGATCGGTCCTAAGATATATGATGCTACAAGTATTATCAGGTCACCTAAGTTAACGTGTCCTATAGCTGTCGGAATATGAAGTTCCGTTCCGACAAATATCAGTGCTGCCAGTACTCCTATATATGCTATCTTTCTTATCTTAAGCTTGTCTTTTTCATGCTCGCTCATTTTGATGCCCTCGCTCCTGTAGGTTGCTATTGTCTTCCGACAGCTACTATGTTACAACTTATCTGAACATATGAAATAACCAGATTCGGAGTTTTTTATATAACCAGATGAAGAGAAAAACCAACGAGACATCATACATAAAACTATATAACCACATCAAAAAAGACATCGTCGACGGCGTCTATCCTTATAACACCAAGATCCCTTCCAAGAGGACCATGGCATCTCAGTTCGGCGTCAGCGTTATCTCAGTCGAGCACGCCTACGACCTTCTCCGTGACGAAGGTTATATAAGAAGCGTCGAAAAGAGCGGCTACTTTGTTTCCTTCCGCGACTCAGACGGTTTCTCATCATTTCCCGAAGAGAACCTTCCCTCTTTTCATCAGATATCCGCATCACAGGAAGGCTATGTCTTCCCTGTCTCCGTCCTCTCGAAAACAATGAGGACGATCTTAACTAACCGCCAGGAAGATATCTTAAGTAAATCACCTAACTGCGGCCTTCCTGAGTTCCGTGAAGCCATCTCCAGATACCTTGCCCGTAACAAGGATATCCGCATCGATCCGTCAAGGATAATAATCGGTTCGGGAGCTGAATATCTTTATAATCTTATCGCAGGTCTTCTTAGCGAAAAAATCTTCGCACTTGAAGATCCGTCCTATGAAAAGATCCAGAGAGTTTACGGAAATTCCAACATCAAATATGAGCTTCTTCCTCTCGGAAAAGACGGCATAGAAAGTAAGGCTTTGGATAGAACAAAAGCGACCGTTCTCCATATCTCTCCATTTAGAAGTTTTCCAACCGGAATCTCCGCTTCTGCATCCAAAAGACATGAGTACATAAGGTGGGCTGATTCGTCCGGAAGGATAATAGTCGAAGACGATTACGAATCCGAATTTTCCGTCCTCGGGAAACCCGTTGAGACTTTGTTTTCAATGGCCACAAAAGATAACGTCATCTACCTTAATACATTCTCGAAAACGATCTCCCCTGCACTTCGTGTAGGCTATATGCTCCTGCCTGAAAATCTGCTTTCAAAATTTAATAAGAAACTCGGGTTTTATTCTTGCACCGTTCCGACCTTCGAACAGCTGGTCTTAACTGAACTTTTAAACAACGGAACTTTTGAAAGACACATCAACAGAGTAAGGCGAAAAATGCGTTCCGATCTTACGTAAATCCACACACAAACTACAACAATCAACACACTATCCACACATCTGTATATCGATTTTGTCATTTGCCCGAAATCGACTGAAAAACGGGCATTTCACCCCGTTTTTTTGCATTACATTTTTGTAAGTTTGTGTTATAAAAAAGACAATATTTTCATCGCAAAATACTGTCATGTTTTCTGATCATTTTTCGCTCAAAAACGCCCGAGTTTTAGGCTTTTACACTTGTATCAGATTGATGTCTTTTATATCATATTCTCATCATGTAGAATTACGGTAATGTAATGTAATCTTAGGTCATTTTATAGCCCGATTATAGACAATATGAAAATGTAATATTCCCCGTTGAATGAACCTGATTTTCCGATGATCCGAGAAGCTTTTTTCCTGCGCGTTTTTTCGAAAAGACAAGATCGTGAAAACGACTGATATACCGTCATTTCAAGCCACGCAAACACAAGAGTTCCCGAGCGGGTTTTATACCGTTTCCGAGCAAAACGTTTCGACCGAATAATATCAATATTTTGACATCAAAAAACTATGACAAATTTGTCGATTTATACCCCCTTTGCTATATTGATTCCAATTCGAACGACGAAGGGTCGTTCAACAACAAAAAGGAGGTTGAAAAAATGAAAAAAAAGTTATTGGCACTCTTCATGGCTACTGTACTTTCAGTAAGTGTTTTAGCCGGATGCAGTAAAGGTAACAGCGGTGTTAAGGAGATAACCTTTATGGTCTGGGATGACTTGGAAGCATCTCAGGATCTGATCACAAAAGGTTATAAAGATTCCATCGATCGTTTTAACAAGGATTATGCAGGTCAGTATCACTGCACGCCTATTACAACAAACCTCGAGGAATACTACAACAAGCTTAACACGATGGTCGCAGGCGGCGAGACACCTGACGTATTCATCGTATCACCTGGCGCTAACATGAACGATTACGTTATCCCCGGTGTAGCAGCTAAGTTGGATGATTACCTTAACAAGGACGGATGGAAGCAGACATTCACATCTGACGCAGTATTTGCAGGCAGCACATACGGTGCTGAGGCAAAGGACGGCGCAGGTATCTATGCTATTCCTCTGAACATCGCAGCAGCTTGTGTATTCTATAACACAGAGATGTTCGCAGATGCAGGAGCAGAAGTTCCTGAGACATTTGATGATCTTCTCGCTGCATGTGATAAGCTCCAGGCTAAAGGTTACACACCTATCACGATCTCTGCAGGTACCGCTTGGTGTCTTTCCATGGTTGCAGGTTACCTCTGTGACAGAAACGGATTAGACCTCAACGATATCAAGGAGCACAAGACAGACTGGATGGATTCCAAGGTCATCAACTCCGGTAAGCAGATCCAGCAGCTCAGCCAGTACTTCCAGCCGACAGCAGCAGGTGACGACAACGATATCGCTACAGCAGCTTTCTATAACGGAAACGCAGCTATCCTTATCCAGGGTTCATGGGCTATCGGTCAGATCAACGGAAGCTGCGAGCCTGGTTTCGAGCAGAAGGTTGGCGTATTCCCATTCCCTGCAGTATCCGGTTCATCCGCAGATCCTAACAGAGTCATCGCTAAGTCCGATTCCCTTTGCATGAGTTCCACAACTAAGAACCCTGACGCAGCTATCGCTTTGATGAAGTACTTCGTAGACGATACAGCTCAGAAGTACACAGCTGAAAAGGGTGGCAAGATCCCTGTAACTAACGTTGAATATGATACAACTGTAGCTCCTCCTGAGCTCGCTTATGTTATGGACGTATTCAAGAGTGCAAACTCCACATTCGGATTCTATAACGAGTCTCTCTATGATACAGAAGCAGGTTCAACATTCGATAACTGTTTCGTTGAGATCTACAACGGCACTGACCCTGCGGAGGCGTTAAAACCGATACAACAATACTATGAAGAAAATGTCTGGGAGTAGCCAGCCATTAAACTAAAAATTTTTAGCAAGGATGTCAGTCCTGTCACGGCGGGACTGACATTCTTAAAAGGGAAAAACTATGGATAAGCTTTTACGTAGAAAACGCTATATTATACTTTTTCTGGCGCCGGCTTTTATTCTCTTTACTGCGGTTTTATTCATACCGATCTGCAAAGCTGTCTACTATTCATTTTGTGATTACAAAACGAATTATCCTATTGAGTTTGCAGGTTTCAAGAACTACATAAAACTGTTTACCAAGGATGAGACGATGAGGACCGCATTTAAGAATTCCATGTTCTTCATGGTGTTCTCATGTGTGACTCAGCTCCTGTTCGGTCTGATACTTGCAGCGTTATTAACTAACATCAAGAAAGGTCGTAATATCTTTAAAAATATCTACTACCTTCCTTGCGTTTTAAGTAGTGCCGCATTAGGACTTTTGTGGATGTTCGTCTTCACTCCTTCTCTCGGTATCAATAAGATGATGGAATCATTCGGTTGGATTGACGACTGCATGAACGGACCTCAGTGGTTGTTCAATACGGAAGGTACGATCATCCTTCCGATCATCGTAATCTCGTTTGTAGCTCTTTGGCAGTATGTCGGACAATCCATGATGCTTTACATGGCTCAGATGTCCGGTATCAGTAAGGATATTTACGAAGCAGCAGCAATTGACGGATGTACTCCGACACAGGCATTTTTCCATATCACGTTGCCACTTATAAGACCTATGATCGCGACGGCTATGAGCCTTAATGCGATCGGTTCTTTGAAGTTCTTCGATCTCGTTTACAACATGATCCCTGAAGGATTTTTGGGCAACCGTGCACATGTACTTGCGACACATCTTTACGATCAGGCATTTAAGTTCAATAAACTCGGCTACGGCTGTGCGATCGGTGTTGTTCTCTTGATCATGTGTCTTATTGTGACCTTTGTGATCAACAAGTTCGTCAAGGTCGACAATTACGATATGTAAAGGAGGCTCTATATGAACAACACTGCTCCAATTAAACATAAACGTGGTAATGCCACTCACAATCTCGTGAAGGGTCTGATCTACGGTTTTCTCATCTTACTTGCATTGATATATATCCTCCCTCTTACGTGGGTCGTTATAACATCACTGAAAGATGACAAAGTCCTTATGACTTCACCGTGGGCGATGCCTGACAAATTGATGTTCGAGAACTACAGTTTCGCATGGACGATGGGTAATCTCGGTAAAGCTACATTGAACTCGTTTATCGTATGTTCTATCACTTTGATCGTTTCACTTCTCATCGGCTCCATGGCTGCATTCGGTATCGCACGTCTTCGTTGGAAATTATCGAAGTTGGTGCTCACCTATTTTATGATCGGCATGATGATCCCGATCCACTGTGTGTTGATCCCGCTCTTTATTCAGTTCTCTTCATGGAAACTGACCAACTCACTGATCGGACTTATCATTCCGTACGTAACATTCTCGCTTCCTATCACCATCTATATCATGGTGGGATTCTTCAAAGGTATCCCGAACGAGATGTTCGAATCAGCCGTAATGGACGGTTGTTCCGTTCCGCGTATGTTCTTTGAGATCGCACTTCCGATGGCTAAGACAGGTTTTATGGTAACCGGTCTTATGTCATTCGTAAGTAACTGGAACGAATTGCTCTTGGCAATGGTATTTATTTCGAGAGAAGCACAGAAGACACTTCCTGTATCACTTACAAAGTTCGTCGGTCCTTACCATACGAACTACACACAGATGTTTGCGGGAATCGTTATCGCAGTCATTCCTACGATAATCGTTTACTGTATCTTCGCTAACCAGATTGTTGAAGGTCTTACGGCAGGTGCCGTTAAAGGTTAATTTTGATGCTAGGGCAATAAGAGGCTCGAAGGGGATGTCTCAAAAGTGATTTAACTCACTTGGGGCATCCCCGTTCTTTTGAATTCCCGTTACTTGTACAGTCCTATAGCGGTACAGATGACTGTAATTTCGCTGTTTTTCCCGTGATAAGTACAGTTTCTTAGAACTGTACCGATGACTGTAATTTAGGAAGAATTCCAGTTGCTTGTACAGTCATATAACGGTACAGATGACTGTAATTTATTGAAGACAAACGGGAAGGTCTCGTTATAGTGCCTTTGAAATCCAGTAATCTATCCCTATTCACAGAGACTGAATACGGGAT
>JAILPW010000008.1:0-89459 GCA_024699245.1 Clostridia bacterium | reverse complement strand
AAACTCAGATTTTGATATACCTTGTGGTGTATCTGGATACACGCCTCTCTTATACATTTTTACGCATTTGACTTTGAATTCATACGAATAACGCATATAAATACCCTCCTTGCTGTTGTCCAGCAAAGAGGGTACATATCAAAGATATGTTGAACTTCAGGGTTTTTGTTTTCGAAAAAAATAATAATCAGAGAATATCGTAAAAGCCTAGCATTCCGTAAAGAAGATCGTATACACCGTTTACGTAGTCGTCATTGCTGATGGTCAATGAAGGACCGCCCTCGATCTTAAGTTCGTTTTCTCTATTGATAAATGCATCAAGGAAAAGGTCGAAAAACTTAGGATCTGAAAACGCTTTTTCCGTATCACCGTCGTAAGATGCAGCTGCATCGGCTACTGCATTGTTGATAACTTCCGGCAGGTTGTTCGGAGCAGTGTAGGAAGCAACGGTCTCATTTGTGTTTGAAGCTAGGTCACAGGATGTCTTGCCATAGATGTAGTCCATAATGCTGTTTACCTTGGTAAGTTCTGCTTCTGTCGGATCAGGGATATCAAAACCTGATGAGTGAATGAAATCTCCTGCAACAAGTTTTCTCAATTTAACGACTGTCTCATCTGCTTTGATACTCGGATCCATATCCTTAGCAAGAGAAACATCATCCTTCATTGTTGCATTGAGGAGTGCGGTGACAGCTTCTTCGCCTTCGAGATAGGAATCTCCGACATTGGAATCCTCCGCAATATCAACTGAGGAAGTATTAGATTCCTGACTGCTGGAGCTTGTATCTTTTTTGTTGCATCCTGCGAAAATGCCGCACGCTACTGAAACTGCCATAACAGCAGCAAATAGTTTAATACATTTCATATAAGTACCTTCCTGATTAAGTTTTCCAAAATCGATTGTAGAATAACAAATATAAAAAAACAATAAGCATTATGATATGTATTGCAAATGTTATAATGTCTAAAGAGAGGATTTCAGATATGGTGCCAAGAGAAATAATTGATATAACGCAGGAATTATTCAGTTGTAAAGTATATCCGGGCGATCCGTCACCGGTCAGGACTACGGTTCTGAGCACGGGAAACGGGGATGTCTGTAATCTCACTTCGTTTCAGATGTGTGCTCATAACGGAACTCATATAGATGCTCCGTTCCATTTTCTGGGTGACGGTAAAACTGTTGATCAGATGGGCCTTGCTCCATATGTCGGTGATTGCTATGTATCTCGATTTGAAGGAGATCTGAAGGGTCCTGATGCTCAAGCGATCCTTAAGAAAGCTTCAGATGCCGGTGCTGATAAACGTATTCTCATTGCAGGAAATATGACAGTTACTGCTGAAGCGGCAAAGATCTTTGCAGATGCCGGGATCGTCCTTATCGGTAATGAGAGTCAGACAGTCGGACCTATAGATGCTCCTATGGAAGTTCACCTTATATTGCTCGAAAAAGAGATTACGCTTCTCGAAGGGATCGTTCTCACAGATGTTGAGGAAGGGAAGTACTTCCTCAGTTGTGCGCCTCTTAATCTCGGAGGCTGCGACGGAGCACCATGCAGAGCCTATCTCATAAAAGAATAACTACAGAGGTTAATATGGATTTTGAAAGGTTTGTCGAAGATATAAAGACGAATAATTGGAATGTCTTCGGCGTTGAAGTTTACGAGAAGGGGAAACTTACCCATAGCTACGGAGATACAACCGAGAATCTTCATTTTATCTATTCGGCTACCAAGACTGTTGTCTCGATAGCTGTCGGAATCCTTTATGACGAGGGAAAGATCGATCTGAAAAGATCTATCCTGGATTACCTTCCGAAAAAGAATGTTGAGAAGATGTCTGAGGAACAAAAGAAGTCTTTCTCGATCATTACGGTAGAAAGGCTTCTTACCATGTCCGTAGAGGACCTTCCGTTTGTGGCTGAAGGTGCTAGTTTTATCGATTATGCACTTAACTGTAAACTCTCTGATCCTTCCAAAAGAGGTTTTAACTACAGTAATATAAATACTTATCTGGTCGGTGTGGCTCTAAGTGAGATCATCGGCGGCGACCTCGGGCTTTTTATCGAGAACAGGATATTCAAGCCTCTCGGTATTGACCAATATGAGTATGGCAGGTGCCCTGAAGGTTATTTCTACGGTGCATCGAGAATGAGCCTTACCGTAAACGGACTTAGCAGGATCGGACTTCTTTTATATAACAACGGTGTTTATAACGGACTAAGGATCATATCAGAAGAGTACGTGAAACTGGCAACATCAATCCAGCAGATGAACCGTGAGGGAGGTTACGGATACTTCATATGGAAGTACAAAGACGGTTTCAGTATTAACGGCAAGCTCAAGCAGAAGTGCTATGTGCTCCCTGAAAGAGGAATAGTTATAACGTATCTGTGTAACATAGAAGATGAATCCTGTACCTTAAAAGAAAGTATGGAGAAGTGGTTGCTCGGAGAGTGACCTGAATAAAAGGAGATATTTGATGAGTAAGATATTGGTAACCGGCGGAACAGTTTTCGTAAGTAAATTTGTAGCTGAGTATTTTGTAGAAAAACAATATGAAGTTTATGTATTAAATCGTAATTCAAGACCACAGGTAAATGGTGTTTATTTGATCGAAGGAGATCGTCACGATCCTGATCTTGATCTGAAGAAATATGATTTTGATATAGTGCTTGATATTACTTCTTATAACGGTCAGGACATAACAGATCTTGTAAGTAAGATCGGTAAAGTTAAGACATATATCTTCGTAAGTTCCAGTGCTGTTTATCCTGAGAACTTAGCACAACCTTTTATGGAAAATGCTGAGCTTGGTCATAATAAGTTTTGGGGAAAATACGGAACGGATAAGATCGATGCTGAAAAGACTCTTTTGAATATGCAACCTGATGCGTATATTCTTCGTCCGCCTTATCTGTACGGCCCCGGCAACAATGTCTATAGAGAAGCTTTTGTTTTTGATTGTGCTGATCAGGACAGGAAATTCTATCTCCCGAGAAATGGTGAGATGAAACTTCAGTTCTTCCACGTAAGAGACCTTTGTAAGATAATGGAGAAGATCATTAAAGAATCTCCTGATGAGCACATCTATAACGTTGGAAATCGTGATTCGGTATCAATAAAAGAGTGGGTGGATCTTTGCTATAAATGTGCAGGAAAAACGGCTTCGTATGTGAACGTTTTCGATGATATAGAACAGAGAATGTATTTTAGTTTCTATGATTATGAGTATGCACTTGATGTAGAAAAACAATCTAAGATATTGCCTGATACCATAAGTCTCGAGGAAGGTCTTAAGGAATGTTATGAGTGGTATAAAGGTCATGAGGATGAAGTGAGAAAGAAACCGATGATCGAATATATCGACAGCAACCTTAAGTGAGGAATAAAAATGTATCTTTATCACTTTTACGACAAGCGTTCAGGTCCGTTTAAAAGTCTGACGGCAATCCCCAAAGAAGAGGCATTCTCGGTTCTGGAGGATATTAAGATCAAGCGCCCTGATTCTCTGACAGCGCAAAGAGATACGGGATACATAACCAAGAGAAGAAACTGTGAGAGGATCGTTAAGATCGAAGCGGAGAAGAAGGGGATAATCATGGATATCCCGTCACCTCATTATATGGTCGTTGAGTTTAGTCCGTGGCTAAGTACCTGGTTTGAGCAGCCCGGTGAGATCAAGATAGCGATCGAGGAATTTGATACGCGTAAGATATCATTTACTTATGGTGATTCGATGCCTACGTTTAGTCCCAGGGTAAAGGACGGAAAAGAATATAGAAAGATGGTCTATACCTACGAAGAGATCTTGAAGATCATTGATAAATACGGTCTTCCGCAGGATTGGAATGATGACGGGGCACATGGTCCGGAACGTTATATTGAAGCGCAGGTCTGGACCGATGAACCGATCATAAGATACATCGAGGAGGTAACAAAATGATCATCCTTATAGCCGGAGCATCACATACAGGAAAGACAGTTATCGCTCAGCGTATGCTCGAGAGATTCGGCTTTCCTTATCTTTCAATAGACCATCTTAAGATGGGACTTATAAGAAGCGGTAATACGGATCTTACTCCTATGGATGATGATAAGCTCACGGATTATCTGTGGCCTATAGTTCGTGAGATGATAAAGACTGCCATTGAGAATAACCAGAATCTTATCGTCGAAGGATGTTATATTCCCGGAAATTGGCGTAAAGATATGGGGATAAAGTACCTTAAGGACATAAGATACATATGTCTTGCATTTTCAGACGATTATATTGACAGATATTTCACTAACATTATGGCGCACGAATCTGATGTTGAGAAAAGATCTTTTGATTCTGATTTGACACCTGAATGGTTTAAAGAGCAAAACCATGTTGTTATCGAAGACTGTAACAGGAATAGTCTCGGTGTTACTGTCATCGATTCTGATTATGACATGATCATAGACGGGTTGATCAACGAAATAGCAGCCGAGCTGTATTAAGAATCCTCATAACTGTATGAATAGAAATAACTCAGTTCATCTCTGAAGAATGCATCCTCCTCAATGAGTCTGCCTTGGTCATCATACTTGTATATCGTGGTGTAGTCTCCGTTAACCATGCTGATCTTATTGCCGTTCTCGTCGTATGTATTGAATATATCTTCAGCAGGTTCTTCATCACCTGAATCTTTGTACCAGAACTCGATTTCCTGACCATTCTCGTTATACGCACGATAGAAAAGTCGAGAACTACACTCGTTTCCTTCATAATCGTACTTTGTAAGTGTAGTCATCTTCCACGAATAATCAGGAGCATATTCTGTTGTCACTACAGTATCGATCTCTCCATACCAATATGTAAAAGCCTTGATTTCATTTCCGAACTCATCATATTCAAACAGATATTGTCTTTCTGTTTCTCCGTTAACGATGAGAGTGTAGCTTATCTTATTTCCTAAATCGTCAAATTCGTATTCATAGTCTCTGCGTTCGATCAGATCACCGTTTTCATCATATTGCTCGAAATAGGTATCATATCCGTTTGGAGCGGTCATAGTAACATATTTCTCGCCATTCTCGATCCTTGTTGTCATTTTATATCCGAACTCATCATAGAGATAATAGTATTCTTCTATTAACTCATCATTTTCATCATAAATTAATTCCTTATTCAGGAGATTTTGCTCGTTATAGTAGTAGAGGGTATATCCGCGCATCCTGTTATCAAAACTTACCTTGTCCATATTGCCGTTATATACGTGCTCTTCTTTTACAAGAAGGTCATCTTTGTAAGTGTATATCGTTTGATACTCCTCGTCGGAATCCCCATGCTCATATTCGAAAAAACTCGTAAGTTTTCCGTCATCGTATTCACTTACTGATCCTATCTCACTTCCGCCGTTTTTATAGTAGACGCTTTTTTCAAGATCATCAGGAATCGGAGTAGGTGTCGGTGTGGCCATTTTTTTCTTTTCTTTTTCGGTAGTCTCGGAGATATATATGCGTTCAGAACTCGTTTCTTTTGAGTCCTTTTTGTCGTTCTTACATCCGACCATCATTATTGTTAGAAAGATTAACGGTAATACTAATAATTTTTTCATGACTATTACTCCGATCCCATATTTTCATACTTGTATCATGTCACTCCAAAGATTGATCCGGAAGTGTTTTGGAATGGATTGCAATCATAAGATGATAACTTACAATGATCCCCTCTTATCTTTAAAGACAGTAAAAAAGAGAATATGTTTCATTCATGGTTTATATACGATCGTTGGTAAAGTCCGGGAGTGATCTTCGAGTGTCGTTGAGTACTGCTCAATGCAGCATTGATTGTCTTTTTCGAAAACGAAGATTACTATGAAGTTACGGTACCGATAAAGACAATCGGAGGTTATTAAAATGGATAACAACTTAGGAAATAATATCAGGACTTTTCGAAAGAACAAAGGTTTTACACAGGAAGAACTTGCGGACCTTCTTAACGTTACTCCACAGGCAGTAAGCAGATGGGAATCGGCTGTCGGTATGCCTGATGTATCAATGCTTATACCTCTTGCTCAGACGTTGGGTGTAAGTACTGATGCTCTTCTCGGATATGACATGCTCCGGGAAGATGACGAAGTTACACAAAGGATAAAAGATACTGTCAGCGGTATGTGGGATGATAAGGACAGGGCCGGAAGCAAGCTTAAGATATGTGAATATCTGTCAACAGAGACAAACATCCATCCGGGTAACTATGAGATCATCAATGAATACACACAGCAAGCTGCAAGTCTCAGTATGTATTGGGATGACAAACTTGAAGGTCTTTTCCGTGATCAGACAGAACATATCATGAGTCTTTTCAAGGACTGTATCAAGAAGGGGACATATCTTATAAGTCATTGTAATGACAGGGTATTGGTCGAGAAAACTCATTATGCTATTGCGTGGATCTATATTCACACAAGGGAATTTGACAAGGCGAGAGAGCACATAAATGTTCTTCCTGAGATCACTTCAACCCGTAACAGAGAAGTACTTGAAATGGAGTCGGTGTTCTTTGACCGGGGCTTTGATGCAATGAAAGATGAGATCGATAAGAAAAATGTCCTAATGTTCAGTGCTCTTGCCCGTCAATTGTATTCGATATCGCAAAGCTACGGTTGGTGGGGCAAGAAAGATGATGCAGTGGAGATGTGTTCGTGGATCGATAAGATCTTGGAATCATATGCAACCCGTCCTGAGGCTATAGATAAGAAGTTCTATCTTAATGTAAAGATGATGAATGTATTCCACAAGACGGTTGCATTAAACAAAGCAGGTGAAGAGGCTTTGGCAAAAGATGTATATGATGAGTTTATTAATGATCTGAATTCAAAGGACTATATCTCGGATGAGCTCAAGAAAGAAACGATAGAAACGCTTGATCACGAGATCAGTTATTACGCTAAGTACACCTGATTGATCAGAGGACTGTCTAACCCGGACAGTTCTCTTTTTTTATGATTGTTTTCATCATATAATTAAACATGACATACAGATGTCGTGTTATGTTTGCTAAGATGATCACGGAGCGTAAGACAAATGAAGATTGACAGATTGATCGGAATACTATCGATATTGCTTCAGAAGGATATGATAACTGCACCGGAACTCGCGGAGCACTTTGAAGTGTCCAGAAGAACGATAAACCGCGATATTGAGGCTCTTATCACTGCAGGGATCCCTATCGACACGATGCAGGGAAAAGGCGGGGGCATAAGCATAGTAAAAGGATACAAGATGGATCGAACGATCCTGACGTCCAAAGATATGCAGATGATCCTCGCGGGACTTCGAAGTCTCGACAGTGTGAGCGGCAGCGGTTATTACGGTCAGCTTATGGAGAAACTTCAGACAGGTTCTTCCGAGTTCATAAGCGGAAAAGATTCGATCCTTATAGATCTTGCTTCGTGGTACCGCGGATCATTATCGACAAAGATAGGAACGATCACTGATGCGATAGAAAACCGCAATCTGATAAGCTTTGATTACTATGCTCCATCCGGCGAGAGCAAACGCACCATTGAACCGTATTACCTGGTCTTCCATTGGTCCAGTTGGTATGTGTGGGGATGGTGTAGGACGAGAAAAGATTATCGGCTTTTTAAGTTAAACCGTATGGACAATCTTAAGATGTCGAATAAGAACTTCGAATGCAGGGAGGCACCGTTGCCTGAACTTTCAAATGAGAGGGTCTTTCCCGCGAACCTGAGGGTCAAGGTTCTTTTCGAACCTGAGGTTAAGTGGAGATTGATAGAAGAATTCGGTGCTGAATGCTTTGAGGAGACTTCTGACGGAAAACTCTTTTTCGAAGAAGATTATACGGATATCAATGATTTCATATCATGGATAATGACGTTCGGTTCAAAGGCTAAGGTGTTGGAAACGAAGAAAGCTCGAGACTTATTGCTCGAAAATGCCAAAGAGATGATCAACTATTATACGGAGGATTGAGTATGTCATGTGATATCAGTTGCTGCGGAACGGATTGCAGCATATGTGAGTATAAAAATTTGTGCGGAGGATGTAATGCTCTTAAAGGGAGGGTATTTCATGCTCCTGAAGGAAGAGCTTGCCCGATCTATGAGTGCTGCTGCGAAAAGAACAGATTTAAGAATTGCGGACAGTGCAGTAAGCTTCCTTGCGATATAATAAGAGGAGCAAGAGATCCGAATTATTCTGATGAAGAATTCGAGAAAAGCATTGTAGAAAGAGTAAACAGATTAAAGGAACTGAATCAATGAAATATCCGTGGATAGATGAGTATCTGATGAAGAAAAGGGCGGTTACCAAAGACCTTCAGGCTGAGTGGAACTGGATACGTTTTATGATCGGGGGCAAGATGTTCGCCGCGATACTTCTCGGGGATGATGATAAGCCTGTCTATATCAATATCAAGACCGATCCTCTAGAGAGTATCGAACTTCGTGAACTGTACGAAGATATCATTCCGGGATACTATTCCAATAAGATGCATTGGATATCTGTTATGCCTGACGGAGAGGTGTCAGATGAACTTATGAAGCATCTCCTGGATGAAGCCTATGATCTGGTACTTAAGGGATTCAGTAAGAAAAAACAGAAGGAGATCCTGGGGGAAGAATAATCGTGCATTTCGTTGATGCCAAAGGAATACTTACGACAAGCGGAGGCGGCTGCGGTATGAATGTTTACCGTGGCTGTTCGCATGGCTGTATCTACTGTGACAGCAGGAGCTCATGCTATCAGTTTAAGCATCCTTTCGAAGATATCGAAGTGAAGCAGAATGCACCTGAACTTCTGGAGAAAGCCCTTAGAAGCAAGCGTAAAAAATGCATGATCGGAACAGGATCGATGTGTGACCCATATCTTCATGTCGAGAAAGAGTTGGAGATAACTAAAAGATGCCTCGAGATAATCTATGATTATGGGTTCGGTGTTGCGATACAGACCAAATCCGATCTTATTATGCGTGATATCGATCTTCTGGATAAGATCAATCAAAAGACTAAAGCCGTTGTTCAGATCACGCTTACGACTTTTGATGATGGTCTTTGCAGTATATTGGAACCTAATGTCTGCAATACCAAAAGAAGGATAGAAGTTCTTGAGCAGATGCAGAAGAGAGACATCCCGACAGTAGTCTGGCTTACTCCGATACTGCCGTATATCAATGATACGGAAGAGAACATAATGGCTATTCTCGAAGAATGTTCCAGAGTTGGAGTTAAGGGTATCATCAATTTCGGAATGGGACTTACCTTAAGGGAAGGTGACAGGGAGTACTACTATGCGGCACTCGATAAACACTTCTCTGGACTTAAAGAAAAATATATAAAACAGTACGGATACTCATATGATGTACCTAGTCCGAACTCAGCCAAACTTATGAAACTTTTCAGGGATTTCTGCAAAGAAAGAAACATCATGTATAAGCCTGATGATTGCTTTTCGTACATGCGTGAATTTCCGGATGACCATGTCCAGATAAGCCTTTTTGATCTGGGCCTTTGATACCTGATCTTGTAGCCAAAAAAATTGATTGTAATACTGATTTGTATGTGTATAATATCTTGGAATATGGATATTGGAGGATACAATAATGTGTGAATGTAAGAGCTGTAAAAAGGCTGATGCGGAGAATACGTACAGATTTGCAGTAGTAAACAAGAGCTCAACTTCTTCAACAAAAAATTATGTTGTTGCCAAGCGAACCACAACTACGGTATACGAGAAATTTGTAACGTTTGAAAAGAGCAGTATCTGCAATAGTTGTATTAAAAAAGAACGAGTAAAGTATGTTCTAAAATGGACAGCCTTAATTGCATTCGGAATACTCGCTGCACTAACTGTAGCAGCTATCAGGACCAGATCTTTCGGCCTTTGGATTCCGATCGTTTTTGGTATAGTCACATTGATCGGAGCGATCGGTTTGTCTGTCTATTCCATCTTCAGGAAGGATGCATTCTTTGCTGCAGATATCAGAACTGCCAGAAACTCAAATAATTCAGTCAAATACCTTTTTGTTCCTATGGATTCGAGCCTTTACTGTGCTAAGGGGACGACAAAACCTGATCTGAAACTTTTTAAAGACAGAGGCGGATTGAGAACAAGCGTCGCAGATCAACTGTTCGAGAAATTCTTGCTTCCTGATAACAGTGATGAGTTAATTGATTCATTTCTTGCTGCTGCTACGGAGCAGTGATAAGAAATGGTATCAGGTGAAATCGGTAAGCTGATTTCCTTCAGAATCAAATAAAGCTTCCTTACCGTCTTTATCTGTGACTTTGTAGCCGTTTTCTGTATAGAAGATGTATACATATTTAGGCTCGATTATCACGTTAAGATCTTCATCGATAACGCCTATGCAGTCTATGCTCATATCCGGTTTATTTATCGAATATTTAAGATGTCCCTCATGGCAGTACATAGCACCTGAGCTGTCATCATCAACAAAGCCGTCGATGGTCTTTATTATGTTCTCGTTCTTGTCCATGAGAAAGATGTGGTTATTCTGTTCGTCACCACTCTTAAGCGTCATGGCTATGAATGTATCTTTATCTACGACATGAATGTTATAGTATTTCGGGCTTATTATAAGGTTAAGATCTTCGTCCAAAAGACCGTTTCCTTGATCATTAATGTAGACTCTGTATAGGGTAGGAAGATCTGTTGTATCTCTGTCACCGTAGTAGCAGTAGTCGTATATCTCGTCATAGATCAACGGAACGGTGATATTAAGATCTTTGTCAGCCATACCGCATTTTCCGCCGATATAGATCTTTCCGCCGTTATATTCCGTGTATTCAGATCCACTGACTACAATAGTAGGGAAGTCCTTTTCGAGTTTGATTATCATTTGGAAGAATGTCATGTTAGGAAAGCACCCCTGGGTCTTTGATTCTTTTGTCTCAACATCTATGTTGATGTTTAATGTATCACCGACAGGCTTTTTCTCGATGCCATTTATGAATTGTCCTATCGAAGTGTAAGAATCGAATCTGTACATGAAAAGCAGATATTTCTCGCCGTTGTGCTCTACAGTGATATTTTCTTTGTATCCGAGGATGTCAAAATAGAAGAGAAGGTCTTCATCATCATCGCATTCGCTATACTTTTCCTTGTCATAGTTTGTAGTCATGAGATCGGTAAGTTCATAGACTGAGGTTGCATTTTCTAATTCCGACAGATCAGCTAATGATATGACTTCGCTTTCATCGCTTGAACCGCTCCTGATGAGGCTTATTAATCCTCCGTCCGGGTCTGCGCTATGGCAGCCGACAGCTCCGATCAATAAAACAACTGAAATAAATGTAGCAATAATCTTCTTCATGTAAATATCCTCTTATCCTGTTTTCTTAACCTTAAGGACAGGATTTAACAGAAGATGTTACACTTTCCACGGACGTTTTTTTTCGAGCCAGCCCTTTTCTTTCCAGTAGTTTCTTTCTTCTTCACCTGAGCCCATATTCTTTATCTGCATCATCCTCATCATCGAAAACATGAACCTCGTCTTAACGCCGACGTGAACCTTTGAAGTCTCTATCTTATTTGCGAGAGACTTCATATCCTTTTCGAGCTTTGTCTTGATCTCAGGTTTTACCTGATCCCAGTTAGCTGCCTGGATAGCTTTGCCATAGCACTTGATGTAAGGAACACCCCAGTAAAACAAAGTCTCTTTGATGCCCTTAGTTGCTTTCTTTGCTCCTGCACCTGCAGAGGTGGAGATAACGACGGCCTTTTTCGAGAACATGGAAAGTCTTGGCTTATGTGATATCCAGTAGGTGAATGTAAGGTCTATAAAAGATTTCATCGGTGCAGATACGTTCATGCAATACGTTGGTGTAGTGAAGATAAGAAGATCAGACTTCTCGACCATATCCATGATCTTTTTCTTTTCTTCGTAAAAGGGACACAAGGTCTCATCCTTTATACAACTGTAGCACCCTGAGCAGAAGTGATTAAGATCTCTCGGCAGAAAGAACTCGTGGACTTCGTTTTCCCCGAGATTATCAAGGAGGATCTTTGCTATGTTATATGTACTTCCTTTGTGGTTTTGTCCGTTAATAACAGTGATGATCATTTCTTTGCCTTTCCATAATTACTGTTGAACTGTTTGATGTGATCTTCGATCATTCTTAAAGCTTTTTTCTCCATCTTGGGATCTCTGTCGCATACCGTAAGAAGGGTATAGATAGGTGAATAGAATTGAAGTGCCATGACCTTGGGGTCAGCTTTTTTTAGTTTTCCCATACCACATAAGAGAGCGAATATGTTTGACTGATATTCGATCGGGTCCGTAAAGAACTGTTTGGTGTAAATCTTAGCAAGATCAGGATTTCTGAACTGTTCTAACGTGAGCATCTTCCTAAACCTGCTCATGTATCCGTCGTGAAGAAAGTAAAGGAAGAGATCTTTGCCGACCTTTATGAGCATGTCTTCTGAGATACCCATATAGATATTTGCATCTTCTGAAGAATCATTTCCGTTTATGCCGATCGATGATGCCTGTGCCTCATATCTTTTTCCAATCTCTTCTATCAGAGCATCGAAAATGTCCTTCTTGCTCCTAAAGTGCTTATAAAGGGAAGGTGCCTTGATGCCGACAGCATCGGCGATCTCGCCGACATATACATCGCCGTATCCTTTTTTTGAAAACAATGTCAGAGCTTCATCCATAATTCTTTCTTTGGTATTCATGATCCACCTCTTGGCTAATTGAGATTAGCCTAATTATAGGCTAATTTGAATTAGCCGTCAAGAGATAAGCATAAATGTTGCTTTATCAAGGGCTTTCGGCTAATATTCTTTAAAAAGAAAATGAGGAAAAGAAAATGAGTTATCCATTACCGAATTACGGAAATTGTCTTGTTAATCTCAGTAATTCCATCCTGAAGAACTTTGGTGTTGAGCCTGTCTCACCTACATTAAAGACAGCCGACAAGATCCTGGAAGGAAATAAACACAGGAATGTTGTCGTTGTCATTCTTGATGCCATGGGTATATCCATATTGGAGAAGCATCTTAAGCCTGACGGTTTTCTGCGCTCTCATCTGGTCTGTTCATACGATTCTGTCTTTCCACCTACAACCGTTGCTGCGACAACATCAGTAATGTCCGGTCTTTATCCGAATGAGCATGGATGGCTCGGATGGGATATGTACTATCCTAAGCTTGATAAGAATGTAAGTGTATTCATCAATATCGAGCAAAGGAGCGAGAAAGACGGAGCGGTTCCTGATGTCGACGAGAATGGGCAACAGAAATGGACACCTGATTCTCTTAACGAGACATGTCCTGCTGCTGATTATAATGCGGGTTTTACGTTTACGCCTTATAAAAATATTATCGACAGGATAAACGAAGCGGGAGGAGAAGCTTATTTTTCTATGCCGTTTATGCCACCGTTCCCGCACGATCTGGAAGCGATATTATCGCGAGTTACGGATCTTTGTAAAAAGCCGGGAAAGAAGTATATCTATGCTTACTGGAACGAACCTGATACAACGATGCACCGAACAGGAACGATTAGTTCTGATACTCATGCGATGGTGGTATCTCTCGAAAGCAGGATAAGACAGTTAGCCGAGGAACTGGAAGACACCCTTCTTATCGTTACGGCGGATCACGGCCATATGGACAGCAGAAATATCTGTATCCTTGATCATCCGGAAGTCCTTAAGTGTCTCGTTCGGATGCCTTCGATTGAACCTCGTACTCTTAATCTGTTCGTTAAAGAAGAATATAAAAAAGACTTTCCTAAGATCTTCAGAGAGAATATAGGAGAGGATTTCCTTATCCTTACCCGGGAAGAAGTGATAGCTGATAAGATATTCGGTATCGGAACTGACCGTGACGGACTTGATCAAATGATCGGTGATTATGTCGCGATATCCATAGGAAGCACTTCGGTATTCACGACGCATATCGAAGCTCAGGAGATGCCCGGAGGACATGCAGGACTTACCAAGGAAGAATTGGAGATACCTCTTATAGCTATTGAAATTGACTAATGCATACCCCTAATATATAAATGTATCAAACATCTTTATGCAGGGGGGTATAAGTATGCCTCAGGAATTGTATCCTAAGTTGATTGCTTTGGGCGTTGCAGGTGCTATTGCTCTTATTGTCATTTTATGCGTAAGAGCTGACAGAAGTGCGAACAGGAAGTTTTCAGAGAAGTTTTTGGCAGAGCACAAGTTTAAGGATTCGTTAAATAACAGGATCTTTGTAACTGAGAATAACGAGCTGGTACTTCATTGCCCTTCAGGTTCTTTGACAGGTTACAAGGTTTGGAATCTCGAAGATATAGCTTATATCGGTACAGTAAATTCATTGAAGATGGGAAGATCCTTTTCCTTTTTCAATGAACAAAAAAAGGCCCTGAAAGGTGATTATAAAACACCTTCCAAGAAGCCTTTGTTACAATACGCTATGACATCGTTTCCTGCTAACAGCGAAAGTGAGCTGAAGGAGATCGTCAGCTTTGTTATGAAGCACAACAGCAACATCCAAATGATCTGATCTGTTATTTGAAAAAGAATACCTTAACAAGATAGATGATAAAGATGTGAAGAGGGTAGAAGATGTAGAAGAACCATTTGTGGATCTTCGCGCTGCTGCCCTTTTTCTTATTGTAAAAACATATGAGGAGTATCGGTACGAGTATTACGCCTGTCTGGAATAACTGACTTTTCCATGACTCGTGAAAAGCCATAGGTATTAAGAGAGTCAGCCCTACGTCTGCTAAAGCGACGATACCGAATGATACCCATTTAGCGATTGGTCTTTCTCTATAGACATATGCAAAGAATGCCCAGAGGATTGCAAAGAACGGCCAATCACCGAAAAACGACAATACACACAAAAGGATTACAAAGATGATCTTTATAGCTTTCGGAACTTTAAGGTCAGCCCACATCCAGATAGTAATAAATGCCAGGAACAATGTGAAGATCATTCCGAACATACCGGGAGTGAACTTCGGGAATGTCCCGAAATCATTAAGGCTATAAGGTACCCATGAGATCATCGCGAAGATGAAAAGACGAAGTGCGTATTTCTTCTTGTTCTTTGTGTACTGGAAACCTTCAGCAAGAAGGACTGCCATCGAAGGTCCCGTAAGTCTTCCGATAAAGTGCATTACCTGTCCGAGGATGGATGCCGTGGGAACAAAAGCCCAAGCGATGTGGTCGATGAGCATTGCCACGATCAGGATGTACTTGATCTTGTTTCTGTTAAGTACTTGTGTTTGTGATGAAGTCATAGTCCGAATGTCTTTACTTTTCTTCCTTCAAAATAGCACAACTCTTTTACTCCCAAAGACTTAAGGTATTCACAAGTCTCAGGGATCAAAGTTCCAATGTTTTCCATAATGTGCGAGTCGGAAGAAACAGTGATCAGTTTACCTCCCATTTTCATATATCTTTTTATTATCTTCTGGTCAGGCATGGAATTACGCCTTGCCGGAGTAGCCGTATTGATCTCAAGTGCTTTTTCCTTAGCTATAAGGGCTTCGAAAAAGCGATCGAATTCCTTTGGACAATCATCATAGAGCATATTGACATTAAGATCGGGATTACGCTTGTTTACATAATCAAAGTGTCCCGCAACGTCAAAATTGTTGCAGCTTTCAACCATTTCAGTAAGCTTATTTACGTATTCGGCATGACGGGCCTTCACGGGAAGCTTATAGACTTCCTTGCTGAAGAATACATCTACGCCTCTGAACAGATGGTTACTTAAGATAACAATATCAAAAGGAGCCGTCGAAGCGATCTCATCAATATCCGAAGCAGTATGAGTCTGATATCCGAATTCGATACCCATCAGAAGTTTCAAAGAGGAAGGACATTTCTTTTTCCATTCCTTGAAAGTCTTCGTATAAAGATCCAGATCGAATGTCTGTATATTGTCATTTGGATCCGGATTCTTATATTCATAATGCTCGGTGATCGCAGCAACGGCTAATCCTTTGTTTACGGCACCCGATATGAAATCATCAATTGTCGTCTCTGCATCGGGAGAGAAATGACAAGTGTGATTATGTAGATCTGTAAGCATAACTGACTCCAAAACAATTTTGGGTCTATTATACTACTTTTTATCCCAGCTCAAAGTATTTGTCAGGATAGAGGCTGAATACGGAACCGCTTTCGGTCTGACCAGCGTAATAAATACCCGGAACATCAAACCTCTCATAGAGAATCTTTGATACCTGTATCTTTTGATCATCATCTGTGATCAGAAAATATGTATATGTGGTCGTTGTGGTCGTTCCGTGACTGCTTCCGGATCTTCTGTGTGTCGACTTATGCTCTTCAACCTGAGTTGTTTTGATATTAAGTTCGACATACTTATAAGATTCTTTCTCATATTTGTCGTTCTTCATGGACGGAGCAATGAATTGAACTCCTATGATTATTCCCAAAATGGTAAAGACGGCCAAACATCCTACGGGAATAAAATATCTTATCAGTTCCAGCCCGCTTGCGCCTTGACTTTTTCTTATGAGAGCCTGGACGGTGAAAATAACGATCAAGAGGACCATAAGTCCGATAAATGCAATTCCGATGATAGCGAATGTGTTGTTGTTAGACTTGACACTCTCCACATATTCTGCGTGATCCTGGTCCAAGATCTCTTGTGTGAGCTTAGTTTTCTCGCCCTCGTGGATCATCTGAGTATATTTGTTGTTGTCGGCAATATTCTTTTTCTGCTGGTCCATCATACCCTTGACCATGATACCGCCTATCAGGAAAAACACGATAAGGAATACTATGACAAAAACCTTAGACATGGGATTGTTCTTCATAAAAACACCTCTCGAAAATTATAATGTCAGAATAATACTAGCACTAAATCAGCGCTGAAAGGCGGCATATATTCAAGATTAGCACGACTGTTTTCGGATGATATAATGAAATAAGTAAAAAACTCTGGGGTATATATGAACAGCAGTATATTAGGATTCGATAAACCTGCCAAAGACTGGAATGAGGCTTTTCCGATCGGGAACGGCAGGATGGGAGCAATGGTCTTCGGAGGCGTGTCGACCGAACTTTTGCAGCTTAATGAAGACAGTGTCTGGTACGGGGGACCCAAAGACAGGATCAATCCTTCCGCCAAGGATAAGCTTCCGCTTATAAGAAAAGCCATAGATGAGGGAAGGATCAGTGATGCCCAGGATCTTTGTGCCTTGGCTTTGTCGGGTATCCCTGATACACAGAGCCATTATGAAACTTTGTGTAATCTTTATATCCTTTTCGATAATGAGGATGAAGGATATGAGGATTACTCCCGTGAACTTGATCTTGAGGATTCTGAGATCAGGATATCTTATCGGAAAGATGGTGTCTGCTACAAAAGAAATATCATAGCAAGTTATCCTGATAAGGTCATAGCAGTTAAGTTGTCAGCTGATAAGGGCGGTCAGATATCCTTCAGGACCCAGCTTGCCAGAGGGAACATAACCTGGGATTTCCGCTCTTTCAGAAATCAGGTCTATAGAAATCCGGGATACAATAACTGTGTTGACAGTATAATCAACACTTCCGGTGATATGACGATGCTTACGGGAAGATGCGGCGGAAGCGGCTCGTTAGAGTTTTCCTGTGAGTTAAAGGTAGTTGCCAAAGGAGGAACTCTAGATCCAATTGGTAATACACTCAAGGTTGACGGAGCTGACGAAGCATATATCTTTATAGCCGCTACATCCGAGTTCTATGAGAAAGATCTGAGAAGATACCTTGATACAACTTTGAAGGATGCTTCTTGTAAGGGATTTGATAAGGTGAAGGACGATCATATGAGTGATTACAGATCCTTGTATGATAGAACGGCTCTTACGCTTCCTTTGGAGGAATGGGATATCGTCCGTATGTTCAATTTCGGCAAGTACCTCACAATAAGCGGAAGCCGTGAGGGAAGTCAGCCTCTTAATCTTCAGGGTATCTGGAACAAGGATTTTGACCCGATGTGGGGAAGTAAGTTCACCATCAACATCAATGCCGAGATGAACTATTGGCCGTGCGAGACTTTGGATCTTCCTGAGTGCCATATGCCGCTTTTTGACCTTCTGGAAAGAATGAAGCCGAGGGGAGAAGAAGTTGCTCGTAAGATGTACGGAATGCGCGGTTTCGTGGCACATCACAATACCGATATCTGGGCTGATTGCGCTCCACAGGATACGTGTTTAAGTTCCACTTACTGGGTCCTCGGTGCCGCATGGCTCTGCCTTCATGTTTGGGAACATTACAAATATACAGGTGATGTTGATTTTCTTCGAAAACACTTCGATACGATGCTTCAGGCAACGATCTTTATCGTTGACTACAGTATTGTCGATAATGGTTATCTTGTCTTATCTCCGACCATATCTCCCGAAAACGAATATGAACTTTCTAACGGTGAAAAAGGATGTGTCTGCAAGGGTGCTTCGATGGATGATCAGATCATAGAAGAACTTTTTGAATCCGTATTATCCGCAGAGGAGATCCTTAAAACAGGTTCTTCTGAGATCGAAGAGATAAGAGAAAAACTCTCACTCATAAAACCTGTAACTGTCGGTTATGACGGAAGGATAATGGAGTGGCATGAAGACCTTAAGGAAACAGATCCAGGCCACAGGCACATATCTCATCTGTTCGGTCTTTTCCCGGGAACATCAATAAAGGGTGAAGAACTATTTGCTGCAGCATCCAAGACATTGGAAAAACGCCTTGCATCAGGCGGTGGCCATACGGGTTGGAGCAGAGCGTGGATCATTAATCTTTATGCTTCTATGGGTAACGGAGATGAAGCATATAAGCATGTAAGACTTCTCATGGAAAAGTCTCTTCTTCCTAATCTGTTTGATAATCATCCTCCGTTCCAGATCGACGGTAACTTCGGTCTTGTCTCGGGAATAATAAGAATGATACTCGGACGTGAAGGGGAAGAACTTCCTGCTCTTCCTAAGAAATGGGAAAGCGGTTCTATAAAAGGATTCAAGATGCCTGGTGGTAATAGGATCGATCTAGAGTGGAAAGATCATAAGGTTATCAGTAAAAGGATCTATTGATCTTGGAACAAATTAAGAAGGTCGGCTTCTTTAAGAAACCGACCTTCTTTTTTCTTCATTACCTTACGGAAGAATAGCGTAATCTGAACAGATTTCCTTGAACTCAGGACTTGTCGAGAAAGAATCAAATACTTCGTCTCGTGAAGTGCCGTTATTCAACTGATCTAACCAGAATGTAAATCCGCTTTCATCGGCTTTTCGACCCATAAAAGTTGCATACAATCTGTTCAGGTATTCTTCGTTATCATAATTGTTATCTTGGAATTCTTTGCTGTAGAAGAATTCCTTTGCAGCCTGTGTTCCCGTAACTTCGAGATTTGTGAGAGCAAGACTCCAATAGTTTAATCCTTCCTGTTCAGGATCACGTCCTAAGCACTCTGTATAAAGCCTTGTAGCAAAATCAACTGCATTATCAGATGCCTGTGTTGCCTTAGCTGTTGTGGCACCTGATCTGACACCGTAGGATGCGCAGACATTACACCACTCGGTAGAGTTGATGAAATCATCGACTACCTTCTCGCGACCTTCGTTCTTAAGGCTGTTAAGCCAGAAAGAATAACCGTCCGGATCATCTTGAGCATCTCTGTTAAAGAATGTCGAATAGAGAACCTTAACAAATTCATCATCACTTAGGTTCTTATTCTTGAACTCAGCACTGTTCAAGAATTCTCTTGCACAATCAGCACCGGTCAGACTACCGTTCTTAACATTTTCACACCAGAATGCCTTTCCTTCGCTTTCGGATTCGCGTCCGAGAGCAACAGTGTACAGACGCTCAACGAATGCTTCAAATGACTGTTCTTCTGTCTCAGTTTCAGTTGGCTTGTTTGGAGCAGGGTTGATCTGAGATGGTGTTTGTGTTCCTTCATTCTCTGCAGGATTGGTGTTTGTGTTTTCCTGAATTTGTCCTTCCTCATTAGTTGAAGGAGTATTCTCGTCTGGAGCGGTGGTTTCTTCGTTTGATGAAGGGATAATGTTGGTTAACTCGATTGGTACACTGGCATAGTCTGATTCGAACTTATAGTTTATGTCTTCAGCAAAGACATAAATGTGATTGGAACCAAAATCTCCCAGCTCTTCAGGAAGTTCGATCGTGCCTATTCCGTTTGCAAATGACCCACTGAAAATATCAAGCTTGCCATAATATAAAATCTCTGCGGTGCTGTCTTTATAATCCTTATCAGTTATGAGAACAGAGACCTGCGTAGCGTCGTGTGAATCTGCACCTGATATTTCATACGGAATGGAAATAGTATTACCATTATAAGTTGCTGCTGAAGTAACAGATAGATTGAGATATGGGTCAATTAATGTCAGTTTATATGTCGCTCCAGTCTTTCCGGATTCCCCCGAAATCACAGAAGAGAATAGGATGCTGTTAGGGTCAAGGTTCAAGGCAGGTGCGACTCCTAATTCTGAACAATAAACAAAATCATAGTACAAGCTGCCATCCGAATATATATCTGCAAAACTGGATGTGTATCTAAATAACGTTCTGGTCCAATATCCTATGGATCCGTCGCCTTTGGCATGATTCGCAAATGGCCCATAATGCATGGTTTCACCTTTTGCCCAATCGTCTCCGACTATTGTGTAATCTACAGGCATAAAATATCCGTATGTTTCATTTTGAAGGTCTTCAATATCCAAAAGAAAGATCTTTTCTCCGGTTAGGGCAGTATATTCTTCACAGTTAGCATCTATCCAAACATCGACGTTCCCCGGTTCAGAACCTATCACGTGTTCGTGGCTTTCGACATAACTGCTTACTATTGAATATTGTTCGATTTTAGTAAAACAATCTTCGTTATACAAAAAACCATTACCGTTTAGATAGCTATTCAGATCACAGTTTTCCCAGGTGTAACTATCCATTATTTGCCGGTTTTCTTCACTTACAGTAGACCAGTGTGGGTTTCCATGGTTTTCATTTATTTCAACCCCTTCAGGTGGATTGTTGATGATCGGGCTTGTAAACAGCATATCATCGCAATCTAATAGTACTGTTTCTGCTCCATAGACATTTGAATCTGTATCCAGAACACGATACTTGACAGGCATTCCTTCACATTTTCCAAGATAAATATAACTGCCTTTCCAAGGAGTATCTTTTGTATCAGGTTTTTCTGGTTCCGTAATCTGAGAAACACCTAACTTTGTGTTGTTCTGATCTTTGCTCCATCCTGCATTAACGGTTGTTCCTGTTTGAAGTAATGGTATCAATGCCATACCTAAAGAAACAGCTACGGCAGATGAAACGACCTTTTGGGTTTTTGCTTTTATTTTTTTCCCTAAAGCCATTGTTTTATATCTCCTCGTATTATTAGATTTGTGGTTTTTATAGACCCTTTTCGTAAAGATTTATCTCTGAATAGCGTATGAATTACATATCTCTTCAAATTCGTTGCTTCTTGCAAATGAATCGAAAACATCATTTCTGGATGTTCCTCCTTCAAGGAGGTTAATCCAATATGTGAAGCCATCGTTATCCGGTTCTCTGCCCATAAACGTTTCATAAAGTCTGGTGATATATTCTTCGTTATCGTAGTTGCTGTCCTGGAACTCTCTGCTGTAGATGAATTCTCTTACTGCCTGGGTACCCGTAAGCTCCTGATTGGTAAGTCCGAGGCTCCAGTAGATAAGACCTTCGGAATCGGCTTCTCTTGCAAGACATGTTGTGTAAAGTCTTTTAACAAATTCGACGGAATTTATGGAAGGCACGGTAGCTTTGGCCGTTGAAGCCCCCGATCTTACTCCGTAGAAAGCGCAGACATTGCACCATTCGGTAGAATTGATAAATCCATTTACGACCGTAGAACGGCTTTCCGTCTCAAGAACATTGAGCCAGTAGTTAAATCCTGTCTGGTCATCCTGTGCATTTCTGTCGAAGAAAACTTCATAAAGTACGGATAGGAATTCCTCATCAGTCAGATTCCTGTCGTTAAATTCCGCGCTGTTAAGGAATTCTCTTGCGCAGTCTGCGCCAGTGAGGTCACCGTTTTTAACGTGATCGACCCAGAATGTCTTGCCGTCGCTTTCGGATTCTCTTCCGAGAGCTACGTTGTAAAGACGCTCGACAAAACCTTCGAAACTCGTATTTTCGTTAGATGGATCATCGATTGAAGAATCATCTATAGAAGGATCATCGTTGTCAGAAGTATCCTGTTCAATCGATTCAGAAGGAACTTCGGTTACTTCGATAACATCACCTGCATAGTCGGTTTCAAGTAAATCATTTATGGTTTCAGGGAAAATGTAAACATGATATGCAGTTCCCCAGTCTTTAAGGTCAAGTCCTTCAGGAAGAATGAAAGATCCCGTGCCTTTAGTCGAGAATATATCTACTGAACTGAGCTTTTCATAACATAGGATCTCTGCTTCGCTGTCGTTATAATCCTTATCTGTAATAAGAACGGAAATTTGATTTGCTTTGACTACATTTTTACCGGTGATTTCATATGGAACTGTTATCTTTTTTCCTATTAAGGTCGGATCGGAAGGATAAGAGATATGAATATCCGGGTCTTTGATCGTTAATTTATATGCAGCTCCGACCTCTCCTGCTTTTCCGACTATCACAGTGGAGAAGAGGATCGAATCCTGATCAAGATTCATAGCAGGTGCAACACCAAGGGACGGAGTGAAAATGGAATCACAATATAAGTATCCTGTAGTCCAAACATCGCCCATAGCACCTAAACCTTTATAATGTGATCTAAGCCAATACCCGTCCACCAAGTCCTTGTATGTCTTTATCCTGCTATAAGTGAAATCTTCGGCGTTAATTCCGCTTGTATCGCCTGACGGGACACCTCCGTTGTTGATCGTAGGGTTCTTAGGTAAATAGTAACCGTAAGAATCGTTAAGAATATCTTCAACGTCCAGGATAAATATCTTTTCTCCGGTCAAACCTTCTGATTCTACAAAATTATGGTAGGCGTCATAGTCGACATTACCAGGTTCAGTTCCCATTACCAGATCATGTGTGGAAACATAACTGTTAGCTATCGCATTTTCTTCCGTTTCAGTAAAGATATTTCTATTTTCCAGGAAATCGGATCCATTGAGATACTTTTTAAGATCGCTGTTTCCCCAACGGTAATCTTTAACAAATTCCATTGTACTGTCGCTTGTGCCATAGTAAATAGGCTGTCTGTAAGGTCCTGTTAATATCAAATCTTCAGGTGCATCAATACAGATCGGACTTTCGAACAAAATCTTGTCACTATCCAGGAAAACAGTCTTTTTCCCGTTTCCGTAGATGTCTGAGTCCGTGTCCAAAACGCGGAACTTGATAGGGGAACCTTCATACTTACCGTAATAGATATAACTTCCTGACCAGGAAGACTGCATATTTTCCGGAATTGCAGGCTCTGCTATCTGTGATACTCCGAGTTTTGTGTTATCTTTGTTTTTTATCCCGTCTGCTCTTACAACAGTTTCTTTTTGTAACCACGGTATAAGAGTGATTCCCATAGTAACCGCCAATGCTGATGATATTATCCTGGCGGATCTGATCTTTAAATTCATTTCTTTTTCTCCTTGCTTATCTGTGAATTGCGTATGAGTTACAAATCTCAGCAAACTCAGCACTTCTCGCAAAGGAATCAAATACTTCGTTTCTGGATGTTCCGCTGCTTAACAGGTTTACCCAATATGACATTCCGTCTGTGTCAGGCTCACGATCCATAAATGTTTTATAAAGTCTTGTCAGATATTCTTCGTCACTGAAGTTCTGATCCTGAAATTCTCTGCTGTAAACAAACTCTCTTACAGCCTGTGTTCCTGTAAGTTCAAGGTTGGTAAGTCCAAGACTCCAATAATCAAGACCTTCTTTATCTGCATTTCTTCCAAGACAAGTTGTATAAAGTCTTTCAACGAATTCAATTGAGTTCTTTGATGCTACGGTTGCCTTAGCGGTTGTGGCACCGGATCTAACACCATAGGATGCGCAGACATTGCACCACTCGGTAGAGTTGATGAAACCGTTAACAACTGCATAGCGGCTTTCAGTTTTGAGACTGTTGAGCCAGAAATTGTATCCACTAGGATCATTCTGTGGGTCTCTGTCGAAGAATACCTGATAAAGGACATTTAAGAAGTCCTCGTCGCTCAGATTCCTGTCATTAAACTCTGCACTGTTAAGGAACTCTCTTGCACAGTCTGCTCCTGAAAGTTCACCGTTCTTTACGTGATCGACCCAGAAGGTTTTACCGTCGCTTTCAGATTCGCGATCGAGAGCTATGTTGTAAAGACGCTCTACAAAAGCAGAGAAGTCCTTTGGCTCTTCAGTTGGTTCTGGAGTTGCAGTTGGATCTGGAGTTACAGTTGGGGTTTCTTCTGAAGGATTTTCTTGAGTAGGGGTAGTTGTCGGATTGTCTTCGTTTGGATTTTGTGTTTCTTCTTCAGAAGCAGTTGGCAAGTTTACTGTTACTTCAAATGGTGTACTGGCATAGTCAGATTCAAAATCGCCGTTTGAGTCTTCAGCGATAATGTAAACGTGATAGCTAACTCCACAAGTACCGCTTACTGTTCCTTCCGGTACAGTGAATGTTCCTGTTCCTGAAGTAGAGAAATCTTCAGAAGTATTCAGCTTGTTGTAATACAGAATTTCTGCATCAAGCGCATCATAACTCTTATCTGTGATCAAAACTGATACCTGTGAGGCCTTTCCTGCATTAGATCCACTGATGCTATATGGAACAGTAACAGTGTTTCCTGAAAGAGTAGCAGATGCATTTACTTTCAATTCAGTATCAAGGAATGTCAGTTTGTATTCCGCATTAACTTCTCCTAATGCTCCGGATATAGCTGTGGAGAAAAGTATCGTATTCCTGTCGATATTCAGAGCCGGACTTACGCCGAAGGACATATGGTTGGATTCTGCTGATGCTGCAGCAAGCCATCCATATATGCTTACTATGCAGAATTCCGGTGGATCAAAAAGGTTTGCAGGCTTAGGACTACCATACAACTCTTCATAGTCAAATGGTACTTCTGCGGTACGCAAGTAATATCGTGCATATTCATGAAGCCAAGTGTGATCGGAACTTTCTTCCAAATATGACTTTACTCTGGATTGGATCAACAGATTATCGAAATGATTATCTCCTACTCCGTAGAAATATCCATAATCCATATTAAGAACATCATCCATGTCCAACAAGAAAATCTTTTCGCCGTTCAAAGGAGCAATATCTTCAAAATATCTTCTGCCGTCAAGGTAAAAAGTGTCGGAAACGGGTTCATCGCTCCATTGTGTCACATATGTGTAAAGATCAGTTGTAATCTTCCCACTGTCTTGGTAGCTTTTTGCTATAGACGCTTTTTCTATATCTGTGAAAACACCGTCTTTATCAAGAAATCCGGCGCCATTAATATAACTATTTAATGAGCATTTGCTCCAATCATTCGTTTCAGTTCCAATACAATGAGGATAAGGCGTTACTTCACTTTCGTCTGATTGAGGAACAACTACAGGACCATGAGGACGTTCAACTCCGCAGTCGTCAAATAGTTCTTCAAAAAGGACACTGTCACAATCCAACAGGATTGTTTCACTCTTGTACTTCGTTGATTCAGGATCCAATACTCTGAACTTGATCGGAATACCATTGTATTTTCCGAAATAGACGAAACTTCCTGTCCATGGATCTGTTTCTATTCCTTTTATTCCGGGAGCAACAGGCTTAGCCATGTGCTCGACTCCCAGCATCGTGTTAGTCTCGTTTTTGAGAGTATCTGCCTTTACAGATTTTTGATTGGCTAGGAATGGGACCAAAGAGATGCACAATGTTATTGCCAAAACAGATGAGACAATCTTGGCAGCATTAGAATGTCTGAAAATGATCATGGTTTGTTTTCTCCTTTAGAGTTTTTATTTCCCTTCCAAACCCAATCGTTGTCAAAATATCATTGTGGAGAATTGATGTAAATAACTAATGTGAAAAATGGACAACATTGCTACATAAAAAGTTCACAATTGTACAAAATTGTAGTATTTATGTTGGGATTTTGCGATTTTACAATATCAAAAGTATCACGATTTTTAATTCTTGATTCATTGAGGAAGTAATGATAGTATCAAGTTGATTTCAAAAGAAAGAACACATTTATTGTGTAGGGTGGACCAATGAGGAAGTAATTCGATTTAAGTTTAATAACATCAGGACCTTAAAAGGGTCAGTTTGTGTACGCTTAAATTGGATTACAGCTTTTGTTATGGTCTTGCCGATAAGGTTAGATTTATTGAGTCTGTTTTTGCGTATGCAAAGACGGACTTTTTTGTTAGGCCCTTTAACCAAGGAGGCCATATGGCACAAATAAACGTACAGAATCTGTCTTTCTCATATGAGAGCAGTTATCACAATATCTTCGAGAACGTATCTTTTTCGATCGATACGGATTGGAAGCTCGGTTTTATCGGTCGTAACGGTAAGGGTAAATCTACTTTCCTGAATCTTCTTTTGGGAAAATATGAGTATAGCGGTACGATTAAGACTGACATGCGATTTGACTATTTTCCGTATGTTATTTCCGATACTGAAAAGACTGCTGATGAGCTTTCTGAAATTTGGAAGCCGGGCGTTGAGAATTGGCGAATACTTTGCGAATTGAATCTCATGGATGTTGATCCGGAACTACTATATCGTCCGATAAGAACCTTGAGTTTCGGTGAGAGGACCAAGGTGATGCTGGCAGTTCTTTTCTCAGGCGAAAATGATTTCCTTCTGATCGATGAGCCGACTAATCATCTTGATAAGGAAGCAAGAGAGATCATCAAGAAATATCTTGCTTCGAAGAAGGGTTTTATTCTCGTATCACACGACCGTGATCTTCTTGATGCTTGTATCGATCATGTGCTTGTTTTAAACAGATCAACAATTGAAGTACAGTCTGGTAATTTCAGTTCCTGGTGGGAGAATAAGGAGAAGGCTGATTCCTTTGCCAGAGCTGAAAATGAGAAGCACACAAGAGAAATCGGAAGGCTCAAGTCAGCTATGGACAGGGCTTCTTCATGGGCTGCAAAAAGTGAGAGCACCAAGATCGGATATGATCCTATAAAGGAGCATGACAGAACAAAGAATGCCAGGACGTACATAAGCAGCAAGACCAAAAAGATGGAAGCGAGAGCAAAGTCTTTCGAGCAGAGGATGGAGAAGAATATCGAAGAAAAAGAAGGACTTCTCAAAGACGTGGAGCAGATAAGAGATCTTAGGCTCACGGGGCTTACGCATTATAAGGACAGGCTTATAGAGTGCAGGGATCTTTCTTTACAATATTCCGATTCGGATACTCCTGCTTTTGAAGGTCTGTCATTGGAGATCAATCAAGGTGACAGACTGTTCCTTTCTGGTAAAAACGGATGCGGCAAATCAAGCTTTATCAAGGCAATACTGGATGGCGGTGTAAGCGACAGATATAAGATCTCGGGAGACTTTCTTATCGCACCGAATCTGGTCATTTCCTATATCAATCAGGATACCTCTATGCTCAAGGGTGATCTCAGGATGCATGCTTTTGAACACAAACTGGATTATTCCATGTTTTTGGCTGTTTTAAGGCATCTTGATTTTGAGCAGGTTCAGTTCGAGAAAAAGATGGAAGAGTTTTCGGAAGGACAGAAGAAAAAGGTACTGATAGCAACGAGTATCATGACTCCCGCACACCTTTATATCTGGGACGAGCCGCTCAATTATGTTGACGTTTTCTCGAGGATGCAGCTGGAGAAATTGATCGAGAATTATAAGCCGACCATGCTCATAGTCGAACACGATACAAAGTTCGCGGAGAAACTTGCTACCAAGACTTGTGAAATGCTATGATTAGGTTAAGAAAACATAATATCGGAGGTGGGATCTATGTCAAAGATTATCGTACAGTTTTTGAATGAGAAAGTTGAAGATTACAACAAGATCGTTGGAAGCCTTCTGGCTGAGGGCGAAGCTGAATTGGTCAAGATCGTTCCGGTCGGAAAAGATGCAACAGTTATCTGCCTCGAGAAGTATTATGCGAGGAACGGAAGTTATGCTTCTCTTACCGTAATCCTCGAAAACGTTGAAGGCGGCAATCTCGCGACCGTAATCGGATATGGCGGCGGTGAGGGCATCTTCAATGACAGCCTCGGAGCTAATTCCAAATTTGCCGACAAGGCAGCGGAGATCTTAAACAGTTACGGCTACGAGCTAAGAGAAGAATCTAAGCAGTAATCTCATCCCCCTTGAGAAAACCTTCATACCGTGAAACATTTCTGAATGAATGTTGATTATATTGGTAAGAGGGATCTTGAGGGGGATTATTGTGCCTTTTGGGATTGAAGAAAGAGGATAATACTGTATTATATCGATATGGTTAATGCCCAATTATATTTTGAGGTGGATTAAGGATAATGAAGAATAGCAGATTATTGAAGATCGCGGCAGCATCAATTGCTATTATGACTCTCTTGAGCGGATGTTCATATATTGATTCATTCATGAAGAAAGATGAGCCTGATAAGACCGAAGAGGAAGAAACAGAATCAGAGGAAGAGGAGACTACGACTACTGAAGTAACGGAGTCAGAGACAGAGGAGTCCAAAGAGACTACTCCTGAACCGACTCCGACTGAAACAGAACCTGCTGAAGCAAAGACTTCGGGTTTTGATAAAGAGATACTTTTGGGAAATGCAAAGTATTATAAGTACCAGCCAAGCGATGATTTCGTAGAGAGTTTTACGGATATTTATGATTCCGTTGATGAAAAGTCGTACTACTTCGAAGATCTCACAGGCGAGGATTACAAAAAGCAGTTCGAGTCCGATATTCCGATGTATGATTTCAATCCTTTTCTGTCGATCGATCGCGATATAAAAGATCAGATCGACAGTTATACGGTTGCTTCAACTAACAAACCGGGATGGAGTTCGATCTATCTTATCGATTTTGACAGCGTAGAAAATGCAGATTCTTTTTTTGTTACTGTGACTGAGGATCTTAAGTCTTCCGTGATAAATGCCACGATGAGGGATAAGAATGTGAAAGACTTTGGAGAGATAGATGATGTATCGTATTTCTTCATGCATGTTGAATCCACATCATCAACAGAAACAGAAAAGTATTATCATTGTTTCTATTTCTATAAAAAAGCCGATACCGTCATAGCTGCTTTGGCGTATACACAGTCTTGCCCGGATTATCAGGAATATGTGAATAACATGCTTAACGGTTACGGTCTTGTAATTCCTGATCTGAAGGAGATCACTGCAGTTGATCTTCCTGAGTATCTTGCTGATTATGATTTTCCTGATATTCCGAGCATGGAGATCCAGGAAACTCTTGAGGAAAGTTATGAATCCTACGTCTATGACTATATAGCAGAGAAAGTCGGTTTGTCTGCAACATTTAGCGAGACCGTTCCTATGGTTGAGAACAGTATGCCTGAAAAGGATTCATTGCCGAACATCAGCGGCGTAACAAGTTATATGATCAGGGATCTCGATTCAGACGGCACAGACGATATGCTCGTCTTCGGATTTGTTCAGGTCGATGCACCGGAGATAGACTATGCTTCATATAAGTATTTGCCGTTCATTATGCTTTGTCAGACAGATTATGATTCGATCAAAGTTATGGATTCGATGGTATATGAGCCTGCGGATCCGCCGAGATACGGTTACTACAGCACAGCGCTTGAATCTACTCCTACTTTTGTATACAGGTTCCTCGGATATTATACAATTGACGATACAGTCCTTCTTACTTTCTACAAGAGCGGACTTGTAGGTGATATCGGATATTGTAACGCTCTCGAACTTACCATAGAGAACGGTAAGCTTAAGCTTTTGAATATGCTCTACCAGTATAACGGCGGATCAGATGATTTTGAGTACACGATGTTCGATCTTCAGACAGGTGAAGAGACAAAGATTGACGGTATAATGTACCCGCAGACGGTTACTGTGATCCAGTGGCAGGATCTTCCTTCGTATGAGCATGAATTCTTCGTCAATATCGAGGGAACTCATGACCTGAAAAATACAGAATATAATCTTTTCTATAACATAGACTGATATTGAGGTGCATTAATGGATCTTCCGATCGAACTTAAAAATGCAGTGGAGAACCTTGTCGAGAACAAGAGCATGAGCGAGCTCAAGGCTGCCTCTAAGATCATTACTGATAAGTACAGGAAAGAATCGGGTAAGGGCAAGAAGCTCGTTACCGATAAGCTCGATGCGGAAGTCTATTCCGTTTACCGTATGCCTGCAACTTTCGGTGCATGCTCTGACGCTTTAAGTTATGTGTCGGAGTTTTATAGTGAGTCCATTGATTCCGTTACCGATGTAGGGGCGGGAAGCGGTGCTGCATCCTGGGCGTCGGATATTGTTTTCGAGCCGGCAAAGATAACATGTCTCGAGCGTGAGAAAGCCATGCGCGACCTTGGAAGTATGCTCATGGAAAGTGATCCTTCCGTCTCATCCAAAACGACATGGTCATCTTTTGACATCACCAAGGACGAGATCGAGGAATCGTCCGATCTGGTCATCGCATCATATATGTTCAACGAACTTGATCCCGATAACATCAGGTCATCGATCGCAAAGCTCTGGGATAAGACTGATAAACTGCTGGTCATCATAGAGCCCGGAACGCCGAAGGGATTTTCTGTCATCAGCACCATCCGATCTTTTCTTCTCGAAAACAGCGGCTATTTGGTAGCTCCTTGCACCCACGACAAGCTGTGCCGTCTGTCATCAGATGACTGGTGTCACTTCACCTGCAGAGTACAAAGAAGCAAGCTCCACAAGCTCCTTAAAGATGCTGACGTTCCTTATGAAGACGAGAAATACTCTTACATCGCTTTCTCGAAAACGCCTTGCGACCGCGCAAAGATGCGTGTCTTAAGACACCCTTATATTACTAAGGGTCAGGTCGACGTTACTTTATGTACTGAGACTGAAAACACCAAGATCACTTTCAGAAAAAAAGACGGTGATCTCTACAAAAAAGCGAAGAAGGCAAAGCAGGGAGACAGCTTATAGATCTTCAAACGCCTTGTCGATGCAATGGATCTCCATCTCCCACTGCTTGAGGAAGAACGGAGCATTCTTTGACGACAGTGATTCCGGATTATGGATCCTGTAAGTATAAACGACCGGATCTGCAAAGCAGACTTTCTCAACATGTGAAAAATATTCATAGTTAAAGTGCATATCTTCAGCGTAGTTGTATTTCTCGAGAAATCTGATCCTGTACTTTTGGATTATCTCTTTTTTATATAGTCTTCCGGTTGCACCGCGCATGCTTCTCCTGTACGGGCGAAGATCTTTTTTAAGTTCTTTCTTTGTTCCGCGGAAAGGTTCCCAACTGTCTGTTCTGGAGAATTCTTTGATCTGGTTCCAGCGGATCTTTCTTCCGACGCATACATCGGCATCCTTGATCTCGTTGAGCAAAGTCTCGATCATGTTCGGCATTACAAGATCATCGGCGTCAACGAAGCAGATATATGTGCCCTGAGCCTGCTCTATGCCGATGTTTCTGGTATCGGATGCACCTGTGTTTTTCTTGGTGATGAGTTTGATCCTGGAATCCTGCTTGGCGTAATGCTTAAGGATCTGCTGACTCTTATCGGTCGAACCGTCATCGATGACTATTACTTCATATTCATTGCCTTCATTTTTTAAAACTCCGGTTAAACATTCATCAAGATATTCTTCAGCGTTATAAACAGGAATGATTATCGATACCTTAAGCATAATGAAACTCCGATTTTATTCTCACTATTATAACGCAACTCGTTGTTTGTTGTCATAAAATGATATACTATTAGGCAGAAATATTTTTCGAGAGAGGGATAGATAATCATGGGTTTATTCAGCAGGCTTTTTAATCGTAAGAAGAAACCTCCGATGTTGGAGAGATTGGTCTTTGCAGCAGCAGGCGGAGCAGCGAGCGCTTTTTTTAATAGCGACATGATCAAGAATTCATCCGCTAGTCCCGCTCCGGTAGCTCAGGTAAAGCAGCTCAACAAGATTAGCGACTATGACAGACAGAAGGCTGAGGCGGAAGCAAAGCTTCTCGAAGAAGAGCGTGCGCGTAAGGTCAATGCAGTTCTTGCAGAGCTTGCTCTTTGTTACTACATCGCAGGTATCGACGGTACGGTTACTCAAGATGAGTACAACGAACTTCATAAGATCAAGGATACGTTCAACAGCATGAAGGATGTAAAACCTGAAGAACGTGCGATCATGGGTAAGGTTTGTAATCCTAATATTTCCTTTGTTGAGCTTTGCACATATTTTGACAAGCTCGAATCTTCATCCCTGATCTCATATGCACTCGAGATGGAGAAAGTTGCTGAGACCGGTGACGGTGTTACTTCACGTGAGGCCGACGCCATTCAGATGTATAAGGATTATGTTACGACGAGAACGGGATATGTTTTCGCGAAGACTGTACAGAAAGATGCCAAAGAGATCGAACTTGTCTGTCCGAAGTGCGGCGGTGAGCTCGAGCTTGATACGAGGCTTCTCGGTGCTACCTGCAGATTCTGTGGTTATTCCAAGATCCTTGATGCCAACAGGATAGATGAGGCTCTGACAAGACAGATGGCAACAGAGAGGATCAAAGCATTGATCGAAGAAGAAAAGACGAAGGGGAATTCCTGATGAGAATCGATATCTGGGACGAAGGCGAATATGGTTACAGGGCTTCATATGGCTTTAGACCGAATATCAGGACGTATGTTCATGAAGATGATATGAAGCATGACTGTATGCTCGTTATTCCGGGCGGCGGTTATTGTGTCGTAACTCCTCATGAAGGTGAAATCGTTGCCAAGAAATTCTACGATCTCGGATTCAATGCTTTTGTCTTGACTTACACAACGGATATAACGATGTCCGTTCCTCTTAAAAAACAGCCAATGGCGGATGCTGCAAGAGCTGTAAGGGTAATAAGAGATAAGTTCGCGAAGGACTGTAAGCTTATTGTTGCAGGTTTTTCCGCGGGAGGCCACGTAGTCGGATCATTGATCACGCATTATGCTGAGATCGAAGACAAGAAGTATCCTGATATCTCATGCAGACCGGATGCCGCGATCTTCGGTTACCCTGTTATAACGACAGGCGAGTTTACCCACCACTGGTCAGTAGTTGCGCTTCTCGGTAATGAAGCGACAGATGAGGAATTGGATTATTTCTCCGTTGAGAAGAACGTTACTTCCGATACTCCTCCGTGCTTTTTATGGCAGACGGCAACAGATGATCTTGTGCCTGTCGAGAATACGTATATCATGGCTAAGGCTTTAAAGGAGAATGGTGTTAAGTTTGCTCATTACGTTTTCCCTGAAGGACATCACGGATTGTCTTTGCCGAACGAAGCATTCTTCACGGGTAAGGCAGGCGGGGAGTATACAATGGAGCAGGTGGAACTGGCGATCGATAATGTGCGTAAGGGAACTGCCGTAGACGTTTCCGAAGAAAGAAGACAGGAACTTATCGCCCAGTTTGATGCGCCTCCCATGAACTTCGACAATGCTGAAGTGCCTGAGTTTAAGGATATCCTGATGTGGCCTGAACTGGCAGCTGATTTTCTAGGTAAAGTCTTAAAGTGATCTCATCCTATGCGGATCTAGCTTTTATGCTAGTATTTATGCGCGCGGATTTCTGCACAAATCGTCTTTTTGTTATAGAATAGTTAGGTGTTTCATTTTATGACAAAAGGGGGATCACAAATGAGTTTAATGGAAAGACCGATCGTCAATACTTTGCCTGACGGCAGTAAATATTTTGAGCATACCTATGAGAACTTTTATCTCAAGGCATATGTTCCTAAGAATGATATTGACGGTCAGATCATCAACTACGGATTCAGAGCTCCGTTGCTATTGGTTTTCGAGGAAGAGAAAAAGACTATTGATGAGGCTGTTGCTTTTGCGAAGGAAACAGGCCTTGAAGAGATCGCTGCTAATTATGATTCATCCGTACTTTTCATATATCCGACATGTGAGGGAGGATGGGAAAAGGCTGATGAGAGTGTCTATGTTGACCTCATCGCTGAAGTAAAGAATCATCCTGAATATGAGGACGGAATAGTATCATTCTTCAATTTTTTTACCAAGAAGTTTGAAGGCTTTTTCATAAGAGGAGCGAAGTTCAGAGCAGATATCTACAGTTACGGAAGATCCGCTGACTACGTTGCTGCAAAGCTCCTTAAGAAGATCGATGGCGAGTTCCTGTGGGGACCGGGTGAGATAACACCTGCAATGTGCTCCATGGAGAACTTAAGTGTAGTTCCTGATGTTGAGCGTAAGGATATCGCTATCTTAAGCGTAGGTAATTCCGATGAGATCAACAAGGCTTTTGAAGGATGCGAGCATCTTCTCATTAAGGATAAGGCTGACTACAAAGCAGACTTCATGTCATTCGTCAGACGTTTCAAGATGTGGTGCGGTAAGATCGAGTACGAGCCTATCTTCGAAGAGATCGATATGACAGAAGAGCCTGGAATCACTGTTGTTAAGACTTCACCTGATAATTTCCTGAAGTATAAGGGAACAACAGAGCACAAGGTCGGATACTTCGCTTACTATAATAACGGCATAATGGACAAAGGACCTGTTCCGCTCGTTCTCGGATTCCATGGCGGCGGAGACTGCTCAATGTATCTGACATTTGTTGCCGGATGGTGGGAAGTATGCCATGACCATGATTTCCTCTTTGTATCTGTTGAGAACCATCTTGATGTTCCTGCTGCTGAGATCATGCAGCTCCTCGAGCATCTTAAGAGCAGATATAACATCGATGAGAAGAGGATATATGCTTCAGGCTTCTCGATGGGCAGTGGAAAGACATGGAACCTCTATCAGGAATATCCGGAGGTCCTTGCCGGAATCGCGCCGTGCAGTGCACTTTTCCCGATGAAGGAAAACTGGTTTGGTCTGTCTCTCGGAGACCCTGGTCTTAACATGGATAAGGCAGTTCCGATCTTCTATTCCGGCGGAGAGGAATCACCGCTTCCTGAACTTCCTAATCAGGGCGAAGGATGTCTCGACAGACTTAAGTATGCAGCAGAAGTTAATAAGCTCAAGGAGAGATTTACTTCAGTTGATTTTGCGGATAAGGATAACTGGAAAGACAAGTTCTATGGAATCCCGGGCGATAAAGTAGAAAAATACTACGATGAGACCAGAGACAGTTATCTGACAGTTAACTATTATGAGAGTGAAGACGGTGTGATAAGAACTGCTTTCGGAAGCGTCAGCGGTCAGCAGCATGAGTGCAGACATCACTCGGTCGAGACTGCCTGGAACTTCATCTCTAAGTTCAGCAAAGAGTGATATCACAGAGTAAATAAGAAAAGAAGACCTGCCGGCGGATCTCGTCAGCAGGTCTTTTCGATCGTGTAAGAAAAACTTGTAGTCAGTATTCCTTCTTACTGATTCTTATAATATACATTGATAAGTCCTTTAAGGATCATATCTTCATCGATGATTATCTTATGTTTGCACAAAGGAGCAACGATCGAAGCGTATCTTCCCGTAGCGGTCAAAACGCACTTTTCACCGTATTCTTCTTCGATCCTGTCGATCATACCGTCGATCAGCGAGGCATTCTGGAAGATGAGGCCGCTTCTCATGCTGTCTATTGTGTTTGTACCGATAACCTTTTTCGGTGTCTCGAATGCGATGTTGGGAAGCTGAGAAGTTCTGCTGCTCAGGGCTTCTGCTTCGATGCCCATTCCTGCACCGATAGATGTTCCGACAAAGTTCTTGTCTTTATCGATAAGTGAGAATGCAGTAGCTGTTCCCATATAGATATTGATCTGAGGGACACCGTATTCTTTGATTCCCGCGATTGCAGAAACTACCAGATCGCTTCCGAGTTGTGCAGGATTATCGATCTTTATCTTAAGCCCGGATCTAACACCCGGACCGACTATGATCGGTTCTATTGATGTTAATCTCATAACGGCTTTCTTTATCGTTCCCGTTACCTGGGGAACAACTGAAGAGATAATGGCGCCCTCGATCTTTTCAGCGTATTGACTGTTAAAATCCAATGCGGATTTAAGTAGTGATGCATATTCGAGATCCGTATATGACTTCTCGGTAGATAAAAGCTCGGTAAATAACAGTTCACGTTCTTTAAAACATCCCAAAACGATATGAGTGTTTCCGATATCGATTGCCAGTACCATGAAAGAAAACCTCCGATTATTCTTCTATGAGTTTTGCCTTGAAAAGTGCCGTTCCGACAGCACCTGTGATTATGAATGAAGCTACTGCTTCGATTATCGCATTAAATCCGACAATCGCAGCAAAGAGCGCGATTACATTAAGTGAAGTATCATTACCTGTTGATTCAGCTACTGTGGTCTTGCCGAACAAGAGGATAAGGGCACCAACAAAGAATAAAGTGTTGAACAGTGCAGCCGCAAGTCCTGTAAGAGATGATCTGACCGGAGTATTTTTGGTGAATTTCGTGATGAGCTTAAACACGAGACCTGCGCATAATCCTGCCAGTGCTCTGCAGACAACACACATGATGAATGTAAATACTACGTTCTTATCTGCAAGATAAGTTCCGAACGGATCCATTCCGAAGCACTGAACGAAGCTTGTAATACCGAATACTGTTCCAAGGATAGCTCCTGCAACAGGACCTTTTGCGAGAGCGCCGACAGCAACGGGAACCATAAGAAATGAGATGGAGACCACACCGACCTTGAGATAACCTACTGGTGTGAATGCCATAAGGACAATAAGTCCGACGAGAATGCCTAAGACTACGATAGTCTTGGTCTTTTGATTTTGTTTTGCCATAGCAAAACCTCCTTAGTTATTATTCCTCATCCGAGGATATAGTTACTTCGTAAACCGACATCTTTTAAAGACCTTCGTCAGATTCCTGTAAGATACCTGCGTATTAAGCGTCTTTTCGAAAAAGAATAGTTTACAGAGCGATTATACATTATTAAAACAATTAATGTATAATGAAAAAAATCTTTTAGGGGTAAAGCATTATGAATAAAGAGCGTCTGGTCGGGGTAATAATGTCGGTCTTTGTATCAATCGCTATGGGTGCTGTTTCAGCTGCCCTGGTTATTCACACGAATCCGGATGCTACCAAAGCACATTCCGCGGGATTGATATATGCTTCAAATATCCTTTTATCTGTCGTTATCGGAATGATCATCGCGATCGCTCTTCCTCTTGGAAAACTCGGCGCATCTCTTGCACGTAAGGCGAAGGCCACGCCGCCGAGTATCAAGTTTATACTTTTAAATGCCATTCCGAACTCAGTCGGTAATACCCTTATCATCAGTATGATCTTAAGTTTTGTCGGAGTACTTACCGCGAGACTTAAACTTCCTGAAGACGTGTTAAGCACACTTCCGCCATTTGTTATCATGTGGCTCGGTAATTGGACTAAGCTTATCTTGCCGACCCTTATCATAAGCTATGTACTATCGATCCTTCTGGCACCGATCGTAGCCCGAATTGTAGGGTTTAACGGTCCTCAGAAGGGAGTAGGTCCTAAGAAGTGATCTTATTTCTTGCTCTTTTTACGCTTGATCACGAATACTGCTGCGCCAATCCCTGCTGCCAGTGCAGCACATCCCAACGAAGCGATGATGATCGGAATTACGAAGTTGTTCGATGAGGATGACTTCTTTTTACCTTTCTCTTTCTTTTCAACAAGAGCACTTTCTTCTGTCTCGTTGATCACTTCAGTCTCCACGACAGTCGGCTCGGGAGCCGGTTCGAAATCAGCATAAACTGTTATGTCCTTCGTTACTGTAAAAGAGTAATACGGGTCACTTGAAAGAAGATTGCCGCTCTTGTCATACCAGCCGTTGAAGATCCATTTATCTTCATCATATTCACAATTAACGATCGAGAGAAAATTCTTCTTCATAACGGATTCACCGGTAATCGTCGGAAGATCTCCGTTAAGTTCGTTTCTGAACTCGACATTAGTCTCATAATACGGATCGCTGTCATCATATCTTATCCAGGCAAGAACTACAGTAGGGAAATGAGCACTGGCGATATACGCGACGTTCCCGAGAAGTGTAGACATCTTCTCGCATTCGGCAAAAGCCATACCGAGCATCGATGAAGCTCCGGAGTCAGTTCTGAATGCCTTTCCGACAAGGCGGAGAAGTGACAGGAGTTTAGTATCGTCCAACTGGAATGAAGAATTTTCTTCAAGGATGATGGATGAATTTATGGCTGCTATTGTTTCTACGTACATCTGATCTTCTTCGAAGCATTCGGTAAGGAAAGTTGTCATCGTATCGGCTCCGAATAAAGTTCCCAATGCTCCCATGGTGGAACTTTCTGTATCGATCGCACCACTATAAGTCAACTCGAAGAAATACATGAAAGAGTCCTGATAATAATCTACGTAAGTTTCTCTGTCTGATATGGCAGGGATAGGATCAAGACCGTGCTTTTCTCTTGCTTTGTTAACACTGTCAGGAAGAGAATCATCGCTCATGAAATCGTAGAAATCCGAATAGAACTTTATGACGTTATACTGATTATCTGCTACTCCGCCAAATATGCCGCCTTGACCTAAAGCAGACTGCAGATCGAGTTTTCTTACCGTGAAATCCTCATAGTAGAGTGGATCTTGCGTGTCAACATTTGGATTTTTAAGTGACATGACCTTTGCTGGGTCTCCGAGATATACGATCTTGCCGTATTTCTTGAATCCCCACTTTGACGGCGCTGTTCTATTTACAACGTCCATGCAGTTTACGAGATTATAGATGCAAGTACAGTCCCATTCATCCTGAACACCGCTTGGTGCATTGAAAGTATAGACGTAAAGGTCGTTCTGGCTCTTTACGAGTTTTTCTTCAACAATGTATCTGGCTGACATGTAGGAGATTGCTCCTGCGCGGCTGTAGCCCTGTATCCAAATCTTGACGTTTTCCTTGTCTATGGAATGGTTATCTATATAACTTTTAATAAATTCGAAGGCGCGTTTGGAATTGTTGTCGAATCCCTGATGGTTTCCTGTCTTGCCGACATTGAAGTTATCGGCCCATTCGATACCGTAATTAATTCCTCTGACACCCATTACTACAAGATCTTTCTCAGTTCCGTTAATGTTGATCTTTTTACTTGCGACCATAACACCGATCTTGTCGGAATCAGTAGTATTGTCATATCCGTCATTGAATTCTATGTCGGAAAAGCCAAGTCCTCCGTAGAAACTTTCAGCAGTCGATTTGCTTTCTGTAGCAACGGAAGCGATAAGAGAGATGTCCGCTAGAGGAGTCGAATAACTGCTTGAATCCTGGGCAAAAAGGGAATCGCTGTAATAATACTCGACACGCATTCCTGATGCATCGAAAACACCTGATATTGCCGCGCTTACATCCTGTCCTTTCTGTAAGGACATCAAGGCTGTGAAAGCAATTATGAAAGATAATATACAAGCAAATACTTTTTTCATACTCTGATTTTATCATGAATGACGGGACAGACGTTAGTGCTTTATGTGATAAAATCACGTCTGAGGTGTAAATTTATGAAAAAAAAGATCATTTCAATAGTTCTTGTTTCTTCTTTCCTGTTTTCGGCATGCGTGAAAACATCAAAAGACAATAAAGAAGAGACTCCTTCAAGTGATACTGCAAATAATACTTCAAATATGGTGTCAGAAACTGAAAACAGTGATAATGGCACACTTCCCGATCTCGTTCCTGCAGGAAAAGGATATACGGGAACAAAGGGCAGCAGCGAGTTTAACTACGGTGAGGCTCTACAAAAATCACTTCTTTTCTATGAGCTTCAAAGAAGCGGTGATCTTCCTGATGACATGAGATGCAACTGGCGCGGTGATTCCGGAATGGATGACGGTAAGGATAACGGAGTCGATCTTACAGGCGGCCTTTATGATGCGGGCGATCATGTTAAGTTTAATCTGCCGATGGCGTATACGGCATCGATGCTCGGATGGTCTGTCTATGAGGATAAAGATGCTTATGTCGAGAGCGGTGAACTTAAATATGCTCTCGGTGATATCAAATGGATAACCGATTATCTCATTAAGTGCCATACGGAAGATGAAGTTTTTTACTATCAGGTAGGAGACGGCGGAGCAGACCACTCATGGTGGGGACCGTGCGAAGTAATGAGCATGAACAGACCATCTTATAAGGTTACGGTTGATTCTCCGGGTTCTGCGGTAACAGGTGAAGCAGCTGCTGCATTGGCTATTGCTTCGGTTATTTTCGAGAGTGAAGATAAGGAGTATTCAGATCTTTGTCTTGCTCATGCCAAGAGTCTTTATGTTTTTTCCGCCAAGACATTAAGCGACAGCGGATACACTGCTGCGGCAGGTTTCTATGATTCCTGGAGCGGTTTTTACGATGAACTTTCATGGGCCGGGATCTGGCTTTACATCGCAACAAGTGAGGATTCTTATCTTGAGTCTTCCAAAGAGTATTTTGATAAAGCGGGACATGACTTTAACTGGGCTTTGTGCTGGGATGACGTGCATATCGCGGATGCGGTAATGCTCGCGAGGATCACAGGCGAAGAAAAGTATAAGATCGAGACGGAGTATCATCTGGATTTCTGGTCATGCGGTACCTCTGACGGACAAAGGATCACTTATACACCGAAGGGCCTTGCGTGGCTTGATTCCTGGGGCTCTCTCAGATATGCGACCACTACGGCGTTTGTGGCAGCTTTATATAGCAGATATGACTGCTGTTCTCCTGATAAAAAGGATATCTATTGGGACTTTGCAGTATCCCAGGCTGATTATGCTCTCGGTTCTACGGGATTTTCGTATCAGATCGGATACGGTAATGCCTATCCGTTGCACCCTCATCACAGGACATCCCAGGGTTCATACTGTGACAATATGAATGAGCCGTCAATTTCAAGACATACTCTTTATGGTGCGCTGGTCGGAGGCCCTGATGCCAACGATAACTACTACGATACGGTATCCGATTATTGTGCAAACGAAGTTGCATGTGACTATAATGCAGGATTTACGGGACTTCTGGCAGCTATGTATTCCGAATACAAGGGCGAGACTTTGGTGGACTTCGGTGCTTTCGAAGAGGTTCAGGATGAGTACTCATGTGATACGGGTATCAACGTCGACGGTTCCGATTTTACTGAGATCAAAGCCATTATCTATAACAAGACAGCATGGCCTGCAAGAAAATCCACAGACCTTGAATTCCGCTATTATATCGACCTCAGCGAAGTCTATAGTGCTGGCGGAGATGCTTCAGGTGTTCAGGTTTCAACGAACTACATGAAGTGTGGAAGATCGGACGGACTTAAGGTCTATGATGAGGCAAAACACATCTATTATCTGTCTGTTGTTTTCGATGACGGAGAGCTTTATCCGGGCGGACAGGATCACTATAAGTCAGAGATCCAGGTCAGGATGACAAGTCCTAACGGTTCTTGGGACAAGAGTAATGACTGGTCCTTCAATAACGGCGGTGCCCTTTATGAAGGCGGTAAGCTCGTATTCGGAACGGAACCCGGAGAGGGAGGAACAACCGTTACCACGGCTCCTCAACCGACCGATAACACCTTGCAGACTGATCCTAATACCGTAGCTCCGACAGCTGCTTCTTCGCAGAATGTCTCTGCTGACGGAATCTCGCTTACCATGACATATACGGATAACAGCAGTAATCAGGTCGCAGGAAATCTGGAGATAACTAATGGCAGCGACGGAAATCTTGACCTGTCGGCGATCGAAGTCTGTTATTATCTGACAAATGACGACGGGCAGGCTCTGACCTTTGACTGTTATCATGCATCCGTTACTTCGGCATCAGGTCAGTATACTGAGATGACCTCGAAAATAAGCGGTACAACAAGCTCTTCGAGCGGAACCGATTGTGATACGGTGCTTACGATCATGGTGAGTGACGGAAGCCTTTCTAAGGGCGATAAGCTTACCATAAACTTCAGTCTTCACAGGAATGACTGGCAGAATATGGATCTTAATAACGATCATTCCCATAAATCAACGGAGAACATCGTTGTCAAGATAAACGGCAAAGTGGCGTTAGGCACGGAACCATAAGTTTTTTGAACTTTTTGAAAAGAAACACTGAACCATTTGCATTGAGAAATATTTATTTTATAATATAGGTACCTGGGATGGGTGGGCTCTTTGTTGAACCTTCACGACATTAAATGGAATCCGGGTCAGTCAATGTAGATCAAGCCGGTATAACCGGACGATTGAAACTGGTTGCAGGATACCGCCCTGGCTATAGCTAGGTGTCAAAAAGAGTTCGTTCATTCTAGGCTTTTTTTGTTTTTAAAATCGGGAGTATGTATGGAACTGGCAAGTAGTGAAAACATAATAGAGCGACTTGATCCGGCCACCAAGAGCGTGGTCGGTGTTGTTATGTCGCAGTCCCTGTTGATATCCCGTAAGTTAACTCATTCAAGATCTACCGAAAACGAGCTCTGTCCCAAGGGGACGAAGATTATATTTTGATGGAAAGATTTTTAATGATTAACTAATCGGAGAATGAATAATGAAACTTTTTAATACGCTTACAAGAACCAAAGAAGAATTTAAACCAATGACGGAAGGCCAGGTAAAGATGTATGCCTGCGGACCTACGGTCTATAACTATTTCCACCTCGGAAATGCGAGACCTTTCGTTACTTACGACACGCTCAGAAGATATCTCGAGTACAGAGGTTATAAGGTAACATTCTGCCAGAACTTCACTGATATCGATGACAAGATGATCAAGCGCGCCAATGAAGAGGGCGTAACTGTCAAGGATATCGCTGAGCGCTATATCAAAGAGTATTACGTTGACGCTGACGGTCTGAACTGCAAAAGACCGACTATTCAGCCACGCGCTACAGAGTCTATGGATGCGATCATCGCTCTCGTTCAGACTTTGATGGATAAGGGTTTTGCCTATATCATCGAAGGCGACGGTGTTTACTATGATGTAACCAAGTTCGAAGGTTACGGTAAGCTCTCTCACTACAAACTCGAAGATCTTGTAGCAGGCGGCGGCGAGCGTAAGGCATCCTATGAAGGTAAGAAGAATCCGGGTGACTTTGCTATCTGGAAGTTTAAGAAGGAAGGTGAACCATTCTGGCCGTCACCATGGGGTGAAGGAAGACCGGGATGGCACATCGAGTGCTCCGCTATGATCAAGAAGTATCTTGGCGATACTATCGATATCCACGGCGGCGGACAGGATCTTATCTTCCCGCACCATGAGAACGAGATCGCACAGAGTGAAGCAGCTAACGGATGCACATTCGTTAATTATTGGGTACATAACGCATTTGTTAATGTCGACGGTGAGAAGATGAGTAAGTCCCTCGGTAATTTCTTTACCATCAGGGATATCGTAGCTCAGTTCCCGTATGAGGTTGTAAGATTTTTCATCCTTTCAGGTCACTACAGAATGCCGATCAATTTCTCGGATGAGCTTTTGAGATCTGCCCAGAACGGCCTTTCAAGGATCACAACAAGCATTAAGAACCTGAAGTTCGTTATCGGTAAGAACAGCGGTGACGGATCCGGTGACGAGGCTTTGCTCGAAGCTGTTAAGAAAGCAGGAGACGAGTTCATTGAGAGAATGGATGATGATCTCAATACTGCAGATGCTATAACGGCGATCTTCAATCTCGTTAAAGAGGCAAATACAGCCGTAGGTGCAGGCAACTGCTCTGATGCTGCTCTTAAGGCAACTCTTGATAAGCTCCTTGAACTTACTGATGTTCTCGGAATCGTAACTGAGGAGAAGAATGACATTCCTTCTGAAGTTATTGATCTCGTTAATAAGAGAGCTGAAGCTAAGAAAGCAAAGGATTTTGCACTTGCGGATTCCTTGAGAGATCAGATCACTGCACTCGGTTATTCCGTTAAGGACACAGCTAACGGTCCTCAGGTGGAGAAATTATGATAATACCTTATTTTGCAGGTGACCTTCGTGAAGTGTCGCCTTCGGTTTTGGCATATATAGGCGATGGTGTCTATGACCTTTATGCCAGATGCTGGGTAGCAGAGCATTGTTCCAATAAATCAGGAGCGATGCATAAGAACACCATCAAGTATGTCTGTGCAGAGGCTCAGGCTGAAGCCATCAGACATCTGATGGATGAGCTTACCGAGACTGAAGAAAGCTTCTTCAGAAGAGGAAAGAACTCTAATCCCGGCAGTATGGCTAAGAATGCAAGTCCTGCAGACTATATGTATGCAACAGGATTTGAGACGCTTATCGGTTATCTGTTCCTGGATAATCAGGAAGCGAGAATGGATTACATCATAAACAAGGTTTTTGATTATCTTGATAATAAAGACGAGGGATAAGCTTTGAGAAACGACAAGAGAAACAACAGACCTGAGAGAAAAGCAAGACCATATAAGGGAAATGCTTTTAACGAGGATAAAACAGAGCGCGAGGCTGGAGAGCCGGTAAATAATGAGCCGTCTCCCGACAGGCTTGAGGGAAAGAACTCCGTTATGGAGGCTTTAAGATCAGGCCGTGAGTTCAACAAGATCTGGATCCTCGAACCGTCTGACGGTAAGGCTCTTGAAGCGCATCTTCAGAAGATAATGATGATGGCAAAGGAGAGAAAGATCACTGTTGTCCGTGCTAACCGCTTGGTTTTAGACCGCATGAGCCAGACTCATAATCATCAGGGTGTAATAGCTTCTGTCGCAAGTCATGAATATGCTGATATCGACGAGGTTATCGCTAAGGTCAGGGAAGAGGGCAGACAGCCGTTGTTTGTAGCTCTTGACGAACTTAAAGATGCATATAACCTCGGATCAGTTCTTCGTATTTCCGATGCGGCAGGTGTTGACGGTGTTATTATCCCTAAGCACAGATCCATTGGTCTTGATTCTGTCGTGGCAAAGGCTTCTGCCGGAGCTATCGAGTATGTTCCTGTATTCAGAGTCGTTAATCTTTCTCAGACACTAAGATCTCTCAAAGATGACGGTTTCTGGGTCCTCGGAACAGATATGGACGGAACTGTAGAATACGATAAGGCAGATTACAAGGGCGCCATGGTCGTTGTTATCGGAAGTGAGGGTGAAGGCATGAGAGATTCGGTTAAGAAGTGCTGTGATTTTCTCGTGTCGATACCTATGGTCGGACATGTTAACAGTTTGAATGCTGCGGTTGCAGCGGGTATAGTAATATTTGAAGCGGCTAAGCAAAGAAAGTAACTATTGGGGAAAATGAGAAAGATAAGGATCGGAAAACTTGCAAAAGCATCAGTAGCAGCAATGCTTACGATAGTATTGCTCCTGGGTATTGCGGGCTGCAGCTTTTTCGATAAGATCCAGAACAAGATCGATCCGAGAGCATCTATTCTTTCTGCCCCGGAGCTTATGAGGCTTATTGTCAATGCGATCAATGATGATTCGATGATAAATGACATATATGAATCGATCCCTGAAAGTCAGCGTACGGATGTATCATTCTCATATTTCTCGTACTATATCTCCATCATAAGGCAGATAGAAGTCGGAGACAGTAATGTTGTCGAGTACGAATTCCTTGATTCGGAGGATAATAGAGCTCATCTGGATAAGATCTACAATAAGCTCTGCCAGGTTACTCCGTCTGCTACTTTTGAGGATACTTTCCAGCCATTTGGTGATGTTAGGACCGTAAGGCTCATCAGAGAAAAGGAAGAAGATTCGGATTCTTATTTCTACATCTCTTTTGATGCGAACGGTGATGCTTATCTGTCATCTGCATGGATAATGAATACCATTGAAGTCTATAGTTATATGCAGCATTATTTTACGATGCTGACGGATGACGCTACTGATGTATCCAAAAAGACCGAAGGTATCAGCCTGCTTCTTAAGAACAAGAGAGGCTATGCGAACACTTATTCTGATGAGATCATCGAGGCCAAAGCACGTTATACCGTTGATTTCTACAGTTTGAAAGTAAGAAGTAATCCTGATCAGTTTATACTTCGTTCGATCAATGCTTTCATGATCGATTATGAGATCCCCGAAGTTTATTCTACCGACGGTAAGACTCTTTACCCGAGACATGTAATGGCCTTCAGGAGCATTAAATCTGAGATCGAGATCATAGATGATATCCCGCAGATGATCGATAATAACGTCATTACCGTTAACGTATCACAGGGTCAGCTCATCAGATGCGGCCTTGATTATGACTCATCAGCTATCCAGAGATTGTTCGGTAAGCCTATAAAGCTGACAGTGCTTACAGATAAAATCTCCGTCAAGGAAGATGAAGAAGGCGTTGAGACTGTCGAGAAGAAGATAGGTCTTCAGTACAAGGGAATATATCTCGTCTTTGATGCATATTTTACAGGCGGAAGTAACGACTGGATCGGCGAACTTACTTCGATTACACTGGTTCAGAACAGCCAGGTAAGTTATTCGGTATGCGATATCAAGCTCGGTGATGCTGAAGAATCGATCCTTAAGAGATTTCCGATGATCGAGTACGGACAGTATGTACTGAGCTATAAGAGTAATTCAGGTAAATGTAATCTGGAGTATAAGGTCAAGGACGGAATAGTAACCGACATTACCATCAAGGAATCAGATCTATAAGATTTCTGTGACTCAGATCATTCGTGATCTGAGTTCTTTTATCTCGTCGGAAGTCATACCCTGTTCGAGAAGGTATTTCTCAATGTTGCCGTCATATTTGGAATCGATATAGTCAAGAAGTATCTCCATATTTTCCTGATCGCTTCCTAAGATATGCTTAAGACCCGGTTCGATGTTGGCGATGAGCGGATCGAGGATAGGCTTCATGAATGTATATGAACATCTGTAATTCTTGATGATGTTCTCTCTGGAAGCACCTGCGAGAAGGTACAGGAACGCGGATATAATGCCTGTTCTGTCCTTGCCGTGGGCACAGTGATAGAGAGTTATGCCGTCTTTGTTCTCAGAGATCCTTCTTAATACTTCACAGATCTTCTCGCCCAGTTCCTCGAGGACCCATACGTAAAAATCACCGAGTTTGTGGGTTCTAAGGAAACTGATCGTCGGGTTATCTGCATCATTCGGATCACCGATAAAAAGAGGGATGTTATAAAAATCCACGCCCGCCATATCCTTGAACGGGTTGCCGTCTTGCTCGACTTCGAGAGAAGACCTCAGGTCGATGACCCTGTTTACGCCGTATGCCTTGATCTTTTCGCACTGTTCTTCGGTAAGATTTGAAGGGGAGTCACATCTGATCACGAACTTCTCGGGAAATACTTTGCCGTCTTTTAAAGGCATCTTTCCCAGGTCTCTTGAGTTGAAAAGCCCGTCAAAAGGGATCAGTTGGGAAGTTACGTCGTAATCAGCCATAGTTTTCTCCGTTCATTTTTTTCGAAAACATTATACAACAAAAAGGTGCGGGTGCCAGTAAAAAATGATGTTGACATACAATCGGGCTTGTTATATTATTATTTGCGTTCACACGCGCCTGTAGCTCAACTGGATAGAGTGTCTGACTACGGATCAGAAGGTTGTGGATTCGATCTCTGCCAGGCGCGCCAATTAAAAGGAATGTTTCTTTTTTTGAGACATTCCTTTATTTTTTCGAAAAATCCGGTTTGCTTTATTTAATGTACTGTGCTACAATTTTTCGGCTAATGGTTTTAGTTATTTAATTATTTTATATATGGAGGACGTCATCATGGCATCTACAATCGAGAAGAAGGAAAACAGCGAGGTAGTTATTTCCCTCGAGGCCACAAGAGAAGAGTTTGAGGCAGGCCTCAAGAAGTCTTACGAGAAGAACAAGAAGAGATTCCAGGTTCCTGGTTTCAGAAAGGGAAAGGTTCCTTATCAGTTGGTCCTTCAGTACTACGGTGAGGGTGTTCTCTATGATGACGCGATCGACGCCGTTGCAAGCCCTGCTTATGTAGAGGCTATCAAGGAGCATGATCTCCAGGTAGTTTCCCGTCCTAGCATCGACATCAAGGAGATCAACGAGAACGGAATGAAGTACGAGCTCACAGTTACTGTTAAGCCTGACGTTAAGCTTGGCAAGTACGAGGGCGTTGAGGTTCCTTACTCCGAGCGTGAGGTTAACGATGAGTCAGTTAACAACGAGCTCGAGGCTATGCAGAAGAGAAATGCTTCCCAGGAGGAAGTTACAGACCGTGCAGTTGAGAACGGCGATACAGCAGTGATCGATTACGAAGGATTCAAGGACGGTGTTGCTTTCGAAGGCGGTAAGGGTGAGAACTACAACCTTAAGATCGGTTCCGGCAGCTTCATCCCGGGTTTCGAAGAGCAGATCATCGGTCACAAGATTGACGAGGAGTTCTCCATCGAAGTTAAGTTCCCTGAGGAGTATCATTCCGAAGAACTCAAGGGTGCTGATGCTACATTCAACGTAAAGATCCACGCAATCAAGGCTGAAAAGCTTCCTGCACTTGATGACGAGTTCGCTAAGGACGTTTCCGAGTTCGATACACTTGATGAGCTTAAGGCTGACATCAAGGCTAAGCAGATCGAGAGAGCTCAGAAGGAAGCTAAGAACGTTTTCGAGAACGAAGTAGTAAGAGTAGTTTCCGACAACGCTGAGGTTGAGGTTCCGGATTGCATGGTAGATACAGAAGTTGAGCAGATGATCCAGCAGCAGGCTTCTTCAATGCAGCAGCAGGGCATCGAGCTTGATATGTACCTCAAGTATGTTGGCCAGACAATGGATGAGTTCAAGGAGTCCATGAAGCCAATGGCTAAGGTTCGTGTTAAGAGCAATCTCGTTCTCGAGGCTATCTCCAAGGAGTTGAAGGTAGAGGCTACAGACGACGATTACAACAATGAGCTCGAGACAATTGCCAAGGCATACAACATGAAGAAGGAAGATGTTGAGAATGCTATCGGCAAGAACAGCGAGTACCTCAAGGAGTCTATTATCACAAGAAAGACAGTAGAGGCTCTCTCCGAGAAGGCTGTTAAGACTGAGCCAAAGGCTGAGGATGCTAATGAAGAGAAGAAGGCAGCTCCTAAGAAGACAGCAACTAAGAAGTCCACAAAGAAGGATGCTGAGGCTACTGAGGAGAAGGCTGAGAAGGCTCCTAAGAAGACAACAAAGAAGTCTGCAAAGAAGGACGCTGAGGCTTCCGAAGAGAAGGCAGAAGAAAAAACTGAAGAGTAATATCTTAAGTTCTCGCGATACTGACGGTCCGAACTTGTTTAAAGACAGGTTCGGACCGCTTTGTATTATTTATAGTAAGTGATAGAATATAATACTGAATAAAAAGGAATGGAGACATTTATGGCAAATACTTTTGACGGTGATACACCGGAGATACTTACATGTTCCTTCTGCGGAAAGTCTGAATACGATGTTCCGAGACTGTTCTCAGGTGTTAACTGCTATATCTGCATAGATTGTGTTAAGACAGCTTACGGCATCAATGCCGAAGAAGAGAAGATGAGAAAGAGGTCTAAGCTCAGGCAGGCAAGACCTAGTAAGCTCATTACTCCAAGAGAGATCAAAGATAAGCTCGATGAGTACGTTTACGGTCAGGACGATGCTAAGATCTCACTTTCAGTTGCTGTTTATAACCACTATAAGCGTGTTTTCTCTGAGCCGGATCCTGCTGATGATGTAGAGATCGCTAAGAGCAACATCCTCTTACTCGGACCTACGGGCTGCGGTAAGACATATCTGGCACAGACACTTGCCAGAGTTCTTGACGTACCGTTTGCTGTTGCCGATGCTACATCACTTACTGAGGCAGGTTATGTCGGTGAGGATGTTGAGAATATCCTCTTGAAGCTCATCATGGCAGCCGATTATGATATCGACCGTGCCCAGATGGGTATCATCTATATCGATGAGATCGATAAGATCTCCAAGAAGGCTGAGAACGTTTCCATCACACGTGATGTCAGCGGTGAGGGTGTTCAACAGGCACTTCTTAAGATCCTTGAAAGTACGGTAGCTTCAGTTCCTCCTAAGGGCGGACGTAAGCATCCTAATGAAGAGTGCATCCAGATCGATACGACAAACATCCTCTTTATCTGCGGCGGTGCTTTTGACGGACTCGAGAAGATCATTACTGACAGAACAGCTGTTAAGCAGTTTGGTTTCGGTGTTGAAGTAGCTTCCAAGAAGGACGAATTCTCCGGAGCTCACTTCAAGGAAGTCGTTCCTCAGGATCTTATGAAGTACGGTCTTATTCCGGAATTTCTGGGCCGTCTTCCGGTTATCGTTGCTTTGGATAAGCTCGATGAGGTTGCGCTTGTAGCTATCCTGAAGGAGCTTAAGAATTCTCTTTTCAAGCAATACAGAAAGCTCCTGAAGATGGACGGTGTCGATCTCGAGTTTACTGATGAAGCAGTTAAAGCTATCGCTAAGAAAGCTCTCGAGCAGAACACCGGTGCCCGCGGACTTCGTACTATAGTCGAGGGTGCTATGCGTCAGGTAATGTTTGATATCCCTTCACAGAAGGATGTTTCCAAGGTAGTTATCGACGAGGGTTGTATTAACGAAGGCAAAGAGCCTACTATTGTTTATAAGAAGAAAAAGACTAAGACTGAGGACAGCAGTAACAAATACGCAAATGGCGAGATAGGCGCCTGATAAGGGGTGATTTTATGGCTAAGGCTGAAAAGTATTCTATCTGTTTGGATATCGGCGGAACAAAGATACTCGGTTGTATCTTCAATTCCAAGAAGGAAATCGTATTCCGTCTTAAGAAGAAGACCAAGTCAGGCGGTGATACTTCTCAAAACATCGAGGAAGTCATCATCTCCGTTGTTGATGAACTCCTCAAGAAGTCCGAGATCAGCCTTAAGGACGTTAAGGCTATTGCCGCAGGTGCTCCGGGCGTTATCGACCAGCAGAACGGCATAGTTCTTTTCTCACCGAATCTTCCTTGGCGTGACTATGACATCAGAACACCTATCGAAGAACACTTCGGCGTTCCTTTCTTCATCGGAAATGACGTAAATGTCGGTGTTCTCGGTGAATACAAATACGGCGTCGGCAAGAACTTCAAAAATATCGTCGGACTCTTCGTAGGTACTGGAATGGGCGGCGGACTTATCCTTAACGGTGAGCTCTATACAGGACACATGTTTAAGGGAGCAGAGTTCGGTCACATGATCCTTAATGAAGAGGGACCACGTTGTAACTGCGGCCAGCGCGGTTGTCTCGAGGCGTTCTCCAGTAAGCAGGGAATGAGCGATTATATTAGACAGCAGATCATGCGCGGCAGAACGACTGAGATGGCTGACAGCGTAAAGGATACCGTATTTAAGAGTAAGGCACTCAGAAATGCTCTTTCTAACGGCGACAAGGTCGCTATGGAAGCTGTTGATCGTGCCTGTCATTATCTGGCTATCGCTTCAGGTAACCTCGTTAATACATTCAGCCCTGAGATCGTTATCTACGGCGGCGGTGTTATAGAAGCAGTCGGCGATCTGTTCATGGAGAAGATCCTTGCTGAAGTTGATAAATACTGTATGCCATCCATCCGTTCCACGGTTCAGTTCAGAAAGGCTGCCTTGGGTGATGATTCCATCCTCTACGGTGCACTCTCGATGATCGAAGAAGGCAAGAAAAAATAATCAATACAAATTTTAATGCCGGGGTTGATCCCCGGCTTTTTTGTTTTAGGGACAAATTACGGAAAAACAATCGACAAACTTCAGAATGGCTGCTATAACAGTGTTTTCGAGCATTTTTCTTATCGAAAAAGACAGGTAAAAAACTCGAAAAAGTCGGGTTACGGATTTCCCTTGCTACCGATATATTCAATATATAGGAATGCTTTATCTGGTTGGGGGATATAAAAATGGCAATTTCTCGAAGAATGATCTTACCATGTGCATGCATGGCATTTGTTATGGCAGTAACGTGCTGCGGTAAGGCGGAAATAACTGAATCTTCAGTAGTATCAGAAGAGAGCAGCACGATCACTGTTACTATACCGACGGAGACTACGGATTATGTTCCGGGCGGCGACGGATACTATTCACAGCTCGATAACGGGATCGGAACTGATGTTCAGGATCAGGGATATACTCCTGACTGCTGGGTCTATTCTTCATTGGATGTTATGAGGATCACTAATCAGGTAATAAACGGAGAAGATCTTGAACTCAGTGTGGAGGAGCTTAAAGAACTGGCATACGGCAGCAAGGATGAAGGCCTTACCTTGTCCGAGGGAAGCACAGTAAAAGGTATAGCAGGCGGCGGCGAACAGTATATAGTCTGGGTCATGAGTAACGGATATAACGGATATACGGTCGTCGAAAACCCATATATCACAGGAGCATATCAGGAGGGTGATGAGACTATGCTTGTTAATTCAGCCTCGAGAGAGCAGATCCAGGAAATGCTTCGGGATAAAGGTGCTCTGCCGATCTACGTTAAATACGGATCAGGAATAATAAATTCAGATGATCTTGTATACATAAATGACGAGACCGGTTTTGAAAAGTATGGCGATCTGATCGTTCCTGAGGATTATCTGAGTCATGAAGCTCTTATCGTAGGCTGGGACGATAACTTCCCGAAGGAGTATTTCGGTAGGTACGGCAAGCGTATGCCGTCAACTGACGGAGCATGGCTTTATAAGGAATCCGGCGGAACTGACTGGGGTAACGAAGGTTATGCCTGGATGTCCTACGAATCGACCTATGTGATCAACGGATATATAGCTGTATCCGATAAATATTCCAAGGTCTTAAGTTATGATAATTCGGTTACTATGGGGATCAATACAGGTAGTGAGACTACGGCTGCTAACGTATTTCACGAAGGCGGCAAGCTTTCTGCCGTGGGCACATATGTAGGTTACAGCGATAATTTCAAAGAAGGTTTCGGTATGAATGACGAGGATCATACCATCACTATCGAGATACGCGATGCCGACCTTAACGAAGTCCTGGTTTCAAAGACAGCCGATTTTGATTTTGACGGTTATTACGTAGTTGAACTCGACGAACCGGTCGAAGTAGAAGAATTCTCGGTCGTTATTACTTACCACGGTAATGCGCCTGCAGAAGGTGAGACCAAGTATTCCGTAAAAGCGGGACTCGACTATATTATCAATTCCGAGCAAGGACAGTCTTTCGTTCTGGTTGACGGAGAATGGCTCGATATGACGGATGATTCGATCGTCGATACTCTCGGGCTCGGGGAAAAGCCTAATAACATCTGTATCAAAGCTCTTTTCGAAGACTGATTGTAATTCTTGAAAACAAGTGCTATACTCCTAATATTGAACGCGTTCAATATTAGGAGGCAGGCATATGGGCAAAAAAGCACTTATCGTAGTCGATCTTCAGAAGGATTTTCTTTGCGATTATCGAAAACCGATGTTTTCATACAACACCAAGGAATTGATAGCGTCCGTAAATGATTCGATCGACCGCTATAAAAAGGACGGCTACGACGTTATATACATAAAACAGGTCTATCAGAATATAGTTACGAACAGAAAGCTTATAGGATTCACGATCAAGGGAACACCCGGGGCCGATCTTTATGACGGGCTTAGTGTCGTATCCGATCACGTTTTCGAGAAGTATTTTCCGAATACATATACATCCAAACCTTTCCGAGAGTTTATGCAAAAGGAAGGCTATTCGGAGGTCGTTATCTGCGGAGTCGATGAATGCGGCTGTGTAGGTGCTACTGCAAAAGGCGCTGTTAAGGCCGGAATGAAGGTTTATATGAAAGCAAACAGTATCGGCTGCAGATTCCCTGATAACAAAATTCAGAAGATGAGAAAGAAACTCGTCGGCATGGGAGTCGAATATATCTGATTGTTGCACTGCTCCTTGATTTTTCGCGCTAATAATAAGATAATATAGTGCTATATTTTATTATAAAGGAGCATCTCTATGAGAACAGATGGCATTAGCAAGTCTTTTGATCCGAACGAGGCAGAGCCAAGGCTTTATTCGGAATGGATGAACAAAGGATATTTTGGCGCAAAGGTAAATCCTGATAAGAAGCCTTTTTGCGTGGTGATGCCACCTCCGAATATCACGGGACAGCTCCATATGGGTCACGCTCTCGATAATACTTTGCAGGATATCCTCATCAGATATAAGAGAATGAAGGGATTTGAGGCTTTGTGGGTTCCCGGAACAGACCACGCTTCCATTGCCACAGAGGCAAGGATCGTTGCTACGATGCGTGAAGAAGGCCTTACAAAGGAAGATATCGGAAGAGAGAAGTTCCTTGAGAGAGCTTGGGACTGGAAGAAGCAGTACGGCGGTAAGATCGTAGAGCAGCTTAAAAAGCTCGGTTCTTCCTGTGATTGGTCCAGAGAGCGCTTTACAATGGATGAAGGCTGTTCTGAGGCTGTTAAAGAAGTATTCATTAAGTATTACAACGAAGGTTTGATCTACAGAGGCGAGAGGATCATCAACTGGTGTCCGCACTGCCTTACATCGATCTCCAATGCTGAGGTTGATTATGAGGATCAGGCAGGTGCTTTCTGGCACTTAAGATATCCGTTCGAAGACGGAACAGGCTATGTTGAGCTTGCTACAACAAGACCTGAGACTTTACTCGGTGATACGGCTGTTGCTGTTAACCCTAAGGACGAGCGTTATAAGGATATTATCGGCAAGAACCTCATCCTTCCTTTGGTTGGACGTAAGATCCCTGTTGTTGCAGATAACTATGTTGATATCGACTTTGGTACAGGTGTTGTTAAGATCACTCCTGCACACGACCCTAACGACTTCGAAGTAGGACTTCGCCATAATCTTGAGGTCATCAACGTAATGACTGATGATGCCAAGATCACTGAAGATTATCCTAAGTATGCAGGCATGGACAGATTCGAAGCCCGCAAAGCTATCGTTAAGGATCTCGAAGAGGGCGGATACCTCATTAAGGTCGAGCCGCATAACCACAACGTCGGTACATGTTACCGCTGCGGTACTACTATCGAGCCTAGAGTATCTCTCCAGTGGTTCGTTAAGATGGAAGAACTTGCCAAGCCTGCTATCGAAGCAGTTAAGACAGGCAAGACAAAGTTCGTTCCTGAGAGATTTGATAAGAACTACTTTAATTGGATGGAAGATATCCGTGACTGGTGTATCTCCCGTCAGCTCTGGTGGGGCCATCAGATCCCTGCATTCTACTGTGATGACTGCGGCGAGATCGTAGTTACAAAGGAGAATTCAGCTGTCTGCCCTAAGTGCGGCAAGCCGATGCGTCAGGATCCTGATACTCTCGATACATGGTTCTCATCCGCTTTGTGGCCATTTTCAACACTCGGCTGGCCTAAGGACACTGAGGATCTCAAGTATTTCTATCCTACAAATACTCTCGTTACCGGTTACGATATCATCACTTTCTGGGTTTCCAGAATGATGGTTGCAGGTTGTGCTCATATGAATGAGGCACCGTTTGATACAGTACTTATCCATGGTCTCGTAAGAGATTCACAGGGAAGAAAGATGAGTAAGTCCCTCGGTAACGGTATCGATCCTTTGGAGGTCATTGCTCAGTCCGGTGCAGACTCATTGAGATTCGCTCTCGTTACAGGTAATGCTCCCGGTAACGATCAGAGATTCCAGCAGGATAAGATCGACATGGGCCGTAACTTCTCCAACAAGATCTGGAACGCTATGAAGTTCGTACTCATGAATTGCGAGGATGACCTCGAATTCAGCAAGGTTGACGAGTCCAAGTTCACTTTGGAGGACAAGTGGATCTTGAATAAGCTCAATAACCTCATTTCCGAGGCTTCATCTAATATCGAGAACTACGATTACGGCGTAGCTTTGGCTAAAATCGTTGACTTCATCTGGGAGAATTACTGCGACTGGTATATCGAGATCGCGAAGAGCCGTCTTTTCGATAAGGAGTGTCCTACAAGACTTGAGGCTCAGTATCTCCTCAATAAGGTGCTCGGTATCAGCATGCAGCTTCTGCATCCGTTCATGCCGTTCATTACCGAGGAAGTTTACAGAAACCTCGTTATCGACGGTAAGACTGATTCCATCATGATCTCTGATTGGCCGACTGTTTTCGAGAATTATAAGTTTGATTCTGAAGAGAAGATGATGAATACGCTTATGGATGCTATCAGATCCATAAGAAACATCAGATCCGAGATGGGTGTTGCTCCTTCCAGAAAGGCTCACATCATCGTAGTTACAGAGAATGCTTCTATTGCGGATATGTTCGTAAACGGCAAGGCATTCCTTGAGCGTCTCGCTTCAGTAAGCAGTCTCGAGACTCAGAGCGATAAGTCCGGAATCCCTGCAACAGCTGTTGCTTGCGTATTTGCTGGCGGTGAGGTTTATATCCCTCTCGGTGATCTTATCGACATCGACAAGGAACTCGAGCGTCTTTCCAAGGAAAAAGATAATCTCCAGAAGGAGATCGACCGTGTTAACGGTAAGCTCTCAAATGAGGCTTTCGTAAGCAAGGCTCCGGAGAAGGTCATCAATGCCGAGAAAGAGAAACAGGCTAAGTACATCGAGATGTACAAGGGCGTTGAAGAGCGTATTGCAATGCTCAGCAAAGAGCAATAATTTTAAAAAATTAATGATAATAATTGACGATGTGTGATAAAATCCTTTTGTGAAACGGATTAGCATTGTGGGAGGTAATTATGGAAACCAATACAATTGATGAAGAGAAAGTTGCAAAGCTGCCTAAAGAAGGCGTGCATTGTTTTGCTGCTAACGGTAAACAGATAAAGACAAGAAGGATCATCACAATTCCTCTTATTGTTATCTTCCTGGTTTTGGCTGTTTTCTTCTTTATCGGCAGCTATAAGAACATTATCTTTGCATGTATCTCTATTTTGTGCTTTGTAATCTCAGTTTTGGTATTTGTTCATACCTTCCTTATTGCCAAGTACAGAATCGCTGTTGATTATAACGAGAAGAAGATCGTCTTAAGATACAGATATAGCCTCATCACTATTCCTTTCGAGACATTTGATGCTCGTGAGGGTGAGCCTGACAAGGCAGAGGAACTTCTTGAGAATTCTTCACTCGGCGGAAACGAGAAGGTTTACTATCTCGTACTTGATAACGTTTTGGATGATGCTTGCTACCAGACAACAACCAAGGACCTTGCTTCCCGTGAGGATTTCTTCAAGCTCAGAGATGAGACATTCGCTATTGCTGATGCATACGGCGCAAGAAATCTCGAGAATGCTATCAAGCCTGAGTACTCCAAGAAGCAGCTTGCTAAGGACGAGATCGGTAGTGACGCAGATGTAGAGAACATCGTTGACAGTGTCATGAACGAGACAAAGGAAGCTAAGAATTCCGCAGCGGAGGAAGTTTCCGAGAAGGCTGAGGACGTCAAGGAAGCCGTTGAAGAGAAAGCCGAAGAAGTAAAAGAGGCTGTTGAAGAGAAGGCTGAAGACGTAAAAGAAGCTGTTGAAGATAAAATCGACGAGATCAAAGGCGAGTAATTAATTTGGTACTTAATAAGCTGCCTTTCGGTGATTTACCGGAAGGCAGTTTTTATATGCGGTCATATCATTTTTGGCATGATTTTCATATGAATATCGAATTGCAAAAGTAGTTGAAGAATTGCTGTCAAAACCTCAAAAATCCCTCAACAAACACCTAATAATTTGTTGACTTAAAAGGGGGAGAAACGTATAGTTTTATTGTAACTAATTATGCGCTTTGGCGAATTAGAAATAATCACATTAAGGAGTTATTTAATATGCCATTAGTAACAACAACTGAAATGTTTAAGAAGGCATACGACGGCGGTTATGCTATCGGTGCATTTAACGTAAACAACATGGAAATCGTTCAGGGTATCACAGAGGCAGCAGGCGAGCTTAACAGCCCTGTTATCCTTCAGGTATCCAAGGGTGCTAGAGCTTATGCTAACCACACATATCTCGTAAAGCTCGTTGAGGCAGCTGTTCAGGAGAACCCACAGATCCCGATCGCTCTTCACCTTGACCACGGTGATTCTTTCGAACTTTGTAAGTCCTGTATCGACGGTGGCTTCACATCCGTTATGATCGATGCTTCCTCCAAGTCTTTCGAGGACAACATCGCTCTCACAAAGCAGGTTGTTGAGTATGCTCACGCTCACGGTGTAGTAGTTGAGGCTGAGCTTGGTACTCTCGCCGGTATCGAGGATGAGGTAGTTGTAGAGGCTGGTCACGAGTCTTATACACGTCCTGAGGAAGTTGAGGAGTTCGTTTCCAGAACAGGTTGTGACTCTTTGGCTATCGCTATTGGTACATCCCACGGTGCTTACAAGTTCACAGCTGAGCAGTGCACAAGAAACGCAGAGGGCATCCTTGTACCTCCGCCGCTCAGATTCGACGTTCTCGAAGAGTGCATGAAGAAGCTTCCTGGCTTCCCAATCGTTCTCCACGGTTCATCTTCCGTACCACAAGAGTTCGTTAAGATGGTTAACCAGTACGGCGGTAACATGCCTGATGCAGTTGGTATCCCTGAGGAGCAGCTCCGTGAGGCAGCTAAGCTTGCAGTATGTAAGATCAACATCGACTCCGATATCCGTCTTGCAATGACAGGTAACATCCGTAAGTACTTTGCAGAGCATCCTGATCACTTCGATCCACGTCAGTACCTTAAGCCGGCTCGTCAGGCTGTTAAGGATATGGTTGCTCACAAGATCGTTAACGTTCTTGGTTCTGACAACAAGATCTAATCTTAAACTTAGATATTCCGGCCGCGTAGTTTTAAAGCTGCGCGGCTTTTTTTGTAATAATATTCATCAGTGTCTATAGGTTGACGGAATGCCTTAACGTAAGTAAACTACGTTAAGAGGTGTTAGTTTGGAAAATAGAGACGATCTTTTAAGACTTCAGGTCAAGACAAAAGCCGACAGGCCTGTTATGAATGCTCAGGATACTCCTGAGTATATCAACCTTGCGACTCATTATCAGGAGCGTAAGGCCAGGGAAGAAGGCTACGAGTCTTTGCAGTTCACGGATGATTCCATGAACTATCTTCCGCCGTTGGAAGATGAGGAGCTTTTGAACGGTAATGTTAAGCCTGTTGTAAGATCAGGTGCTTCTCATGACGCATTCTCGACACCTGTGAATCAGAGTGAGGACTACGTTCCTCCGTATAGAGATATCCCGGGTAAATATGCTACAGTCGGAGATCCTGTTTTCTATAAAGAAAAGAGATCGGAACGATATGTTCTCGTCCCGGTCTCTCTGATCCCTTTTTATAATCCGATCATTCTCTCGTTTGCAGCTTTGATGCTGGTTCTTCTCATTATTGTTGAGGTAATCGGTCTTATCTACGTGTTTTAATTATCCAAAGCGCTGTAGCCTAATGGGAGCCAGACGTTTCCTGAATCAATATCCGACTCTGATTTGTAGTAAGGCATAGGAAGATGTCCCTTGTATTCGCACTTTCCGGTTAAAGCATTACAGATCGCATTGCCGCCCTCAGAACCCGGCAGATAGCACATAAGTACCGAATCCCAGTCATTGATATAATCTTCTATGATAACGTTTCTACCGCAGATAAGAAGGGTAGTTGTCGGAAGTCCGGATTTCTTAGCAAGATCAATGGCTTCCTTGTTTCCGTCAAGGCCCAGATCTCCTGTAATAGAAAGATTTTCCGCATCACCGTACCATTCTGAATAAGGCATCTCGCCCAGGCAGAGCAAGACCATGTCACACGAAGAGATCTCCGATTCGTCTGTCACGATCGTGAAGTTTCCTTCCTTGGAAGCTTCCTCGAGTGCCTCGAGTATCGTAGGGGAATCAGGGAATACCTTCTTACCGTATTCTTCATCTGATATACCCTGCCAGATATATGACCAGCCTCCGAGCATTACTCCCATGTCATCTGCTGCAGGTCCTGCAACGAAGACTTTGCTTCCTTCCTTAATGGTAAGATTTCCTCCGTCCTTGATCGGTACCAATGACTCCTCAGCAAGGATCCTGGCGTTTTCTATTGATTCATCACAGTTCCATTCAAATGAAGGGGTTTTATCTATAAGATACGGATCTTCGAAAAGTCCCGCTTCCATCTTTACTCTGATGATCCTTGTTACTGCATCGTCTATTCGCTCCTCGGAGATCAAACCTTCGTTTACTGCTTCAACGATGTATTTTCTGCACTCTTCGAAGTGATCTGCTTCCATCAGCATATCAATACCTGCGTTAATTGAAAGGACAACATTGTCTTTAAGCGTGGCACCAGAGCAATTTTCTATGGAATCCCAGTCTGACAGGATAAATCCTTCAAATCCCATCTCGTTCTTGATCTTCATGATGTATTCGCCGTATTCGTGCATCTTCGTTCCGTTAAGAGCAGAGTGGGAGATCATTATGCTCTGTACACCGGAATCAACGAGAGCCTGATAGATAGCGAGATTTTCATTGATGACATCTTCGGAAATTTCGGCATTACCTCTGTCAAGGATCATTCCGATAGCAGGGTTTTCACCTGAGCCGTAGGTAGTATATCCTTCACAGATAAAATGCTTAGCACATACAACAATTCCTTCGTCCAGAAGACCGGTTGCATAAGCTACGGACAGTTCCTTGATAAGAGCGGGATCGGAAGAATAACTCTCGTACGTTCTTCCCCAGCGGGGATCTTGTGCGGCAGCAACGCAAGGAGCGAAGTTGAGGATCATCTTAGTTCTCATGATATCAGAACCTACGTATTGTCCCATGAGGTTAGTGCGTTCGATATCATTGGCTGCTCCGATATTGATGTTCTGAGGATAGATAACCGTTCCGCTGGCGTAATTAACTCCGTGAACAGAGTCCTGGCCGTAGATATACGGAATCTTGGCATCAGAAGCCAAAGCTCCGTCCTGGAAAGAATCAACGATGGAACACCATTCCTCGGCGCTCGGATTAGGGATCTGGCCGTAAGTTGACAGAACGGATCCGTAATCGTATGTCTTCATGCTGTTTTCCGTGATGTTGTAAAGAGCGGGCTGAACCATCTGTGCCGCTTTCTGATCCAATGTCAGTGTGGATACGAGCTCCTCGGGTGTCATTGTCTTAACGTTTGGAAGATCAATGTCGCTTACGGAAGTCTCAGAAGGCTCAGAGTTTTCAGTTGTTGCCGAGGTCTCGGCGGATGTGGACTCAGAACTTGATTCTCCTGTCGTTTCGGCTGTTGTGGGATCTGTTTCAGTAGTTTTATCTGTTTTATTACATGCAGTCAATGAAAGGATCATCGCGCATGCAAGGGCAACAGAAATGATCTTTCTGTTTTTCATTTTAAGCCTCCGATAATAATTGCTAATGAGATTATAACGCAAGATTTTGTTTTTTCTTGTCTTATACTTTATACTTATGTCAATAATCAGTAAGGCGGATAAGAAAATGAAGATCCTTTTGATCGACGGTCAGGGCGGAAAGATTGGAAAAGAACTTACGGAATCGATCATCGAGAGATTCCCGGATATTGAACTCATTTGTGTCGGAACTAATACGATAGCTACTACTTCAATGATAAAGGGTGGAGCTAAGAATGCCGCAACAGGTGAAAATGCCGTAGTAGTCGGAGCCAGAAATGCCGATATCATTGTCGGGCCGATAGGTATTATAAGCGCGGATTCGCTTTTGGGGGAGATAACTCCCAAGATGGCTCTGGCAGTAGCTCAGAGCGATGCGATAAAGATCCTTCTCCCGATGACAAAATGCAGCATCATGATAGCGGGAATTAGAACCCAATCAATGAGTTCACTCATAGAAGATACGCTAAATAAGATAGAAGGGATAATTAAGTAATAAAAAAGGATGTCATTGCTGACATCCTTTTTGTTATGTGTTTTTTCGATGATTACTTGTCAAACAAGCTCATGATGAAATCGAAGAGGTTGTATCTGTAGAATACAGTAACCGCAACGAGAGATATGGTACTCATGATCTTGATCAAGATATCAAGGGAAGGACCAACGGTATCTTTCAAAGGATCACCGACTGTATCACCGACAACTGCTGCGTCGTGTGCAGGTGTTCCTTTTCCGTGACCTTCGATCGCACCTGTCTCAATGTACTTCTTACCGTTATCCCAAGCACCACCTGCGTTACCTGTGAAGATAGCGAGCATGATAGCTGAGATTGTAGCACCGAGAAGGATACCGCCTACGAAGTCCGCACCAAAGAGGAATCCTGAGATAACAGGGAAGAGGATCGCCATAATGGCAGGAACTCTCATCTCCTTGATAGCGCCCTGTGAAGAGATAGCGATACATGTCTTGTAGTCAGGGAGTACTTCACCTTCGAGAAGACCCTTGATCTCCCTGAACTGACGGCGAACCTCGACAACCATCTTACGAGCTGCCTTGGCAACTGCCTCGATGAGCATACCTGAGAACAGGAATGGGAGAGCAGCACCTACAAGAGCACCTGCAAGTGTCAATGGCTTAAGGAGGTTAAGGTCAACAGCATCACCCTCTGAATAAGAGCAGAGATATGAGTTCATCATGGAAAGAGTTGCAAGAGCGGCAGAACCGATCGCGAATCCCTTACCGATAGCTGCTGTTGTATTACCGACTGAGTCGAGTTTATCTGTGATGTTACGAACGCCTTCTTCGAGGTAGCTCATCTCTGCGATACCGCCGGCATTATCAGAGATAGGACCGTATGTATCAACGGAAACCGTAGCAGCTACGAAGCTGAGCATTCCGATGGAAGCACAGGAGATACCGTACATACCGCCGAGCTGGTAAGAACCAACGATAGCAATACCCAGAACGATAACAGGTGCCATACAGGATTTCATACCAAGTGCGAGACCCTGTGTAATTGTAAGAGCCGGACCTTCGACAGATGCATTGGCAAGTATCTTAGTCGGCTTATAGTCATAACTTGTGTAGTATTCGGCAATGATACCGATAACGATTCCGGCGATTACACCGAGGATAGCTGCAAGCCATGGAGATATCCAACCGGCCTTAAAGCTTGAAAGGTGAGAATCCTTAAATACGAAATAAGTAAGTCCGAGTCCGAATACGGCAGTTACGCCTGCAGAGATCCATGTTGCCATGTTAAGTTCTCTGTGCGGATCTTCGGAGAGTTTTCTCTTAAGAAGGATAGATGCAATACCGACAACGCATGCGATAAGACCGCAAGCTGCAAATGAGATAGGGTACATGAGAAGCTTTTCCAAAAGCTCACCTGTAAGCTCGCCTCTGTCAGCAGCAGGAGTTGTCTTAAAGATCTCACATGCGAGGATAGCAGCTGACATGATAGCGCCTACATAAGACTCCAAAAGGTCAGCGCCGAGACCGGCGACATCACCAACGTTGTCACCAACGTTATCAGCGATCGTTGCAGGGTTACGAGGATCGTCCTCAGGAATATGAGCCTCAGTCTTACCAACGAGGTCAGCACCCATATCTGCAGCCTTTGTATAAATACCACCGCCTACACGGTTGAACATTGCAATGATAGAACAGCCGAGAGCATAACTTGAGATCGTCATTGAGAAAGGTGCATTAAGACCGATAAGGTTTGTGTTAGGGATGTCATTAGCAACATCAGCTATCTGACCTAAACCGTAACCGAAGATGAGGTATACGAGAAAAATACCGAGAAGTGCGAAACCGGAAACACAAAGGCCCATTACTGAACCGCCTTTGAAAGCTACTTTAAGTGTATCGCCGAGTTTCTTTGTTGTGCGTGCTTTGTTGGTAACACGAACGTTCGCGTAGGTAGCGATCTTCATACCTACATAACCTGCAGTAGCACTCATAACGGCACCGAGTACAAATGAACAAGCACCCTGCCATGAGATAACGACTGCAAGAACTACTGCAATAATAGCGCCGATGATAGCGACAACTTTATATTCGTAGTTAATGAACGTGTTAGCTCCGAGACGAATAGCTTTTGCGATCTCGGTCATTCTTTCCGTTCCTTCTTCTAATTTCTTAACGGAATAGAAGTTGATCGCAGCATAAGCTAATGCCAAGAGAGCAGCCAGAATTACCAAACCCAAGAATAGTTCCATCAGGTGACCCTCCATACTAAAAAAATCTACATTTCTGATTCTACACTAATAATCTGAAATATGGACATACTATAGTAGGATATTTTTTTTATATTATTGTGCTAAAAGTGAATTGCTCCAAATCTTTCGGAAATACCTCGATACTGTAACATGTTTGAAACCTTAGTTTGATAAAATTGTACTGTCTGAAATTATAGGTGTTTGTTAAAAGGAAGGACTGAAAAAGAATATGGAATTTACCTATTCAAATGACTGCTTTTTGCCGTATGAGTCTTTTGATTTTATTTTCTCTGAAAGGGAGATGCCGGAATTCGGTAAGATCGATTCTCCGTATTCCAGGCCTCTTAATACATGGAAATTCTTCCTCGCGAGATCTGAGAACGAGATCCCGATGGGTTTTGATACACCTGATTTTGATGACAGTGACTGGAATCTCATAAACGTTCCTTCTACATGGCAGACAGAAGGCTATGGCCTTCCGCAGAATCTTCTTTATGATTTTCCTGAAATTCTCGAAAACGATAAGGAATCCAGAGATTCAAGTATCAATAACAAGAACTACTATAACTCCACTTCTGCTGAAGAAGATGAGATCGGTATCTACAGAACAACGACCGTCTTTTCGGAAGGAGATCTGGAGCGTGCTATCTACTTTGAAGCTTCAGGTATTACAGGCAGTTTCGAGGTATATGTAAACGGTAAACTCGTTACGTCATCGCATTCCATTCTCACCAACAAGAGACTTCTCTTGTCTCCTGTAGCACAGGTGGGAATAAACACGATTGTTGTCATAATAAACAGATACGACAGAGATAAGAACGGTAAGATAATCAAGGAACTGGCAAACTTCGGTTTCAGCGGTATTTTCAGACCTGTTTCTCTTACTTTTGAATCGCTTCTTGAGATGAGTAATCTTCATATCAAGTGCAGCAGTATCCCTAACACATATGTCGATCAGTTGGCATTGGATGAAAAGGGAACTGAGAGAAAAAATGTAGCAAAGATCTCACGTGGAGATTATATGATCTTCATGGATGTTAAGATCACGAATCATACAAACTATATGATGCCTTTCTCGGTAAGGACTTCTATCCTTGAAGCAAGAGGAGATTATGATCCTTATAATCTTCCGTTCGTTAAACTTAATATCGAGAAGCAGATGGAAGGTACAGTTGATGCCAACTCATCTGAAGTATTTAAATCCCAGGCAGTTGCTGTTCACGTAGCTCAGTGGTCTGATGCTACTCCTGTTCAGTATGATGTTGTGTTGGAACTTCTCGACAGTGAAGGAAGGACCATCTGTGCGAAGAAGAGAAGGTTCGGTTTCAGGACTGCTGAGGTTATTCTTGATAAGCTTAATATCAACGACAGACGAATCCCGTTGATGCTTACCAGATATTATGAGTTTGATCCGCAGAATGGTATCGCTATTCCTATCAGCAGGATGCGTCAGGATATCGTTCTTATGAAGCGCTGCGGAATCAACGGTATAATCGTTTCTTCATTCCCGGCTAATGATATGCTCCTGAATCTTTGTGATCAGTACGGTATCTATGTATTTGCAATGTCGGATTCAAGATACATGTTTGATTATGTTGAAGCTCACATGAATCACCCGAGTATCGTTTGCTGGGGATTCCCGAACTACAACTATGATTACAACAGATGCAAGACGATCAAGAATCAGTGTGAAGTAGTAGATGATGCAAGGCCGTGGTACTGCGAGAAGGACCAGAAGGGTGACATTTCAGATCTTCCTTCGTTCCCGAGTGAAGCAGGAAATGTTTACGGTCCTTGGGAAGATATCTGCCTTGATCGTGCGTATGTTTTCGGAAAGAATAAGACAGGAGTTAATCTGTTTAAGACTATTCCGGGAAGAACGAATTTTGATGATGATGACGCAGATTATAAGTGGATCCATCAGGCCGATCTTGAGGGCGGAAAGACCCGTGTAGGAAGCAGTATCGGTCAGGGTATCGTCGATAGTGAGCGTAAGCCTCATCCTATCTATTTTGATATCAAGAAGCAGTGCGAGATGGTCAACATCTTCCCGGATCCTAATAATCCGACAACACTTACGATGCGTAATATCCATCCGTTTGCATTTACGGATGAGATGATCCTTGAATGGAAACTTATCCTCGGCGGTAATGTATTGATGTTCGGTAACGGACTTGTTTCCGAGATCGAACCTTACGGTACGAGAACGCTGAAGTTTAATCTCGATGTCGAGAAGTATCTTAAGGATGGTTGGGCAGATGGTGATGAGAAGTTTATTACCATGTACAACGAAGCCCTCTCGCATGAGTTGATATTTGATATCAGTCTTAAACTTGCTAAGGACAGCTTCTATTCCAAAGAAGGATATGAAGTTGCTTTCTTCCAGGAAGTATTGACTGATGAAGTCGCAAGTCCGGTCAAGACAGGTAAGACAGTCGGTTCTCTTAATGCATTTACCGTTAAGCATCTTCTTGATGACAGCGGTCTTCCGTTCCTTCCGTCTGAGAGTGAACAGCCTCTTCCTTCTGATGAGATTAATGAAGATCCTGAATCTTCTGAAGAAAAGAATGAGATCATTACAGATCTTTCCGTAGACGAAGGCGAATCATCTGCTACTGAGATCATGCAGGAGGAGGAACTTGATGATCAGAGGATCGATGTGATCGCTCTTCCTAAGGGTGTTATCGTAGGTAAGGATGACATCAAGATCGCGTTTGATCGTAAGACAGGTTCTGTTAATCACATTTCCGTAGGCGGATTTGATTTCCTTAACGGCGGCTTCCTTCCAAGTTTTTACAGATGTCCTTCAAACATCGACAGAACAGACAAGTCTTTTATCCTCGCGAAAACGATCTTCTCTCGCGAAAACGATTACGAAGGCATACAGGATTCACTTCAGTTTGCAGGCTGCAATTACAGCGTAACCGACGATGTCTTTACGCTTATCTCAAGATATAAATCATTTGCTATGAAGGGTGAAGTAATCATATGTTATGAGATGCATAATAACGAGCTTAAGATCACGCTTCACTTTACTCCAAAGTACGATATGGTCAGATATGGTCTCCGCGTTCCGATCAATCAGAATGATGTTATCTGTAAGTGGTACGGAAGAGGACCGGGTGAGTCTTACTATGACCGTAAGAATGCAACCAGATTCGGCATATTCCAGGCTAAGGCAAATGAGATCTATCACCCGTATGCTAGACCTGCTGAGAACAGCTCACATACTGATACATCAACTCTTGTTCTTACCAATAAGCTTGGTGATGAGATCAGGGTTGTAAGAGAAGGTAAAAACAAGTTCGAGTTTACAGTACTTCCTTATTCTCCTGAGCAGATGAATGAGTTCCTTCATCAGGAGCAGCTGATGAATAATGAATACTGCGAATTGTTCCTGGATTTCTGTTCCAAAGAGATCGAGAGAACAAGGACGAACACATCAAGTCTTCCGCTTAAGAAGAATGTAACTTATAAAGAGAGTTTCATTTTTAAGTTCAAGGAAGGCGAGCACGATTTGTAAGAAGTATCTGCTTCTCCTTGTTGTTGAGATAACGGTATTCACCCGGTTTCATATCACCCAGGAGTATATTCATAAAACGGATTCTTTTAAGGCTGACTACGCGGTAGCCTAAGTATTCGCACATCCTTCTTATCTGACGGTTAAGTCCCTGAGTGAGTATTATCTTGAATGTGTAAGGGCCTGTAGGAGTGACCTTGCAGGGAAGAGTTATCTGATCCAAAACAGGAAGACCGTTTTCCATCTTCCTTACGAACTCATCGTCGATCTTCTTATCGACTTTAACTACGTATTCTTTCTCGTGTCCGTGTTCGGCACGAAGCAGTTTATTAACGATGGAACCGTCGTTGGTAAGAAGGATAAGACCTGAAGAATTCTTGTCTAATCGTCCAATAGGGAAGATCCTTTCATCAAAACCGAGAAAATCGATGATGTTGTCTTTATCACGCTTATCAGTCGTACATGTAATTCCCAAAGGCTTATTTAACGCGATGTAAAGATGGTCATCTGTAGGAACAACGGGTTCTCCGTCAACGAGCACTGTCTGTCCCGGGAGCACCTTGCTTCCGTTAACAGCGACAGCACCGTCAATAGTTACTTTTCCTTCTTCGATAAGCTTATCTGCTTCTCTTCTGGAGCAATAACCTGATGATGAGATGTACTTGTTGATCCTGATTTCTTCCTGATCGTTTAGAACCATGTATTCTGAGCTCCGACTCTCTTCAAAGTGAACGTGAAAGTGGTTCCTTCGCCGTAGGTACTGTCAACGGTGATATCTTCACCCATGTAAGTAAGAAGCTCTTTGGCGATAGCAAGACCCAGACCCGTACCTTTTTTACCTCTTGCACGGTCTGCTTTGAAGAATCTGTCAAAAATATGATTGATATCGTATTCGTGGATACCTTGTCCCGTATCGATAACTGATACGAAAACCTTATCCGTATCTTCGTGATACTCAGCGGCGATGGTTATAGAACCGCCTGCAGGAGTATACTTCTTAGCGTTATCCATAAGTATTACAAGGATCTGCTCAACTCGGTCCGGATTACCCATAACAGTAGGAAGTTCGCCGGTGTTAAACGAAACTTTAAAGTTTAATTCAGCATCTTTCATTACAGGCATGAACTTAGTCTCAACTTCCATAAGGAGCTGATTCAAGTCGAATGGGAAAGTCTTAAACGCGAGTGTTCTGGACTGGAGCTTTGAAAGCTCAAGCATGTCGTCGATAAGTCTTGAAAGTCTCATGGTCTCATGGAGGATAATGCCGTAGTAACGCATACGGTCTTCTTCCTTTTTAACCATTCCGTCAGACAATGGCTCGATAAGTCCGCGCAAAGTCTGAAGAGGTGTACGAAGCTCATGAGAGATGTTTGCAACATAATCTTTTCTGGTTCTTTCAAGTTTCAATTCTTCTGAAATATCTCGGAAGAATCCGGTAGCACCGATACAGGTTACGTTGTCGATATCATACTTAGGGAAGATGGCAACATGATAAGCATAGTTAGGACCTTCCAATGTGTTGTCGTAGTTTTCGGAAGTCTGAACAACATTGGAGAAAGCTTCCCATACTTCATCAAACGGTATAAGCTGAAGTTTTTCCGTAAACAGGTTCTTTTTCTGTACCTTATCGAAAAGGGTATCCATTGTCTTATTTATAACAATTGGCTTAATATCAGCATCAACAACAACGATTCCGTCTGTGATAACATCGAATACTTCTTTCAATCTGTTACGCTCGATCGTAAGATCGGAAATGGATTTTGAGAGCTGATCGGCAAGATAGTTAAATGACTTGGCGATCTCTCCGACCTCGCCTTTATAATTCTCGTTTGCACGTACGGAGAAGTCTCCTGCAGCATATTCTCTTGTAATATTACTGATCGAATTGATAGGGTCTACGATCTTTCTGGTTACGAGATAGACCGGAATGAGCATTCCGAATGCTACGAAAAGTGTTGAGATCAAAAGGACATTAACAAATTTATTTACGAGTTGATTGTTCTCTGATATGGAAGTTACGGAAACGATGTAATATTGTATCTCTCCTTCAACGTAAACCGGCTGCTGGATAATGAAAGTCTTGTCGATAAGATTCTTACCGATCGTAATACTCTCATAGTTTTTTTCCAAGGTGAGCTTGCCGAGCATTTTGCTTTGGATATAGGAAATATAAACGTCGAAATACTTTGAATCAGTTGAAGACGGGTTAGTAGGGCAGTAGACGAGTTCTCCGTCCTTTGAAAAAAGGAAAATACTGTTGCCCGTTATTGAAGTATCAGAAAAAAGAGCATCAGTAATCTTCTCGTCGTCTATAAGTTCAGGATAAGTACTGAAAAAAGACGCCAAAGAATTGATCTGCTCCTTAGATCTGTCAGTCTGTGAAAGATAAGTAGCGGATTTACCTGCAATGGTAAATGCAAAAGTCGTGAACAAAGCGGATGCAAACAAAGCAACCAACAACAGTATGATGGTTTTACGAAGCAACACACTTTTGTACATTATCAAACAACCTCAAACTTATAACCTACGCTGTAAACAGTCTGGATGCTCCATGGAGCTCCGTCAAGGAATACTTTCTGTCTGATACGCTTGATATGAGTATCAACAGTACGCGGATCACCTGAGAAATCATAACCCCAGATCTTGAAGAGGATCTGATCACGGCTCATAACCTGACCCTGGTTAGATGCCAGGAGGTGAAGGATCTCAACTTCCTTTGGAGTACAAGGGATGATCTCACCGTTAACTTTGATCTGATAGTTATCAAGGTTGATCTCCAATCCTTCGAATCGGAGAATGTTGGATACTTCAGTAGGCTCATTACTTCTTCTGAGGACTGCCTTGATTCTTGCAATAACCTCACGAGGAGAGAAAGGCTTAACTATATAGTCATCAGCACCGATCTCAAGACCGACAACTCGGTCGATCTCTTCGCCTTTTGCTGTGAGAATGATAATAGGCGTGGATAATGTCTTGCGGATCTCTTTACAAACCTCAAGACCTGTAAGTTCAGGCATCATAACATCAAGAAGGATAAGATCCGGCTTGTTTTCAGCAACCATAGCAAGTCCTTCTCTTCCGTCATATGCATCTGAATGAGTAAAGTGCTCGTTTTCAAAGTATAATGCCAGTGATTCGTGTACAACCGGATCATCATCGCAAATCAAAATATGTGGTGTCTGTGACATATTTTATTTCCTCCCTAGGCAGCATAAGAATTAAACCCAATTATTTTAATTATAGCTTAAATGTGAAAAATATCACTTAAAAATTGTAAAATAGTTCTCAATTTAGAGTTAGATTTGACTAAAATTCTTCACAATTCACGTGTTTTCAGGCTCTTTGGGGCAAAACAGAGTGGAATATTTCTTTTAAAAAAATAAATGATATAATATCTCTGTTATTATAATAACAAGGAGAATATAGATGAAGGTTAGATACATAGCATTTCTTTTGCTCGTTGCAATGCTTGCTTCTTTGACAGCTTGCGTGGGCATTACGGAGACTGCAGACGATGAAGTAAGGGAATTCACGGCTGAAGTCTGCGACAGTGTCATAGCTGGCGACTATGAGTTTTTCGAGGAGAATTCTGTCCTTGACAAGGAAAAGGACAGGGATGTAGAAGATAAACTCGATGTTTTCTATGACAACGACATGTGGGACAAATCTCAGAAGAAGATAAGTGACTATATCAGAAGTACGCTTTCTTACGAGATTGACTACAATTCCGCTTTTGCTTCCCATGCCAGAAAAGAAGGTGAGATCGACGTTTATTTCAAACATGTCGATTACCTCGGTCTTTTCAAATCCGGAAAGGCAGAGAATACAAAGGAATATTACAAACTTCTCAAGGATTATGACCAAACAGTCGAGAAGAAAGTTCACATTACTTTTGTGATGGACAGAAGACATTGGGAATTGGCTGACTATGAAAAGATCTTTGTTGATCTTTTCACATGGAAAGATTTCCATTACGACTTCTGTGTAGACTATTCAAATTATGTTACTAAGACCAGCTGGATTCATGATTATGACTCCGGTTCCGGAAATGAATTTGAAAACATAATCTATATCGAGTTTGATATAAAGACTGATGGTAAGAATCTTGCTAAAGACTGTTATTATGAGGTTTTCTTCAATGACGATCCTGACCCGCTGTATCAGGGCGAATTTGTAGAAGACACTTTCTACGGTAATACGTACTATGCTCTATATAATGGTTATCTTCTTAATAATAGTGAATACCTTGATACAGGAACGTATACTTTTGTTTGTTATGACTTTAATGATAACGAGTTCTGGCGTGAATCCTGTGAAGTAACAAAGTCTTCCAGCGTCGGTTCAAGTTCCGGTTCTTCAATGTCGAGCAATACTGTTGTGTTCGGTGACAGTGATTTCTACGATTACTACATATCTTCCGGATGGTATACAACAAACAGCGATTTTATCGAGTATGATATTTGGTATGATCTGCCGTCTAACACTGACTACGAGATGTATTTCGAGTTGTATGACAGTAACGGCTTAGTCTATACTAGTGATACATTCAAGGCTGAGAGTTCAAGTTCATATGTTGAACTTACTGTTGAGGCAGATGAAGCGGGTGTTGACAGTTTAGCTCCAATTGAATGTCTTATTGTTTATGATTCTGATGGAAAAATGATATTATCAGATTTTAAGTAAGGAGTGGAAAAATGAAAAAGACTATCAGTATTGTTCTTGTTTTGACAATGGCTGCATCATTGTTCGGATGTAGTGCATTCCAGACAGAGAGCAAAAAGAAATCAAAGAAGGGCGACTTTGATGAGGATGAAATAGTTGAGGTTGCTGAGAATTTTGCAAAGGCTATCAAGAAGGCTGATGCCGATGGTTTTGAAGAGATTTCTTCAGATAAGAAGGCAGCAGATCTGTTTGATGAGCTCGTAGTCGGAAGTGACTATGATAAAGATGAAAAGAACATCTTTGGTGCAGTTTTGGACAGCATGGAGTATGCGGTTGATGAAGATTCTGTTGACGGTGACGAAGACGGTGCAGAGGTAACTGTAACTTTTACTATGGCTGATTACAAAAAAATCATCAAGGACGGTGAGTTCTATGATGCCGATGAAATGGTTGATGCCATTGAAGACGGCGACGAGACTACTGATGTAGAAGTTAAGCTTGAACTCGAGAACGATGATGACGATTGGAAGGTTTCCAATGCATCAAAGGCTCTTAAGTCTGTTTGTACATGGAGTGACTTCGAATATATTGACTATATTACTGAGCCGGTAATCGATACAGAACCTTCAACTACCGAAACAACAACAGAAGCAACAACTACTTCTTCCGGTTCTTTTGACGGAGATTACGTTGGTGCAATGACAGGTGATTATTACTGGTATGATTGCGGAAATAAACATAAGAATGACAGTAAATATGATTTCCCTAATGCCGGTATGGTCGAACTTGATGTAATTATCGATCCAAGTGCGGTTGACGGCGACTGGAGTGACGATATCGTATACGAAGTTTATATCGATGGTGATTATGTATGCTGGGCTTATGTTTATACGCTTGAAGAAGACGGTGAAGGACTTGTTATCTGCAGTATCAGTGCTAAGGATTTCCCGGATTATGTAGACGGCAAGGGTTATTTCGGTAACCATGATTTTGAATTCCGTCTTTTCGATGAGAATGATAATCTTATCGAGACATATACATGTACTACTTCTTACAAGGATTTCGGTTATAACATTGTTGAAGAAGAGTTTGGTGATTCCGATCAAGTTAGCAACATTTACTTTGTTGACTGGTACAGTGCAGAACCTGAATATCTTGAATTTAATATTTTCATTCAGGACTACAGTACCGATATGGATTTCGACTACAACTTCTATGATGCAGATGGAAATACTCTCATTACTGACAGTGTAACAGGCAGCCAGACTTTCCTTGTATGCTATCTCAAGCCAAATGAGTGCGGACTTGATAAATTTGAAGGAAATTATACTGTTGAGTGCAAAGATAAGGACGGCAATTTGATCGTTAAATCTACAGTTGAAGTTAAATGATAGGTAAGAAGAGTATTAGACATTTTTTAAGAATGACACTCTCTGTCGTTCTGGTTGCAACACTGATGATCGTGTCATCGGGTTGTACGGAATATATCAGAGAGCGTCAATTCGAAAGACTTGAGGATTACGTTTATGGGTTCGTGGAAGATATTTCCACGAATCCATTGACTGTTTTGTCTGAAAACTCATTGAAGAAACTGAAACTTCCTGAACTGTCTGATGAACAGCAGGAGATCTTTGATTCTGCTTATAAGTGTAAGATGAAGATCTCTGAGCTCGAACTTGCTGAAGACAATAAGAGCGCAGACTGCACGATCAAGCTCTCGTTCAAGGATCTTAGCGATAAGTTCGAAGCAACGGAATATCGTACCGTGAGTGAATTCAAATCTGAGATCGATGATATGAAGAGCAAGAAGAAAACCATGGTTTTGCATCTTGAAAAAGACGGCAAAGAGTGGAAGTTCAGCAATCTTCAGGAGATAATCGATGTTACGACAGCCGGATATTCTACTTTGAACGTCTGTGATGATGAGGGTTTTCCGGTCGATCTGTCCAGTGAATATTTCGAAAATGTCTATGTAGAAGCATTATGGTATGACCCGATGTTTTCTACTCCTTTGCATCTAAACAAGTTGACAGATCCGATTGCTTTACAGTGTGCGTTCTATTTTAATACGCCGGTCAATCTCAGATTTGAGGCTATACTTCGAGATGAAGACGGCAAGAAAATGGCTTCGACAGATATTGAAATAAGAGATTCCGTTATAGTAGTTGTTGATTTTTCTGCTGATCTTGTAGGTGTCAGTTCCTTCTCCGGTGGAAATTACACTATCGAACTCAGGTGGAATGACGAAGTTTTCGCGAAGACTGAGGAACCGCTTGAAGTCAAGTAACGGAGGGATCTATAGTGTTTTCTGCTGATAATTGGGAAGATTTTGAGGTTATATACGCCGGGGGCGGCGAGAAATATGAACGTTGGGGTGATGTGTATCTCAGAAGACCTGATCCTCAATCAGTGTGGCCGATACTCTGTGAATGGCCAAAGCCCCATGCAGTATATAACAGAAGTCAGACAGGTGGCGGATCTTGGACAAAGATCAAGCCGATGCCTTCGAATTGGAAGATCAAATACGATTCGCTCGGCAAGGAACTGACTTTTATTATCGAACCGACTTCGTTCAAACATACGGGACTTTTCCCTGAGCAGGCAGCTAACTGGGATTACTGCGGTAATCTTATTGAGAATGCCAAAAAGCAGGGTAAGAAGGATATTAAGATCCTTAATCTGTTCGCATATACGGGTGGTGCTACGATTGCTTCCGCCGCTCACGGTGCGGATGAGACTGTTCATGTTGACGCATCCAAAGGAATGATTGCCCGTGCCAAGGAAAATCTTAAGGAATCCGGGTATGCGGATAAATACGTCCGTTTTATCGCGGAAGACTGTATGAGTTTTGTTGATCGCGAGATAAGAAGAGGTCGTAAGTATGACGGCATCATCATGGATCCTCCGGCATATGGAAGAGGACCTAAGGGCGAGCTCTGGAAACTCGAGGACGCTCTTTATGATCTCGTTACAAAGTGCGAACAACTTCTTTCAGACGATCCTTTGTTCTTTATCATAAGTTCGTATGCATCCGAGATCACTGCTCAGGCTTCAGGTGATGTCTTAGCCTTGGGTGTTGCTCAAAAACACGGCGGTTCCGTGGATGCGCAGGAACTTTGCCTTCCTATAAGTCAGATGGGAATCCATCTTCCATGCGGAGCTACTGCACGTTGGACTCCCGGTACATATCTATGACATATAAAGATCTGACTATCGTTTTCGAAGACAATCATCTTATTGTTGCCGTTAAGCCTGCTGGCGTGCTTTCCCAGGCTGACGGTTCTGATGCGCCTGATATGCTTACTCTTTTGAAGGAATATATCAAAGAGAAGTACAATAAGCCGGGTGCCGCATTTCTTGGCTTGTTACACCGCCTCGACAGACCGGTATCAGGCCTTATGGTTTTCGCGAAAACAAGCAAGTGCGCTTCAAGGATCAGTGAACAGATCCGCGAGCGTAAAGTTACAAAGCGTTATCGTGCCGTAGTTGAAGGAACATTCAAAGAATCTTCCGGCACTCTTACGCATTATGCTTTGAAGGACTCGAAAACCAACAATACCAGGATCTTCGATGTGGGAAAAGCACCAAAGGACGCAAAGCCCGTTAAACTCTCTTATGAAGTTGTCGCAACAGGGGAGTATAAAAGCAAAGCCGTTTCGCTTGTTGAGATAGATCTTCATACGGGAAGATCTCATCAGATCCGTACACAGCTCGATCATATAGGTCATCCGCTTTTGGGAGATGCCAGATACGGCAGCGGTCTATATAAAGGAGACATCGCGCTGGAGTCGTTTGTTTTGGGATTTGATCATCCTACCACTAAGGAGCACATGGAGTTTAAACTCGACATAAGGGAAGAGATGCCCTGGATGCTCTTTAAATAGGTTCTAGACTTCGAAGAATCTGAAAAAAGATTCGCCATTTTCAGTCCCCTGGCAACTGATATAACTCGGATTTAATACTAGATTTATTAAACCAGAAATGATAATGATGATGGTAATTATCCAAATTACCCTGCGAAGTTCCTTGATGAAACTTCCGATTCTTTTTTGGTCCATAGTTCTCTCCTCTCGAAAAAATCATAGCAGAATCACCGTCTTTGTAACACGACACAAACAGCGAATCCGTCTCGAAAGACAATTTTGCCTATTATATCACTCGGATTTAAACGTTTTTTGTGTGCTGCCAGCACACCGCGTGAAATACACGTTGTTATATAACATAGCCACTGCTTTGGAACTTGACAATTGAATAAAGTGAGGTGAAACCAGTAAAAGCCCTTGGAAGGCAGGAACTTTGAGCACTTTTGGGAATTTAACGGAGGTAGATCAAATGGAAATGCATATTACAAAGGAAAACGTTGAAACACTTCTCTATTGGATGGAGAATAAGGTAGAAGAGGAACTCAAGATGTCAAACTACTACATGTTACAGGAAGAATTTCTCCATGCTGACAAGTATTGGCCCTTGAAGGATAAGACCACCAAGGAAGCGATCATCGAGAAGCTTCGTGAGAGAAATAAGAATTTCTCTAAATCGAAGAAGAATGTAGAAGAGAAGAGACTTTTTGACGAGAACATGGAAGACCTTGAGAAGTATTCCGAGATGACTTCTGAAGAGATCGCAGAGTTGGACGAGTTTGAACTGTCATTATATGAAGATTCTTATCTTGCAGTTCTGGATTTTGCAAACAGCATCATCCGCCTGAGAAAACAGGCTGAGCTTAAATATCAATCATCATTGGAGCGTCTCATAAGAGAAAGAGACAATCTTGAGCCAAACGATGAGGTCTGGAAGAAGATCATTAATGAGGTAAGGGAGAGCAACGAACAGGAGGAGTTCGATTTCGGAGAGGAGTTTGAAGCATTATTTAATGAACTGTTCGTACGTAGAAAAAAAGAGTTGGACGACACGGACGAAGACGAAGATTAAGTAAATTAATAGACGGGAGTCTCAATAGAGACTCCCGTCTTTGTTTTGCTCTGAAATCTTATGATTATTCGATGCAAGCGTGGATGTCCTGGAGTGACATTACTCCGATCTCGCCTTCCTTGATAACAGTGTAGATACCGTCAGCAGCAGCCTTAGCAGCGGCCATTGTGGTGATGTAAGGAATACGTGCCTTGATGGCTGTCTTTCTTACATAACTGTCGTCAAATAATTTCTCGTCGCTTGTTGCGGCAGGAGTATTGATGATGAGCTGAATCTTGCCGTTCATCATAGCGTCTACAATGTTTGGACGGCCTTCCTGCATCTTGTTGATCCTCTCGGAGTTGATACCGTTCTTAACGAGGAGCTCATGTGTGCTTCCCGTAGCAACGATCTTGAATCCGCACTCTTCAAACTTCTTAGCGATCGGTACGAGTTCCGGCTTATCCTTGCTGGATACTGTGAAGAGAACTGTTCCTTCTGTAGGAAGCTTTGTCTGTGTAGCTTCCTGAGCCTTGAAGTATGCTTCACCAACGTCTGTGGAAAGACCCAAGACCTCACCTGTGGATCTCATCTCAGGTCCGAGAACAGGGTCAACTTCCTGGAACATATTGAACGGGAAGACAGCTTCCTTAACACCGTAGTACTTAGGATGAACTTCCTTCTTGCCTTCGATAGGTGAAGCAGCGCCTGTGAGTTCACGAGTCATGATCTGAGTTGCAAGCTTGACCATCTTAACGTTACATACCTTGGATACGAGCGGTACCGTACGTGATGCACGTGGGTTAGCCTCGAGAACATATACCTTACCGTTCTCGATAGCATACTGCATGTTCATGAGACCCTCAACGCCCATCTCTTCTGCAATCTTTCTTGTGTAATCCTTGATGGTTGCCACAAGATCAGCAGGGATGTTCTTAGAAGGGAGGATACAAGCAGAGTCACCGGAGTGAACACCGGCAAGCTCGATGTGCTCCATAACTGCAGGAACGTAAGCGTGCTTACCGTCTGCGATAGCATCAGCTTCGCACTCCGTAGCATGACGGAGGAATCTGTCGATAAGAATAGGACGGTCAGGTGTAACACCGACTGCAGCAGCCATGTAAGTCTTCAATGACTCAGGCTCGTTGACGACTTCCATTCCGCGTCCGCCGAGAACGTAGGAAGGACGAACCATTACAGGGTAGCCGATCTTATCAGCGATAGCGAGAGCTTCTTCTACGTTAACAGCCATACCTGCCTCAGGCATAGGGATCTCGAGCTTCTCCATCATTGCACGGAAGAGGTCACGGTCCTCAGCCATATCGATAACCTCAGGTGATGTACCGAGGATCTTAACGCCGTTCTTCTTAAGGTCGTTAGCAAGGTTCAAAGGTGTCTGACCACCGAACTGTGCGATAACACCCAAAGGCTTTTCTTTATTGTAGATGCTCAAAACATCCTCGAGTGTAAGCGGCTCGAAGTAGAGCTTATCGGATGTATCGTAGTCTGTGGAAACTGTCTCAGGGTTACAGTTAACGATGATAGTCTCGAAGCCCATTTCCTTGAGAGCGAATGCAGCATGTACGCAGCAGTAGTCGAACTCGATACCCTGGCCGATTCTGTTAGGACCGCCGCCCAAGATCATGATCTTCTTATTCTCGGATGTTGTTGTCTTATCAGGAGCGTTATATGTGGAGTAGTAGTAAGCGCTGTCTTTTGTACCGCTAACGTGTACAGGCTCCCAAGCTTCTTCGATACCGTAGGAGATCCTTGTGTTTCTGATGTTATCTTCAGATATATCAAGGAGCTTAGCGAGGTAACGGTCAGAGAAACCATCCTTTTTAGCCTGCTCGAGAATATCCTTAGAAGGAACAGAACCCTTGAGCTTAAGAAGAGCCTCTTCTTCCTCAACAAGCTCTTTCATCTGCTCGATGAAGTAATGCTTGATCTTTGTAAGCTCGAAAAGTTCATCTACTGTAGCACCCTTACGGAGAGCCTCATACATGATGAACTGTCTCTCGGATGTTGCATAAGCGAGGTGCTCAAGAAGCTCGTCCTTGCTCATCTCATTGAAGTTCTTAGCAAAACCCAAACCGTAACGGCCGATCTCCAAGGATCTGATAGCCTTCTGGAAAGCTTCCTTATATGTCTTACCGATACTCATAACTTCGCCGACAGCTCTCATCTGTGTGCCGAGCTTGTCCTGGGAATCCTTGAACTTTTCGAATGCCCATCTTGCAAACTTGATTACTACGTAGTCTCCGCCAGGTACATACTTATCAAGTGTTCCGTTTACACCGCAAGGGATCTCGTCAAGTGTGAGTCCTGAAGCGAGCATTGCGGAAACAAGAGCGATAGGGAAGCCTGTTGCCTTTGAAGCAAGAGCGGAAGATCTGGATGTTCTAGGGTTGATCTCGATAACTACGACTCTGTCGGAAACAGGATCGTGAGCGAACTGTACGTTTGTACCACCGATAACCTGAACTTCGTTTACGATGCTGTATGCCTGTTTCTGAAGTCTCTTCTGGAGTTCTTCAGAGATAGTGAGCATTGGAGCAGAGCAGAAGGAGTCACCTGTGTGAACGCCGAGCGGGTCAATGTTTTCGATAAAGCAAACGGTGATCATCTGACCCTTTGCATCTCTAACGACCTCGAGCTCGAGCTCTTCCCAACCGAGGATGGACTCTTCAACGAGAACCTGGCCAACCAAGCTTGCCTGAAGTCCTCTTGCACATACTGTCTTAAGTTCTTCTGTGTTATATACGAGGCCGCCGCCTGCACCACCCATGGTGTAAGCAGGTCTTAAAACTACAGGGTATCCAAGCTTGTCAGCGATAGCGAGAGCCTCGTCAACAGAGTAAGCAACTTCGCTTCGTGCCATCTCGATACCGAGCTTGTCCATTGTCTTTTTGAATTCGATACGGTCCTCACCACGCTCGATAGCGTCAACCTGAACACCGATTACCTTAACGCCGTACTTGTCGAGAACGCCTGCTTTGTTAAGTTCAGCACAAAGGTTCAAACCGGACTGACCGCCGAGGTTAGGGAGGATAGCGTCAGGACGCTCCTTCTCGATGATCTGTGAAAGTCTTTTAAGATTCAAAGGCTCGATGTATGTGATGTCTGCGATCTCAGGATCCGTCATGATTGTAGCCGGATTCGAGTTAACGAGGACGATCTGGTAACCAAGCTGTCTTAACGCCTTACAAGCCTGAGTACCGGAATAGTCGAACTCACAAGCCTGACCGATGATGATCGGGCCGGAACCGATAATCAATACTTTCTTGATGTCTTCTCTTTTACCCATTGATGTTAACCTCCACTCACTTCTATTTTTTTGCTAACAAAAAAGCCAGTACAAAATACTGACTTCACAAAGAATAAAAACAAAAACCGCTTCCACATGGGGAAGAATGAGTAATCACTGTCATGTCGCTATTAAGATGTGGGTGCATCAAGCCGATCATGTGAACCTCCGTTGGTCTTTGTCTGAATTATCACTGTCAACCATTATAAAGCAAATCTTTTATTCGTAAAGTATAAAAATGCAATAAAAACCAAAGAAATTTTGTATGGAATTTCCGTCGCTGTGCAGAGGGCCTTTAGAAACCTTAACTATTGACTTTATAATAAAGATTGTTTATTCTACCGATATATTTTAAAGCTGTGACGAAGAAGGTCCGGTGCTTTTGTCTGTACAGAGAATCAACGTTTGCTGAGAGTTGAGATTTCAAAACACCAGGGGATTATCGCTTCCGAGTTGACACACCGAATAGTTAGGAACTGAGTAGACTGTGTCCGTAGTTGCTGCGTTAAGGCAAAGGATTTGTCAGAATCTGTGAGTGGCGAGGGATAACTTCGCAAATTGAGTGGTACCGCGGTTTTAACCGTCTCAATGTCCAATGTGGACTTGAGGCGTTTTTTATTGCTTTGTATTCTGACATTTAGATAAGTTTATAAATTTATTAAATATAAAGGTGGCAGAGATATGTATAAGAAAGTATCTACCGACATGAAGTTCAAGGAGCGCGAGCAGGAAGTTCTCGAGTTCTGGAAGCAAAACGATGTTTACAAGAAGTCGATCAGACCTGCAAAGGACGGCGCACCGACTTTTACTCTCTATGACGGCCCTCCGACGGCTAACGGAATGCCGCATATCGGTCATATCAAGACCAGAGTAATCAAGGATTTGATCCCTAGATTCTATGCTATGAAGGGAGCAAATGTTACATTCAAGGCCGGTTGGGATACACACGGTCTTCCTGTTGAGCTCGAAGTTGAGAAGATGCTCGGTATCAACGGTAAGCCTCAGATCGAGGATTACGGTGTTGAGCCGTTTATCAAGAAGTGTAAGGAATCCGTATGGAAGTATAAGGGCGAGTGGGAGCAGATGAGTGACCGCGTAGGCTTCTGGGCTGACATGGAGCATCCTTACGTTACATATGACAATAACTACATCGAGTCCGAGTGGTGGGCTTTGAAGACGATCTGGGATAAGGACCTCCTTTATAAGGGTCATAAGATCGTTCCATACTGCCCACGTTGCGGTACGGCTCTTTCCAGCCATGAGGTTGCTCAGGGCTATAAGTGCGTAAAGGAGAATTCTGTTTACGTAAGATTCAAGGTCAAAGGTCAGGAAGATACTTACCTTGCAGCATGGACAACAACTCCATGGACACTTCCTTCAAACGTTGCTCTTTGCGTAAGCCCGACGGACGAGTACGTAAAGATCAAGGTTGACGAAGACCTTGACGGAACAGCTAAGCCTGTTTATTACTACATGGCTAATGAGCTTGTAGCATCCCTTTTCGAGAAGGTTGAAGTATTGGAATCCATGAAGGGTTCTGACCTTTGTGGTATGGAATATGAGCCGCTTCTTCCATATGCTACAGATGATCTTGCAGCAGCTAAGAAGAAGAGCCACTACGTTGTATCTGACAGTTACGTAACAATGAGCGACGGTACTGGTATCGTTCATATCGCTCCTGCTTTCGGTGAAGACGATGCAAGAGTAGGTAGAGATAATGACCTTCCGTTCATCCAGCTCGTTAATGAAGACGGTACAATGCCTGAGTGCTGCGGTGAGGTTAAGGGTCTTTTCGTTAAGGAAGCTGATCCTATCATCATCAAGAAGCTCAACATGGAGGCTAAACTTCTTAAGAAGATGCCTTATGAGCATGACTATCCGTTCTGCTGGAGATGTGATACACCACTCATCTACTATGCTAGATCTACATGGTTTATCGCTATGAGCACAAAGAAGGAAGAACTCCTTAAGTCCAACAGAATGGTCAACTGGTATCCGGAGACCATCAGAGACGGACGTATGGGTAACTTCCTCGAGAACGTAATCGACTGGGGTATCTCCCGTGAGAGATATTGGGGTACACCGCTTCCTGTATGGGAGTGTGAGTGCGGTCACAGACACTGCATCGGTTCTATCGAAGAACTCAAGAGTATGAGCGACGATTGTCCGGATGATATCGAACTTCATAAACCATACATCGACAATGTTCACCTTAAGTGTCCTAAGTGCGGCGGTAAGATGACCAGAGTTCCTGAGGTTATCGACTGCTGGTTCGATTCAGGTGCTATGCCGTTTGCTCAGTACCACTATCCTTTCGAGAACAAGGAGTTCTTTGAGTCACACTATCCGTGTGATTTCATCTCCGAGGCTTTGGACCAGACAAGAGGATGGTTCTATTCTCTTATCGCTATCAGTACTGTTCTTTTCGGAAAGGCTCCGTTCAAGAACTGTATCGTTATGGGTCTTGTTCAGGATGAGAACGGCCAGAAGATGAGTAAGCACAAGGGTAACGTTGTAAGTCCTTGGGATATCCTCAATAATCAGGGTGCTGATGCTGCCAGATGGTATTTCTACAGCGCTAACTCACCATGGCTTTCCAACAGATTCTCTGATGCTGCAGTTAACGAAGGCCAGAGAAAGTTCATGGGAACACTTTGGAACACATATGCATTCTACGTAATGTACGCTGATATCGATAACTTCGATCCGACTAAGTACACTCTTGATACCAAGAACCTCTGTGCAATGGACAGATGGGTACTCTCAAGACTTAACACTCTCATCAAGAATGTTAACGAAGAGATGGCAGGTTATGACATCACAACAGCTGCAAGACTCATCCAGGATTTCACTGATGAGCTCTCCAACTGGTACGTAAGAAGAGGCCGTGAGAGATACTGGGGCGGCGAGATGACAAAGGATAAGGTCGATGCATTCATGACCCTTTATACGGTTCTTGATGAGTTCACAAGACTTATCGCTCCGTTTGTTCCGTTCATCTCTGAGTCTATCTATCAGAACATCGTAAGAACAGTTAATCCTGATGCACCTTTGTCGATCCACATGTGTGATTGTCCTGAGGTTAAGGAAGAACTTATCGATAAGAACCTCGAAGAAGAGATGGATCTCGTTCAGAACATCGTTGTTCTCGGCCGTGCTGCAAGAGCTCAGGCTAACATGAAGAACAGACAGCCATTGTCTGAGATCTTCGTAGTAGCTGATAAGAAGCTTGACGAGGAGTATGGTCAGATCGTATGTGAAGAGCTTAACGTAAGGACCATCAAGTGCCTTGAAGATGCAGGCGAGCTCGTAGATTATAAGCTCAAGCCACAGCTTAGAACTTGCGGACGTAAGTTCGGTCCTAAGCTCAATGCTGCTAAGGAAGTAATCGCTAACCTTAACGGTAAGGAGATCGTATCTAAGGTTAAGGAAGGTCCTGTAACCATCACTGTTGACGGTGAGGACTTCGAGATGAGCGAGGAAGATTTCCTTGTTGAGACGATCCAGCCTGAAGGTCTTTCCACTCAGGAAGACAAGGGCATCACGGTTTCCCTCAACATCGTTCTTACAGATGACCTTATCGAAGACGGTTTTGTAAGAGAGATGATCTCCAAGATCCAGACCCAGCGTAAGGAGACAGGTCTTGAGGTTGTTGACAGAATAGTATTATCATATAGCGGTAATGCTAAGCTTGCTGAGATCATCGAGAAAAAGAAGGAGTTCATCGCTTCTGAAGTTCTCGCTGCTGAGATCAAGGAAGGCGAAGGCTCTAATATGAAGGAATGGTCTATCAACGGTGAGAAGGTATTCTTCAACGTTGAGAAGGCCTAAGAGGAAATAGTAAATGCTGTTTTATCTTATACGTGCGACTCGTGACCCGAAAGAGATACTGTACATCCTCGTGATGTACATTCTCGCGCTGTCCATAGCGTTTGCGTGTCATGAGTTTGCACATGCCTTTGTGGCATTAAAACTCGGTGATGATACTGCCCAGCACATGGGTCGAGTAACTTTGAATCCTTTGGCGCATATTGATGCGAAGGCATTGATACCTTTGCTTCTCATGGGCTTCGGTTGGGGTAAACCGGTTCCTGTAGATCCGTCAAGACTTACCAAGCTTAAGAGCAGATCAATATCTATAATCCTGGTTTCGATAGCGGGTGTTACGGCTAATTTCATATTGGCTCTCATAGCAGGAGTCCTTTATGTTCTCGCATATGGACTTCTCCCTCAGGATTTCCAGTTCCTGCCGATGATAACCGACTTTTTGGATATGTGCATAACGCTTAATCTCGGACTTTTGGCGTTCAACCTTCTCCCGATACCGCCGCTTGACGGATTCAGGGTCATATATGAATTGGTTCCGGTAAAGTTCAGATATACTGGATTTTTTAAGTGGTATGTTAGATATGCTCCTTTGATCCTTTTCGGATTGATCGTTATCGGAGCATTTGCTAATATGTCGTTCTTCTCGGGAGCCATCAGGATTATCGAGTGGCCTTTCCAGCAACTCATATTACTGGTAATGAAATTTGTAGCTAATCTATTATAAAGGAGAAAGCAGATGGAAGAGACTATTCATCAGAAGCCTGAATTGAAGATCAGGCATTTTGAAGGTCCTCTCGACCTGCTTTTTCATTTGATCGAAAAAAACGACATAGATATCTACGATATTCCGATATCAGATATCACAAAGCAGTATATGGATCATCTCGAAAAAATGCAGCAACTCGACATGGAGGTCGCTTCAGAGTTCCTTGTCATGGCCGCCACATTGGTCCACATAAAATCCAGGATGATGCTTCCAAACAGGAAAACGGAAGATCAGACAGAGGAAGAAGACCCGAGAGAAGAACTTGTTATCAGCCTTTTGCGTTATAAACGCTGTAAGTTCCTTGCAGGTGAACTTAAGGTAAGACATGAGGACTTCCAGAACTGCTACTACAGAGTTCCTATGACAGCCAAATCTCTGGATATCGAATTTGAGGCTCCGCCTCAGGAATTCGATCCGGAACTGTTTAACGAAGCAGTCGATGTCGTATGTAAGCGTAATGAGATCAGATTCGCGGACATCTCCGCCAAGATCACTCACATCCTTAAGAGAGATAAGCTTTCCGTAAGAGAGAGGATGAAGTCACTTTTCAAGTCGATCACCAAAAGAGGCAAATGCTTCTTCCACGAACTCTTTCCTAAGGGAAAAGTCGAGAAGATCGACAGGATCGTCGGTTTTCTTGCCGTACTGGAGCTTTTGAGAAACAACAGTATCAAGGCTGAACAGAAGAAACCGTTTGATGTAATACTTCTTGAAGAGAAAAGAGCAGGGGAAACATAATGGACATTAAGAAAGACTACAATGCAGAAGATCTTCCGATCGAAGGCGAGCAGACCTTGGATGAATTTTTCGAGCAGGAAAAGATGCCGAAGAGATCCAAGTCCGATAACCTTGTTGAAGATTTCGAGCTTCCGATCCAGGAACTTTCCAGTGCTCTTGAAGCGATCCTTTTCGTAAGCGGTGAGTCGGTTTCTCTTTCCAGACTTGAAGAGATAACAGGAATCAATAAGGAACTTATCGTTAAAGCGATGGACAAACTGATAAGTGAGTATCAGAATAATCCTTGGGGAGGTCTTTTGATCAGAAAAGCCGAGGATTCCTATATCATGTGCACTAAGCCTTCGATGAAGAAGGTTTTGGAGAGGATGTTCATGCCTAGGATGAAGGCTCCGCTTTCCCAGGCTTCTTATGAGACACTTGCTATCGTAGCTTATAACCAGCCGGTAACGAGAGCTCAGGTAGAAGCAGTTCGAGGAGTATCGAGTGACAGCATCATCTCAAGGCTCCTGGACAGGGGATGGATCGAAGAAGCAGGTTACCTGGATGCTCCTGGAAGACCGACTCTGTTTAAGACATCCGAACAGTTCCTTTTGGAGTTCGGCATAAAATCCATTGATGAATTGCCATCCATGGAACTTATGAGTTATAAGACTATCAGAGATCTCGAGCAGTCCCTTGAGGATGCTGCGGGAGCAAATGATAACAGACAGATTTCCATTGACGGACTTCTTGAAGAAAAGAAGGCTGAGGATGAAAATGAAGGGAAGGAAGAGTTCCCGGAAAGCGATTTTGACGAGAAGTAAGAAGGTCACGTTATGAGTTTGATTTTTGACGAGATTACTAACAAAATGGATTCCATGAGTAAGGGCCACAAAGCCATTGCTTCATACATCCTCGACAATTACGATAAAGCAGCTTACATGACTGCATCAAAGCTCGGTGAGGCTACCGGCGTCAGTGAATCTACGGTTGTAAGATTTACGATGGAACTTGGTTTCGACGGTTATCCTCATTTCCAGAACACTCTTAAGGAAGAGCTGAAAAGTAAGCTTACTTCCGTTCAGCGTCTTGATGCTACTGAGCGTTTCGCTGATGATGCTACGGCCATAAGAGACATCATGCAGGCTGATATCGATAATCTTAAGGCAACTCTTAATGAAGTATCCACAGAATCATTTGAGGAAGCGGTTAAGACTATCCTCGGAGCAAAGAAGATCTATCTCATGGGTCTTCGTTCAAGTTCTCCGCTGTCATCGTTTATGCATTTTTATATGACGCTTCTTTTCGATGATGTCATCCATATCCACAGTAACAGCGCCAACGAAGTTTTCGAGCAGATCCTGCCTATATCAAAAGACGATGTAATGATAGGAATCTCTTTTCCGAGATATTCCACACGTACGGTTAACTCCATGGCTTATGCCAAGGACAAGGGAGCCAAGGTAATCGTCATTACCGATAAGGACAACACTGCACTTACTGAGAATGCAGACATCAAGCTCTTCGCGAGATCCAGCATGGCATCGTTCGTTGATTCGCTTGCTGCGCCTCTTTCTCTTATCAATGCACTCCTTGTTACGCTCGGAATGCACAGAAAAGGCCATATCAAGAGTTCCTTTGAAGCTCTCGAGAACCTCTGGTCCAAGTACAGCGTATATGAGGGCGACCGCGTGAAGAAGGAGGATGATAATAATGAGTAACATCCCTGAAAGCAAATTCACTTCATCCGCAGTCATCATGCTCGCCATCACCGAGAGCAGAGATGAGGAAAACGAGCTCAAGGCTAAATTCCAGGCACAGAACATCAAATGTGCCGCAGTCGATTTCGGAGGCGAATTCATCTCATCCGTCTCGAAAATAATCGAAAAAGCTATCGTGACTTCCCAAAAAGCAGGCATCATATCTGATTCCCATAATGAGGAAGGAGCCGTTGCCGGTGCTGCAAGAGAAGCAGTTTCGCAGATCTCGCAAAAAGCTATCGGCCTTAATGTCGGAGGCAAGATCGCAGTTGCAAGGTACGGAAATCATTTAAGCGTATGTCTTTATTTTGGAATAGGAATGTTGAATCTTAACGAGATCGCTATCGGTCTCGGACACAGAGCAATCTAAGGAGGAATACAAATGGATATTTATCAGATCGCTATCGACGGACCTTCAGGTTCAGGAAAGAGCACTCTCGCAAAGGGTGTATCGAAAAGACTCGGTATCATGTATCTCGACACGGGAGCCATGTACCGTACATGCGGTTTATATGCGATAAAAAAGGGCGTAGATCCTAAGGACGAGGCAAAGGTAAAAGAACTCATGGATCAGATGGATCTCAAGATCGAGTTCAAAGACGGTGAACAGCATATGATCATCGACGGCGAAGATGTAACAGGTCAGATAAGAACTCCTGAGGTCTCCAGAGCAGCTTCCAATATCAGCACGCTTCCTGTTGTAAGAAGCAAGATGGTCGATATGCAAAGAAAGATCGCCAAGGAGCAGAGCTTCGTTCTTGACGGAAGAGACATCGGTTCCAACGTTCTTCCTGATGCTAAATACAAGTTCTTCCTTACTGCATCTGCCGAGATCAGAGCAGAAAGAAGAGTCAAGGAATTAAACGAGCGCGGTGATTTCTCGCAGAACTATGAGGAAGTCCTTAAGGACATCAAGTGGAGAGACGAACAGGATTCCACAAGATCCAATGCTCCGCTCGTAAAAGTCGCCGATGCTATCGAGATCGATACTTCAAAGATAACAATTGAGGAGACCCTCGAGGCTCTTCTGGCACAGGTTAAGGAGTAAGCATGGAAATAAAGGTCGCTAAGCAGGCAGGTTTTTGTTTTGGAGTCAAGAATGCGGTTGATACTGCATACAGATCAGTTGAGACGATCAAGGACAGAAAGCTTTACATGCTTGGTGAGCTTACTCATAATGATTTTGTTGTAAATGAATTGATTTCAAAAGGCTTCATTCTGATCGAATCCCCTGAGGAGGCGACAGAAGGAAGCCTTGTTCTTTTAAGGGCACATGGAGTTACATGTGAGGTAAAAGAGAAACTGAAAAAACTCAATTGCGAAGTTCTTGATTGCACTTGTCCTTTTGTTGACAAGATACACAAGATCGTAAAAGAACAAGCCGATAACGGTAAAAATATAGTCGTTACCGGAGCAAAAGGTCATCCTGAAGTAGTGGGAATCTGTAGTGAAGCTCCAGCAGACAAAGTGTTCGTAATAAGCTCTGCAGAGGAGATTTCGGACATTCCGTTTCCGCTTGACAGTGCCGTTATTGTGTCACAAACTACATTCTCAACAGTAGAATTCGAGAAAATTTGTGCAAATGTCAAAAATCAAATTGCAAAATCTTGCATTTTTGATACAATATGTATTACGACGGAAAGCAGGCAAAAAGAAGCTTTACAGTTATCCATGGATTCTGATGTCATGTTAGTCATAGGCTCAGGGCACAGTTCCAATACCCGTAAACTCTTTGATATTTGCAGAAGTCATTGCGTAAGAACGTACCTAGTTTCTGACGCCTCTGAAGTAAGGAAACTTATACAGGAAGGATCTATTTCTTCCTCTGACAGAGTCGGAGTGACAGCCGGTGCTTCTACGCCTCAATGTATTATTTTGGAGGTTGTCGGCGAGATGAGCGAGAACGAAGTTATGACGAATCAGGAACAGACTGATATCAATTTTGGGGACTATATCGATAGTATTCCACAACTAAGGAGAGGAGCTACCGTTAAGGGTTCTGTAACTTCGGCAGA
>JAILPW010000001.1:0-8101 GCA_024699245.1 Clostridia bacterium | reverse complement strand
GCTTCGCGCGAGTTCAAGAACAGAGAGATTGCAGTCCTCAAGGATTATTACGAGACCGCAATCTAAGGAAACCGAGCTTACCACTAAACTTACCACTAATTACGGCAGTTTCAGGAAGATTTTTAACACATCACAAAAACGGCAGAATCGCCTGAAAGCCCTATAACAGAGGCACTTTTAGAGAGTTGGGCAGTATTACAAAGCATAAAAGATTACTGCTCTCCTTCTCCGCCAAACACAACCTGCAGATGCTGAATCTGCAGGTTTTTTGTCGCTGAAATCATCATTCTGTAGCATTAATAAAGTAGTCAAGTTGATACAATGAACATTTATTTAAAGGGGAGTTTTCAGAATTGGATAAAATTGCTGTTTAAGATGTTCACAAAGATTGTTTGTGAATACGGGATTCCATTCATTGTTCCACGCACTTTCGGCTTTTTTTTCGAGTAGATGGATGATAATATCCTTGTTGTGTTTAGGGTTTAGTTATACAGATTTACAGGCATGAACCCTCTAAATAGGAGACAAAACAAGATGTTGATAGATTTCCATACACATACTTTCCCGGATAAACTGGCAGATAAGGCTGTCCTTAAGATTGCCGGTGATGCGTCTATCCGTCATTATACAGAGGGTACTAATTCATCACTTTTGAGATCAATGGACAGGGCACATGTTGACATGAGCGTTATCTTACCTGTCGTAACTAATCCTTCACAGTGTAAAACGATAAACAAAGTTGCTAAGGATGTAACTGACAGATATTTCCCACGGCTTTTGTCATTTGGCGGGATCCATCCTGATAATGAAGATTACAGGAAAATCCTGAAAGATCTGGCAGAGTCGGGTATAAAGGGGATCAAGCTGCATTCCCTGTATCAGGAAGTCGCTATAGACGATATAAGGAATCTGAGGATTATCGATTGTGCTTGTGAGCTCGGATTGATCGTGGTGATCCATGCTGGGAAGGATTTAAGTTTTCCGGGGGATTCCGCTGATCCTGAGAGGATAAGCAGGATGCTTGATGAAGTTCACCCCGAAAAGATCGTGCTTGCACACATGGGATCATATGCACGCTGGGAGGAAGTATACGATCTGTTATGTGGCAGAGGAGCATATCTCGATACCTCGTTTGCATTAAATCCTGTACGACCATTAAAAGATACCCCGGAGGGTAGGGACAGCCTTGCAGCAAATCCGCTGCTTGTTCCTCCGCTTAGCCGTGAATTGTTCAGGAAAATGATCGAAAAGAATGGCGTAGATCATATGCTTTTTGCCAGCGATAGTCCATGGTGCGATCAGAAAGAAACTTTTGATCTGGTGGATGAATGCCTGGATGGATCCGAGAAGGAAGCCGTTTATTACGGCAATGCACTTCGTCTGCTTGAATTGCCGAATGCATAATATATCGATGTTTGTAGGTATATACAAATAAACCTCTCAGGCATTATGTTTGAGAGGTTTTTCTTTATTTACCGCCCTGTTTTTCCATTAAATAAATCTTAATCCTTTTCCGCAAAAAAAGTTACATATTTTATGATAGGGAAAGGTCTATTTTTCGAGATCTATATTAAAAAATGCACATGAGTATCAAGAATTTGGGGTGAGGACACACTTTATTTGAATAACCACGTTAATACTTGTATAATATCACGCGTAATCTATGCATAAATGAGGTAACTACTATGATTTCCACTCTCGAAAACGGCGCTTGGCTCATTAACGGCGTCGAACTCATCGAAGATAAGGCCGGTGCAGCTGAAGCAGTTGCAGCTAAGTCCGGTAAGACAGCAGACAAGGCATCCGCTAAGCAGGGTACTATCGCTTACGGTATCCTTAAGGATCACAACACATCAGGTAACATGGATCAGCTTAAGATCAAGTTCGACAAGCTGACTTCACACGACATCACATATGTAGGAATCATCCAGACAGCTAGAGCTTCAGGTCTTGAGAAGTTCCCGATCCCTTACGTTCTTACTAACTGCCACAACTCACTTTGTGCAGTAGGCGGAACGATCAACGAAGACGACCACATGTTCGGTCTTACAGCTGCCAAGAAGTACGGCGGAATCTATGTTCCTCCTCATCAGGCAGTTATCCATCAGTACGCTAGAGAGATGCTCGCTACATGCGGCGGCATGATCCTTGGTTCTGACTCCCACACACGTTACGGTGCTCTCGGTACCATGGCTATGGGTGAGGGCGGACCTGAGCTCGTTAAGCAGCTTCTCTCACAGACATATGACATCAAGATGCCTGACGTAATCGCTATCTATCTTACAGGCGAGCCTTTGAAGGGCGTTGGTCCTCAGGACGTCGCTCTCGCGATCATCGGTAAGGTATTCAACTCCGGCTACGTAAAGAACAAGGTAATGGAGTTCGTAGGCCCAGGTGTTGCAAGCCTTTCAGCTGATTTCAGGATCGGTATCGACGTTATGACGACAGAGACAACATGTCTTTCTTCTATATGGCAGACAGACGAGAAGACAGAGCAGTTCTTCGACATTCACGGCAGAAAGGGCGATTACAAGAAGCTCTCCCCTGCTGACGTTACATATTACGACGGCGCTGTTATCGTTGACCTCTCAACGATCAAGCCAATGATCGCTATGCCTTTCCATCCTTCTATCGCTTATGAGATCGAGTATGTTAATGCAAATCTCGAGCAGATGATCAAGGAGACAGAAGAGAGAGCTAAGGTTTCTTTCGGCGACAAGATCGATTATTCACTCCAGGATAAGATCCGTGGCGGCAAGCTCATGGTAGATCAGGGTATCATCGCAGGATGCGCAGGCGGCGGATTCGAGAATATCTGTGCTGCTGCTGACATCATGAAGGGCAAGTACATCGGTTCCGATAAGTTCACGATGTCCATCTATCCTGCATCCACACCTGTATATATGGAACTCGTAAGAAACGGCGTTGCAGCAACACTCCTTGAGACAGGCGCTATCCTTAAGACAGCTTTCTGCGGACCTTGCTTCGGCGCAGGCGATACACCTGCAAACAACGCATTCTCCATCCGTCACTCCACAAGAAACTTCCCGAACAGAGAAGGTTCAAAGGTTCAGAGCGGTCAGATCTCATCCGTTGCACTCATGGATGCGAGATCCATCGCTGCAACAGCTGCAAACAAGGGTGTTCTTACACCAGCTACAGAGTTCACGGGTGAACTTAACAACTACGCATACACATTTGATTCAAAGATCTACGCCAACAGAGTTTTCGATTCAAAGGGTGTTGCTGATCCTAATACAGAGATCCAGTTCGGTCCTAACATCAAGGACTGGCCTAAGATGGAAGCACTTCCGGAGAACCTCGTTCTTCAGGTTGTATCCGAGATCCACGATCCTGTTACGACAACTGACGAGCTCATCCCTTCAGGTGAGACATCTTCTTACAGATCCAATCCTTTGGGTCTTGCTGAGTTTACGCTCTCACGTAAGGATCCTGAGTATGTAGGACGCGCTAAGAATATCCAGAAGGCTGAGACAGCACTTGTAGCGGGCGAGAAGCCATGTGAGGCAGTTGAAGGTCTCCACGATGTAATGCAGGTTGTTAAGAGCCTTATATCTTTCGAGCACCGCGATACAAAGTCGATCGGCTTCGGTTCATGTATCTTCGCAGTTAAGCCGGGTGACGGTTCCGCAAGAGAGCAGGCTGCTTCATGCCAGAAGGTATTGGGCGGCTGGGCTAACATCGCTAACGAGTATGCTACAAAGAGATACAGATCCAACCTCATCAACTGGGGTATGCTGCCTTTCATCATCGAGAAGGGCGATCTTCCGTTCGCTAACCTCGATTACATTCTCTTCCCGGGAATCAGAACAGCAGTCGAGACAAAGGCTGATACGATCAAGGCGATCGCGATCAAGGGCAATGAGACAAAGGAATTCACTTTGACTCTGGGCGACCTCACAGACCGTGAGCGCCAGATAATCCTTGACGGATGCCTCATCAATTTCAACCGCCAGAAATAATAACTTATGAGGGGCGCCGAATGGCGCCTCTTTTTTTGGAGGAAGTATGGATAAGCTTTTTATTACGCATTACTATTTTCCGGGGACCGATCCGTGGAAGAACATCATGAACCTTCCTGAGCAGGAAGCATTTAAGGTTGCCGAGAAGCTTGCTTCCGAACATCCTGATACTACGAGTTTCGGAAGGTTTGCAGATTTCATAAATTATTATCCTGCTCGAAAAAGAGCGGACGGATTTGTCCGTGATGCTTTCATAAAGCTTGGCGGCAAACCCAAGCTCCTTCATCCGTATTCCTTTGTTCTTATGGAATGTGAGTATCTTCGAAAATGGTTTGACACGAGCGACAAGATAGTATTTGATCTTGATGATATCCCTGACGATCAGATAAGTTTCACTCTCGGCGACAGCTGTGCTCTTTTGATACACGGACAGACACCGACAGTCCTTACCAAGACCATGCTCGTGGATGGTATCAAAGCATGCGGCGGTTCGACCGAGGAATACTTCAAAAAGTCGCTCGGCAAATATGCATATGTTGAAGTGCAGCTGTGGGACAAAGTAGAGATTTGAGCTTTTTCGAGACAACGGAATACTTGCCGTATAAAATATTGGAAAGATCAGGAGGGAATAAGAGAATGGATCACGAAGAAATGTTTAAAGAATTTGAATTTAATGAGAAGACGGAGACTATCTTAGAGAGTGTAAATGGCCTGGAACTGCCGGATGATTATCTCGATTTTATGAAGGAACATAACGGCGGCGAAGGTCCGCTGGGCGAGAATAATTACGGGTGTTTCTACAGGTTCGAAGAGCTCGAAGAAGTTAACGACGATTATGAGGTGCAGGATAACTGGCCGGGTTATGTCGTTATCGGTTCGGACATGAGCGGACAGCTCTGGGCCTATAATCCCGAGAAGAAGATCTATTGTCAGATCGACAGCATGAATACTGATGAAGAAACATATTATACGCAGGCCGGATCCTTTGAAGAGTTTCTGACGAAGATGGATGAGGAATTGGCTGATTAAGATATGGACAGATACGAATACATCAAAGATGTTTCGACCGGAATAGAAGTGGTCAGTATGGAGAATGTCAAAACGTCATTTCCTCCGCACACCCACACAGGTCATTATGTGTTCGGGATCGTAACCGAAGGGTGCATCGCCATAAAGATCGATGGCGATGTAAAGAAGTGTAAGGCCGGAGAGTATTTCTCGATCTATCCGGATGTGTGTCATTCGATCGAGCCCGTATCAGAAACGTATTCGCTGGTTTCCACATGCATACCGGGAAACAGCGATATGACAGGTGAACTGGATATTATCAAGAAGGAGATAATCGGCGACCCGCAGATGAAACTGAGCATTGCAAAGATGTCTCAGAAAGTTAACATCAGTTCGTATCACCTGATAAGAAAATTCTCGTCTGAAAACGGTCTGACTCCGCACAAATTTCAGATGCAGTGCCGTATCAGGAAAGCCCAGGAATTGCTCAGGGAAGGTCATAAGGTAACGGATGTGGCGCAGATGGTCGGGTTTTGCGATCAAAGTCATATGGATCGTGTCTTTCGAAAACATGTGGGGATCACACCTGAAGAATATATGAAGTCCGCAATTTTATCCAAGGCGGAATAAGGATATGTTGATATGCTCTTTTCGAAAACTGCTGAAAGGCATTTAAGAAAGGACCATACTATGGAAAACAAAGTATTCGAAGCATTTAATGAAGGAAGACTGGAAGTGCCGGGCAAGGTGATCGATTTTAATGATATTGCCTGGTCGAAGCACCCTGTTTTCGAGGGTGTTGAATTAAAACACATCGTAAGGGCGTCAGAAACAGATGGCGCATACAGTTTCCATCTCGTGCGCATCGCACCGGGCTATAGTATCAAAGACCACATTCACGACCCGCAGCTGGAGACCCATGAGGTGATCGCGGGATATGGCAAATGCATAAATGACGGAGCTGAGATCGAATATAAGCCCGGAGTAATATCGATCATGCCATCGAGAGTTCATCACGAGGTGCATGCGGGAGAAGAGGGAATGTATCTTTTTGCCAAGTTCTTTCCTGCATTGTGCTGATCTGAGACAGTGATGTACAATAGACAACATGAATGAGCAGATTATAGAAGCGGCAAAACAATATATTTATGATCTTTTTAAGGAAAATTCTGACGGGCACGATTCGGACCACTCGTTAAGAGTGTATCGAAATGCTCTTAAGATCGCCGAATGCTATCCGGAATGCGACAAGATGATAGTCTCTCTGGCATCTTTGCTTCATGATGTCGATGATCACAAACTGTTTGATACGACCGGTAACGCGAATGCGAGATCTTTTCTCGAGAAGAACGGTGTCGAGAAAACTGACATAGAGAAGATATGTGAGATCATAAGCGGAGTATCGTTCAGCAAGAACAAAGGTGTCCGTCCTGAGACGATCGAAGGGCAGATCGTTCAGGATGCTGACAGGCTTGATGCCATGGGCGCTATAGGTATCGCGAGGACGTTTGCATACGGCGGTAAGAACGGCAGGTCATTTGATTCGTCGATCGAACATTTTCGGGAAAAACTGTTACTATTGAAAGATCTGATGAATACGGATGAGGCAAAAAAGATGGCTATGGAACGCCACGGGTACATGGAAGGATTTTTGACCGAGTATCATAAAGAAGAGGGATAATATGCGGCAATGTTGTCTGTTTAAAGCCTTGGGACATGGGTCCTGAGGCTTTTTGTTTCATGTTTACATATGCTCATGGTCCCTCTTTCCGCACGCGTCATGGCAGTCGCAGATGTCTTTGACGCGCTGCCTGAGATCAGGGAAGTTCTGAAAGATCTTAATCCCGGCTTCACGGATGATAATGCTTAATTAATCAGCGCAGTAAGCGCGAGGCATATAGCCTCGATCGCTGCGAGCGGCGTCATCACATACTTCTCTTTTTTGCTCTGCGAGATAAGATTCATAAACGTGTTTATAGCAAAGAAACCTGCAAAGACCAGGCATATTATCATAGTTGTCTTTTCCGAAAACCAGTACTTCATGATCCCTCCGCACTGAAGTATCATTGCTGCTCCGAACAACTGCAAGGCGACTGATGATGTAGCGAAAATTCTGAAAAGAGGAGGGAGGACTTTATATCTTCCACCCATGGTAAATTCACCCAAAGGAAGACCGAAAATTAGTAGTACTTCAAATACTGCAACTATGAGGAACAATGCGGCTCCTATTATTGAACTAATTGTTGATATCATTTCTTCTTTCCTTTCTTAGCAGTTTTTTCAGGAACAAAGCCTTCCTGAAGAATGAAGGCGTCAGCTGCACCGTTGATGAGTTCCATCATCTCTTTTTCTGTTCCTTTGAGCACTCCGGTCGCGAGCAAAGTCGCGATTCCGTGTGAGTATATGATCGTGTTCCTCACGAAGCGTATTACCTGATCATTGTTTAATCCTGTCTGCTCGGAGATCATCCTGATCATTTCTTTATTCTTGGATTTGCCGACATCTTTGAGGTTATATTGTTTGCCCATCGGATTCTCGCCCAAATACAAATACTTAAAAAGATTCGGTTCTTTTAGTGCCATCTTTACGTAAGCTTTTCCCAAGAATTCGAAACTCTCGAGTTTATCTTCTGAAGATAAAGCAGCCTTCTTATCGGCATACATCATCGCGTAATCCGACAGTGCCATCCTGAGATCTTCCATGTTCTCAAAGTGCCAGACGATAGGTTGTGTCGAGCAGTTGAGCTCCTTTGCCAAAGTCTTGATATTAACGGAAGAGTAGCCGTCTCTTATGAGCATCTTAAGTGCTGCTTCGAGTATTGCTTCTCTGGTTATTCTAGCTGTACGTGCCATAAGATCACCTCATAATATAAACGAGTTTATATAAACACGCTTATATTATAACCTGAGAAGCAACTTGTCAACTGTCCAATTTATGACAACTGTCAGGTGATATAATCAACATGTCGGTATAGTAGATTGAAAAACTAACACTGTACTTTGACAACTGAATATCACCAAAAACATCGAGTTTACTTTTGCAATTAGATGATTTGTACCAGCACCAACGCGTTGGTGCTGGTACAAAAAGCCAAAGCAATTTATAGTTCA
>JAILPW010000064.1:0-2330 GCA_024699245.1 Clostridia bacterium | reverse complement strand
GAATACTTCAAATGTCTTTGTGAAAATATCTTCTAATGATTTTACATTGGAAAGATCCTGGATGAATTCCGAGTACTCAGGTTTTCTCATGTAAGTGACGACTACGGGTACCAAAGCCAGTAACTGATATACTGACAGGACGACGAGAGGATAGAACGTCTCGTTCATGATATAGCTTAAGCCATCGTGTAAATTGTTGACGGATTCCCACAAAGTCGGTTTGCCGCCCTCGCGTATACGCTTGACTTCTTTGGCGCTGACAGAATCAATGGATACAGTGTAGCGTTCACTGTGAAGCAGTCTTTCGGTAACGAAGATTATTATCACTGCGAGAAGGAGCGTTGCGAGAGAACAAATGCAAAGACCCGGTACATTGGTTTTTCCGACCAGTACATCACCAATGCCATAGAACTGGCCATGTACGGGAAGATAGTTGTAGAAGTCGTCCTGTTCGGATACGGACTGGATACAGGTTACACAGACGGCAATGAAAGTAAGGAATACCGGAAGGAAAGCCGTTTGCGCGGAAATGACCGTATCGTTGATAACTGATATAAGTATCGTTATTGATGCGATAAATATCTCAAGTACGAGAATGTAAATATACAGGGCGATGTAACTGCCGATGGTGAATCTTCCGACGATCAGTGCCGAGAAAGTCGCGACAAAGAATGCAGGTATCAGAGCTTTTATTACAACGCCGCCAAGATAACCTAAAATGATCGCTATTCTCGGCTGTGGTGTTAAGAGTATTCCGGTAAATGTTCCCCGTTCTTTCTGGCCTGCAATAACATTGGTTCCGATACTCATTGAAGTGTATAGGAGAATGATGAACAGGAGAATGGGGAAGAACGTTCTGCAAAGTCCTTCTATTATGGCTCTGAATCCCGTAGCTGACTTTACGGTCTCGATAGGAACAACAATAACGGCGGAATCAGATACGGATGTAATGGTGAGACCGAAATCAGCCCGTATGAAACTCTGGTAGTCGACCAGATACTCATTAACGAAATCATATTTCATATAATAGTATTCAAGGGAATTGGTGCGGTAATAAGTAAGGACCTGTGGCCTGTCTGAATTCTTGCCGTCTAAACGTCCGTAAACCGTCTCATCAAAGTCTTCAGGGAATACTATGGTGAGATATGCATCGTTATCACGCATCATTTTGCCGTATGTTATGAAGTCATACGGAGCATCGTGTTCCAGGTAAATGAACTTAGTCCATCCGTAGCCGTCGTAACTGTATTGGAAATCAACAATGTGTCTGTAATTTCCCAATATATCGTCAGGGTCGCCATATTCTGCTGCTTCATTGTCACGGTCTTCCTGAGTTGCCTCATTATATTCAATAAAAGACTGCGGAGCATTAACTACAACTATGTTATATACTTCGTCGCTGAACAGGTGGTAAGGGAATTTCCATAGGAGCCAGGACACGATAACGCATGAAAAAGCAACTACAAAGCCAATCGAAACAAGGAAAGATGAATTCGCGGCAAGTGCGCCCATCTGTCCTCTTTTACGGAAGAAACTTCCGATGATCGTTTTTATTCCACGCTTTGCAGACATAAAACCCTAATCCTTACTCCTTATGGTTTTCTACATATATCTTGAAGAATGCTTCTTCGAAGTTCCTGGCCTGTGTCTGTGCTACCAGCTCATCAACTGTTCCCTGTGCAACGATCGAACCGTCGATCAGCATCGCGATCTCATCGCAGAGTTCTTCGGCTACTGAGAAGATATGTGTTGAAAGAATGATTGCATGTCCCTGGGCCTTGAGATCCTTAAGGTAATCCGTAACCTGTTTGGAGGTGAGGATATCAAGTCCGTTCGTAGGCTCGTCGAAAATGATGACGGGCGGATTATGTATAAGGCTTATCGCAATCGATATTTTCTGCTTCATGCCGGTGGACAGTTCATTAAAACGTTTATCGGCAAAAGGTGTGATTCCGAATCTCGCAAAACTCTCATCACGTCTGTCTCTGAGTTCGGAGTCAGGGATGTCATATAACTTGGCAAAGAAATCAAAAAGGATATTGGGAGTAGATAAAGGATCCAGTTTGATCTCATTAGTAAGGAAGCCGATCTTTCTGTGAATCTCAAGAAGGTTCTTTTCGCCTGATAAACCATCGATGATGATCTCGCCTGAAGTAGGCTTCATCAATGTTGCGATCATCTGCATGAGCGTTGTTTTTCCGGCACCGTTAGGACCCAGAAGACCGAATATCTGACCTTCATGAACTTCGAAACTGACACCTTTGATCGTTTCATGGTCTTTGGTATAGCTCTTGTGAACATCGATTAACTGGATCATTTACGTTCCTCTT
>JAILPW010000031.1:0-95686 GCA_024699245.1 Clostridia bacterium | reverse complement strand
AAATGCCTTGATGTGCGGATCTTCCACGAAGGTAAATTCGCCGTCAAACTGTGCATCGTTCTCATGGAACCCGTGCTCATGGACGAAAATCTCGAAGTCGAATTCGCCGTTACCGTAATTGGCGTTCAGGTGATCGATATTGTACTCTTCCTGAGTGGTATAGATCATGATATCGAGACCGCCGCCGTTAGGCTGAATGGTATAAGTTCCTTCATTGCATGGGATATCAAATTCTCCATTGTTTGGATCATTAGAATAACGTCCGACTACCTTGTAGATACCTTCATCACATGAAACTGTAAATGTCAGAGTCTGTCCATCTTCATAGGCAGTCAGAACATCCGTAGCAACGCCTGTTACAGTTACATCTCCAGGACCATGCTTGGTTACCAGATATGTTCCGTTAAATGGAGTCGGCCAGTCATTTACCTGGATATGATAATCATTCCAAGCAGTGCCTGTCTTGCTGAGTGTAAATTCATAAGGATTACTGTCGTTATCAAACGGCAATACGTCAACTATCAGGTTGGTGCCCTGAGCATATTCAACTCTGACGCCTTCTTTAATAACGCCATTCTCATAAGTGAATCTGAAAGTAATGGAATCATGACCATCGAGTGTTTCAGGACTGATCAAATATCCTTCACGAGCGCCTTCTTCCACACCAATTGTAGTAGGAGGAAGAGGATTGTACGAACCATCATCAAGCTTATATTCGATCGTTGTTGCGTCACGTGATTCAATCTCTATTCCGTTAACATTAACGATCTTCTCAAAATAAGCATTGATGTTGTACCATTCATGCCAACCAGAACCGCTGATGGTCCATGTGTATGTGCCATCACCGTTATATACAAGGTCCTCTGCATCATCGAAAACGATCGTAAGATGATCAGGACGTTCTTCCCGGCCATAGAATGTTTCTTTCTGATTAATGTTAATTCCGAAATCCTGGAGAATGCAATTAGTTTTAGGAACAAAAGTGACCTGCAAAGTATTGCCATCATCAAATACATCATTACTGAAAAGATATCTGAAGTTTCCAGGATTATAAGGATCTTCTTCTACACGTTCGCATGCCGAGTCGTCTACAAATACGATAGAACCCTTATCATTAGAATGAGTCTCGATTACGAACTGATTATTGTTATCAAATCTGAAATCAAAAGGAGACCAGGAAATATGAACATCATATCCGTAACAATCTGTAGCAAACGCAAATGTTCCGTTTGTACGATCGATGGCGATATAATGCTCATCCGTAGTTTCGAACGTGGAACTGTAATTAACATCCTCATTTTCGGCAAACTCGACTATATCAACGATAACTGTTGAGAAATCGTATCCTTCCGGAGGATTCAACTTAAATACAACTGCTGTTCCGGTTTCAAATTCATATGGATCCCATGGGCGACGAATTATAGCGTCAGGTTCACCTTCTCCGACAGTTACGCTTGCTTCACCGCCTCTGTCGTCATAATCAACACAGTAGGTATGTTCCGGACGCTCAGGCTCTGGTTCCGTGTATTCCCAGAAGATATCTGTATTTGGATCCTGTTCATCGACAGGTCTGGAAACAAATTCGTATCTTCCGTGTCCGTCCTCGAACTCAAAATCAACAAGCTCACCCTCGTCGTCCCTGACCTTGAACGGGAAGCCGTCTATGGAACAGGTCGCCATGTCATCGAAAACAAGACGTGCGTTACATGCAGCCAAAAGCTGACCGCCGGAGAAAACGGAAAGATCATCAAAAACAATCAGTTCGCTCTCAATTCCGTCCTTATTCCTGTCTCCGATATGGAGTTCGCCGCCGATAATGACGTTTCCGGCAGTGACGTGACCGTCGTGCCATTCGTCATTCTCGACGTCATAATATCCGATATTGAAAACAGCACCTTCGTCGATGATCAGGTCATTGGCTGCGAACCAGTCAGTGATATCCATCTCGCCGAAGACTTCGATATTTAATCTTTCTGCCCACTGATTATTTGCTTCATCATCTTCATAAGTGCCGGATGTGTAGAATTCCAAGAGAGAAGGTACGCTTTTGTCACCTTCATATTCAGGAAATCTGTCATCGGTAAATGCGACCATAAGACCTGTTACCGTTACATAGCATTCGCCTGACAAACGGTAATCGACATTAAGGCCCGGGGGTGTCTCGAGCGAACTGTTATTCGCAAGGATCATAAGGCCTTCGTCTTCAGAAGTGATCTCATAGTTTACATAATCATCAATGTACTTTCCAAAAAGGATATATCCCTCTCCCGGTTGGTCATCACTTATTGTAAGAGTACTGATGTCCGGACCTTCTGCCCCAGGCACCGCCCAAATATTATCTACGGTTCCGCCGTCGCCTCTTATAATATCGGCATATCCCAAAAGCGGCGTCATTGCCATTGAAGTAGCAATAAATGCGCTCATTATCCGCCTCTTTGTTTTGCTGAACATAGATTCGCCTCCTTCACAAACTTGCTGGTAACCCAAAATATCAAATAATAAATACATTTTACTTGCTCGAAAAAGCCATTTCAATTAAAGATAGAAATTGTTTTAAAATTATTTAATATTTGACACAAATTAAACAAGACCGTTTCGTAATTGAAACGGTCTTGTCATTTTTAAGAGGTGGTGGTTATGAAAAAATCAGAAAATTGTCTTTATGATGATCGCTGCACCTGCGGAAGCGTATGTTTTCGCGCACTTGGCATGCTCTGTAACCAATACTTTGAAGGTATCGATCTTTGTTGCGGCTTCCGAGATTCCGATGATCGCTGTAGTGATAAGTCTTGTCATTTCATATATCTCCTTTTATGCTTCTTCCTTCATGTAGTGATCACGGATGAGAAGACCAACGTTGATCAAAAGAAGGAGTGAAGATGCAAGGATGATCCTGTAGTTTGACATTGCTGCGGATGTGCCGAGAGCCATTATGCAAAGAGCGATGAGTGCTGCTGAGATTGTTTTTGCGATCTTTCTTGTTGTTACCTTCATTTTGATTTCCCTCCGTGGTTTATCTTTATGGTCTTATGATAAACACGGAGAATTAATACTTCGCAAAATGAAGTTAAAGATAATTTCCCAAAAGTATAAAGAGTTTATAAAGTTGTATCAGGCGAAATGCTTGCCGTCTTCAAGGTATATCCTCTGAACGCGTTTTCCTACAACGCAGGTGATCTCGTAGTTGATGGTACCAAGATAAGTTGCAAGCTCATCCGCACTCTTTTCTTTTCCGAAAATGAGCACGTTGCACTCGGAAGGGATCTTCTCATCTGAAGGGATGGAAGAACCGTCCAGCATGCACATATCCATGCAGACATTTCCGATTATCGGAAGTCTGTGGCCGTTAACTTCGAGTTCGAAGCTGCCGTTACCGACGCGGCGTGAAAGTCCGTCAGCATAACCGATGGAGACCGTAAGGACTCTCGTAGGCTCAGTCGCCTTGAAGTGACGGCCGTACGATACGCTGGCACCCTGAGGTACTACCTTCTCGTGGATGATCTTGGCGTACCATGACATGACAGGGATGAGATTTATAGGAGTAGCAGGAGCCGGGCATCCCGGAGGCATGAGACCGTAGAGGATGATCCCTGCACGGACCATATCAAGATGCATCTCAGGAAAACGCATGATTCCCGCACTGTTACTTATATGACGTTTTGTAAATGTAACACCGAGCTCCCTAAGCTGTTCGATCTTCTCGTTAAAGCGCTTAAACTGGGCATATGTATATTCATCATCGTTCTCGTCAGCTACCGCGAAGTGGGAGAAGACTCCGTACGTTACGATGTTAGGAAGCTTCGAGATGGAGACGATGTCCTCGACGGAACTCGCGTCAGGCTCTGTGGAAAAACCTATCCTTCCCATACCCGTGTCGAGCTTGATATGAACGTTGACGTTCTTTCCCTGCTTCACAGCCTCATCAGAAAGGACCTTAGCTGATTCAAGAGAATAGATCGCCTGATCGATGTCGTACTTTACAACGTCTGCAAAACGCCTGGTGCTGGTAAAGCCCAGGATAAGGATCTTAGCGTCGATGCCTGCATCGCGAAGTTCGATAGCTTCGTCGATCGTAGCGACACAAAGGTGGTCCGCTCCGTTTTGAAGAAGTGTCTTGGCGCAGACTACGGCACCGTGTCCGTATGCGTCTGCTTTTACTACTGCCATGACGTCGGCCGATGGGCTCGTCACGCGTCTTATCTCTTTAATATTATTCTTTAATGCATCAAGGTTGATCTCGACGCAGCATCTGCTGAACATATCAGCTGTAATTGCCATTTTCTCACCATCCGAGTTCTTTGTAGACTAACGGTAGATTACGGATAATATCCGTCGGAAGCATGTAGAGCTTGGTAAGTTCCTCTGCGGATATCTTACCTGCCCTGGTGTGTATCATTACACCTGCCTGGGCCGCATCAACAGGGTCAAGACCCGATGCGAGAAGGCCTCCGATGATTCCCGTAAGGACATCTCCGGAACCGCCCTTGGCCATACCGGAATTGCCACCGTACATATAATAACACTTTCCGTCCGGAGCGGTTATCAAAGTATCAAAGTTCTTGAGGACAAGGATCGCTCCGTACTCTGTTGCAAAAGGTCTTGTCATTACGGAAATCTCCGAAGCGTTGAATGCATCGTAGTTAAGACCTGCCGCATCCTTTTTGAGGCGTTTGAACTCGCCGACGTGCGGAGTCATGATGACAGGCGCCAAACGCTTGGTGTCCCTGTTTTTGAGGCACTCACATCCGATGGATGACAGGATCGTCAGAGCGGAAGCGTCGATGACGAGCTTGGGAGCGTTTTCGATAAGGAATATAAGGATCTCCTTGTTCCTTGCATCGTTAACGTCAAGTCCGGGGCCGATGACTGCGGCCGTACAGCCCTTGAGCATGGACGATAGGTTATGAAGAAGATTACCCGACTGATCGTATGACCCGAGGAGCGCGCACGGACAATTGGTCCTTACGGCATCCAGGCACTTTTCCGAGGAAAGGATCTTAACGATGCCGACGCCCGTACGAAGAGCTGCCGACACGGTAAGGACTGCCGCGCCCGACATGTAGTCTGAGCCTGCTACGACAAGGAGGCTTCCGAATGAAGTCTTGTGGCCCTTGTCACTTCTTGGCGGAAAGAGTTTCCTGATCGAGTCGAGTGAATCATTCATTGTACCGTACCATTATGCAAAAGCTCGCCGTCCGGACCCTTCTGATGATGAAGCTCGTGAAGGAGCGACAGATCAAAAGGAGTCTCCTGATATACATAGTAGTTAAGCCAGTTGGTATAAAGAAGCGTCGCGGAAGATCTCCATCTCATGACAGGTTCCTTATTAGGATCATCATCCTTGAAGTAGTTCTTCGGGATCTTGATCGGAAGACCCTTTTCAAGGTCTCTGTAGTACTCCTTCTTAAGCGTGTCGGCGTCGTATTCCGAGTGGCCCGTGATGAAGATCTGTCTGCCGTGAAGATCCGAGATAGCGTAGATACCGCATTCTTCGGATTCGGAGAGGATCCTTAACTTATCACACTTTTCCACGTCCTCACGTCTGATCTCCGTGTGTCTTGAATGCGGTACATAGAATACGTCGTCAAAGCCTCTGAAGAGCTTAACCGGCCTGTTCCATGTGAGGTAATGCTCGAAGATACCGAAGACCTTCTCGTCCTTGTCATACTTCGGGATGCCGTAGTGGTAGTAAAGGCCCGCCTGAGCGCCCCAGCAGATATGCAGTGTGGAGTAAACGTGCGTCTTGCTCCATTCCATGATCTCGGTAAGTTCTTTCCAGTAAGCAACGTCTTCGAACTTCATCTGCTCGACAGGCGCACCCGTGATGATCATGCCGTCGTAGTAGAGGTCCTTAACCTCATCAAAGGTCATGTAGAACTTGGTAAGATGCTCCTCCGTAACGTGCGTCGGCGTATAGGAAGCCGTACACATGAGGTCCACGTCGACCTGTATCGGAGAATTGGAAAGAGCTCTAAGAAGCTGAGTCTCGGTAGTTGCTTTGTCGGGCATGAGGTTAAGGATTATTATCCTTATCGCTCTGATGTCCTGGGACAGGGCGCGGTCTTCCTCCATAACGAAGATGCGCTCTTTTTCGAGTATCTGCTTTGCAGGCAGATTGTTTGCTATTCTGATCGGCACTTTAATGCCTCCTTTTTTCGAAAAATATCAGTGATTACCAATGAATTCGAGAAGGATGGAATCCTGAGGTACTCTGGAAGGATCGCACTTAGGGATCTTCTCGAGGTGCTCGACGAGCTTACGTGCGCGGTTCAAGGCTTTTGAGAGGTCCGCAAAAGGCTTCGGCGTATTGCTCTTCTGCATGAATACGCTCGGCTTGATCGTATTCTCCTTCACCTGCTCCAGTGCTTCCTTAAGGTCGTGAAGTGCTAAAGGAGCGATGACAAGGCTCTCATAAGCAAGGAATGAATTGATATGATAAGTGGCGCTCGTAAGATAGTCGGAATAATAAGCCTCCTCCGACTTCTCGATCATCGGCCAATAGTCGATCGTTGAAAGTGCATGTGCATCGCGGTGTCTGTAGTCACGGACGATCCTTCGAAGAAGCCTGATCTCGTTGCTGTCCATGAGCTTCGTATCGCAGTATACGTTTCCGTAAGGCATGATGAAGATCTTGATACATGATTCATCAGGGATGTTTCCAGATACTCTGGAATTAAGACCGTGAAGTCCTTCTACGACCAAGACGCCGTTCTTAGGAAGCGTGATGGCCTCTTCAGGATCTCTCTCCTCTGACTGACGGGTCTCGAAGTTGAAATACGGCGGGATTACCGTCTTTCCTTCCATGATATCCTTGATATCTGAATTGGCACGCTCAAGGTCCAACGTGTCGATAGTCTCGAAATCAGGTCTTCCGTCTCTGTCGAATGTCAGGTCCGTAAGCTTATAGTAATCGTCCAAAGAGAGGAACCCCGCTGGTCTGCCGCTTTTTGTAAGGCCCTCTGCGAGATGTCTTGTGAACGTGGTCTTACCCGAAGATGTCGGTCCGGAGATAAAGATAGCCTTGATCTCAGGATTATTACAGGCTTCGTCGATGGCAAGCTTAGTGCGCTCTACAAACAATTCCTCTGATTTCTTGATGAATTCGTTAAGTTTCTTAAGTCCTAAGCTCTCCTCGAGATCTTCTACCGTAATATCTGTTCTATCCTGTAACTGTGCCATTTATATCATCTCCGTTCCATTTTTCTCTTCGCGAAAAATCTTCGAATGACCAGTCTGGCGATCAGGAAATCATATCCGTACTGCAAAAGACGGTAGACCAAATAGACAGCACCCGGAAGGAGTACGGCTACCAGCGCCCAGAAGGCAAATACCAGTACTACGTGTATACCGCCCGTTACGACACCCATGATGGTCGCGAACGTTCCTGCGGATTCAAAGAATTTCTCGGTGTATTTCTCAAGAGTCGAGTTAAGGTAATTGATCATGTAATCCTGAAGATCGCCGGACTTGACCGACAGTCTCGGAAGAATGAGCGATACCGTAAAGCCTACGATAAGCACATGCTTATAAAGCTTTTCCAATAAAACAAGTATTTTGCCCCACAAGGGCATTCGATAATACCTGAAACAGATGAAAGGGCATGCCAAAAAAAGCAATGCGAAGATAACTATCTTAAGTGTGCTGATTCCGCTTAAAACAGGGATCAGCTTATTTCTCCAGTAGCAAAGAAAGACGATGGCATCGATAAAAAGGCCATACAGAAGGAACAGCGCCAGATGACGCCTGTTCTCAAAATCCGTATCGCTCCACAATTTTCCGAGAAATAAACCCTCGAGATAATCCATTTATGCCCTCCGCCAAATAACTACAAACAAGAAAATTCTAACACAAAACAGCCTTTATTTAAAATCTGACCCGTTACCTCAAACGGAACGTGCACTCCGTCATCTTCTCGATAAGTTCCTTGAGCGCATTCCACTCGTTCGGGAAGTGCTGGCAGGACGTGGATGACAGTGTATCCTCATTATCGAAAAGCACTCTTATCTGCCAGATGGACGGATTCGCGGTCTTATGACCGATCTCGTCGCCCGAGCCGTTGTTATATTTGATGAGCCACTCGAGCATATGTGTCTTAGGGAGTTCGCTCTTGAGGTATTCCATCTTCTCGCTCGTAATACCTCTCATAAAGTTATTGTTCCACATGTATCCGTCATTCCATGTGATAAGCCTCTTATCATAGTCAAACCTAACCTTGAGACCTTCACCTGATGCGGAACTTAATACCACTTCAAAAAGCTTGATGTTTTCATAAGTAACTTCACTTAGATCTTTCACCATAACAACCTCACTGCTCATCAACATGGCTGATCTTTACGGCATAGATCGATCCGGTCTTGGAACCGATCACGAGAGTGTCTCCGTATACTGCCGCAGACGCCTCGAAAACGGCCTGGCCTGTTACATCAGAGTCGACCAGGATGTGAGTTATCCTCTCACCTGTCTGTGCATCAACAAGATGTATCTGGCCATAGGAATCGCCGATCAAGATATAACCATTGCCCTCTTTATCATAGACATCTACAGGTGAACTGTAGGTGTACTTATTCATCTCATAAGTCCATTTGGTGCTTCCCAACAGCTTGTCATAAGCTACCAGCCTATTGCCGTCGATAAGACTTTGTGTTCTGCTGTACGAAAAGATCACTATGTCGGAAATGCCCTTCTTTCCCGCTATCGGATTTCCAAGGCATCCGCCTGTGTTATCAGTATCGCTGGTCTCTCCGTTATATGTGTAGCAAGGCTGGGAGGTCTGCCAGACGATCTCGCCCGTAAGTCCGTTGAACTTGTATGTATAAGCAGCGCCTGAATACTCTCCGACTATTCCTCCCTGACCGTCAACCTCTGTGCAGATGTAAACATAAGGAACACCGTTTTCTTCCTCGACTACAGGCGAGATATCCGAATCATCGCTCAGCTTAAACTGCCATACCATCTGGAGGGTATTAAGATCAAGGCAGATGAGATTCCAGTCGTTGTCGCAGAAATATCCGTAACCGTTATAAACGGCGATGGAACTTTCCACACCGACCGTAGCGCCCTTGTTGGAATCGTTGAAAAGATACTTGAAGCTGAATGGCTCAACGTTGATGGAGATAGAAGAACTGCCCTTCTCGTAGACAGTGTTGAGCTTGAAAGTATAGATAAAACCGTTCTCACTAGGCCAGATAAGCGTGTCGCTTGCCGCATCGATGATAGGAGATGAGTCGCTCGCGCCCCAGTTTACTCTGTAAGAACTGGTATCGATGTTGTTGCAGTAATAAAGTCTGGAACCGTCAATGAGGGAGAAGATCCTCATTCCGAACTCGGAATTGCCGCTATTCTCGTCTGTCTGACCAACGTAGAGAAGAGGATAGCCTCTCGGGTCTACTGCAGGCGTTCCCTTGATGGAGCATCCGACATCGATAGGATCTCTTGTCATGGCTCCGTCAGCGAGGTTGAAGAAATAGACCTTACCGTCCAAAGCTGCGATTATGACTTCGACCAGTTCCTGGTCCTTGAAGCTCTCGTAGATGTTCATGCTTCGTCTTACAGACTCGTCCCACTTAACGATGAGTGGCTGGCCTGTCCACTGAACGCCTGTCCATTCGAATTCCCAGTTGGATGAAAGCTTAGTGCCAAGACCCGAATATTCCCAGATAACTTCCAGGCTATTAGGCTCGGAAGGAACGTATCCGAATGACGCACAGTTTCTGAAATTGTTGCCTCTGTAAGTCGTTATACCTGCGAGATCAGAATACAAAAGAGGATCCCCCATGGATATGAGGTCTCCTCTCGAAAAATCAGTAACAACAGATCCGTTGCTCAAGACAGACTGAGTAAGTCCGCGTGAAGAAGGAGCTACGGAAGAAATAACGTTCTCAGGAATAATAACAGCCGTACCCGAAGCTGATCCCGGGTAAAGAAGCGGGTTCTGGTTGTCCTTAAGAGGCTGTACTGGTGTAGGTGTCGGAGAAGCCACAACGATATAAGCCGAATTAACGGGATTGGACGCAGAAGTATTGTTCTTGCTCCACGGGAAACCTTTTTCCTTATAAGCGAGGACGGCAAGAACTGCTGTAAGTATCACCATCAAAATGGTCACAATGACTACGAGCGGTGCGAAACCCTGATTAGGATCTCTGGACGGCTCATGATAAGCATTGTCAGAATCGATGTACTGATCTTTATTGTTCATACTCCAAAATCCATAACTGTTTTTTTGCGAAAAAACTCCCTACAATATAGCAAATTTTGGAATGATTCTCAATGCTAATAATATAAATAATAATAAAAGATACTTGAACGGAACCGTCGAAAACTCCGTATTGTCAGAGTTCGGATGCTATCTCTTCCAGCTTGATCAGCCTGTGGTTCATGCCGGACTTACTTATAGGCGGATCCATGAGCGCGCCGAGCTCCGAGATGGATAATCCCGGATTGTCGATAAGCACCTGAGCCGCGCTCAGTAGTTCCTTCGGAAGGCTGGCACTTTCCTCCGAAGCCAGAAGCTTGGTAAACAGCGCAGTCCTTCTGGCGCCCGCATCTGCCTGCCTTTTGGCGTTTCCGGAGTCGCAGTTCACCGCGCGGTTGACCTTGCCCTTGATATCTTTGTCGACACGTATGCTCTCAAAATCCAGGAATGCCTTATTGGCTCCTATCAGTGCGAAAAAGGTCGATACCGAATCACCGCTCCTGAACCTTATGACCGTCACGTTGTCCCTGACGGACAAAGACGGCTCAATGTCATTACTGTGGAGCATCCATATAATGAGGGATACTGCATTGCTGTTTTTGACGTGGATCTCGATCCTGTAGCTTTTTTTAGGATCTGAACAATAGCCGCAGCAAAGGAACGCACCCTTCAGAAAATTACGCTTGAACTCCATGGAAGACGACAGGTAGTCCGCACTTTTTTCGGAAAAACACATGGAAAAATCGTCTATGAAGGCTTTCTTTGACTCAGGGGCTACGGATATCCTGACCGTCGACTCCAGCTTTTTGACTTCTGCCTTGTACGACAAAAGCGACATCAGGTTAAGGATGAACTCGTCAAGTCCCGGCTCCGCTTCCACGGAAGTCGCGAACTTAAGGTCCCTGTCGGGCCTTTCGCAGCAGAAGATGCCCGCCAGGAGCGCCTGCCTCTCGGTAAGTCCCTTTGGGATCTGACGCATTATCTCGGCACGTATGTCCTGACTGAACGAACCCATCAGCCTTTCTCCTTGGCGTAGCGCAGATCCTTGTCGAGGTCCCTGTGGTGAAGCCTCGTCTTGTAACCCTTCCTCATGAGATATTTGTTAAGGCGCTCAGCGATATAGACGGATCTGTGACGTCCGCCCGTGCAGCCGATGCCGATATGAAGTCTTCCCTTGCCCTCGCGGATATAAAGCGGGATGAGGTAGTTCATGAGGCCGAACTGCTTCTTGATATATTTCTCGGTCTCATCAAAACTCTCGAGATAATCGATAACGCCCTGATCCTTACCGCTCAGGGGCTTAAGTTCGTCGATATAGTACGGATTCGGCAGGAACCTTACGTCGATCACGTTATCGCAGTCGACAGGAAGTCCGTACTTAAATCCGAAAGACTCGATAAATACCGACATGCCGGTATTCTGGTCGTCCTCGATAAGTGCGCCCAGCTCTTCTCTAAGTGCGGGGATCGCCATCATGGAAGTGTCGATTACGTTTGTCGCAGTGCCTCTGATACCTGAAAGGAGCTTTCGTTCCTGAGCGATAGCCTCCGACAGCGACAGGTCCTTGGCGAGAGGATGCTTACGTCTGGTCTGGCGGTAACGTGATACCAGGACCTGATCGTTCGCCTCGAGGAAAATGATCCTATACGGGCATCCGATCTCCTTCTCGATCTTCTTCTTGGCTTCGCCGAAGCCCTTCAGGAGCTCTTTGGATCTGATATCGACCACGAACGCCAGCTTCTCTATGCCGTAGCCTTCACCGCCCTGGCCCTTGAAGAACGTTTTCGCGAGTTCCGGCAGTATCATCGGCGGGAGATTATCGATACAGAAGAATCCCTGATCTTCAAAAAAGTCGCACGCCTGGCTTTTGCCCGCTCCCGACATACCCGTTAGAATGATCAGTTCCATAAAATGCCCCCTTTAAAAACCGATGAGTCTGACTTCAGGCTCCAGCTTGACGCCGCAGCGCTCTTCGACCTTCTCGATCACATAATTTATTAGTCTGTAGATATCCGTGGCCGACGCTTTGCCGCCCACGTTTACGATAAATCCCGCATGCTTCGCGGACACCTGCGCACCGCTATGGTCAATGGCAAAACCCTTAAGTCCCGCCTGCTCTATGAGCGCGCCCGCATAATAACCCTCAGGTCTCTTGAACGTCGATCCCGCGCTCGGCAGCTCCAACGGCTGCGAACTCGTCCTCTTGTTCTTGAGCTCGTTCACATAGTTGAGTATCTCGGAAAGGTTGCCTCTCTTGAGCGTCGCCATGGCACTCAGCACAATATACCCTTCCTTCTCGAAAACACTCCTTCGATAACCGAATTCGCATTCCTCATTGGTAAGTTTTCTGATATTAAGGCTCTTCGGATCGATGTAGGTAACCTCTGTTATGATGTCCTTCATCTCTCTTCCGTAAGCCCCCGCGTTCATGAAGACCGCGCCTCCGACGCTTCCCGGGATACCGCAGCAGAACTCCGCCCCCGTATAGCTTTCATTGGCGATGGTATTACCGAACGCCGACAAGAGCACGCCTGCGCCCGCCTCAATGACCAGATCCTCCTCGTCCTTCGAGAAGATCTTGATCTCCGAAAAGCCCTTGCCGATCTTTATTACCAGCCCGTCAAATCCCGCATCGGAAAACAACACGTTAGAACCGTTGCCCAGGACAACAGTCTTGACCTCCATCTCTCGCGCGGTAAAAAGCAACTGCTTTAACTCTTCCTCATTAGACGGCTCTGCGAAATACCTCGCTTCTCCGCCTGCCTTGAACGTACAGTATTTCTTCATGCTGACGTTCTCTCTTACAAGACCCTGATAGCCAATAGCGTCTATCTTCAGTGCCAGATTCATTAAATATTTCCTCCGGGGAATACACGGGCAACGAGATCCTGTGCCGCGTTATAACCCATTTTCTTAACACGATAGTTGATGGCCGCAGCCTCGACGATGATAGCGAGGTTACGTCCCGGTCCTACAGGGATCGTGATCGAAGGAACCTTGATACCCAGGATATCCGTCGTCTCATCCGTAAGACCCAATCTGTCATATGTCTTATTCTCGTCCCACAGCTCCAGGTTGATAACGAAGTCGATACCTTCCTGCGGCTTGACCGACGATACACCGTAAAGTTCCTTAACATCCAGGATACCGATACCCCTGATCTCGATAAGGTGTCGGATAACATCAGGCGCACGACCCACAAGCGTCGTATCCGATACTCGTCTGATCTCCACCTGATCATCCGCGATAAGCCTGTGGCCACGCTTAACGATCTCGAGAGCCGTCTCAGACTTACCTACGCCGCTCTCACCGAGGATAAGGATACCTTCACCGTTAACCTCGACCAAAACGCCGTGCATACTGATCCTCGGCGCGAGTTCCAGGTTCAAGAACTTAATGAGCGCACTGTTGAACTGGCTCGTCGCCTGCTCCGTCCTTAAGATCGGAACATTGAGTTTTTGTGCAGCCTCGATGACCTCGTCATGAGCCTCATGATTTCTGGTCAAGATAAGACACGGTACATTTTTTTCGAAAAGGGCCTCAATAGCCTTCCTTCTGTTCTGTGAAGTCAGATGCTCAAGGTACGCATGTTCCATGTTTCCCACGACCTGGATACGGTCCGGGCCGAAGTGATCATAGTATCCCGCGAGCTGCAGTCCCGGCCTCGTCACGTCGGCAACGCAGATCCTTCTTTGCTCGATGTCGCCTGTATCATAGACGATCTCAAGGTCGAAATACTTTACTATCTCTGACAGAAAAACACTGGAATACGGCATCTTGATATCCTCCCATTCAGAACCTTAACTCCTTAATTCTATCAAACATAAAAAAGCCCCGCAACGCACCAAAGCGCATTCCGGGGCAATTGTAACCTTATTGTTATTTACAGCTCGACCTTAATATCATGCTCTTTTCCATCCTCGAAAACATCGATCTTCGTCGAACCGATCTCGTTTCCGTCAACAGTCACCTTGACGCCGTTCTTGGTCCTTCTGAACCCAACAGGCTTAGTGATCTCGATCTTGTAGGTCGCCTTGCCGTTATTAACGGTAACATTGAGCTTCGTGTCCTCTTTCCTAAGAAGCGGCTCACAGATAAAGTTCTCGGAAGTAAACTTGATACCGAAACATGAGAACAGGCACAAAAGAAGCCACGTAGATGTTCCGGAGAGCGTAGGTCCGATATTCTCACCTGTCTCACAGTTGTTGTACTGTGTGCAAAGTCTCGGGTTACCGGCCGTAAGGAACGGTGACTTCAAAGTCCTATAAGGAAGGATCCTGTCGATTACCCAGTAAGCTTCATCAAGAAGTCTTTCAGCAAGCTTATCATCCTCTACTTCCTTAGCAGCCTTGAGCATTGCAGCTGCTGCCATCATATTCGCGTGCTTAAATACGCCGCCGTTCTCACGGTCGCCAGGATAATACAAAGCAACGTCGATCTTAGGAGCGATCTTGCTGTACTCAACTGTAGAGCAAAGTCTGAAGCCATATGGTGACTTAAGGTACTTATCCATCGAATCGAGCATGCTCGTGATCTGAGCCTCAGAAGCGCATCCTGCGAGTACAGACCATGAGAAAGCATTGAGGAAGTAAGAACCCGGAGCATCCTCAACCTGGAGGTTATCTCCTGCAGCACCAAGGTACTTAAGTTCAGGCTTGTCTTTTCTGTTGAAGAGAACTCTTGCAAAGAAGTCGTTCTTCCATGCGTTCTCGTTAAGATCCTTATAAAGCTTCTCGCTTATTGCCTTAAGCTCATCAGCATAAGAGTCACCAAAGTGAGTAAAGAATTTGGTAGCAGCATCAACAGCAACCTTCAAAAGGAAGCCGTTCATAACAGACTCGGAATACTCAGACTCAAACGGAACTTCACCGTAAGCCTTGCCCTTAGCCTTAAGCTGCTCCTTGTATGCCTCGATCTTATCAGCACCGCCGATACAGTCAGGATCGACTCTCAAGCAATCGTTCCAGTCAGCTCTGTCAATAAGAGGAATTCCGTGGTTACCTACAGAGATCTTTGCACTGTAAGTAATGATAGCCTTAATGGTATCAAGGATGGAACGCTTGTCGCCCTCAGTACCTGCAACAGGAAGCTTCTCTTCAAGGAATGCATAATCGCCTGTAAGACTTACATATCTGTCGAGTGCCTGCAAGAGCCACAAAGCATCATCAGACCACCAGCCAGGTTCCTTACCTGTCCAGTAGAAGTTGTGGTTTGCAAAACCGTCTTCGTGAACATTTCCTGCCCACTCGCGGAGAAGCTTTCTTACGAACTCCTGCTGACCCATGCTCTGGAAATAGTACATAGATGCGAAGATGTCCTGGATCTCTCTGAATCCGATCTCTCTATAACCCTTCTGTGTCCAGTCGAGTGATCTCGATACAAATGTCTGATAGAAGACCTGGAAAGGAAGGTTGTTATTAACGTAAGCCTCGAAGTCTTTGTCTTCGTGGCTGATCTTCATGTAGCTTGAATAGTCCTTAGTGAACTTGATGAGCTTATCAAGAACAGAAGGAAGTGCTGCTTCATCACTGAATCTCTTGATGAGAGCCTCGATCTCTTCCTTGATAGTAATATCATCCTTAAAGTCAGGATTGAGCTTATCGGAAGAAAGGCATGTGAAGTTATCTGCACGGACAGTTGCTCCTGCCTTAACCGTAAACGGTGTAGCAAGTGCGAAGAATCCAGGACCCTTTCTGGAAGGTCTGCAGGAAAGATGTGAGATAAACTCAGGATTCTCAAGTGAACCGTTACCAACAAGCTCGCTGTACTTAGCGCAGTATTCCTTAGGAAGGATGACCTTGCCGTCCTCGTGAACGAGGAGTGTATTAAATCTGATATTGCCCTTTGTCCACTTTGGGTTAGGGTTAAAGCTGATTGCTGCGATGTCGTCATTCTCGTCAAAGAATACTTCAGACTGAGCAACAACTGTAGTAAAGATAACATCCTCACGGAGAGCATGTACTTCACTTGTACCAAACATACCTGTGTATACGATACGGAGATCTCTGTCCTTGTTTCCGCCGTTCTTGATCTCGATCATCTGAGCCTCTGTTGCCAAAGGAAGTTTGTCTTCCTGTGGGAGGATGAAGATCGTACGCTTAACTTCAAGACCGTCATTAAGAACGTATGATATCTCTGTTCTGTTCTGGGAATGAATTGTCTTAACACTTACGAGGTTATCTGCCTTAGCTCTTCCGGAATAGAAGATCTCCTTGCCGTCCTCAGTCAGATAGAACTGACGGTTAGCCGGGAAGCCGTTCTCCTCAGGAAGGTAGTCCCAACGTGTAGCAAGAACCTGTGTATCAGCATGAGCTCTGAAGCAGCCTCCTCCGAGTCTGTCGATAGCACTTTTTGGTGTGCTCTGGAGCGGACGGTCAAAACCGATCCTGTTACCGATAAGAAGGTTCGTATAATAGTGAGGACCCGGAGCCAGTGTTGAAGGATCAGCGATAAGTTCACCGTTCTCGTTTAAGATGCCGCCCCATGTCTGTGCTTCCTCGATCTTTGCCTTAACTTCAGAAGCAATATCTGAAGGAAGCTCGATCTGACCGTCTTCAGTGAAAGCCTTAACTTCTCCATCGTAGTCAAAGAGGATGCTCTTGCCCTTTCCGAAGATATCACCAAGGAAAGAATAGAGCTTCTCGTCTTCCAAAAGCACCGATGTGAACGGAGACTCGAACTTAAGTCCCGAAACACCTATGATCTGGCCGTTCAGTCCAACATACTGACTGCTGATCTCACCCTTTGCATTTGGAAACTTTTCCTTAAGGAGAATGCCTGCCGGCTTAACTTGTTCTCTTGCTTTTTCACCTCTGATAAGCATTGACTTCACCCCCGTAGTCTTTTACCCAAATATATCAAATACGCATTAGCGAAAAACGTTTCGTGATTTAATTATATAAAGCATAGCAACCACATGCAATAACTAAAACCTGTTCTTTTCTTCAATTTTATGTTAATTCGAACGAGATTGGTATAAGTGAAGTGTTGTGACTTGGTCCAAATATGCTTTGGCGACAAAAAAAGTCCAAGATTTCTTGGACCAAAATGCTTGTTCCCTACTGTTTGGACCAATAAACCATGATAAATGATCTCAAATCTTTGATTGTTATCGATAATTTGGACCAAACCAACCTCATCAGTCAGTTTGGTCCAAGAAAAGTTGGTCCAAATTGATCTCTCAGACCAAATCGGTCCAAAAGAGCCCAATCGTATTATCAACGATCTGCGTATCCAAAGGTACACTATCGGTCTCCAAGGTAATGAACAGCCGATCACCTAACACTATATTGTTATGAGTATATAGATTTATCCTTTGAACAGCACTTGTCGCGTACTTCGGATTATCCATCATTCCGAGATGTTCCAGATATACTTCACGGCGACGTTTGATATCCAAGATCGTAAAATCAGGATGGATTATCGAGTCTCCAAGGATCAGCTCAGCCTCATACCTGTACGGTATTCCCAATCCATATAGCCTGTCAGCTATGATGAGTTCAGATTTCGAACGGACATACTCACCTTTTTTAGTCTTATACACCACAACACCTTGAGAAATGACTTTCTTATTGTATGGTGCATTGATCCACTCGCTGACAAAGTCTGCCTCATCCTTACGAACCGGTGTAATCAGGGAGCGTCGATCATTGTTGAAGGATTTGATCACGTCCTCGACGTTTTCATCAGGATAAGCCTCCAGCATTCGATTGAGGTAATCCCTTTCCCTTGCAGCACTTTTGATGATCTTTTTATCGTACGAACGCTGGACCAGAAGGTGAGCTGTTTCCTTTGAGAGCCTGTCCTTCTTTCCGTCTGAGCGCAAGCCGTAAAAGTGGGTGTTTCCTCCGGTATGGTCGATCTTAACTTTCCTGTCGGGGACCTTATCTACCGAATTGGTCTTCGCCTTTATAAGTCCATCCAAGCTTTTTATCCTATATGCGATGGTTTTCCTGACTTCGCTCATTTTTTGACCTCTTTCTTTTAACCATACAATGGTCACGAGGTCAAAATCAAACAAAATAGTCTCAATTTTTCTTCTCGAAAAAATCTGTCAGGCATCTTTCTCAAAGGCAACGAGACCGCATTCATACGGATGATCGATGAAGACCACGTCCTTGCCCTTGGACTTATATGCCAGTAATTTCAGGATTATAAGGATATCTCCGGCTCCTGCGAGTGTATGGAGAACTCCTACAACAAAAAGCCCGACGTTTCCGAGGATGATCGATACGATCATCACGCAGATGCCGAGAATGAACATCGGCATAAATGTACCGATGATATATATCGGTTTCTTGAGAGGACTTGAGCATGTACAGTATGGTGTCAGGTACTGAACCACAAAGCCGAACCTGATATCCTTGAGGTGGTTTTCCGCACCTATCGACCAAAACAATCCGTGGATCATCTCATGCACGAATATGAGCGCCACGAATAACAATAAATACCCTACCATGTAGAGTGGGTGTTTTTGCTTATCCACGAATTCAGTTCCGTGGATAGCGAAAAATGCTATCGCAGCAGGAATGCATGGAATAGCGGCAACAAGTGTTCCCAAAAGGTTCGCCGTGATGATGGAAACAATTATGTCCTTTCTTTTGTAGCCTGCTTCGAGAAGCTTTTCCTCTCTTTTGAGAAAAGCCGCATATCTTTCCAGCTCTGCTCTGGTAAGTTTCCTGTTTGGTATGTTTGGTTGTTCTGCCATTTCATTTTTCTCTTGATCGTCGGATCAGAAAAGATCGACCTCGTCAGCGATCCTTATAAGCTTAACGGTATCTCCCTGCTTTACTTCATTTTCAGGCTTGATAGAAAAGTTTAAGTCCTGGTCCTCGAGACCCTTGATCTTGTAGCCCTTGTCTGTCTTGGTTACGATCTCGCCCATGTAGAAGTCATAGTCGCCCTTTTTCATTGCCTTACGCATGGAAAAGATCCTGTAGATCGCATAGATCGGGAAGATCAGGAGCAGGATATAGACGATGACCATCTTGATGCTGTAGATAATGAAATGCAGGAAAGTAACAAGAAGCGCTACGATCCCGATCGCTACAACGAGCAGGATGATCGATCCGAAAAACATCATTACATTTGTCTTATTTGCTTTCGAAAACAATTTCTTCTTAGTCTCGTCCTCTACCTCTACCTTCCTGATAGCGCCGCCTTCCTCGGCTTCCTTGATTGCCCACTTGATGTCTCTTGCCATAATAATTTTTTTGCCCTTTCTTATTTGACCATGTGATAAAGGATCGTCGGATCCGTACAGTTGGTCAGTATTATGAATCTGTTTGAAGAATCAACATAAATATCCATGGTGTATGACGTACCTTCTTCTCCTCCGTCGCCTGCAGGCTGATCGAAAACAAACTTCAGCGAATTGTCGGAGTTCTTCTCGAGGTCAGCATACTCGTTGTTCTGGATGAGGTTGCCGAATTCATCATATTTTACGATCCTGAAATCATTACCAAGATATTTACCGCTGTAAGAGATATTTCCTTCCTCTTCGATAGTGTCGAGCCTGTGATCCGCGAATGTCTTAAGCTCCGGTTCCGTACTTGCGGAAGGATTCAGTACGGATATCTTATGTGAGTCGATATCATAATAATCATAAAGATAATCATAGATTACCTTGTCCGGCTCAAAGTCCCCATTACTGGGGTTATACAAAGTCTCATATGTAAGAGGTACATTGTTGATCAGGTCCTCGACCGAGATGCCTTCAGGAAGATCGGCATTGGTGATGCCGAAGTTGTTCTCGATATAGGCTGAATCGATCGTGATTATGTCCTTGCTGTTATTGACGACGCCCGGCTCGCCCGCAACGTCATTTACGAGCTGAACGATGGTGTCCCAGTTGGATGGGAAAGCACCGTAGCCTTCTTTCTTGATCTCATGAACGGAAGTGTCTTTGTCTGTGTAGATCATCTCGATCTTGTAAGCGAGAGGTCCCTGCGCGTTGGAGGCGTCGGGAATGGCCTCGATCTCTTCGATGAGCTTGGCGGCAGACTCGCTGCTTAGTTTGGAAGCGTCATAAGATGTCACCGGCATGTAGGATGTAGCGAATTCACTTATGAAGATACAGTTGGTGTTCTCCTTTGTGCCTGTCGCCGATATGAAGTTAAGGCTGTTGATCTTCGCGGCGTTTGTCTTGCATGCGCCAAAACTTAACGCCATGATAACGATCATCAGTATCATGCTCGAAAAAGATAGTAACTTCTTCATCTTGTTTATGCTCCCTGTTTTTTTGCCGAACTCTATTGTAGCACAAAACTATTCTTCGGAAGGAGCCTCTTCTTCATTTGTTTCTTGGGTAACGACCGGATTCTCCTTGAGGGCGGTGGACTTGGACAGGATACTCTTGATGTGATCCAGGTTCTGCTCGTTTCCGCCCATCTTGGCGTAACCGTCGATCTTGAAGTAGTCGAACTTGTATGCCTGCAGCCTGACGCCCTTTGTGTCGTCTGCTCCGTCACCTGAGGAGTTGCCTTCTATGGTGTAGACGATCTCATTTTCGGGATCGACACCGACGACAAGGCCGACATGGTAGTAATTCTTCTTGAATCTTTCGTCAGTATTATCAGGTTCGCTGAACATGATGAGGTCTCCGTTTTTAGGATCATAATCTTCCTTGACGCTATAGTGACCCGCATCGTACAGATCCTCGTGCATGTTCTGTACCGCCGCCCACGCAGGACCGTTAGGATCTATCACATTATCAGGGCCGACATCTTTGACTAAGCTTCCGTCGAGAAATCCGCACTGACTGATGATCCATGTTGCATAGTTGGCGCACCACTCTGCAGTCTGTTTACCGTAATGAGCGTACTCATAATTAAAAAGTTATGTTTGCCATCATGCTCCATGATGCCGAGGGTCGTCTTGGCAAGTTCGATCGCCATCTCGATCCTGTCGTAGCCGTTCTTGTCGGCGTTTTCGAGATAGAAAAGGAGTTCCAGGCGCTTGGAGGAAGTGGTATTTGCCTTGAAAGCCTGAATGAAATCGCCGTTGTAGGTGTTGTTTGAATGGAGCCGGGTCAGCCTGTCACACACGACCTTGTCGACGGCTTCATTGATGAGCCTGGTCTGGCCGGCGCCGTCATGCTGACCTGCCGCGTAGATGCCGGCGAGGCTCGGGTAGCCGAAGATGGCCGAAGTGTTGTTATAAATGAAGTCCTCGGAAAAGCCCATGGTCTTCATGCGGCTTATGACGTTGAGGTAACCTCTGATCTGATTGTCGGTCGCGGCGATGTTCCTTCCTACGAGCATCTCCTTAAAGGAGCCGAGCACAATAGGATCCAGGGCGCCGTGTTCATCGGTAAGGTTCTTGACGAGGAGTCGGAATCTGTCATCCTCGGTGAACTCGGCATTGCCGAGCCAGGCGTCGAACGCTTCCAAACAGAGGGCCTGGTCTTTGCTCGAATAGCGTCCGGTCAGTGCGATGTCGTCGAAATAGTGTGACGTGAATATCGATTCCAGCCTGTCGACGATCCACTCGTGGTCGTGGTTCTTGATCAGGTGGTCATAGATCAGACAGAAGTTACTGAGATCGCTAGCGGTTATGTCCTTGATGCCGTTCTTGTGAAGCAGGGCCGTGACAGCATCCCTGGCGGCCTTGTCTTCATAACCGCCCGGTCTTACGAGAGCCCTGATGATCTCATACGCATAGGCTCTTCTTGCATTCTTTAGCGGCTCGAAAACATTCAGCACCGATAAAGCGGTAAGATCATTCAAGTTCTCTGATTTGTTCAGAAGAGTCTCGAGCTGCTCCATCGACTTGAGGGCCCCTGAAAGTGTCAAAGAAAGGTGCCCTGCGGATCTGTAGATCTCGAACGAGACATTATCCACATGTCCGTAAAATCTCACGAGATTGGTATTGAGAAGTTCGATCTTCTCTTTGACCTTGTTTACTGAATCACTTGCCGAATCGGCAGAATTCCGTGCAAGGTTCAAGATCCAGGACAGATCGCCTGTCACGGATGTATTATCTATCGGTGCAGAATATGATGAACCTGCGATCGTTTCCTTAAGAGAACTGATCTTGGTCAACGTATCATTTCTGCTGCTTTCGTCGTAATCTCTGTTCATGTTTTCCCCATATCAACCTTAGAATTATTCATCGTTCATTACAAAACCGTCGGAACAGGCTACGTAGAGTTCTTTCTCAAAGTAGTTCTCTACGACCTGATCTTCATAGCCGGCGATCATTCGCATATTTCTCTCGGTTCCGTCCATCTTGCAGTAACCGCCAATCCTCTCCCAGTCCATGTCATAGGACTTGATGTGGATGCCGTGCCTTTCTTCTGCCTCGGTTCCCTGCGCTCCGCCTACATTGCCTTCTATCGTGTATACCTTTTTGTTTTCCACGTCCACGCCTAAGACTATGCCTACGTGATAGATGTTGATCTCATCTTTCCAATATTCTCTGAACAGGATCAGATCGCCGTTACACGGAGTGTAATCTACTGCTTTGGCATAATGCTCGTTAGCCCGGAATACCGTTCTGTAGCCGGGAGCATCTGCCCAATAGTATTCCGGGATCGCATTTTCAGGGGTTACATCCTCTACGATAGAACCATCGAGAAGACCGCCCTTGCTGATCATCCAGCTGACGAACATGGCACACCATCCGGCACCCTGTTTCTTACGTCCGAGCGAATCTTCGTAAAGTTCGCCGAAATAAGTCTCCTGAAAATCTGCCCATGGCTCTATATCTTCATACCCGAGGAAACATCTGGCAAATCTCATCGTGAAGTCCAGCTTTTCATCAAGAGGAATAGACTCTCCCCTGTCCAAACGGCCAAAATAGTCAAGGATACTCATCTGCTCACGAAGAGTGGTATTGGAGTACAAAACATCGATGAATCTTTTGGATATCTCATTATCCATTTCAAGCTGCTTATTGAAGCCCGCCTTTACAAAGTCATCGATGATCGAATTGATCGCGGCCGTCTGTGAGGCGCCGTGCTTGGTGCCGACGTAGTAGATCATCTTGAAGTTGTTGTTCTCGTAGAATGAGACGAAGTTTTCGTACAAGAGCTCGTCGGAAATGCCGGCTTTTTTGAAGCTTTCCATTGTTTGGAGATAGCCTTTGATGTATTCATCCGACAAGGTGTTCACGCCCTTTTTCGCGATGAACCTGCGGTATGACTCGAGCACCTTCTGATCGAGTGTGCCGTTCTCACCCCGAAGGCCGTTAACGAGCAGATTATATTTGATGCATTCTACGTTCTTTTTCGAGAGGTATTCTTCGAGATATTTGAGACAAAGCGCCTGGTCTTTTCCCGAGTACCTTCCGGTCACTTTGATGTCATCAAACCACTGGGACGCGATTATGATCTCCATCCTGTCCGTTATCCATTCCACGGAATGGCCGTGGCGGATAAGATAATCATTGATGAGCAGGAAATTATGGAGGTCATCGTCAGTCACATCTTTAAGACCGTTACCGTGAAGGTAATCCTTAAGCCAGGAAGCCGCCGTCTCGTCCAATGAACCGGAGCTTCGCATCAACTCCTTAACATACTCTGCGGCACACTTTACTTTTGCCTTATGTATCCTATCGAAAACGTTCGATACCGAGCACGGAGTAAGGTCATTCAATTCGGTCGAATGCGAGAGCAGGGATTCTGCTTCCGTCATGGTCTTAAGCGCTTCATTAAGTACAGTCGACAGGTTCAAAGCGGAACTGTAGATCTCCTCGGATATCCCGTCCACGCCGTTATAATAGTTGGTTATCTTGTCGCCTAATGTCTGGAGTTTGTCCCTGAATTCAGTTGCTCTTAATGAAGCAGCCGCTGCCGCATTATCCGCGCAGGTCTTTGCATAAGAACTCTCACTGCTGCTTAAACTGCCGTAATATCCTATCCCGTAAGAGTTAGGATTGATGTCCTGCCTGATGGAACTGATCTGATCTCTCAGAGTCTGAACGTAATCGCTGTCATAATATCTGGTCATGGTGCTGAACCTTACTTCTTTTTCCCGCTCTGAGCTTCCTTGCTGTTAGCCTTCTCGGCAGCATTGTAGTTCGCGCAGGCTTTCTTAAGGTAATTAGCTGACGCAACAAACATATCGTCCGTTTTCTTTCCCAACTGATCTACCAGAACAAGGCATGAATTGATCTGAGCGAGTGCATCGCCTGTTCCGTTGATCAGATATTGTGCCTCGTTGTAACCTGGCTTCTTGGAGTTAAAATCATTAGCGTATTCGCTAAGTTTATTCAGATCGATATTTGTTCCCATAGTTCTTTCCCGTTAAATGCTGTTTGCGACCCTGTCTTCTTCGTCAAGTATCTCGTTCTTTATCCTGTCCAGCAGAGAATCGACCATGACCTCTGCGCCGCTGATCGTACTTTGGAGATCAGCAAGTTCACTTATCATCATATCGACTGCCATGTGAACGGAGCTGCTGTCACCTTCACTGAAACAGTCAGCGGATATTCCCTTATAAAGCCCGATAAGAGTATCCATATTTTCATCTATGGTCTTACCTTTATGAGTTGCCAAGGGCTGATAGTTGTATACGGATTCTTCATTGATCGAATTAATCTTTCCCATCTGTCTATCCTCAAGCGTAATATGAATTGATGGTGTTCAACGCATAATTATAGTTATCTTCAACCGTTGAGTCAGATACCATCTGCTCAATGGATTCCATTGCCTTTTGTACTATCGGCGAATTTGAATTTACTTTTTTGGAATTAGACAGCAATGATGAAACGTCTCTATCATAAGCACCACGGCTTGATATAGTCGCTTTCTTTATCGCATCGAGCTGATCATTGAGCTGCTTACGTACCTCATCCTCTTCCGGCATATCATTTATCCACCTTTTCACACATATAACAACATTGCGATAATATCAAAAAATTCATATTATCGCAATGTTGCTTCTTAAAATAATATCATTTTAATGGTAATTCTTACTCATTTTTGATGTGCGAATTTAAACAATATGTCATTCGCTTTTGCATCAATTTGAGTTTGCCAAAATAGGTGAGAACAGCGTCTTGATCTTGATGATCTCCGATCCCTTAAGGTAATAACACTCACCAGGAAGGAGCGGCTTGTTGAACTGTCGCTTAGTAGCAGTAGAGACGATGGTAACCTTGATATCATCGAGGTTATCAAACATGAACAAATTGAGATTATCCTTCATGCCTCTGAGTATCTCATTTCCGCCATAGCTGACATTCTCGTTAGGTACGGAATCAAAGATCACGCACACACCGCAACTCTTGTATTTCGTCTGGATGTTCTTATAGATCGCGAGCGACTCTTTATTTCCCACTATCGAGTCAAAGATATCCGGGTTACTTATCATGAGGATCAGCATAGGCTCTTCGTCTTTGTTATATTCACCGCTTCTCATGCGCTCATATCGAGCCGACAAGATCTCATCGATACCTGCAAGAGTCTCATGAATAGATTCAGCATCGATAGAATAAGATCTGACTCTGTCATTATCTTTATATGAAGCGAGTTCCTTCTTATAGCTGTCCACAAGATAGATGTCTGTCTTGTACGAAGGATCTTTTTCATCTATTGCACTTAAGATGGTACGAAGTACATTCGTCTTTCCGTTTGCGAGTTTACCGGAAATGCCAAATACACCAAGGTTATAAAGATCGATGACATAAGGCGTAACATCCGCGAAATCCAGACCGATATCGACAATTGAAGACTTGCTGTAGTCCTCTCTGCTGAATTCAGGAAGCATGGACTTCAGGTATACGTTAGGCATCTGAACAAGTCTAGGAACAGCCTTGCTGCTGTACTTCTTGTTACAATCCTCAATAAATGCGCGGATAGACTCAGCTCTGTCGATCTCTCGCTCACCCTCAAATGCCAGATAGGTCTGACACTCGTACATGGTCCTGTCTATCTTTACGAGGCTTCGGCCCGGAACATTCTTCGGTCTCATACGTGTAGATCCGAAGAGGAAACTGTACTCTGTCTCTTCGTTACAAGTCAGTGATAATCTGGTCGTAAAGTTCGAGAGATATCTGTATCCGAATCCGGTTGTCTGTGAGTTAGCTGCTACAACGCAGATACCCAGAGACGCTCCTTCTCGTACGATATTCAGGAACGGATCGTCTACCGTAACATAAAGTTCCTTAAGGACATTGATGTTATCCACGATGATCACGATCTGACGCATATCTTTATATCCGCCGTCAAGATAAGAAGAGAATGAGCTTACGCCTTTTGATGACAGCTTTTCTTTTCGAATATCCATTTCAGAATAAATGATCCTGAAGAAGCTCTTCATCTTATCGTCTTCGTTCGGAAGGATAACAGAACTTACGTGATTAAGCTTATCGAACTGCTTCAATACACCTGAAGCAAAATCCAGGATATAGAACTGGATCTCATCCGGTGAATAGTTGAGCGCAGAGTAAGAAATAATATTCTGAAGAACGCTGGTCTTTCCCATCTGAGAAGAACCAAGGATCCACACATTACCGTCACCCAGATCGATACTGTACTGTCCCTGATACTGATTGTCAGGATCATCGTAGATACCGATCGGAATAACAAATGAACTGTCGCTGATCTTCTTCCTGTCGATGAGGATCCTGTCTTCCAACGGAGGCAGACAGATAGGCGGCAACTTAGGAAGATCAATGGATTCACAGTAACTACTGACAGAGTCAACGATACTTTCGAGCTGAGTCTGCGTACTTCCTCCGGAATTGTTCTTTTTCTGCTCGAAAAGGAGCGAATGCTTACCGCTCAGGTTCAAAGCAAATACCTTAAACGGCTGGACATCATCCTCGGAAATAACAGCAGGAGCACCGCTGTATGCAGACTGGAACAATTCAAAGATCTCGTTGTTACCAACCTGGAAATAAGCACGACCAGGCTCTCTGATCTCAGCAGCAAGAGGTGACTTAAGTACTTCGTTACTGTCGCCCTTATTCTGAACTTTCAAACAGAGTTTAAACTTCGAGTTACTCCAGATCTGATCATCAACGACACCGCTAGGTTTCTGTGTAGCGAGGATAAGATGAACACCAAGGCTTCGACCGATACGCGCAGCACTTATAAGTTCCTTCATGAAGTCAGGCTGGTCAGCCTTAAGTTCCGCGAACTCATCGACTATAACGATCAGGTGCGGCAAAGGAATAGCAACTTCGTTATTCTTGTACTTTTTGATGTAGGCATCGATATGGTTAACTTCGGCCTCAGCAAAAAGCCTCTGTCTCTTTTTCAACTCAGCCTTGATGGACAGCAAGGATCTCTTGATCTCTCTGTCGTCGATATTGGTAATGGCGCCGATAAGGTGTGGCAATGTCGAGAACTGGTTTGCCATACCACCACCCTTAAAGTCGATGATAACAAAGCTTACTTCGTAAGGATGGAATCTAAGAGCCAAAGACAAGATATAACTTTGAAGGATCTCACTTTTACCGGAACCTGTGGTACCTGCGACAAGTCCGTGAGGTCCGTGGAATTTCTCGTGAATATCCAGAGCAACGACATCGTTCTTTGCATCGACACCCAAAGGAGCTGCCATCGACTTAACGACATTTGACTCCTTCCAATTTGATTCGATAGGTATCTTGTTAGGATTCGTGATCTTAAGAAGCTCGAACAAAGAAATATTCTTCGTCAATGTATTATCAAGGCTTATCTCTTCCGCATATACAGGAGCCAGCTTCATAACGAGCTTCTCGGCATCCATCGGATTGATCGTCTCATATACAAAGTCTAACTTCTTGCTGGAATCACCGCTCTCGATAAGTTCGCCTCTGTTCTCGGTCGCATCCAATCTGATGATGTTCTCACATCCGTTCGGAAGGATCTCCTCCAACTCTTCAAAGAATACAAAAACAGCGCCGAGAGAATTGGCTTTCTCGATAAAGTTCGACAGAGGATGTTTTCGAAGACCAATACTGTCGAAAACGATTATGACGATCCTCGGGAATGTGACTTCCTCGGATTCCCTGTACGAAAGAACCTTATAAAGATAATCGAAGACCAGCGTCTTACTCTCGTTATCGCAGATGATATTGCGGGCATTGATATCTTCATTATCCAGATGCGGAAGATATCTTACCCATCTGAAATTGCTCTTCTGCTCCTCAGGGAACATAAAATACAATTTGGTGTTGCTGTAATGCTGACGGACGGCAAGATCAATGACCATGTTTCTTAAGACGGAGAGTCTTACTTCAGGATTACCTACGACACCCAATGCATTGATCTTTCCCAATTTAACGACGATCGGAGCCTTGGAGATATATTTAAACTCCTCTGCCAGCTGTTCCGGCATGAGCGCCAATTCGTCTTTTGTATCCAAAGTTTCTCTGCTCTTGTAATCGATCTTGGCTCTGGCTTCTGCGAAGCCTGTTCCAAGTCTGACATCGAGGAAGTCTTCATCCTCTACGTCACGATTGAAAAGATCAGCAGAAAAATCTTCGACCATCTGCTGTTCCTGAGCAAGTGAATAGTACATGCTCTCGAGAGCTTCCAACTCTTCTTCACGCTTTTTCGTGATCTCGATCCGTTTATTCTTGATGTACTCTGTGTACTTTTCCTCACGCTCGATCACGGATTTCTTATATTGCTTCTTCTCATTTACGAAAGAAACAACGGAAGTGATGATTCCCATACCGACCATCGCAGCACCGAGGATCAATATCTGCTTTCCTCTGCTATAGAGCATAGCTCTCATGAACATGGAAACACCCATCATTCCGATTGTAGGAAGCAATGTCAGGATGAGATTTCTCTTTGGCTCTTCTCTCGGATTATCAGGATCGAGAACTTCGATCGGAGTATCGGAAAGAACAGTCTTAACTCTGGTATTCCTGTTGAACTTAGGATATTCCAAGGTACTCTTCTGCTCGAGGATCCTGGTAGTATTAAGGTTATTTACCGTTATGGAATTAGCATCCGACAGATCGGTATATAGATGACCATCGAAGAAGTAGAATGCATACTCCAGGATAAAGATGAAATCGTACTCATGCAGTTCCCTTTGTTTATTCACAAATCTGCCGTTGACCTGCACACCGTATTTGGTGTTGTTATCCTTGATAATATACTTTCCCTGTTCATGGATTATCTCGATATAATCCGCACCGAGAAGCTCATCCTTAAGGTATATGGAGAATCTGCTGTCACGACCGATAAGGATGTGCTCGGAATTCTGAATATCGATGGAATAATCATATTTCTTGTCGCTGAAAACAAAGTTCAGGATAAACGACATATCGAATATGACTCTTCCGTCGCTTTCAGTCTTGAAGGTCAGATCATCACCGTGATTGAGCTTCTTAGATACCATCTTGGTGACGCCGTTATAGAGGAAATAAACATCACCTTCACAATTGATAGACCAACCGTCTTCAACACGTTCCAGTACAATATTGATACTGTTGTCTGATTTTATTGTAAGGTCACAATCTTCACCGTTTCCGATGGAGAATCTTTTCAGTTTCGAATCAAGAATGATGTCCTTATAGAATTTGCCCGAGGAGATGACGATCTTATAATTATCCATGGTAATCACCTCTGACAAAATTGATAATAGTTCCGTTTCTTACTCCGAATTTATCAAGCGTCTCAGAACCGCTCAGGAACGCGACCGGCTTTTCTGCTTTCAGAAAATAGTTGTATCTGTCGTTCTCGTTTATACCGAGCTTCATTCCTCTGTTGAGCGCGATAAAAAGATCCTGCGCCGTAATGTCGAGCGGAACCTCGATATCGAGTTCAAAACCCGAACTGTGATTGATAAATTTAACTACTGCACTGTTACTCATATTCCCTCATCCGATTAAATGTATCTGATACCTAACCTCTCGATATCCGGGATCAATCCCAGATCCTCGATCGATTTCTTCGGTATATCCGAATTGATCTGAACATAATCCGTTGCGAACGGTGTGTCCGTTTTATCTGAATCATCCGTAGCAAAATTACATACGAAACGGAACTTATTCTTGTCCGTACAGTCGATCGCCCCAAGGAAGACCTTCAGCTTATAAAGTGACTCTTCATCCGGCTTTCCGACGACCATGACATTTTCGGCCTCTGCCATCAATTCCGAATTGCATTCGTTCAATTCAGATGATGTGTCGATCACGATAAAATCATATACTCCGGTTTCCCTGATCTTGGTTATCGCCTGAACAATATGTCTGTCCTGAAGATCCAACGAAGACAGGCATCTCGGGAACGGCGGCAGATAGAAGAATCCCTCGACCCTTATCCTTGATTTGATGCTCTCGTAGAAATTGATATCCGTTTCCTTGAATCTCTTTACGGTAATATCATCAAGCGGAGATCTGTCCTTAAATTTGTAAGCATGATTCTGCAATTGTCCTACATTGATGTAAAGCACTCTTTTGTGCTTATTGGTCAGAGCCTCCGAGAGTCCCAGTGCCATAGTCGTAGTACCCGCTCCTCCAATAGGTGAATATACTACGATAAGGTCTGTTACTATTCCCTCAGATTCCTCGATCCCTCTCAAGACAGAACAGCTGCAGATCTCGTTGATTATCTCTTTGACGCTCAGGTACTTATAAACAAGCTGCACATTGAGTTTCGACGTATTCTCGGAAAAATCCTTTTCGTCTTCCGTAAAGAGCAATATATCATTGATCCGAAGCTTAAAGAATTGTTCGGAAAATATCTTCTTATCCGTAATGAACACATCGATCTCCGGATTTTTCTCTATTTCCTTCTCGAAAACATCCACATCACTGAACAGAGAAAAATCACAGTGCTCATCATACATCTCGACCAGATCAGCTAAGATCGGCAAGATGTATTTAGTATCCTGATATAAAAGTACTACCCTTTTCTTTCTCATCTTTATTACCTGTCACCTGAACTGACTGTCAAAGCAATCACCGAGATGTTGTCCGTTTCCTTTTTCTCTTTTGCCCCATTTACCAATTCTTCGCAGATATTCTTAACGGCCTTCCTCTCGCGGCGCATACACTCCTCGATAACTGAATCATCCTGTGTCTTGTAGATCCCGTCACTGCACAAAAGGAATGAATCACCGTCGCTTATGTCGATCTCAGAAATATCGAGTCTGAAATCCTGCCTGAAACCTATACAATCTGTAAGAACTGTCTTAACGGTCGTTACACCATCGACCAGATTGGTCTTCTCACAAGAATGATCCGTAGTCATTCTGTTAAAATGCCACAATATATTTTTACGAAGCCTATAGCATCTGCTGTCACCGACATGTGCTATAACTGCCCGCTTATTGAACACCGCCAGCATCGTAAGAGTAGTTCCCGAACGAACACCTTTATCAGCAGACATCTTCAATATGCGGCTATTTGAATCTATTATCGATTCTCTCAGAGAATTTGTATCGATCGTTCCCTCACCACCGGAATACCTGGTTAACTCTGATTCCCACCAGAGATTTATCCTTCGTATGCATGTCTGACTTGCCCTGTCGCCTTCAGACAATCCGCCGACTCCGTCAGCAACGGCAAACAGACCTGCCACACTGTCATCTATATTGGCAACCTTATAGACGAAAGAGTCTTCATTCACATCTTTTCTAATTCCGACATCGGAAATACCATAAACATCAAGGATCAATCGGCTCATAGCTTAATGTCCTCAACTTCAAATTCAAGATTGGCGATCTTGACAAGATCTCCTTCTTTTATGGTAGCGATCTCATCTTTTTCCAGTCTCTTTCCATTTACGAAAGTACCGTTAGAACTGCCGAGATCCGTAATATATGCTTCTCCGTTATCAAAGCCTGCCTTACAATGCACACGGCTTACCGCTTTCGAAAACGGTATTACCTGGTCAACAGATTCTTTTTGCTTTCCGATAATGCTCTCTCTGGTCTTGATCTCCATGCGAAGCGGATAATCATCGCCCTTATATACCAAAGCAATTCCTATAGTTCCGTCATCAAGTATCTCAGTAGCTCCACCCTGAACATGTATAACAGGAGTAGAATCACCGGTTTCCTTTTTCTTGGAGCCTGATTGCTTCATAAAGCCAAAGTTAGAGAGTATTCCGTTCTTCTTCGGAGTATCTATGCCGCCATTATTCTGAAACGGCTTAAATTTCTCGACCGCTTCCTTAAGTTTCGGAATATCGGAATTAGCATCAGCCAAAACGGACTTGATGACACTGTCAAGAAGTCCGGTTTCCTCACCGGTACGACGGATAAACAATCTCAATGAATTCGTGAATTCTTTAACATCCGAAAAAAAGAAAGGGCCTTCAACAGGCAGATATAAAAACCATATCTTCCTTTCTGCTGCGTTATAAAACACAAAGTGAGGATCAAGGCACAGATTGCAAACGTTCAAAAAGCCGTTCTTCTCAATTACGTCTATGCAATCAAACAACTTAAGGATGCATGCTCTCCATTCATCCATATCAATCTTCTCGATCGCGCTGACAAAGCTTATGCAGTCTTCAAACTTATAAAGATATGCGAATGAATCATTGTAATTAACATGGTAAGGGATCAGGAATCCATTCTCGGAAACATTTCTGATAACGCGCAATTCCAAATCGGAAACCTCAAATTCGAGAGGATCCACCAATACGTTTTGCGTATCAAAAGAAATGCACTCCAGTTTTCTCATAACTCTCCCAACCAGAATAAAGTTATTGGTAAACGTGCCTGTAAACAAACACAAAACCCCTACTAAATCTACCACAAGAGCGACGATAGTTCAACAAACCGACTCGTGACAACTAGTAAGGGAAATGGGTAATTATCTGAAATCTTTCTGAGCCAGATTGAAGCTTTCCATGATCATCTCATCTAACTCGCCAAACATTTCATCATAATTATCTATCACGTAAATACCGTCAACATCTTTTCCGAAAACAGCATTGCCGTATTTCTTGTATATTTCAAACAGTTTGATATAGTACTTTCTACTAATGGTATACTCGAAATTCACAGTTTTTTTAGGGAGAAGATTATTGTACGCAAAATAATTCTCTACGAGCAAATTGCCAATGTAGAGGTTTTCAAGACTTTGACTATCTTTATCAGCACTCTTGGAATAATCAAAATCATTAATATCTTTTAGAAATGAATAGTCATTCTCTTCGATATATGATTCAAAGTCCTCTATGTTCGGAGTCGTATTTAGATAATCAACAATATTTTTAAGATCATCATAATAACAGCCTGGTAGATTATCAATATCGTATCTTTCAGGAAGTTTATCATTTAACCAAAGAACCAATATTCTGTACTCATATTCTGATTTGTTTGAGCTAAAAACGTGATCCTTAAAGACGGAAATGGTTTTATGGGAAAGATAGGTATCAACTATACCAAAATACGAAATATTTACATCTGTATCTTTTTCTTCATTAGAATTACTAGAAACATCTAAAGTTATGTGGAATATGTATTGATACTCAGTATACACATACTTAGCTAATCTCAAGGCTTCCTTATCATCTTCTGAAACAGATTGATTATCAAGAAGATTGTCTATCATTTCATAATCGTTTTTTCCTGGTTCCAAAGCCATACTTGTATCCTCTATCGCACTAGTCTCATTCATCACGGTGGTCCCTACTGTTCCCTGCGATTTTGAATCACACCCTATGAAAGAAATAAACACAACCGCGACAAGCAACAATGTCAAAGCTGCATTATTACGTCCTGTAGTTATCATAGTTAAAGCCGTCAACTTCCGGTAATTCATCACCCGAGTTATAGTAACTACCTGTCTCCTGGTAATATCGATTATAGGCAGCAATCAATGCCTTATAGTCTTCGCTGTCCATATCATACTCGTTTCTCGGCAAGTTTAACTCAGGATGAGCACGAGCAAAATCACTATAGAAATAACTAAAGTGTTGCTGATATGTGTCGTGCTCAGATCCATTATCCTCAAAAGTGCTTGAATGCAAAGCATCATCTGCTTCATCAGAACCATATTCAACAAGTGTCTGTTGATCCCGAGAATAAAAACCAAGATTTGATTGTGCCTGATTTACATTGACATAAACACCTGTCACATAAACATTGCTTTCATTTCCTGGTTGAGTTGAGCTACTTGAGTTAATAATAAAGAATGAACCAGAAGAGCCTCCGCAATTTGATGCATAATTTGCTTGTTCGTTCAGAGTGTCTATCTCATCAATGACATTGTCGTATGGTTTATTATATGCTTCAGCCATGTCCTCATAGTGTACTGCATAACAAACATCACTAATTGCCGTGATTACGTCGCTACCAATAGAATAAATTGTGCCGTAGATAGGAATGTAGCCAATAGCACTATCCACTACCTGACCCGCAATTGTATCAGCATACTCCCACCCGTTTAATTCTGTCGGCATCTTTAATGAATCAATAAATTCCACTGTATCTTCATCACATATAACATTTATGTGATCATCAAAATTTGTATCATACGAAACAACATCTATGCTGCCAACTTCGTCGGTAATGACATAAGCATCAACATCCCTGTCCTTATCATAGATAAATATTGTAGGGTACAAGCTACTAATAGGACCGATTCGAGTACACGAAACCGTATCATCACCAATTTGAACATCAGCTTCAGTTATACTAAAACCAGGGAAAGGATAATCAACGTCGTTCGCATCATTCCATGTAGGAATTTGATTAACGTCATCGGATGCATCACTATAATAATCGTTACGATACGATTGGTACTCCTCACTATCAACATAAACAGGGATAACTACTTGAGGTATCTCCTGTATAGCTTGGCTAGTTGTATAGAAATCTATAAAGTACCGATTATCTCTAACAAAATCATCATCGGAAACAGAAGAACATGGGAACTCAGCCTGAAATGTATCAAGAAAAAAGTTGCCAGAATCTCTAAGATTATATGTAAAAAATACTGCTTCAGGGTAATCTCCATTAGCTAAAAAGACATATTCCGAACCTGCAGTATTTTCCCACTGACGAGGCAGATCGTCATCGTCATTCTGAACATAAAAGTGTCTGAGTAGCATATTAACAAATGCCTCGTATTCTTCAATACTATCGCAATCCGCTAATTTTTCGTCTACTACATTAACTAAACCCTGTGTAGCACAAAGAGAATAAAAATCTGTCGATGGATTGTCGCATCTGTCGACTTTATTGCAGTACCTCTCCAATTCGTCTTCATCCAAATTACCGTCATTATCTATGAACAAAGTTTCATAGTATGTGACAGCAGGCTCAGCTGCATCACTTAATCCACTACATGCTTCCGAAAGCGAATCCGGATTCACCTTCTGACCAGAATATTTTCCTGTTCCAGACATTACAGCATTCAAATTAGAAAGAGCGGTAGAAACTGTTTGCCCAATCTGGGTTACGCAATGCGCCAGCGTGTATACTCTTCCACCTGTTAGCTCAACATCATCGTAAAATTCTGAAAGCATAGTTGCTACTGTGCCCGCGTTGGAAATAATGTCACCTATGTCAGCAGATGCCAAGGCAGCAATCCCTTGTGCCTCTGATCGATAACTCTCAATATAGGCGTAGGTAATAGTAACGTTATTAATTGCTGATGTATACGTATTAACGCTAAGCAAATCAGCGAGCTCATTTAATTGCCCTACAACTAAATCTCTATAATTAGGTCCGTAATATCTCATTGTTATCTCCTGAAGAAGAAAATTAAGAATTATCCAATTCGCATTCTTCTATGTTATCTCTAGCCACTGTAAGATAAGCACTCGTTGCTTCTATAAGCGACTTCATTTGAGATCTCATTGAATCTTCATAGACTATGGCAGCATTAATCTCATATATCGTATCGCCGCTGCAATTATGAAAGAAACTAGCTGAATAAGCTAGATCAACACCTTCACTATAGGTAAGAAAAGAATCGATTGTATTATCAAACAACCAACTTAATGAAACGCATGTATCAGCCATATCACAACCCCGCTATAGTTTCCGACAAGTCATCTTCCTTGTCGATAACATCATCTTTAATTGTCCGATACAAACTACTATACATATCTACTAATCCCTCATGAATAGAAAAGATTGAACCTATTTGAGAAGCAAGCATACGTATAGATGCCTGAGTGTTGCTTGTATCATCACTTTTGAATCCCAAGTTCGCTATAAATTCCAAATGAGACACACTATCTTCATATGCCTCACCCAACTCAGTAATTTTTAAGCTAGATGCAAATCTTACATCTTCTAATTCTTCAACGTCTAATGCTGAAATCTTAGCCATATTATTTCCTCTATATTATCAAATACTGTTATATTTCGTTGTTAGTCTGTCTATCAAATCTTGATAACTTCCATCCTCCGATAGAGCGCTTACTTTACCTTCAACCAAAGTAACAAAAGCACCTACAATCGGCGAATCATCTTCCAAATTTCCCAAAAAAGAGTTTATTGACGAAACATCTCCATTAAATAATCCCTTACTCGTAGAAACAGCAGTTTTTAATGCGCTTACCTGACTTCGCTGTTCTTCGGCAATCCTCCTCGCCTCTTCCTCTTCATCATAACTCGAATCAGATGATGAACTAGGTGTTGGAGTAGGGCAAGGTTGTGGCGAATTGCTCGTTGTCTTAGTGGTTGTAGAGGATTTACCACCACTAGAACTTCCCGAAGACGAACTCTTCGGTTTATATAAGTTCTCATAATATTTACACTTGTCTTCGTAAGTGCCCATAACAATTCCTTTTAGACATAAAAAGTTGTTCGGGAACCGAAGTTCCCGAACACAACTTAACATTAAACGGTTCCTCTAGTATTAGCTGCCTCAACATCGTCATAGTTGGTAGCTGCTGTGCTAAGATCCTTGGAAACACCATCCAAGTACGCTACTGCATTAGCAAATGTTGTGTATGTAGCGCGAATGTTCTGTGAGAAAGATGTGGCTGCTACACCAGTCCACTTTCCTTCCAAATCCTCAACATTCGTCTGAATAGATCCATAGAGAGAATCCAAATCTGCAGAGAGAGAAGCAAATGTTGCTGACAACTCTCTCAGTTCAGCTGATGATACGCGCAAATTATCTGCACCCATTTCTGTATCCTCCTTTCCCCGAAAATTGATAAAAACATCCAAAATGCATTATCATAATAAGGAGTATACAAATTGTTCGGTCAGGTCTCAATATTTATGTAAAAATTGACTGATTTTTTGTGCACATGGTCGAGATTTCACAAATAATTTTGTGAAAAATTGCAGATTTACTAGAAACGTTTTTCCATTGTAGATAAACCATTTCTCAAAATCTTGTGGACAAAATACTGATATTTTATGGCAAAATTGTGAAGTCAATTATCTGTCAATATCTGTACGGCAAAATGTTAGCATTGATGCATCTTTCCAAATATTCTTCACTACGAGTAAAGCCCAAGATAACTGTCTCTCTGGAAGTACCACCTTCAAGAAGACCCACCCAGTAATTCATTCCACCGGACTCTCCTTCTCGGCCCATAAATGTCAGATATAGGCGGTTTACAAACTCTTTGTTAGAGATGTTTTGATCTTTGAATTCTTTACTGAGGAAGAACTCAAGACCAACCTCTTCACCTGTTATTCTGTGGCTTGACAAAAGAAGCGCCCAATAAGCCATTCCAGGGTAATCCGGATCACGGTTAAGAGCAGTTTTATATAAGTTCTCCGTAAAGTCAGCTACGATAGATGAAGGGCTAACATTAACCTTTGGCATAATGCTCGTTCCTGAACGTATTCCGTAGGTAGCACACATATCAGCCCACTCCTGAGAGTCAACAAAGAAATCAACACAGTCAGCTCTAGAAATCTCCTTGGAAGAGAGCTTTGCCAGCCAATAATTCATTCCTGAATCATCAGGTTCACGGCAGAAGAAAATGTCATATAAGACGCTGACAAACTTCTCGTCAGAATAATTCATAGAAGCAAATTCCGGACTTTTAATAAATTCTTTTGCCGCCTGACCACCTGTTATGGTTTGTGACTTCAAAAGATCATACCAATATCGACTACCCTCTGTATCAGGAAGTCTATCAAATGTACATTTGTATAGACCTGAAACAAATCCGCCAACATCTTCTCTGGAAACAATATCACCAGGGAGATAGTTATAGAGCGAATCTGGTGTCGGGGCCGGTTTCGTAGTTGGTGTCGGAGTCGAAATTGCTTTAAAGACGGCTATAAAATTTCGATTTGTTTTATCAGTAACAAAAGAATAGGTTTTGCTGGTGGAAACATCTGTTATTTCTGAAAAATTGTCTTCTTCCTGCCATTTAACAAATTCGTAACCACTCTTAGGCTCTGCACTTATCTTAACAGTGGAACCATTTTCTGCGCTAAAAGATTGCGTACATGTGCCTCCGTTTGAAGGAGAACAAGATGTTGTTATTCGTGTAGTTAGCACAGTGGTATTGATATCATAGCTGATTTCAGATGAACTAGAACCGTAGTATCTAAGATATTTATAGTTCGTATTGGGATCAGTGTATTCAGTCACTCCCTTGAAATACAAGTTTTTTAGAGTTGAGAGAGAAGAAATATCCAGTGTTTTAATGCTATTGTCGTATATACGCAATGCAGATATTGGCCGATTATAGTTAGTGCAAAACTTAATGCTGGTTAGCTTGTTGGAATAACATGTAATAGAGGCAAGATTCTTATTGCTACTTACATCCAACTCTGTAAGTTTATTATTGGGGCATTTTAGAGTATGTAACTCAGAGAGTTTACTTACATCTAAGGAAGTCAACTTATTACCATCACAAACAAGTGTCTTGAGCTTAGGAAGATTTAAATTCAGAGATGTTAAATTGTTGGAACTGCAATCTATGTATTGGAGATCCTTGAGATAATTTATTCCCTCTAATGAAGATATACTTTTGTTGGAACAAATAAGAATATCAGCTTTACTGATCTCTGTATCACTAAGCGAACCATTTCCATCATCATCAAAGACTTTGACACAATTCATCAAATTAGTATCCGGAAAATGACTGCTATCTATTTTTATATCGGATGTTGCAAGAGATGTTGTATCAACCAACTGCAAAACAGAAACAACCGATATTATCATAAGTAATACTGATGCTAATCGTTTCATATCTATATCTCCTTTTTCGAAAAAATACAAGCTTTTTTACCTGTGCGCGCCTTTTTCTATGGAAGACTACTATAGATAATAAATTGACAATAAATAAAAATCAACACGAATTGACATCGGGGCCGCCTCCGTAATAATATATAATTTACTATCAATGATAAGGGGTTGTGATTATGAACGAGGTTCTCTTCTACGGAGGAATAGTCTTGGCCGGTATTTTTCTATTGGCTTCGATTATCTTGTTTTTTTACAACAAGGTCTATTCCGCTATTGCTTTTTTCTCTCACCGGGACAGAAAATCATATACAAAACCTACTGTAAAAGCCGGCAAGAAAAAGAAAGAAAAGAGTAACTCTGTTGTTCAAGAGTCTTCCCCTCAAATCGGTAATGACGACACTGAGATACTCAAATCTACAGAAGATTATACCGAAATCTTATGTGATGATGTTACAGAAATATTGGAGTAGTTATTATGAGAAAGCGTAATCTAGTTTTATCTATTGTTTTTTGTTTGGCCCTTGTTATCTGTTCTTTTTTTTCAGCCCTCATTTCCAAAGATGTTGTAGCTGATAACGGACCAATGGTTTTTTACTGTCAAGAAATGGACCCTGTCAACCATATGGGTGTTAGGATATTCACTCCAAATGGTGGAAAAGACTACTTGCGAATTAAAAGAACAAATATAGACAATCCGAATGATAATTATACATACAGGTTTATCAAGAACGGAGATGTGTATGAAGATAGCAATGTGTATTTACCTGATTTAGTAAATAGTTACAACACTCATCTATATGCATATACAAATTCAGGAAATAGTACTCCAGACACTTATGTAGAACTGAAACCTATCGATTCGCTATTCGAAAAAATCAATAACGACAGCATTGAGATCGGAGATGATTTGATTATTAACCTTTCTGAAGCAGCTAATTATAATTTGAAAGGTGACATTGGTGTTAAGGTTAATGACCAGGGTCCTAGTAATCCATTCCACTCCACCATAAGCAATAACATTCTTACAATAAGTGATATTGATTGGAAACTTGGTAAAAACAAGGTTTCTGTTTCTTACTATGATTACGATTACTCTTATGAGTTTAGTGTATTATATTCCCCTGAAATTAGTAATATTACATTTGGAGAAGCTGTGTTGACAGGAGAACCAATGGATACTTCCGCCTATATCTATGATTTAAATTTTAAAGTATCTCCTTCAGACGGATTAAAAAAAGTAAGTGTATGTATAAATGATGTTACATTGGATAATAAGTTAGTTTTCCGTTCTGACATTTCCACCACCTCTTCAGATCAATCTTTTATGGTTGATTTGACAGGTGATAATGTATTAGTTGGTCATGAACTTTCATACAGCATAATATTATCTGACGAAGCAGGTAACGCTTTCACCTTTAAGGATGGAGAATTAATAACAGATCAAGATAATGACGACTCATCTTATTCATTTAAAGTTATACCGAATCACGACTTGACCGTTTCTCTAGAAAGCAAGAATGCTAACGGTAAGAATATTGCAAAGAAAAACGATGAATTTTCTGTTTGTCTGAATTCGTCTGAAACAATTAATAAAATCATGTCAACCATCGAAGACACTGATGATACATATGATATAGCTGACGAATCTGCATCGACTGGATGGAGTTCTGATGGAGAAGGTCAATACACCTATTCTGGTAAGGTCTCCTCCGCCGATTCAGTAAGATATCTGAAAGCAGCATTTTCAGTAGAATACGACAACGGAACAGATTATTATGACCAGTACTCATATAGTGACAAAATCATTATCTATCCTCCGATTAATATTTCTGTCAATAGTTATGGAACCGCTGATACATTAAATAAAGACGATTCCTTTACCGTAATACTGAATTACTCTTCCAATGCTCCTGCATTATCAATAGTCAGTTTTGCTAATGCTGCAAGTAATCCCACCATCACATCCACAAACGAATCTTCCAGCATCTCCGGATCAACTGCATATATTAGTGTGTCTGATATTTTGGCGTTCTGTAAAGATAATGAGCCTTTTTCATTCTATATGAACGTTCAGGATATTGCCGGGAATTCTGCAAGTATTTTTATCTCACCAGGTCATACCTATTATGGAGATTTCGAAGTCAGTAGCCCGATTATTTTATCCACTTCGAATACGAATAAATATACTGACGAAAACGATATTGAGTATGGTTTTGTTAACGATGGTGATTCTCTTAGGTTGGAATTTACTAGCAATCACAATCCAGTTTACTATTCTGTTTTGTTTGATGGAATGGATCATCCTGTATATGGACTTGCATTGGAGAACGAGGAAACCGGCCTGTTTACCATCGAATTAAATCAGATTTCAGAGTATGGACTAGAGCCAGGCAAAATTGTTAATTTCTCGATGTCCTTAATTGACAACAAATACGTCCCGGCAGACTTTAAAATAAATTTCAATAACATAATTTATTTGGGTGATTTTGAAGCAGCATATAACGAAGAATCATTTGTGACCGATAGTTTTCTTACATCAGAAGATTCTATTGACTTGACATTTAGTGCTTCTGACTTTGAGAGCACCAATAGAGATGTCAAAATTAAGTCTATTGATCTCGAATACACTAATGAATCAACAAAACAGTCTCATTTTATCGGATGCATGAATGAGGAAGATGGAACGTTTGAATCTGTCAAATCCAAGAATGTTTCTATGAGTGTGTTATCAGATATTAATCCACTTATTAGCCCTGATAATCTTAATTTGGTTGTTAAGGTTACGTTGGAAGACAGAAGCGGTAATGTTGCTGAAGCCGAAATTAATACAAACTGTTACTATTATAGATCTATCAAAGAATCGATAAGTGAGGTAAACATTACCAATTCCAATGACAGTTCTGTAGCAAAAGTAGGAGATACTCTCACTCTGAGTTTTAACTCCTCACATCCTTTGGGAAGTAAAAATGCTGTTGATGCATCCGGAAATCGTATCCTTAAGGGAACTTTGAACGGCGATGCTGTTACATTCACTTCCTCAAATGGATTGATATGGACTGCTGAGTTCACTGTTTCAGAGAATAATAAGTGGATTGATAACAGCGGCATCGATCTTTATCTTGAACTTTACGATGAGTCCGACAATGAACATTACGTAATGACAAATAAAGATGTCAGCAATCCTATGGTCTATTATTCTCCGATCAGCATTAATAACTTTATTTTCAAGTCTGATAATACAAATGCTGAGGGTAAACTCGCAAATGACAATGATAAGATAACTCTTTCATTTGACTCTACACACCAGTTGAAAGTGGAGAATGCTTATATCGCTGACAAAAAGGTTGAACTCACAGAAACCATTTCTGACGGCGTATATTCGTATGCAACAACATGCAATGTCAGCGATCTTGAGATCGAAGATAATAATCCTGTTTCATTTAAGTTTGACCTCAATGACCAGGCCGGCAATGAGACATACCACCTTGACTATGAGTCCACTAAGATCAGTGTTATCTATCAAGCCCCTATTGAGTTGTCTGAAACAAGCATAATCAGTAGTAATGATAATGATAAGTATCTTGCCAAGGATGGCAACTACATTACTGTTGAATTTGAAACTACACATCCGGTCAACATCGTTTCAGCTACAGTTGCTGGAAATGACCTTACTTTGAAGAGTCGTGATAACGACAAGATGCATTGGTCCGGTACGTACCTTGTAACCAACAACATCGTATCAGACAACGGAAAGATCAACGTAAGAGTCGAGGTCGGAGATGACTCCGGCAACGATAATGTTGTTCTGTCTTCCGATGACATCATGTACTATGCACCGTTGACAGTATCTTCTGCTACGATCTCAACAGATAACAGCAACGACTCGACCAAATATGCTATAGACGGAAATACTGTTGTTGTAAGTTTTATTACAAACCATAAGATCGCTACATCATCTTCTTCATTCAGTCTCGCAGGACGTTCCGGCCTTTCTGTTTCTGAGGAAGCTTTGAGTAACGGTTCTTATAAGTATACTTTCTCCAGAAAGATTGCTAATGGTGAATTGAGCGATCTGTCTGTTGTAGGATTTGATCTTTCGGTAACAGATATAGCAGGAAACAGTGTTGTTTCATTAAACGAGAAGTCATCGGGAGTGATCAATTCCATCACTTACTATAGTCCGTTGACAATAACGACTTCTATCGAATCCAGCGGTAGCAATTCCAATTATGCTAAGAACGGAGATACTGTCACTGTTAAGGCTATAGTCAACCACGCAGCAACAGCAACTTCTGCTTCACTGCTCGATAAGTCTATGGGTGTATCAGGAAATGAATCAACATCCATAACATTGACATATACTATCTCAACAGCTGAGAGTTCTATGAAGGAAGGCACACTTTCTGCATCACTTAATTTTGCTGATGTAGCAGGTAATACTCTTTCGGTCACAGAGATCAATTCCGGTTCCGTAATCTATGACAGAACAAAGCCATCTATAGATGTCAGCAACGGTTTCTCCGGCTTCTCGGCTGATGACATTACTTTCGATATCAGCATTGCTGACAGCAATATCGATAAGGATAAGACTACAGTAGATGTTAACGGAACGGTCCGTAAGATCGGCAGCGGTCTTGAAGCAGATGGTACTACTTACTCCACTGTTGTTAAGAACGAGGAAGACGGAACTTTGACAGTAACTATCTCTGCTGTTGACCTTGCCGGAAACTCCGCAACTCCGGTTAAGTACACCGTAACAATTGATAAGTCCAACCCTACGGTTACTACCACCACTTTGTATTCAACATCCAATAAGTTGTTCAAGCCTGGACTTGTTGTAGCTGAACTTTTCGAGATAAATGAAGAGAATATGTCTGAGATCACATGTACTGTATCAGACGGTTCCTCTGTATACGATTGGGATATCAATACTCCACTAGATACAGACGGTAAGAAGACTATCTCGATCATTGCTGTTGATAAGGCCGGAAACGCTTCCGAGCAGTTGGTATTTGACCTTTATATCGACGGAACAGCTCCAAATCCTATCCTGACAGACAAAATTGCTAACAAGGTCTTGAGCGTTGGCACAAATGAATTCAATGACCCTACAACGATCGTATTCAGTCTCCAGGATCTGGCTTACAACCCTGATGAGCCTGATAAGTTTACTAAGATCCTCGTCACTTGCCCTGACGGTTCTGTTGTTGATATCTTGGCTGACAATTCAGTAAATTCTGACGGTGAATACTTCTATGATTTCAGTGAATACGGAACTTACTCTGTTGTATTGGAGGCTGAGGATGAGCTCGGAAATGCTACAGGTGAGATCAAGTATGAGATCAATATCAAGGAGAAGCCGCTTGATGCTTTGAAGCGTGCTTTCTCTACCGATGACGGTGAAGGCGGAACTAAGTTCAACTACAAGAAAGCAGCCATCATCGGAGGAGGATCCGTAGCAGGAATGGCTTTGATCGCAACCTGCGTGGTCTTCCTTATCAGAAGAAAGAGAATCAGATAATCGCATAATGGGTAAGATCCTTAAGAACAGATATGAATTGCTGACAGAACTCGGCCACGGCGGAATGAGCACCGTCTATTTGGCACGAGATATGAACCTGGGTTCCTACTGGGCTGTTAAGCAGATGAAGAATAACGCTTCTAATGAGCTTTTTGCTTTTAAGCAAGAGGTTGAGTTGTTGGCGGGATTAAGTCACCCTGATATACCTAGGATCGTAGACCGTATCGAGGATATGGATGACTATTATGTTGTTATGGATTTCGTTGACGGAGTCTCATTGAGCAAACGTCTCATGACCGAAGGTCCCGTTGATGAAGAAACCCTTATAAACTGGAGCAAGATGCTTTGTTCCATACTTCAGTATCTTCATACGGTTCGCGAAAACCCTATCGTTTACAGAGACATGAAACCGGATAATATAATCCTGTCTCAGTCAGGCAGAGTTAAGCTTATTGACTTCGGTATCGCCAAGGAATGCGTCCGCGGGACTGTCGATAAAGGAGAGTGTTACGGTACCAGAGGATATGCTGCGCCTGAACAGTATAAGAGCGGAAGTAATATCCTCGATGAACGTACCGATATATACAGCCTCGGATGTACCATGTTCTACCTTATAACAGGTCAGGTTCCGGGCAAAGCTCCTAATGCATGCCCGCCTGTAAGGACTATCAATCCTAACCTTTCTGAAGGAATACAGTTCATCATTGCCAAGGCGACTCAGGATGAGCCTGCTGACAGATATCAGTCATGCGATGAGATGATAAATGACCTCGATCATATCACCGAGCTTTCGTATGAGTATAAGGAAACCATGCGAAAAAGACTTCTCTCGTTTTGTCTCTGCGTACTCTTTACGATCGTTTTCGCGGGGGTCAGTGTTGTCGGATACATAAGGATTCAGGATGACCATGCCAATAAGTTCCAGATCGCCTACAACAAGGGATTCAGCTTGGAAAGGTTGGGAAGCTATGATGATGCGGCCGAGTATTATACGCAGGCGATCACCTATAATGACAGCGACTACAACACATATGTAAAACTGTTCAATGCTCTTCTTCCCCACAGCAATACAGATGATTATTCCGAGAAGACTAAACTTGCGATCGATCAGATGACCGGTGCATATATCGACAACTCCAGTTCTGCGATGTATAAGGATCCGAGACTGATGTTCCTCGTCGGCAAGAAGTGCATTGAGGTTAACGAGATCAGTTATACCCTTAAGGCATCAGAGTATTTCTCGCTTATCAAAGAGAGCTCTCTTTATAAGTCGGGACAGTACTCATTTGTTAACCTGGATCAGTACAACCTGATCGCAGAATCTATGGCAAATACGATCGACTCACAGGACTTCGGAAGTCTTGAAGACGCGTTGGAAGAATTGGAAGAGAGCAATAAAACAAGCAGGATATCCGTAGAAGATAAGCTTCAGAACTACTACACAATGATCCTCATCTATTGCACCTATCCGACAAATCTCAATAACTCTTACGAGAAGATACAGGAACTCGGAATGGAAGCATATGATCTCATCACCGTGAATATGGATAACGAGGATTTCGAATTCAACAGTATCTACCCGTTATACGAGATGCTCGCTATAGGAAACTATAACGCCGGATTAACTTCCACGGATGAGACCATGATCAAATACTATACGCAATCCATAGAGTGGTTCGATCGCCTTGAGAGTCTTTATTTCATCACAAATAATGATCTTTATATCAAGAAGGCTAACGCATATGAGAAGATGTTCTCATACATGAACAGAGGCTTAAATGCCGGAGAGGCATCCGAAGAATCAATACAGCTTCTCAGATCTGCTATAAAGATATACGGAACGATCAACAGAAAAGACCCTGATTTTCTCATGTGCAGGATCAAACTGGGCTTTGCATATGCCGAGCTTGCCAACGCTACCAATGATGAGGCTGAGATAACCAAAGCTCTGGAATACTACGACGAACTCAGGACAGATATCGAGACGAATTATCTGTCAGATCTCAGTACAACGGAGGCATTCCAGTGGAGTTCTCTCACCGATCTTATGACTAACTACGGATTTATCGAAGAGTAATCTTTGATTCCGTTAATTATTTTTATTTTCCTGGACTCGCGCATAGATATCTTCAAAAGCTTCGTCAAAAAGTTTACTGGATCCAGTGAATACACTTCGAGTTGGTTTCAGATCAATGTCATACACTCGAAGAGCAAAACTCTCAGCAAAGAACTCAGTCGTATAATGACCATTAAGAGTTCTATCTTTTCCTTCCTCGTTATAAAACCAATAATCGTAGTTTTGTAATGCATCATGCAGATCATCTGCACTCTTGATATTTGAAGTACTTATAGAATCACCATTGAGCAGTTTCCTTTCAGAATTAAGTGAGTGTCCGCCCATCGCACCAATCTGATTATTAGATTGACCTCCCGAGATATCATCTATTATTCCTTTCTCAGGAGTACCATTTGCCAAGCCATGATGTCCCTTTGTATCATATACATCTGGGTTACTTGGATCATAGATATATTCTCTATAGCCATAGTAATCTCTTAGTGAATCAAAAGCTTTTATCTGCCTTGGACTCCAATCATCGGGCAGATACTTTTTGTACAGATTCGAGTCAGTGACAGTAGAAACATTAACATTTTCCGGACTGAGGATAAAATCAATTACAGAATTTCTTTCCTCCTTAGACATATCGTAATATCCCATGTAGATCAACTTGCCGACCATATGATTTCTTAGATCGTCGGTGAGCTGCTTTCTGAACAAATCAGAATAATTATACATGTCTGATCCATCTTCACCCTTCATGTCTTCAAAGGAATAGTCATCTATAAAATGTCCCATTTCATGGGTAAATGAACCATCATTTTTGAGTGAATGATCTGCATCCTCAGTCATGACAATATTTAAGGTTTTACCGCATCTGTTTGATGTCTCTCCCGGAGCGAGAACATGAAGCTCAGCCTTTGGCAGATAATATAAGATAACGTCTCTGTACTTCGGTTCATCCGTGTACAAAACATACTTAATGCAATTAGCCGTAAAGATCTCGTCTTCATTACCTCCGTCATAGATTTTTTTGAAAAAGGTATCAGTTGTCGCTTTAGCTTTCGGATTAAGTATCTCGAACGAATCAATGCAATTCTGAATTGTTATTTCCGGAAGCTTTCTAACATCGTCATCTGGTCCAAAACGCAATTCAACATAATGCTCATGGAGATTAGTGAATATCTCTCTTTCCTTCTGTGACAAAACAAAATGTCTGCCCTGGAACAAAGCTAAATAGTGAGAATACATTTCGTCAAACATATCCTTATCCGCTGTAGAAAATGTCTCATGCTTTTTTAGCATATCGTTGAACTTGTTTACACATCTAACAGCAACCGAATCACTGATAATATCATTATTAACTTCCAACTCAATAATCTTCTTCCAAATTTCATTACTCACTGAGTTGCACTTTGCCTTGTTGACTCCGGCATTCTGTATGGTGACTGACGTTACTTTCTTGCCCTTATACTCTTTAACTTCTTTTATTGCGTTATCTATCCTGACCATTGCACTGTTAGCTTCATTGAGTATTTCATTTATTTTCTTGGCAATAGACATAATTGTTGAAGATGTGTTTTCAACATTGGTATAGTATTGAGTCGCTGCACTTACGAAATCTCTTGTCTTATTCTTGACAGCTTCGATCTGTTTTTCTGCCAAATCCGCAACATCCGAACAAGATGTTCTAAGATTAATATGTTCTTGAGCAACATCGATACTGTTTATGCGATCCTTATAATGGCAATCACTGACAGATCTGCTTACTCCATATGCTGCAAATTTAACATCATCTCTGTATTTTAGTCCGTAATAACGCATACTCTTATCTCACATTGTTTTTTGCAATTACATCTTATTATCTGCTTCACACTTTTCGATGCTGGCAGATGCCTTCATTAGATAACTGGAAGTTGAACTGTAGACATTGTTTAAGTTCTTACAAAACTTGTTATATGAACTAAAACACTTGTTTAATTCCTCAATAGCTTTTCCCTTCGAATTTGAGAGTTCCTCTGTTCTTTCGGTGACCTTGTTAATCCCGCACTCACTTCGGAATTTCAAAGACTGAGTTGCAAATTTAAATCTATCTACAGATATCATAGTCATTCACTCTCCCTTATAGTTCGCGCCAATTCATCTTCTTTGTCGATTATGTCGGTTTGGATTATATGCATCAGATTGTCGATCATCAAATCTGCCTCCTCCATAACTCCATAGATATCATTCATCTGTACGATCAGTTCATCGATTACACCGTGAACTGTACAGGAATCGTCTGCTTTGAATCCCTCTTCTCTGACGAGCTTCAAGCGATCTATATATTCCTGCATTGCACCTTTCGTACGAGGAGCTTGTCGGCTGCCTATCCTTCTATATCCGGAAATTTCATTTTCGTCTAAATCTGTTATATCTATTTCACCCATTTTATATATCTCCCCAATTTACATACTATTGCTGATCTGTCCTATGGCATGATCGAACTCATCGCTGTAATCATTACGGCTTAAATATTTAGATATCTGCTCACGATAACTATCCAACAGGAGAGAAGTCGGATCCATCTTACCGAGTTCACGATAAAAAGTATCTATATCATCGTTGTATTTATTCTTGCTGGTCCTTGTTGCGGTCATTAGCGCATTCAGCTTTTCTCTTTTGATCCTATATTCAACGCTTGACTCGTAGTCACTTCCCGTATCTTCCATATCGGCTTTCTCCTTTCAAGAGCACACAAAACACATGTTCCGGTAATCACAGAGCATTCTAAAATATCAGATGGGAATCATATTTTTTCTTCTCTCATATATCAACCATTTCTATGTATCCCCAAAAAAATCTATAGTCTATCCGTTCCATTGTCAAGAATTTGGGCATATTAAAAGGAGTTGCCATATTTCATGACAACTCCCCTTTTGTTATTTTTTTCGAAAAAGATCAGCCGAGAACGACTTCGACCTTGTGTGTCTTGCCATCACCGCAGACAGGAACGATGCATCCGTCTACTGCCTGGCCGTCAACTGTCAAAGACTTAACGCCCTTGTTGACGTGTGAAGGGTTCTTGATCTCGATCTCGTAAGTGTCGCCTCTGAACTGACGTGTTGCCTTGAAGCCGTCCCATGCCGCAGGGATGGAAGGATCAACGCGGAGACCGTCGAATTCAGGCTTAACACCGAGAATGTACTGGGAGATAGCTACCATGTTCCAAGCAGCTGTACCCGTGAGCCAGGAGTTCTTGCCCTGACCGAAGTTCTTTGCATCCTTACCACCGATCATCTGACCATATACGTATGGCTCGGTCTTGTGGATGTCGGATGTCTCTTCAGTAAAAGCAGGAGCGATCTTTGAATAGTACTCGAAAGCCTTATCTCCACGGCCTGCATAAGCCTCAGCACAGATGATCCATGCATTGTTGTGTGTGAAGATACCTGCATTCTCCTTATATCCGCCCGGATATGTGGAGATCTCACCGTACTGGATGTAGTACTTGGTAAATGCAGGGTTATTGAGTACGAGACCGAACTCGCAGTTAAGGTACTTGTCGATGGAATTCAAAGTCTTGATGTCAGCTCCTACGTCCTTACCGATCTCAGACATAACTGCGAAGCCCTGTGGCTCGATGAAGATCTTACCTTCCTCACACTCGTGGGAACCCATCTTCTCGCCGTTAGCGTCATAAGCTCTGAGGAACCACTCGCCGTCGAAAGCAGACTCCATCGTAACCTTCTTCATCTTGTCGATCTCAGCCTGAGCCTTAGCTGCTTCCTCAGTCTTACCGAGGTGCTCGAGGATACCTACATATGCAGGACCCGTGTATGTGAAGAGCGCTGCAACGAATACAGACTCAGCTACCTTGGAGTAACCGCCCTCAGCCTTGAACTTAGGGTTGGTGTATGTCTGGAAGGACTCACCAGGTGTGTCGGAGAAGCATGAGAGGTTGATACAGTCGTTCCAGTCAGCTCTCATTGCGAGAGGCAGTCCGTGAGGTCCGAGGTTCTCAACGATGTGATAGAAGGAAACATCGAGATGCTCGAGCATCGTGTGCTTTCCGTCCGGATCATCATCGAAAGGTACGTTAGCATTGAGGATATCCCAGTCGCCTGTCTCCTTGATGTAGGAAGCAACGGAGAGGATCATCCACAACGGATCGTCGGAGAAGTCACCGCCGATGTCTGCGTTACCCTTCTTTGTGAGAGGCTGATACTGGTGATAGCATCCGCCGTCCTTGAGCTGTGTGGAAGCGATATCGATAAGTCTCTCTCTTGCACGCTCAGGGATCTGATGAACGAATCCGAGGATATCCTGGTTGGAATCTCTGAAGCCCATACCACGGCCGATACCGGACTCGAAGTAGGAAGCTGAACGTGAGAGGTTGAATGTAACCATACACTGATACTGGTTCCAGATGTTGACCATACGGTTAACCTTGTCGTCAGGTGTATCAACCTTGAAGATGCTGAGGAGATTGTTCCATGTTGTACGGAGTTCCTCAAGACCTGCAGCAACCTTCTCAGGTGTGTTGTACTTGTCGATCATTGCATAAGCCTTCTCCTTGTTGAGGACCCATGTCTCTCTTGTAAGAAGATCAGCAGGCTTTTCAGAAGCGAACTTCTTATCCTGCGGGTTCTCAGCATAACCGAGGATGTAGATCAATGTCTTGCTCTCACCCGGAGCGAGAGTAACTTTCTTATAGTGAGAAGCGATCGGTGACCAGCCGTCTGCGAATGAATCGGAAGCCTTGCCTTCCTTAACTGTAGCAGGGCAGTCCCAGCCGTTATAGATACCGCCAAGGAAAGCGTCACGATCTGTGTCGTAACCGTCGATCTTGTCGTTTACCGAATAGAATGCGTAGTGATTACGTCTGTCTCTGTACTCAGTTACGTGATAGATAGTAGATCCTTCGATCTCTACACGTCCTGTTGAGAAGTTTCTCTGGAAGTTGGTGCAGTCGTCCTGAGCATCCCAGAGACACCACTCTGCGAGAGAGAAGATAGCGAAGTCCTTGGAAGCGCTGCCCTCGTTTGTGAGAACTACCTGCTGAACCTCACCGTCATAGTCCTGCGGAACGAAGAAAGTAACCTCAGCCTTAAGGTCATTCTTCTTACCTGTGATCACGGTATAACCCATACCGTGACGGCACTCGTATGAATCGAGTTCTGTCTTGACAGGTGACCAGCCCGGATTCCAGACTGTACCGTTGTCGTTGATATAGAAATAGCGTCCTCCCATATCGATCGGAACGTTATTGTAGCGGTAACGGGTAATCCTTCTCAAGCGTGCGTCCTTGTAGAAGCTGTAACCGCCTGCCGTATTAGAGATGAGCGAGAAAAAGCCCTGATTTCCCAAGTAGTTGATCCACGGATATGGTGTTCTTGGGGTATTGATCACGTATTCCTTTCTTGCGTCGTCGAAATGACCAAATTGCATAATATTTGCCTCCATATGATTTATGTAACCTTTATTTTACACTATAAAGCCCTCGATTTTAACCCATTTGAGCCCCGTTTCAAAAAATTAACAAAACGTTTCGCGGTACTTTCTTTTTTCTCTTTTCCTGCTCGAAAAAGCGGCGCTGCGCACATGCCGCAACACCGCTTGTTATGGGCTTTTTGCCTTATCCTCTGTCAATCGCGTACTTCTGACAGATCTCCGTGAACTCTTTTGACTTAACGAACTCGTTGAAGACGTCTTCTTTTGTCATTCCGTTCTTCATGTTGTTAAGCCAGAAATTCATTCCGTCATCGTCAGGTTCACGACCCATAAAAGTTCTGTACATTCTCGTCAGAAGTTCTTTGTTATCAAAGCTATGATCGTTGAATTCCTTTGAGAAGAAAAACTCATGAGCTGCTTCTGAACCTGTAAGTTCAAGGTTGGTGAGACCAAGACTCCAAAAATTGAGACCGCCAGTCTCAGGATCTCTTCCGAGACACTCGGTATAAAGTCTTGTCGCAAAATCAGTTGCATTCTTTGAAGCTATGGTCGCCTTCGCTCTTGTAACTCCTGACTTAACTCCAAACGAAGCACATACGTTGCACCATTCTTCAGAATTGATAAAACAATCAACAACTGAATCTCTTCCCTGTGTCTTGAGACAGTTCATCCAGAAGTTGAAACCGTCAGGATCGTTTGCTGCTTCTCTGTCGAAGAATGCCTTATAGAGAACTTTCAGGAATTCTTCATCGTTCAGGTTTCTGTCCTTGAACTCTTTACAAAGGAGAAATTCGTTAGCACACTGCGCACCGTTGAGATCACCGTTACCGACGTGAAGACACCAGAATTCTTTTCCTGTAGACTCGGATGGACGGTTAAGCGCGACAGTATACAAACGCTCAACGAAATCTTCGAAAGTCCCTCCTTCAGAAGAGACTACAACAGAAACTGCTGTCGGTACTGCCGTCGGACTATTTACAGGAGCCTCCGTTGATGCCGGAGAATCGGTTGAGATCACATCCTTTTTATCAGTTATTATCGATGCGTCATTTGTAATGACCTTGTATGTTCTCTCGTTATGCGTGATGACGGAAGGTATAGTGTCAGCGATGCCGTTTACGAGGACAACCTGAAGGCCGCTTGCGTCGTTTATATCGTTGGCGATGAAGTAGAGATTTCCGTCTTTTTCGATATAACCGGAAGAATAATCATAGCGTCCCTGATCGAAGGCGTCATAAGGAGCCTTCGGGGCTAGGTCCTCATGATACAGATTGGGCGATGAGAAGTAATTTTCCGAGGAACAGTTGTACCACTTCAAAGAACTGTTGTGATCATCGTTGGTGACATCAACCAGATACCATATACCGTGAAGTTCAATGAGGTTCCACCTGTGGTCCACGCCCGAACAGCAGATGCAGTTATTTCCGAGCCTGTTCATCAGCGCCTCAAAAAGAAGTGCGTAACCCGAGCAGATCGTCGACTTTTTGGTCAGGGCCTCGTATATCGACTGATCACCGCCTATACCGACAGAATAGATGTACTGAAGGTTCTCACATATCTTGTCGTGGATGATCTTTTCCGCTTCTTCGGGCTTGGCATTTGCCGGGACAAAACTTAAGTATTCATCCAAAGCATTTCTTACTTTGGCCTTCTCCTGCTTCCACGTTTCCCTGTCGGCAAACTTCTGGAAGATCATCAGTCTCATCTCCCTGTAGTAATCATCGGCATACATGAAATTAATATATGACGTTAGAAAAAAATACTGCGGATTGCTCTCGAAAAAGACATCAAATACAGATGATGCGAGATAGACATCCGAGTCAGGATTTGATGTATTTCTATAGCTGATCTTAAGACCTGTGATATCCACTACGATCTCATACATGGAACCGAATTCATCCTTGTGAGCTTCGGTCTTGTCCAAGAGAAAATCCATGCAGGCTTTATCAAGCCGCTCGTAAAGTTCTTTTTCTCTTCCGGTAAGTCGGTTATAGTAATAATCTGTCGAAAAAGATCGCCAGTAAGCTTCCTCATCGGAATACGCAAGGACTTTTTGTCTTGGAATAATAAGGATTCCCGTAACGAAAAAGATCACTGTCAAAAAGACAGCTATAAAACGTCTCATTCTCATAAAGTTATCTCCCATAAATCTGAGACTAAGTATATCACATAAAAAAACTGCCCCTCTCGGGGCAGTTTGTGATCTTTTTCGAGAGAAAAGAGATTACTCTTTTACACCACCTGCAGAAACACCTGAAATGATGTATCTCTGGAGGAAGCAGTAAACGATGATGATAGGTACTACCGAGATCGACAGACCAAGGTTAACGGCACCCATGTCCGTGTAACGGTCACCGTACAAAGCTGCAACCATCAAAGGCAATGTCTTTGTCTCACTCGTAACGAGGAGGATCGAAGGAGCGAAGAAGTTGTTCCATGATCCGAGGAATGAGAAGATCGCCTGTGTGGAGATAGCCGGCATCATAAGCGGCAAGCAGATCCTGTTGAACGTAAAGAACTCGTTTGCACCGTCGATACGCGCTGCCTCGATGATCTCAAGTGAAAGAGAAGAATCGAGATACTGCTTGATGAAGAATACAGTAGCAGGAGCAGCGATCGCAGGAAGGATCAAAGGCCACAAAGTTCCGAGGAGGTTCATGCTGTGCATGAGTCTGTAGAAACCTGTGATGTTAACTGCAGAAGGAACCATCATAACGCCGACGATCATCGCGAAGAGCGGCTTTCTTCCCTTGAAGTCGTAAACCTTGATACCGTAAGCGGTAAGTGCGGAGAAGTAAACAGAAAGTGCTGTGGAGGAAACAGAAATAACGAATGAGTTTCTGAAACCAACTGCAAAACTGAATGTCGCACGGTCTACGAGAGAGTGATAGTTCTTAACTGTCTGTCCGATAAGATTGCTGAAATTAGGCCAGATCTTAAGGGATGTTGTGATCGTGTAAGTATCCCATGTTGCATTCGTGATCATGTATGCAAACGGAATTATAGCGAGGATAGAGAAGAATGTAACGACTACATAAACGAGTGCTGAGTAAGCAGCTCTCGCAGCCTTCATACTCTTCATCTTCTTAGGAGCAGGAGCACTTGTCTCAACTGTCTCTTCAGCAGTTTCAACCTTATCTGAAACAGCCTTCTCTGTTGTCTCTACTGCTTCTTTTGTCTCTGAAACAGTATTCTCAACAGCCTTAACTTCTTCTGCATTTTCAGCAGCCTGATTCAGTTTTTCTTTGTTATCAGCCATTTTTCTTTGCTCCTTTCTTTGCTAATTTTTTTGCCGCAGCAGCATCCTTGTCTCTCATGATGTAGAAGACAATGATCGAAAGGATCGTTGTTGTGATAAAGAGCAATACGGAAGTAGCACAAGCAATACCTACGTACTTATGGCTTGAAGTTCCGAATGCCATGCTGTTGATATACATAAGAACCGTTCTTGTGGATCTGATCATCGTACCGTTAAAGTTGATACGCGGCGGGTTCTGGTTGATATACTGCGGAATATCGAACATCTGGAGACCACCGATCATGGATGTGACCAATGTATAAAGAAGGATCGGTCTAAGAAGCGGTAATGTGATCTTAGTATATGTCTGGTAAGAGTTAGCACCGTCGATCTGAGCGGACTCATAAAGTGATTCACTGATGGAAGTGATACCTGCGATCAAAGTGATCATCGTGTTACCGTACCACATCCAGAAGTTGATGAAGCAGATGATGAATCTTGTTGCCCATGCACTCTCGAAGAAGTTGTAACCCTTAGCTATGCCCAAAACGTTACGAAGGAACAGCTGGGAAGCTGAACTTGTACCACCTGAAGAGTACATGAAGATCTTACGGAAGAAGACAGCGATCGTAACTGAGGTAATAACGTTAGGAAGGTACATCATAGCCTTCATGAAGTTAAGACCCTTAAGCTTGATCTTCTTATCTGTAAACCATGCGGAAAGCAGGAGTGCGAGACCGATCTGCGGAATAAAACCGATTACCCAGAGAATAGCTGTGTTAACAAACGATCCGACAACCGTATCCAATCTGGATTTACTGTTGAATATCTGTCTGTAGTTTTCCATTCCGGAGAAGATATAGAATCTGCTGGAATCAACCTTGGAGAGGATACCTGTAGGATTACTGATATTCTCGTTAGCCTCAGTGATGCCGTTTTCTACTCTTCTCAAAGCCTCGTAAGCTTCCTGTGTTGCTTTCTTGTCGCCCGTAGCCTTGGCAGCTTCATATGCAGCCTTAACATCTGCGAGCTGAGCGTTGTTCTCATTGAGTTGCTCCTTAGCCTTCTCGACGTTAGCCTGCTTACGCTCATTATCGAGTCTCTCATAAGATGCAAAGCTCAATGCATCAGCAAGACCCAAAGTGCTCTTAACCTGACGATACTTCTCGATATCGACTGTACCGTCATAGGAGATCATTGCATAGATGTTGATACCGAGGTCTGCAAATCTCTCAGGAGATCCGCCCTCGGATGTAAGCTCACCGAAGTTCTTGATGGCGGAGATCTGAGAAGCAGCAGCAATTGCTACATCACTGGTCTCATACTTTGTATCAATGTATCTTCTGTAAGCAAGGAGCTTATTGGAAAGATAGTCGTCAGACTCAACGATCTCATCTCCGCTTCTTACGAGCGGAACGATATTGATGATACCTGCAGCCTGAAGTGTCTTAAGGTCTGCGTAGAGCTGCTCTTCACTTTCGTGGAGATCCTTCTCACCCTTGCTGTATGCATCAAGTTCTGAGTAAGAGTTAAGTGAGTTGATCGTATCTTTCCAAGAGTTTTCGATAAGGAAAGATTCAAGATCGCTCAAGAAAGATACAGGGATGTTGGAGTTGATCTTATCTTCTGCGCCTTCCTCAGCAAAATCGATCTTTGTCTTGTCGAGTGTGTAGCATGTGTAATAGAAAGAAGGATCGGTAATCGATATCTTACCGTCCGATACAGCCGCAAAGTAGGACTGTACTGTGTAATCTCCCTCAAGGTTGCTCGTAAGATATCCGGAAAGGTAATCCAACAAAGCAAGCTGAGCAGGATTGAATTCTGTTGAATCAAGTGAAGCTACGAATTCGGTATAAGCTTCGCTCTCAAGGAATGATGCCTCTGTCATAGCATCTTCGCTCTCAGTAGAGGACTCCTCATCAGATGCGGAAGAATCAACGATCGCATCAAGTCTTGTCCTGATGTTAGCGAGAGCTTTCATATTCATCATTGTCTCATTCTTATAACCGCTGAACCAAGTAACAAGTTCGTCATAAGGTTCGCCCATAAGAAGTGAGAAATCTTTGTTGTCGTATGCATTTTTAACCGCGTTTGCAGTCTCTACGGAGTATTTCTCTTCACCGTCATTGAAGCTTGCATATTCTACGATAGCCTTAACTCCGTCTTCGTTGAGCGGATCCAATGAATCGGCATTGTTCTGATACTTATCGAAATACTCTCTAAGTCTCTTATAGCTTTTTGAATCTACGCCTGTACGGTTATCGAAATCATCCGAATAAAGGTCGTTAAGATTCAAATATCTGTCATAGAAAACATCCTTGTTGTCAAAGCCCCAGAACTTTGAGGTAGTTCTCTTCATGTTGCTGGCGCTGTAAATAAACGTTGTGAGAAGAGGATAAAAACTGAATATCAGATATGCGATGATAAACGGAGTTACGAAAATATAACCCCACTTTGAATAACTAACTCCTCTTCTACGGCGAGCAGTACTTTTAGCTGTGCCTCGTGCCATCTTTGTCACTCTCCATAATATTATTGCCCAATATTAACAAAGTAAAACGGGGCAGGGTTTTGCCCTGCCCCGCATCAGAAACTTTTAGTCTGTAATTAAAGGATTACAATCCAGCAGCTTCCTTAGCCTCTGTCTTGAATGCAGCCTCAGCATCAGCGATTGTCTCGTAATCACCGGAGCAGTAAGAACCTACTGCAGAGGAGAATGCATCGTTGATAGGACCATCGTTTACACCGATTGTGGAGTAGTCGATACCCTGAGCAACGTCAAAGAGGATTGTGAATGGGTTCTGTCCGCCGAGCCACTCGAGACCGAAGGAAGAATCCTCAGCGATAGCCTGCATGATGGATACGGAGTTAACGTACTCACCCTTGGATGTAGCCATATCCTTGAGGTTGTCCTGGTTGATACAGAGATCAGAGATGATCTGACCAGCGTCAGCCTTCATGTCACATGTCTTGGATGCCATCATCCATGTACCACCCCAGTAGTAATCTACAGGAGCCTTTACAACACCCCAGTTACCATATGTTGGGTTCTCAGGGTTAGACATAGCAAGTGAGAAACGGCCGAGCCACATTGGTCCCCAGAAAGAGAGAACCTTGTCATTGGAAGCGTTACCTGTCCAGTTGTCGTTCCATTGACCTGTCATGAATGTAAGATCCTCATCATAGAGTGTCTTAGCAAAGTTGAAGTACTCTTCCAAAGCCGGATCGATAACGATATCGCCATCTTTTACCCAAGCCTGTGTACGTGTGTTCTGGTAAGGCTGCCACATATCCTCGATAGCGGAGAGAGCCTTAACTTCACCGTTGGAAGCTGTGTTGATGTCCTGAGCTGTCTTAAGGAATGCATCCCATGTTGCGAAGTAAGGAGCAACATCTTCTGGCTCGGAAACACCGAGGTACTCCTGAGCAACTGTTCTGTTGTAGAAAACAGCAGCAGGGTTAGCCTGCCATGCGAGACCCTTGATAATGCCCTCATCATCGTCAGAGAAGTTGAGTGTGTAAGCATACATATCTGTAAGGTCAGCATAGTCGATTCCGAGATCATTTACCGGAATTGTGTTGTCAGACTGAATGTAACGCTGTGTCCAAGATGCGTCTGTAACATAGAGGTCAGGAGCCTGGTCACCGGATGCCAAAGCATTCTCGAGTGCTTCCTGATAAGCCTGCTGGTTACCACCACCTACGTTCTCGTAAGCGATCTCAACGTTGGAGTACTCTTTAATGTAGTCACCAACCTCATCGTTCCAGGACCATACCAAGATAGGATCTGTACCCTCGTTTGTAGCGTCTGCTGCACCGAGATCTGTGAATCCAGCCAAAGAACCGCTCTCATCAACAGGAGCCTGCTGGTCATCAGACTGCTGTGTGTCGTCGCCGTTGTCAGCAGGAGCTGCTGTTGTAGCAGCTGTTGTTGTAGCAGCTGTTGTCTCAGATGTGCTGGAGTCGTCACAAGCAGCAACTACACCAAGAACCATTGCCATGGAAACGCCCAAAGCAATAATCTTCTTCATCTTCATTGTTTTTGCCTCCTCATAATTTAAGGTTTATTGTTTGCCCATTTGGGACCTAAATCCACTTACGCTACCCGACTGGTAACGTGATCCGTCTGCCTGGGGGCGCAATATCCCCAAAACACGGATTCTTACAAGCGAAGTTTACAACAATTGAGTGCAACATGCAACATTTTTTTGTGCGTTTCGTATGCCGCAAAATGTTTCGCTTTGTACAATTCGTACAAATTTCACAAAAAAGCAACATTAAAAGTCCTGTTTTGCCCTGTTTTAAGCGAATCGTTTTTCGAATTTGCACAAAAAAATGAAAAAGCAAAAATGTAAAATTAATAGCTCATGGAATTGAAAGTTTCTATTATTTTTTGAGCAGTCTGGCTCTCGGAATTGTCCTTTTCATAGAATCCTGTATCGGTTATGAGACCGCTTGTTACAACTATGATAAAAGGTCCGTTTACACTGTCGATCTTGATGGTCTTCAATTCAGGTTCATTCATCAGAAGTTCACCTGTTTCTTCGTCATATGTGAAGAACATTCTCTCCGAAGTTTTCATATCCGGAAGCTTCTCCTGAAATTCCTTCCAGTCAACGTTGGAAAGATCTCTCACCTGAGACTTATATGTATATGTTAATTCTCCCGTTTTAACGGCATTTTTATATGCATCTGATTCTGTATCCAATTCGAAAATATCGAACCTTGTCACGATAGACATGGATTCCGTAATATCTTCAGAATAGACCCTGAAACTTGTGTAATTGATTATGTTCGGATCTTCGGAAACTTCGGCATTAAGTTCAGCCTGAAGTTCCTCATCGAAGTACCAGCATTCACCGTCAAAAGTAGTGATCCTGTTGGTGGTGTCAAACCAGTTTTTTACCACCTGGTCTTCATTCATATATGTTACGACATCTTCGAAAAGCATTCCCGTGGCATCGTGGATCTCTTCCGGTTCAGTCTCAGTTTCAACTACGACCTCATCAGCCACCAGATTATCAAGCACCTGGGACTGAATCTGGGCAGAACGATCAAAGAGACCTCCGCTCACTCCTGCCGGATCGGTAGTCTCCTCTGTTTCTGATTTACAAGAAACTGAAAATATAACGGACAATATCATCATGAGAGATACTGCCACCTTAACACCACTTCTATTTTCCATACGGGTACATTTTACCCTCCACCAAAAGTTTATGCAAATTTGACATTTGCAAAATTCGGTGCCAATTCACTGGTTAAGTTGGTGAAAATGAATAATTGTCAGCCTCCGAAAGACATAAACGCATCTACGATAGCCTGACCTCTCTCATTATCGGCAGAGAAAGTCTCGATAGCCTGACCGTCAGGATCGATACCGCTGTGGATAACGATAACGAATCTTCCGTTAAGTCCGTGGATAGGAAGATTAACGCTTATCGTGTCAGGATTCATTACCGGATTGCCGCTCGCATCATATGAGAAAAGAAGTCTTTCCGCCGTTGTCATATCATGATACTCAGCAAGATATTTCTCGCTGTCGAATCCGTCATAATCACGGAAAGGAACCTTCATATCAAATTCGATCGCACCGTTCTGCTGAACGTAGCTGTAGTAAGTAGATTCCTTATCGATCTCGAAGATCTCAACATAAGTTACTTCATCTACGATCTGATCAGCTGAAGAATAGTAGATATGGAAAGATGTATAGTTCTTGATCCTGTCATCTCCCGAGATCTCTGCATCGCAGATCTTCTGAAGTTCCGGGATATCATACCAGCACTCACCTTCAAAACCGTCAAGGGAACTCGTCTCAGAGAACCAGGTCTTGATAGCATCGCTCTCCTTCATGTACTCGACAAGCTCCATGAATGTGAGATTATCAGATGCACCTTCTCTTGTAGCATATGTGGTCTTTGTTCCGTCAGAAGAACCGGTTCCGTCACTTGATGCCGTTACATCACCGCCCTGCTGACTTCCTGAAGGCGCAGCGGTCTCCTTGGTCGAGGTATAGTTACATGCAGTGAGAAGAAATGCCGCTGCAAGTAATGATGCCAATATCTTAAGTTTCATTAATTCCTCCGTTATCAGCCGCCGAAGACAGATAAACCGTATCTGTTAAGGTAAGGTTCTACCTCTTCGATCGCTATATGCTCCCTGTAGAAATTACCATCGGAGACCATCCATATCATGAGTTCCTCATCCGAATCAGGCGCGAGCATGATAACATCATATTCTTTTGGAACATCTTCGTCAAACTCTTGGAGCATCAGCTCGATGAGAGCATCAGGATCGCTCGTAACATCGTAGAGTGTTACCCTTGAAGCCGTATACATATCAAACATCTCGAGTTCGTTTTTGATGTCAGTATCCTCGCCCATGGATGCCTCATAGTTCATCCTTACGGCGATGAGCCTGTCATTATACTTGTACTCGTAATTTACTTTTACGCTGCCCTGGTAAAGGATCTCTTTCGTAAGATCGTACTCAGCCTGAGCCTCATCACAATATCTTCCGTAGATGCCCTCTGCTTCCTTGTAAAAACCGTTCAGGATAAGGTTGACTGAATTTGCGGGGACATCATTATTGTCCATTGATATCAGGAGTCTTTTTCCCTCGAAAACAACAAACTCGTTGTCCTCAAGTCCGTAGTTCTCTCTGAAATCCTCTTCTTCAACTGTAAAGCCTTCGATTATCTCATTATCGATAAGCTCCGAGAAATCAACTCTTGCAACAGGCTCAGCCTCCGGTGTCGGAGAAGGAGTAGGCGTTGCAGTCGGAGTCGGTGTAGCTGTCGGAGAAGGAGTCGTCTCTTCGATCTGTGTCTCCTCAGGCACAGTCTCAATAGGAGTAGTCGTAGCTTCTGTCTCTTCCTGCTCGAAAACTTCCTCTTCGGCTTTATTACCCGACACGATATCGGCAAGCTTTTTGGTATCCCTCGCAAGTCCCTCTTTATCCACCTTATCGACCGCACAGGACACTAAGATCAAAGTTGAAACCATTGCGATAACTATAGCTTTAGTTCTCTTCAACATAAGACACCTCCGACTTCACCCATAAAAACCCGCAAAAAAACGGGAAGTAATCACTATGATTATACTTCCCGCTTATGTGACTAATATTTCATTATCGAGTCATTTCAATGGCGACTTCATCAGGGATCTCGTCCTCATTCGGTTCTTCTTCAACCTGATCAAATCTTCCGCCCGGTTTTCGAAGTCTCAGGATCATGATTATGATACCGATGATCAGAAGAACTATTCCGACCAGCAAAGCAGCCTCCATTAGGAACAGCCTCTGTGTGGCAAGGATGGATGCCTTCTCCCAGTACGGGAACTCGTATCCGGTGGTCTTGTTTTCGAATTCACCCACAGGCATATTAAGATCATAGACCTTGTCTACCCTGAATCGTCCGGTGTTGCTGACGACCCTGTATTGAGGCTCGTTCATGTTATAACCCGGCAGCGCATTGATGATGTCTGTCTTCGCTACGCCACGGACTGCTTCCGGAAGCATAACCTCATAACATGAGACAGCGATCGGAGAACCTATTGGTGTGCTTCCGTCTTCCGCTTCCACATCACCGGAGAAATATCCTTTTTGAGAGAGCGCATCGACAGTACTGAAATAACAGAATACTCTAAGTGTCTCCGAACCCGTAATCCTGTCGATCTTGGTCTTTTTCTCACGGACTACTCCGACGATCGTCATGTCTTCGCCCAGGATCTGGATCCTCTGACCGGATACAGAATAGGATTTAAAAAGAGTCCATGCGAGCTCATCATTGATAACGATCTGGTTAGGGTCGCTCTCCTCAAGCGGGAGGAATCCCCCGTCCAGATACTCGAACGGATGGAATGACTGGAAGTCTCCTCCGACAGCAACGACCTCAGCTTCAAAATCCTTTGTAGCCGACTTGTTCTCACCGTTGATCTTCATCCACTTTGTGTAGCTTCCGCTTGCCTTGAAAACAGTGGAATAGCAATCGTTCCAGCCTGTCAGCTTAACTTCTGATGTTGCCTTCTTCTTGATCGTCTTTCCCGAATCGACCGTACCCTGAAGTTCTTTACGGATATCAGTGATCTCTTTCTTCGAGAGTGACTGGTTCTCACCAAGAGGCACGATAGGAGCATAGATATCAGTCCTGTTTCCCTTCGCGAAAACACTCAGCTGACGGTACTCTGTCTTGCCGCCGTTTTGCCAGTACTCGGCCATATTCTGATCTTTTCTGGCACTAAGCGTCCCGAATATCATTACAGACATGGAGATAATAAGTCCCAATGCTATAAGGATGACCCAGAAATGCGCCGTCAGGACAACATTTTTGAAGGTCTTACCGGTGGACTTTCTGATGTCACGCCAGTAATCCTTGATCCAATTGATTATACCCATCAGGCGTCACTCCTTCTTGCTGTAATCCTGAAGTCTTACGCGGTCGCCGTCCTTAAGAGGTTCTTCGCTTCGTGTAACGTACTGATACTTGGAGTCGAGCTTTCCGTCGCCCTTGGCCTTGATCGCTGATCTTGCTCCGTCCGTAGCTTCGACTTCAACCTCGATCTTCTTTACTGTGTACTTTGTTCCGAGAGGAGTATTCTTCTCTACAAGTGCATAAACAAAGTCGCCTGTGTTATCTGTGATAACTGCGCTGCTCGGAACGATGTTATCGTAGTTCTTGTTTGACTGACCTGCGATTACGACGACCTCTTCACCCGGATAGAGTGTCTCAGCAAATACCTGGCACTTAACTACTCTTCTGTCTCTTGGAGAAGTCTTGTCAGGCTTGATGGAAATGATAACGACCTTGTCGATTCCGTGTGTGTCACACTCCAATTCCATTCCCTGGTAGAAAGACTGTGATTCGTCTGCTGAGAAATTGAACTCGACAGTACACTCGATATCTTCCCAGTTAGGCATTACGGAGAACAGAACGTCACCTTCGTGGATAACGTCATCCTGATTAGCACGGATGTTTGTCATGACACCTGTCTTAGGAGATTTGATCTCAACTGTGTTGATGCTCTCTTCCATCTCCTTGATCTTATCTTCGTAATCCTTGATCTTCTTGTCGTTCTTAACTTTTGCATCAGCGTTCTTCTCATTGGTGATGCCGGCATTTACCTCAGCATCTGACAGATCCTTCTGAGCATCTGAATAACTCTTGTTTGCCTTATCGAGAGCCTTCTTTGCATCCTCCTCGTCAAGGAGCTGGCTTGCAGAAGTGATCGTGCCCTGAAGTTCAGCGATGTCACTGTCGAGCTCGGCCTTTTTCGAGGAATTGGAAGAAAGTCTGCTCTTTGCATCCTCAAGTACTGCCTCTGCGTCAGCGATCTGACCTTCGAGATCTTCCTTCTGAAGCTCGAGTTCTTCAAGTGTGTTTGGAAGTGAAGGCTCTGTTCCCGAAGGTTCAGTCGTTGCAGGATCTGATGAAGTTGCAGGGTCAGATGATGTTGCAGGATCAGATGATGTTGTAGGGTCAGATGTCGTTGAAGGATCTGAAGGAGTTGCCGGATCGGATGTAGGAGCAGCCGTAGGCTCTGCTGTAGGTGTAGCCACCGGAGCAGCCTTAACTTCTTCGATCTTCTTTTCTACTCTTTCGAGCTGGCTCTTGAGAGATGCAACTGTTGTCTCATATTCTTCTACTGTAGCGGAAGCTGCCTCGATCTCTGCTGATACAGCAGTAAGTTCTGCCTGCTTGCTCTCGAGTGAGCTCTGGGCATTAGCAATAGTGGAATCCTTTTCTTTTGACTCTGCGTAACTCTTGTTAGCAGATTCAACTGTTTCCTTTGCGCTATCAAGGGTATCCTTGAATGACTTTGTCGAGTCAGTTTTCGGTGTCTTCTCGTCGTAGTAGATGGTCTTCTTGAATTCCTCGTACTCGTCAACGAGAGTATCGTAAGCGGTTTTATCCTCTACCTCATAGAGTGTGATTACGGACTGTCCCTCAGCGATATTCTCGTAATCTGATGTAGAGATCTCCTTTATCTTACGACCTTCAAGGGACTTAGGAGCCTTGAAGTCGACCTGGTTTGAACAAACCGTGGTTCCCTTCGCGGAATTCGTGAAGGAGAGGTTACCCCACTGTGCATACTCGGCAACGACCTTCGGGATCGTCGCATTCATTATCGTATTAGAGAAAAAAGTCAGAAGGAGCATGACCGCCAAAAATGTAACGATCGCTCTTATAACCCATCTTCTAGTTTTCTTCTTATCAGCCATATTACGCCTCCAATTGTATCTTATATATCTTTGTCATTTTTTACTTAATTCCCGAATGCGAAATACCTTCGACGAGATACTCTTCACCCCAAAGGAATATGAGGAGTGCCGGTATCATGTAAAGTGCGGAGGCCGCAAATGCTATTCCTATCTCAGCTTCGTTTATCTGCGACAGGAAAACCGATAACGGTTGTTTCTGTTCGTCGGTAAGAAGTACCAACGGCTGCTCAACCATGTTCCAATAGTCGATGAACAGCAATATAGCCAGAGCAAATATAGCGCTCTTACATGTAGGAAGTGCGATCTTGGTAAAGATCTGCCATTCAGTCGCTCCGTCGAGCTTTGCAGCTTCGATGTAGGAGGACGGTATCTGTCTCATGTACTTCGTAAGAAGGAAGCAGCTGAAAGTGGAAAAGATACCCGGCAGTATGATCGCCCAGAACGAATCTATCAGGTGGAGCTTATCAGCGATCATGTAGTTTGGAACGAGCGTTACCTGGAAAGGCATCAACATCAAGATGACGTAGGAGAAGAATAAGATCTCTCGCCTTCTTTTTCGATAACGGGCAAAGCTATATGATGCAAGGGATGACACAACGAGCTGACCCAGAACGATCGGAACTACCATGATGACGGAGTTCCAGAACTTGAGAAGGTATGCAGGGCTCATAAAAAGAAGTGTCTTATACTGCTCGAGCGTAACCTTCTCAGGAACCATTCGAAGGACCGGTGTCTTATCAAGATAAGTGGCTCCCTTGTCTCCTGCGTGACCTGACAAGCTCTGGAAGATAACTCCGTAGTTGTCCTGGATCTCAGCTGAAGACATGAACGAGTTGATAAATGTATAAAAGATCGGAACGAGTGCCAGGATCGACGCGAGTATCGCGACCGCGATGCCGAGTCCCATGGCTGCCTTGATGAAACCGTTCCTTCTCTTGAGAACCCTTCCCGCCCTCTTACGCTCTTTGGCGAAGAATGCTTCTCTTTCATCAGGCGTCATATGATCAAACTTGCTGACCGGTTTTTCGACCTGGGCAAATACCTTACGTCTAGCCTGGGTAGCAGCCAGTTTTCTTTGTTTACGTACTAATTCTTCGTTTCTGTATGTTGCCATGGCCTACTCCTCGATGTCTCCGCCGAACTTCGCCTCAGCAAAGAAGAGGAAGCCGACGATAATGATCATTACGATACACATGATGATCGCTCCGGATGAAAGCCTGGAGTAGTCCAGATGTCTGAACGCGTTGTTCATGTAATGCTGGAGCATATAAAGTGTATCGAACGGGTAGTCACCCGTCAGGAGGTAAACCTCACGGAAGATCTTGAAGGAATTGATGAGTGACATGATTCCTACGAAGAAGATCGTTGAACTTAAGTAGTGCATCTTGATGGCGAAGAATCTCTTTACAGGGCCTGCACCGTCCATTTTCGCGGACTCGATAACTTCATTAGGAATGTTATTAAGAGCCGCAAGGAACAATACCATGTTATAGCCGAGGTTCTTCCAGATGAACATGATAAGGATTACTATCTGCGCATATGATGATTTGAGCCAGTCTATCTTATCCAGTCCGAAAAGGTTTCCGAGCCAGCCGTTGATAACACCGTTGTAGCTGAAGAAAACCTGCCAGATCAAAACGATGGATGCAACCGGAACCATCATAGGGTTCAAAAGGATACTTCTAAAAATACTCTTGCCAGGCATACCGCTGTTCAAAAGAAGGGCTATCAAAAGAGCCAATACGATCGCGAGCGGAACCGCTATCAATGCAAAAGTAAGAGTATTTATGGATGCGTCCTTGAAAGCACCGTTTGTAAGTACTCTGGTGTAGTTTGTGAATCCCACGAAATCAGTGTTGGTAGATGATTTCTGGAACGAGGTCTTGAGGAGCATCAAAAGCGGCATGAAGAAAAACAGGAATACTCCAAGAAGGCTCGGGAGCAAGTAGCCCGTAAATACTCCCCAGTCAAGGATCTTTCTTCTTCTGTGGAGACGCTTTTTCTGTTTGTTGAGCTCGGATCTCTTAAGCAGAACTTCTCCTCTTTGTTGTTGTTTTTCTGACATTTTTATATTACTTCCCTTGTAAATTAGTCTTCAATATTTTAACAGATGTCCACCCCGAGATTTACCCCCCGGGAATCGGATCCCGGGAGGTGTTGTTGGGACATAAAGTTTTTCGTTCTCTTTGGGAACATCTATATGACGAATGAAATCCTCATTTTGTTCCCTGTTTAATCTACTGTTTCATAATTATTTCCTCTCGTCAAGTACGGTCTGAGCCCTGTTATTAATGATCTCGATAACAGAGTCAAGATCTTTTTGGCCTTCAAAGAAAGGCTGGATCTCTTCGATCACGATACTCATGATCTCGTTATCACATGTTGTGATGGCACTTGCACTCTCAATGGAAGCCTTGTAAGACTCGACCAGACCGCTGTTTGGCTTATAAAGTCCGTACATCGGGAGGTCCTCATCCGAGATAGGTGTATCAGAAGCTTCGCTGATGAGATTGTAGTAATCTGTATTGAACTTATCTGCTTCCTGAAGCTTAGTATCAAGTGCTTCCTTGTTCAAAGGATTTGCATCTGCATATCTGAGTACTTCATCACTGGACATTGTCTTAACGAATTCCCATGCTCCGTCCTTGTTATCGGACTTAGCTGAAATGGAAATGGAATCTGTGATCATTACCGCAGGACCTCTTCCGTCAGAAGAAGGAAGACCGATAACTGTGGTGTTCTCTCCGAAACGTGAATACAATGCAAGTGTTGAGAGGCTGCCGATCGTAGCAACGTAAGCATTCTTACCGTCGTCAGGCAGACCCATTACGAGATCTTCCTCGCCGTTTTCGACATGCTCAGGGATGCTGTCCTTGAAGAAGTTAGCAAGGTCTCTGAACTCCTGCTGATCGAAGTTGACCTTTCCGTCCTTGACCATTGACTCATGGCAATTTGAAAGACACTCTTCGAAGAATTCAAGTCTTGTGTTGTCAGTTGTATATGGATCTTCGCCGTTACAAACATCAGCTACGAAAGACTTGTACTGATCAAGTGTAAGTCCTACTGCATTGGAAGGGATCGTTGTCTTGTCACAAACGATACCGGAGAATACGAATGCATTAGGGATGTAGAAGAGCTTGCCGTCTTCCTTGGAAGCATCGATGATATTTGTAAAGTACTTTGATGTATCAAGTCCGTTATCTCCGCCCACATATGTTGTAAGGTCTACGAGATATTCTTCGTTGAAGAGCTCTGCATAACCTGCTGCTCCAAGGATTACGTCAGGACCGTCACCGGACATGAGTTCAACTGCAAGAGCATTGGCAAGCTGAGCTTTGCCCTGACCTTCCTTGATGCTGTCCTGCTCACTGTCTCCGGTTGTCTTTGAATCCATGTAGTCATCAACATCGTATGTAACTACTTTTGCAAAGCAATCTTTGTTTGTCTCATTGAAAACTCTGAGACCTTCAGCCTCGTTGTAGCTGAGTGATGTATTAAGGTTAGCTACCTTGATGACCTTCTTGCCTTCGTTAGGATTCGAATCGGCCTTCTCGAAGGTATAGATTACGGTAGGAGCCTGCTCAAAATAGTTATCTGTCTGATAACCGGTGCAAGCCAAGATCGCGCCGCTTTCTGTAGCTGAAAGGATCTCGCCTCTTGTTGTCTCGCTTCTGTTTATGTTGCAGTCGTCAAACAAGATGAAGTCTTCCTCTTCTCCAGAAGCATTCAGCTTCTTGATACCGTCTGAATTAAGGCTGTACTCATTTCCCTCAAAGTATGTGTAATGCTTCTTAAGTATATCTGCATTAGAATCTACTTTCTGAGACTTACCGGTCTGAGGATCTACCTCAAGAGTGATCGTATCTCCGTCTGAGTATGCCTGCACGAGAAGCTTTCCTGCACCATTGCCGTACATGCTGTCAATGAACTGAACTTTATCTTTACCGATATCCTTATCGAAATCAGTCTTACTTACCTGCTGACCGTCCTTAAAGAAAACAACTGAGATGGTTTCATCACTTACCTGGAGACAGTCATAACCTTCAGCACTTACTACAGAAGCAACAAAAGCCGATTTTCCAAGATCAAGTACCTTTGGTTCACCGATGAGTTCACCTGTCTCAAGATCGATCTCTGCATATGTGTTTTCTACGTCAAAGGAAACAGCCTTTGCATTCTGATTGATGTAATAGATTCCGACGCCCTTTTCGGAAGGAACGATTGATGTTACCTGAGCTACATAATCTGCTGACTTAGCAATTACATCATTCATATGAAGTGTACGGATCTCATTACCGTCTTTATCGAATTCTACGAGATCGCTTACCAAATATGAGTTGTAGTCAAAGTTCGGATCTGTGAATGCATTTGCAGGCATCTTCTTAAGTCCTGCGTAAAGAACTACATATTTGTCTCCGCAGACCAATGGTCTGTCGTGCTGGATAAGTTCGTAATCTGCCGGGTCGTAGCTATCCTTCAAAGTAATCCTTGTTGTGTTGTACCAGTTATCGCTTGCAGAAATGACTTCGCCCTTTCCGCCCTTGTTTGTACAAGCAGACATCATTGTTCCCATTCCGAGGACCATTGTGGCTGCAAGTGCGCAAGCTGATACTTTCTTGTAGTTAATCATTTTCAGTTTTCTCCTTGATCATATAATTATCTTTTTCTCGGGCGGGTCCGCCGCACCTTTGAGTCGGTGCGGCATCTGCTCTGCCCTGACTCCACGTTAATTATATGGATCACTTATTAAGAATTGTTAAAGATAGCTTTAAGACATGGTTCAGATTTCCTTATGTCTTTTACAAGTGAGATTATGGACTATTGTAAGTTCCCATTCCATCGGGTTTGCTTACAAAAACGGGCATATACATTACATTTTTGTAATTACATAAAAAAACCGCCTTGTGAAAGGCGGTCTGTGCGTTCTTTTACGCTTATAGCAGGTCTTCTCTGCCCTTTTCCTTAAGGCGGTCGACCATCAGCTTGACATCCTGGGCCTGTTCCTTCGAGCATACCAGGATCGAATCTTCAGTCTGGACGATAACAAGGTCCTTTACACCTATAGTAGTAATGATCTTATCATTAGACTTATTAAATATAACGGAATTCTCGGTATCGATACCCTCAAATGATCCTACAACGACATTTTCATTATCATCCTTAGGAAGAACCGCATCAAGAGTATCCCATGCGCCGACATCATTCCAGCCAAACTCTGCAGGAATACAGAAAACCTCAGATGCTTTCTCCATAATGCCGTAGTCAATAGAGATCTTCTCGAGTTCAGGGTACACCCTCTCGATCGCTTCTTTTTCTGCCGGAGTTCTTAATGTATCGAAGATAGCCTCCATCTTCTCGTATGTGTCAGGAAGGTAAGTCTTAAAGGCCTCGAGGATTATGGATGCCTTCCAGATGAACATTCCCGAATTCCAAAGGTACTTACCGGAGCTTATATATTCCTTAGCTACGGACTCACGCGGCTTTTCAACAAAGCGGCGAAGGTGATATACTTCGCTTCCCGGTTCAACAGGGTTCGTGGAGAAACGGATGTAGCCGTATCCCGTTGAAGGGAAAGTAGGCCAGATACCGATAGTTACGATACGGTCTGTCTTCTCTGCCGTGTCAAATGCAAGGTCGAGAACTCTCTCGTACTCCTTGATATCTGCGATATGGTGGTCAGCCGGAAGAACTGCCATAAGGGCATCTCCGTAGAGTTTCTTCAGTGTCATTGCCGCATAGATGATGCAAGGAGCGGTATTGCGCTGAACAGGCTCGATAAGGATATGGGATCTGTCTACCTCAGGGAATAATACCTTATCCATGAGTTCTGCCTGCTTCTCGTTAGTAACGATGAAGGTGTTCTCTCTTCCGATAGACTTCTCGTAGTGCTTGATGGTCTCGTTGATCATTACATCGGAGCCTGTAAGCTTAACGAGCTGCTTAGGTGTTGACATTCTTGATACAGGCCAGAATCTTGTTCCGCCACCGCCTGCCATTATGACTGCTGTTCTTTTCATTTGTCGCCTCATTAAATGTAGTTCACGCTATTGCAAAGCGCTTGTTTGTTATTATACCCTATTGAAGAAATAAAAGTTCAACAAATGAGGTGTTTATGAATTACCGCTATCTTGTCGCTTCTGACATGGATTACACTCTTCTCGTAACGGGAACCGAGGTTTCCGAGGAAAATCGCAAGGCGATCAGAGAGCTTCGCGAGGCAGGCGTGGCCTTCACCCTCGCGACAGGAAGGACCTTCTACCTTGTCGGCAAGTACGTACGCGAACTCGATATCGATGTTCCCCTCATAACCAGCAACGGTGGTGCGCTCTTTGATCCGAAGAGCTTCTCTGAGGTTTATTCCAATGATATGGATGAACACGTATTGAAAGAACTGTTCCGCCTCCTTTTGGATCGCAATATCGATTTTGCGGGCTACTCCCCTGAAGGAGTATTCTTCGCACCTAATAGCGGGAGAAGGGCATTCTTTGAAAATTACAATAAGGAAGTGCCGGATAACGAGAAGGCCAAGCTCTTTGACTTCGGTTACTCGGACCTGGAAAGGACTGATTTTCCGAGATTCAACAAAATCCTTGTGGTCGGCGCCGACGAGGATACCCTCAATATGCTGAGGACCAGGACCGATCTGGACTGCGCGGCTTCAACAGGCAATTTCTTTGATGTCATGAATATTGGATCTACCAAGGGCAACGGGCTTATGATGCTCGCAGACCGACTTGGGATACCCCGTGAAAACACTTTTGCCATCGGCGATAACGAGAATGACCTGTCCATGCTCCTTATGGCTTCCCACTCCATTGCAATGGGTAACAGCCGAGAGGATATCAAGGCCGTCTGTGACTACGTGACTTCAAACTGCGATGAGGACGGATTTGCCAAGGCAATGCGTGAGTATGTGCTTCCGATCGTTAGGAAAGGCCAAAAGCTTCCTTGATATTCGCCTCCACCACCGCTTCGATGAATAGTCTCAACACATCAAAATCAATGCTGTCGTTTCCTGCTTTGAAAAACAGTATATCTTTGCCGTCTCTAAATCCGTGATTGATATATATCGTTTCCTTCTGTGATGCCTTTAAAGCATAATTAGCATCATTCATCATTCCTTGCATTTCAAAAACAAAACATCTATCTGCTTCTTCTATACCTATCAGAAAATCCGGGTAGATTTCTACATTGTTGCCAAGAACAATCCTCGGTTCATACTTGAATTTGAGACCGAGGTCTTTCAGTAATTCTGCTACTATCAATTCATTCTTGGATCTGAAATTGATACCCATTGAAGTATATGTATTCCTATACGTCATAGAATTACTACCTTGTACAGCTTTATTGAAAAAATCATTATTTAACCCCAAAGGACTTGGCGTTTTAATTGCATACTCATGTGCTTTTGGGGAAACACCGATATAATTCTCAGCCCAATAAAAATCCATATCACTAATCTTCTTATCCATTTCGGCCAGTTGTTCAAGAAGGTTTATTGCCTTCTTCCCGTTACGTGATCTTATGGAGTAATGATGTCTGATTCTTCCTTTTGAATCAGAATCATGAGAATTAACACATATGTATATACTGTCCCCTCTGACATAAACCTGTGGAAAGGACTTACGCATCCATTTAAGACGTGATAATCGGATTGTCATTACAGTCTTGCTTTTCATAATATAAAAATAGCATCTTTTATGAGAAAAACGACCGACAATTACTACAAAAAGGCGACAAAAAGTACAAAGGATTAATTTCTGTGACAAAACAGCCGTAATGCTGTGACAATGTCACAAAAAAAGTGCTGTTTTTTGCAGGCTGCAAAAATGGATTGTTTTCCTGTGACTTTGTCACAGAAAAAAACGTTATTTGTCACAGAAATACCGTTTTATGCTTTTAGCGCCACGTCGTGCATGATGACATCAAGTCTTTGGACAATGCCTTCCCAAGTGTAGTTGTTATTAACGTATTCGATACCGTTTTTGCCCATGATGTCACACTCTGCTTTGTGGCTTAAAAGGTAATCGATGCAACCTTCAAATTCAAAGTAGTCGGTATAGTAAAGACCCGCGTTACTTTTGAGGCAGTGAGCTTCGAGAACATCACATCTGCCGTTAACAAGGACCGGACGGCTGAGCTTCATCGCTTCGAGAACAACGATAGAAAGACTCTCGAACTGTGAAGGCAGGATCAGGAACCTCGATGCTGCGATGGAATTGAACTTGTCTTCTTCAGAAACAAATCCGAGCTTGATGATGTCAGGAGCATCAGGGATCTTAACGATCTCTTTGCCTGCGAGGGCGAGCTTCAGATCGGATTCCGGATGACGGTTCTTGTACTCTCTGAAGTACTTAAAAAGTTCAGGGCAGTTCTTATTCTCATCGATACGGCCGATATAGACCATGAAGTCGCCTTCGATGTTGAACTTCTTACGGAACGCATCACCGTCAACGTTTGAAGGGACTTCAACGCCTACGCCTCCGATTCCTTTGTTATCGAGAATATTTCCTGTGGAGAAGTATGTGTTCACGAGCTCCTTTTCTTCAGTCGTGTTGTAGAAGAATGCACCCGGAAGAGTAAACATCTTCTCGAACAAAGGAAGGTGGACTGTCCACTCGTCGTGTGCGGTCGGAATGAGAACGGCTTTCTTGCCGATTTCCTTAAGGCCGAAGTATGTGGTGTAGTAAAGATATGTCATGAAGACGAAGCAGTCGTAGTTATCCCTGTTATTACGAAGCCACCCGATAAGAGCCGGAGTCTCAGGGCCTTGAAGGCGCATCCACTCCTCATATTCTTCGATGGTGTGCTCGCCTGCTGCCATCTTTGAAGAGTACTTGTTGAATACTTCAGTGTTTCTCTCGTTTGCTACAGGAAAACGATGGACCTTGATGCCGTTTATGATCTCTTCGTCTTTCTCGTATTCGTTCTTCCAGGTGACGTAGTCGATCGCTTTGGTCGTAGCGACTTCGACCTCATGATCAGTGAGATCGTTTACGTGTTCGGCAAGCTGCTTGGCGTGTACTTCTGCACCGCCGTTAACTTCATCGCCGTATCTTTGCACTACAAAACAGATCTTCATACTGCTTCACCTCTTATGAATTTTTGAAGTTCTTCCAGGAACAATGCGGATACTTTCTCGTAAGAAAAATCCTCAAGGCGCTTGTTCTGTCCTTCTATGACGGAAGCACGGAGCTCCTCATCATAAAGGAGTTCATGAAGAAGGAATGCCGACTTTTTAGGATCGTCATTAGTCGTAAGGATACCACTTCCTCCGAGAGTATCCGGAACCGCCGCATTAGCGGCTGCCAGGATAGGGTCACCGAAGTACATTGCCTCGATAAGAGGAACGCCGAATCCTTCATGTTCGCTCATGCATACGAATGCATCAGCGATCTTATAGTACGCAAGGATCGATGCGAAGGATACCTGACCCGTGAAGATAACGTTATCAAGTTCCAGAAGCTTTGCATATTCCTTGAGACGCTTGTCGTAGTTTTCGAGACCTTTAGGATTACCGACTATAAAAAGTCTTATGCCGTCACCGTACATCTTTTTGTATGCACTCATCATGGAAAGCAGATCTTCCTGCTTTTTGTTAGGCGCGATACGGCTTACGAAAACGACATTCTTGATCCCGTCATCGTACTTGTTGATGATCTCCTCATCAGGAGTCTTCTTATAATCTTCGAACGGGATGAGGATAGGTCTTATTGCCATCGGGCATGTGTAACCCAGTTCCTGAAGATCTTTTCTGTTGTAGTCGGATACGCAGAGTACTCCTTCAAAAGTATCACTTAAACTTTGAACTTCGCCTCTTCCCTTGGAGCAGAGCCTTGCTGAAAGACCGGAATACTTCGCGAAGAATTTCGGCGGAGTGATGTTGTGATAGATAAGAAGTTTTCTGCCGCCAATGGATTTGATCTTCCTGTTGAGATCCGTTCCTGTTGAAAGATGATAGATCATGATGTCATCATCGTTTAACTTCGGAAGAGCGTTGATCTCCTTAACGCCGCTTATGTTTGCAAGGCGCGTGTCGATGTGCTCGGCATAAGTGTTCATCTTGTAGCCGTTCTTGTTGAGAAGATCCATGATGGCGAGTGCATCGTTACTTACTGCATCTCCGAAGGATAAAGTTGTCAGTACCTGATATATCTTCATGCTTCGGACTCCAGTTTGCAGATCTTGGCTTCGAGAGCATTGATCCTGTTATAAAGCGCTTCACGTTCCTTGTAGAGCTTGAAAAGTTCCAGCAAGGCAACCGTGAACTTATCGTCGATATTATTCTGCTGACCTACCATCGGATCGATCCAGAAAGCCAGGAACTTTCTAACGATCCTGCCCTTCTTATCAAGGCAGTTATAAGAGATGCCGCGGTTCTTTCTTATGTGGTTTACGCAGTGCTTCAGTGAGCCTGTCGTTCCCTCGTTCTGGAATGATACCGGAACGGAATCGAAAGGTTCGATCTTGATATCAGGAAGGTCATTCTTGGACGCTTCGTATCTGTCGTTTAAAACTTTTCTTGCGTCCATATCATTTACCCTGTTTCTCTTCGAGAGCCTTTATCCTCTTTTCGAGATTATCTGCTCTCTTTTTGAGTTCTTCGTTGTCGCTTCTAACTTCTCCGATAGTCTCGGAAACTCTGTAGTAATAGTAGTTCAAAGTGTTCTGCTGTCTTACTACGGGAAGGATGAAAAATCCCGTGATCTTACGGATAACCTTTTTAAAGAATACGGCTATCTTGTTTCCCGGAAGCGGAGCATACGGCTGCACTTCGTAGTTATAAGAGATATAATCGATCGCTTCGTCCAGGTCACCGTTACGCTTGGTGGACTCGACGTCGGTAAAGGACAAAGGCTGCTTGTCTTTTCCGGTCCTTACGATCTCATCGCGGATCTCTTCCATGATTCTCTCTATGTCTACAGTGTTATCCATTTGAAGCCTCCGTACAAAGCTTGAAGAATTCTTTGTATTTATTTGTTACCACATCCCAGTCAAATTGGGAATTAACGTATTCGTAGCCGTTCTCACCCATCTTGTCTGCGATATCCTTGTGGTCTTTTATGTAGTTTACCGCACCTTCGAAATCGAAGTAATTATTAAAATACAGTCCGCCCTTGGATTCTATGGCGAAGTTCTTTGTTACTGCGCAGTCTTCGTGCACGAGCACAGGCCGTTTGCCGAGCCAGCTTTCCATGATGACCAGAGAGAAACTCTCGTTTTTGGATGGCTGACATAAAAGAAGCGAAGCTGCTTCCGCATCGATCTTATCCTGAAGATCTACAAATCCGAGATCCACGAATCTGTCGGTGTTCGGAAGGTCGATCTTACCGCCTCCGATAAGTACCAGCTTCATGTCGCACGGGTTTCTTTTAAGGTACTCGTCAAAATACTTAACGAGAGTATGCACGTTCTTGCCTTCGTCCTTACGGCCCGCGTAGAGGATGAACGGCTCTTTGATGTTGAATTTCTCCCTGAATCTTTGAGCATCTCCCTTTAGTCCGCAGTCCACGCCTATGCCCATTACGATCTTGTTTGCCTTGGATATATCGAAAAGTCTCTCCGTCAGCTCCTGCTCAGGCTTTGCATTGAACACGAATCCGTTGACCTTCTCGTAGACGTCTTTGAGGACGTCCATGTGCGCGTATGCTTCGTCGTGAAAACACGGGATGACGACCGATTTTTCAGGTGCCACCTTGATGCCGTTTACCGTAGTTCCGAACATATACGGAATGAATACGAAAAGGCTGTAGTCGTCCTTATGTTCGGCCATATATGAATAAAGCTCCGGGCTGTTTATCATTTCCTTGAAAAAGATCTCCTGATCAGGGATCTTCGGAACTCGTCCTCTCATGAGGACCCTGTTGACCCTGTCAAACTCAGCGGCATTTCTCTTGCCTGCAGGAAATCTGATGACTGTTATGCCGTTTTCGACTGTGGTGCCCGGCTTATGGAAATTGTCGTTCCAGTCACTGTCGAACTGCTTGACGCATGTGGTCAATATCTCGAGTTCGACACCTGCGGCGTGAAGATGTGAAGTAACGCCGCGAAGCTCCATCTCGGCGCCTCCCGGAATCTTTTCACCGTACCACGGAACAACAAAACCCAGTTTCTTCATGAAGACCTCTTACATCTTTCTTGCGATGATAGCGTAATCCTGGCTTCCGTAGATCTTCTCGGAGAGCTTACCTATCGCTTCATTTACTTCGTCGATATTGTCGACAGATGATGTCTTTATGGTAGGAAGGCTCTCTGTCGTCCTGGAACCTTCGGTAAATACGATCTCGACTTCAGTAAATCCTGCGAGTCTTGCGATGTACTCGAGATACAAAGGATGGATCGGCTTCCTGTGGGAAGGATCGATATAGAAAGCTCCCGTAAACATCGATACACAGCAAGGATTCGGTGTCTCGAAAATGCAGTAGCCGCCTTTCTTCAATACTCTGAATGACTCGCGGTAGAGCTCGATGATATCGGAGTTGGAGATGTGCTCCACGACCTGAGCAGCGAAAACGCCGCTTAATGAATCGCTGGTAAAGTGCTTGATGAACGAGATGCCGTCGCCGTACTGAACGTCGAGGCCGTTTCTAAGACACTTATTGACGAACGGTCTGAAGATATCGATACCGCTTGCGGTGATGTTGTTTTCCTTCATGAGTTCGAGGAATTCACCTCTGCCGCTGCCGATCTCGAAGATAGGTGCATCAGCGTCCTTGAAGTAAGGAACGTACATCTTAAGGCGCTCCTTGATCTCTTCCATCGGACCTCTGAAATGATTCTCGAAGTCTTCGTACTCGAAGTCGGAAAGGCCGCCGTCGTGTGGGATATCGAATTCGTCGACTACCTTCTGGAGTGACTGAACGCGGCTAGCGAGATAGTCATTCTGGGAATTGAGCTTGACGATCGCTTCACGGAGGTGATTGATCTCGACTTCGTGCTCGCCTCTCATCCTGTTAAGTTCGTTAAGGGAAGCAACGAGATGATGGTTCATCAGGTTCTGCTCCTGGAACATCGGACGGATCGGCTTAGATAAGATCTTCCAGATCACTTTTTTGATGCCTGCGGTAAACTTGTTGCCTCCGAACTGACGCTGCAAAGTCGTGTCGATGTGGGCGTTTGCTTCGCCGAGCTCGACGCGGAGGTTGGAGTCTTCGCCTGTTACGGCGTTCTTGCCGAGGACCAGGTCATCGAACAATTGCTTGTCCTTGCCCTGCTCACCTGTCTCGTTTACGAGGCTTTGTACTGCTACGTTCTTATCTTCGATCTCGTCGATTATCTGAGATACTTTTTCCTTAGTCTGCATACTTTAGAAGCTCCTTTACTACGTGGTCCCATGAGATATTCATGTCCTCGATCTTTTTCTTTCCTGCGGCTCCCATACTGACTGCACCGTCTTTGTTCTCACCCAGCTTGTCCATTGCTTCGCCGATGGAATCGGATTCAGGTTCACAGACATAACCGTTTACTCCGTCTTCTACAAATTCGAGAGGTCCGCCGCTGTCCTTGGCGGTGATTACAGGCTTACTTGAAGCCATGGCCTCGAGCGTGATGTAGCCGTAGTCCTCGTCCTTCGGGATAAAGACTACGCCGCGGCAGTTGGCGTAGAGGTTTATCTTCTCTTCCTGTGATACGTAATCGAAATATCTTACTCTGTCCTTGAGACCGTACTCTTCGATGTTCTTGAGAAGCTCGTCTCTGACCGAATCGGTATCGGCTGTGCCGACGATGTAGAGCTTGACGCCGGATCTTGTTTTCGAGAGGGAGCGAAGAGCAAGGAACTGTCTTTTGGTGGCGTTGATCCTGCTCGGCATCAGGAGGTAGTTCTCGGATCCCGCGCAGTAGAACTTGTCCATGTCAGGGCAAGGGTGGTAAAGCGGTGTGGAGTCGAGACCGCAGTGCCTTTTGAGGCGTGCGGCGACGTTTCCGGAATTGGCGAAGACGTGCTTGGCCTCGGAAATGTACTTAACGTCCGCATTGGTGATGATGTCTTTGACGCGAAGGCCTTCGGCATCACTTTTTATGTTCGAAAACTCTGTATCGAACAAATCATAAGCCTGCCTGTGCTGATGAAGGATCCACATTACCTTGTTCGGATGCGGGATCAGGTAAGCGGGAAATTTCATGCCGATCGCCAGATCAATCTTGCCCGCCCAGGACTCGCTTAAGTTAAGAAGTCGCATGGCGACTATATGATCTTCGACTCTTCCGATAGGATTGTCGTTGAAAGGGATGTTTATGATCTCGACTTCGTGTCCGTGCTCTTCGAGAGCCTTACGAAGGTTATTGACGTGCATCTCTGCGCCGCCTCTGACAAAAGGGATCTGAGTTGTGAGCAATGCTATCTTCATTCTTTTCCCCTCTCTTACTGCTTTTTGATGTTTTCTGGCATGTGCCAGATCTGGTCGATCCTTGTTATGCCGCTGTCGCCCCTTTTCGAGTATGTCTCGAAAACGAACGCTTCTTTGTAGTAGTCTACCGGAACGCCCCTGTCGCACTCGATAGCCAGGTCCGCGAGATACGTTCCCGGCAGCAGGTCGCAGGACGGCATCTCGATCTCCAAAACGCCGTCTTCCTCGATGTCAAAGCGGTCGATCCTGTCGATCCTGGTGTTGGTGCCGTAGCAGTAAACTCCGTCATTTCTGAAGATACCGATTCCGAAGACGGCATCCTCGACTTTCTTGTTTACTTTATAGGTTACGCGGATCCTCATCTTGGAACCCACGTGGAAAACGTCTTTCTCGTTTCCGTCTTCATCGAGGACCTTAACGTCGGTTATCTGGGCATCGCCGTTACCCCAGCGCTTCTTGTCCTCTTCCTTCTCTTTCTCCTTCTCCTTGGCCTTTTCCTTCTGCTTCTGATCGTTACGGCGCTGGCCCATGAAATCCATGTATTCCATATGAACGTCACGCGGGATGCCGTCGGCTACGATCTTACCTTCGTTGATCCAGATGGTCCTGTCGCAGAAAGCCTCGATCTGATCCAGTGAGTGTGAGACGATGACGATGGTGGTGCCCTTCGCCTTGATCTCCTTGAGTTTGGCGAAGCACTTTGCCTGGAAGTTGGCGTCGCCTACTGCCAGGATCTCGTCGATCAAAAGGACGTCGGCATCAACGTTGATGGCAACCGAGAATGCCAGACGCATGTACATACCGGAGGAGTATGTCCTTACCGGGTTATCGATGAATTCCTCCAGTTCGGAGAATGCGATAATATCGTTCAGACGGCTGTCGATCTCCTTTTTCGAGAGGCCGAAGATGGATGCGTTCGTATAGATGTTCTCTCTGCCGCTCATGTCAGGGTGGAAACCTGCGCCCAGCTCGATCAAACTGGAAACGCGGCCTTTGACGTCGATGGTGCCCTTGTCCGGATAAAGTATCCTCGTCATGAGCTTCAGGAGCGTGGACTTGCCGCAGCCGTTGTGGCCGACGAGGCCCACTGCCTGGCCCTTATCGATGGTGAGAGATATATCGTTTAAGACTACTCTGTCCTCATGCCTGTTCCTGCCTCTGAAGATGATCCTCTCCTTGAAGCTCTGGCCCTTGTCAAAGTAGACCTTGAATTGCTTTGTTACGTTCTTTACTACGATGGAGTTCTCTGCCATATCAAAGTTCCTCCGCGAAGTGCTTCTTAAGTCTGCCGAAGATCACGAAACCGATCACGAGGAAGAATGCCCCGAGAAGGAATGCTTCGAGCAGTGTTGAAAGATCAGGGATCCCGCCGTCATAAAGTATCGTTCTGTAGCCGCTGATGACCGATGTCATAGGGTTCAGATGCTCGATAATGAAGCGGATCTTACCCGGAAGTTTCATATATCTTTCCTGCGGATAAACAACAGGTGTGAGGTACATCCATGCCATGCTGACGATGCCGAGGATGTGCTCAAAATCTCTGAAATAGACCGTGATCGCCGATGTGATCATGGCAATTCCCAGCGCTAGAACGTACTCGACGATCATGATGATCGGCAGGCACAAAAGTCCCAGCGGGTTAAGGCTTGTCCTTGATACGATGACGATCGCCATAACAACGATAAAGCAAAGGAGCATGTTCACAAAACAGCTGGTAACGTATGAGATTGGAAGGACCTCACGTGGGAAATAGATCTTTTTGACGAGGTCTTTCTGTGACAATACGGAAGTCGATCCGCCCGTGACGGAAGCCTGGAAAAAGATCCACGGAATGAGCGCAACCGTAAGGAACAGGTAGTACTTCGGTTGGTCCGTCGGAAGGATGTATGCGAATACGAATGAATAGATGAGTATCTGGAACAAAGGGTTCACGAAAGTCCACAAAAATCCCAGAACGGAACCTTTGTAGCGACCCCTCAGGTCCTTACGGACGAGGCTTATGATCATCTGTCTGTAATCCCAGATCTCCTTTAGCATCAGCCGTTACCCTTCCTATAATCTTCCAATACGTCTTTTATGGTCTCGAAAACATCATACTGCGCCTCAAAGCCCGTCGCTTTCTGAAGCTTTGTGATGTCGGCTCTTACGTGAACCAGTTTGTCATCATCAAGACGCGGCGGCAAAGTAACCTTTGCCTTGGCCTTGTCGCTTAATCCGATGAGGTTTCCGATGAGATCTCTTATGTAAAAGCTCTTGCCGGAGCCGACATTATAGATCTCGTTCTTCTCGCCTTTTTCCGCGAGGAGCCTATATGCTCTTACAACATCTCTGGCGTCCGAAAAGTCGCGCCAGGAATCAAGATTTCCGAATGTGAAAGTATCGATCCTGCCGTTTTCGAGGTCCACGATCCTTTTGCAGTAATCCGTGACAACGAATCCCGTTTTCTGACCCGGGCCTATGTGGTTAAAAGATCTCGTCATGATAACGTCGAGATCGTATTTTCGAGCCATAAGGAAGACAAGGTCCTCCTGGGCATTTTTCGATACGTCATACGGTGATGTGCAGTTCAGAGGCGTTTCTTCGGAGATCACGCCGTCAACTGCCTTGCTGCCGTCATACTGGTTGGCCGAGCCGATCAGGATAACGCGGCACGAAGGACAGTTCTTACGAACTGCCTCAAGGATATTGACCGATATATCGATATTGAGATGCATGGTAAGAAGGACTTTGTCCCAGGAAATGCTCGGGGCTGCCTGACCTGCCAGATTGAAGATAATGTCAGGCTTAATTTCCGCGATCAGTTCGTCCGCTTTTATAGGGTCGAGCATGTCGACGACCTTGACTTTGTCATTATTGGATACAACATCAACGCCGAAGACTTCGTAACCGTTATCTTCGAGTTCTCGTCTTAAGTATGTTCCGGCAAAGCCGTTCGCACCTACTACAAGTGTTCTCATCAATTAAGTCCGTTTTCCTTCTTTACGATCTCGAGATCGTTTCTGACCATGCGCTTAACAAGTTCTGCGAAGTCTATCTCGCGCTTCCAGCCGAGAACCTTCTCAGCCTTCTCAGGGTTACCGATGAGAAGATCGACTTCTGCAGGACGGAAGAACTTAGGGTTGACCTTAACGAGTGTCTTTCCCGTCTTCTTGTCGACACCGACCTCGTCAACGCCCTCGCCCTTGAACTCGAGCTCGATGCCGAGTTCCTTAAATGCGATCTCACAGAATTCACGAACTGTTCTTGTCTCGTTTGTAGCTACAACATAATCATCAGGCTTATCTGCCTGGAGCATGAGCCACATAGCTCTTACATAGTCCTTGGAATGACCCCAGTCACGCTTGGAGCTTAAGTTGCCGAGCTCGAGGTGATCTGCAAGACCGAGGCTGATCTTTGCAGCCGTATTAGTGATCTTTCTTGTTACGAACTCGATTCCGCGTCTTTCGGACTCGTGGTTAAAGAGGATTCCGGAACAAGCGAACATTCCGTAGCTCTCTCTGTAGTTCTTTGTGATCCAGTGGCCGTAGAGCTTAGCTACGCCGTATGGTGATCTCGGGTAGAAAGGAGTCGTCTCACACTGAGGAACTGCCTGAACGAGACCGAACATCTCAGATGTGGATGCCTGATAGAACTTAGCTTCAGGCTTAACGGTCCTTATAGCTTCGAGCATATTCGTAACACCGACTGCATCGATATTAGCCGTAGCGATCGGCTGCTCCCATGATGTTGCTACGAATGACTGTGCAGCGAGGTTGTAGACTTCGTCTGCCTGTGAGATCCTCATAGCTGAGATAAGGGAGATCGGATCTGTCATATCCGCATAGATGAATGTAACTTTTCCTACCAGGTGGTTGGAGTTGCCGTAATCTGCAACGCTCTTACGTCTTACGATACCGTATACTTCGTAGCCCTTCTCCAAGAGAAGTTCAGCCAAATAGGAACCGTCCTGGCCGGTGATACCTGTTATCAATGCTCTTTTCATTATAAGTACTCCTTCGAGTTATTAATCAGTTAAACATCTTATTATAGCACACTGAAAAGATTAGATACACCAATGACAAGCGCTCCGGGACCTATATTGTTGTGCTTTAAGCACAATTTTCCATTGTCTTCTTACGATCAGTAAGGAAGGATCCTCGCTTCGATACATTTCTCAACGAATTCGGCACTTCTCGTAAAGCCCAGAACGACCTCTTCCCTGGAATGTCCGTCCTTGAGGAACTGCTTCCAGAAGTTCTTGCCGCCTTCATCCGAAGGTCTGTCCATAAATGTCAGATAAAGTCGCTCGAGGAACTCGTCATCGCTTAAGCCAAAGCCCTTGAACTCGGCACTATTGAAGAAGTTGATGCCCACCTGCTCGCCGGTCATCTCGAAGTTCGCGAGAGGCTTAGCCCAGAAGTCACGTCCTTCGGTATCGTAGTCTCTTCCAAGAGCAGTCGTATACATACGCTCAACGAATCCCAAAGTAAGGTTCGTCGGAGCGATAGTTACCTTGGACTTGAATGAACCGCCTGACTTGATGCCGTAGCTCGCGCAGGTATCAGCCCACTCCTGGGAATCGATGAAGCCCATGGCTACCTGATCGCGGGTCTTGCCGCTTCTAAGTTCGGACAGCCAGTAATTCTTGCCGCCGTCGTCAGGTTCACGGTTGAAGAATGTTCTGTAAAGTATGTCGAGGAACTCGGAATCGCTGGTATTCCTGTCCTTGAATTCCTTACTTCCGATAAATCCGACTGCAACCTGCGCACCGGTCTGCCTGAATTCGTAGAGCTCATCAGTCCAGAAGTCGATTCCGCCCGGCTCAGACGGTCTTCCGAGAACGCAGTTGTAAAGACGCTCAACGAAGCCTCTTATGTCGGACTTAGCGTCCTTAGGCGCCTCAGTCGGAGTCGGCTTAGGCGTAGGTGTAGGCGCGGAAGTAGGCTTTGCCGTCGGCGTCGGGGTCGTTGGCTTAGCTGTCGGAGCAGGAGTCGGCTTCGCCTTGATGGTGAAAGTGACGTCCTTGGTTCCGCTATAGTTTCCTGCTCCCGTAACGGTTATCGTTGCCGTTCCGGAGTTGGTATTGTTCTTATATGAGAGCCTGTAGTCAGTTCCTTCTGTAAGCGTCTTGCTTCCGTCCTTGACTGTCGGCTTCGGTGTGATCGCCTTGCCCGTGTAATCCTGAGCGGAGACAGAGCTTATCGTAAGACCGGAGACGGTCTTTTTCGAGATGGAGAAAGATACTGACTTGGAGCCCTTGTAGTTTCCTTTACCCGTGATCGAGACTGTCGCAGTGCCGGCATTTATGTTGTTGGAATAGGAGATCGAGTAATCGGTTCCTTCCTTCAGGGTCGTATTGCCGTTCTTTACCGTCGGCTTAGGAGTTATGGCGCTGCCGTTATATGTCTGGGACGATATGGAGCTGATATCAAGTGCTGTCACGTTCTTCTGAACGATCTTGAACGTAACGGTCTTGGCGCCGTCATAGTTTCCGATACCGGTTACGGTGATCTGACCTTCGCCGATCGCTTTGTTGTCGCTGAAGGAGACTTTGTAGTCCGTGTTCTCGACCAAAGTCCTGCCTCCATCCTTAACGGTGATCTCAGGACAGATGTAGCTTTCGGTGAATGCCTGATCAGGGATGGAGTCGACCGTGACAGGACCAAAGTCCTTCCTGGTAATACTGAATGTCGCTTCGATCTTGCCCTTGTAGTTACCCTTTCCTTCAACGGTAACCTTAGCTTCGCCGACATTGATATTGTTCGAATATGTTACGTCATAGTCAGATGATCCGAGGTCCGTGTTGCCGTCACTTACGACCACGCTCTGAGTGATCTCCGAGCCCGTGAACGTCATCTCGCCCGTGATACCGCTTAAGTTAAATCCGGAGATATCCTTGGCGTTGATCTTGAACGTAAAGTTCTTGGAACCGGAATAGTTATTCTGGCCCTCGACTCTTATGGCAGCTTCGCCTGCATTTGTATTGCTCGAAAAATATATCTTATAGTCATCCTCTGAGACAACTGTCTCACCGTCATAAACGGTAACCGTCGGATAGATAGGAGAGCCCGTGTATTCTGCTTCCGGAATATCATTGATCGTAAGGCTGTCGACCGTCTTACTTACGATATTGAACGTAGCATCCCCTGTTCCCGTGTAGTTGCCCTTGAATTGGATCAGGATCGATGCTTCGCCCTTGGCGGTATTGTTCGAATAAGAAACGTCGTACTGGTCATCGCTCAAAGTAACTTCGCCGTCCCTTATAATGACTGAAGGCTCGATCGGTTCGCCTGTGTAAACAGCATCTTCAACAGGCTCGACAGTAAGAGCCGAACCGTCCTTAGGAACGATATTGAATGTGGAATTCAGGATACCGCAGTAGTTGCCGACGCCTTCGATAAGTACCGAAGCTTCGCCCACATTTGTATTATCGCTGCAGCTGACGGTAATATCCGTCTCGCTGTTAAGTGCGACCTCGCCGTTCATGACGGTAACGGAAGGAATGATCGGAGAACCCGTGTAGGTCTCATCGGAGATGACCCCGACCGTCATGTTCTCGATACTCATGGCAGCGATATTAAACGTCTTATCGATGGAACCTTTATAGTTGCCGCCTCCGACGATAGTGACTTCCGCCGTTCCCGCATTGATATTGTTCTTATAGAAAACGGAATAATCCGTCGAAGGATCAAGAGTAACTCCGTCCTTCGATACTTCAATGTCACACATCAAAGGCATTCCGGTATAGGTCTTCTCACTAAGGCCCGATACTTCGTAATCGGAAATATCAGAAGCCGTGATATCAAATCCCAGCGTGACTGATCCGCTGTAGTTTCCCTTACCTTCAACGAGGATGGAAGCTGATCCGACATTAATGTTCTCGCTATAGGTCAGGTCATGATCTTCATCATTAAGTACCAGCTCTCCGTACTTAATGACAGGAACAGGCCTTAACTCAGAACCGGTGTAAGTAAGATCTGCTATCTCCTCAGCTTCAAGATCTGAAATATCCTTGGCGCTTATTACGAACTCCAACGTTTTCGTTCCGCTGTAGTTTCCCTTTCCGTTAACAGTTACCTGGTGTGTTCCCGCAACTGTCGCATCTTCGCAGATGACCTCGTAGTCAGCACCAAGCTCGAGTGCGGTCTCGCCGTTCTTGATCACTACATCAGGCGTAAGTGCGGATCCCGTATATACCTGAGACTCGATCTCCTCAAAGGTCAGATCATCGATACTCAAAGGAGCGATATCAAAAGTGCCATCCACGGTACCCGTGAAGTTTCCGATTCCGCTTATGGTATATGAAGCAGTTCCCGCATTGATATTATCCTCATAAGCAATGAGATAATCCGTTCCTATCTGAAGCTCATATGTATCGAAAACGATAACCGGAGCAATAGTTTTACTCTCACCCGTAAACTCAGTCTCGGAAGCGATACCGTTTACTTGCAGATCTTCGATGTCTATAGGAAGGATAGTAAATGTCAGCTCGACTTCGCCCGCATAATCATTGATACCCTTAAGAAGTATCTTAGCAGTGCCTGCGTTGACATTCTGCGAATAGGTAAGTTCATAATCCGTGTCACGCGTGAGGATGAGCTCGCCGTCACTTACAATAGGATCAGGAACGCACTCCAGTCCCGTATAGACTAAAGGATCGATATTCTCGATGGTAAGATCATAGACCGTATCCTTGGCGATAGTGAACTCGATAATAAGTTCGCCTGCGTAATCGCCCTTTCCCGTTACCGTTATCTCAGCTGTTCCGATCCCGGAATTCTGATCATAAGCTACTTCGTAATCTACTCCCTCAACCAGGACATACTCGCCGTTTCTGATAACGACCGCAGGGCAAACCGACTCGCCTTCGTTAAACTTTTGCGCAGGAACAGGATCGACCGTGAGGTTCGAGAGGTCCTTGGCGCAGATCTGGAATGACTTTTCTGCAAAGCCCGTGTAGTTTCCGAGACCTTCAATGATCACCGTAGCCGTTCCGGGCTCCGTGTTGTCCTCATAGGAGAGCTTATAGTCTGTTCCGTTTTCTAAGATCTCGGATCCGTCAAGCACCGTGATCGACGGTTCGATAGGAGATCCCGTAACGATCTGCGAATCGATATCCGAGATCGATGTGTCGTTGATATTCTTAGGAAGGATAGTAAACTTTACTTCCCTCTCGGAACAGTAATTTCCGATTCCCTTGATCGTTACCGTTCCTTCACCCTTATTGATGTTTTCGCCGTAGATGACTTCATAGTCAGTGTTTTCGACAAGGACAATCTCACCGTCTGTGACAGTTACTGACGGAGTATGCTGCTCGCCTGTATAGGTGACTCCTTCGATCGCCGATACGGAAACGTTTTCGAGAGACTTAGAAAGGATATTGAAGGATATCTCGAGTTCTCCCTTGTAGTTGCCCATGCCCTTGGCCTTTACGGAACCGGTTCCGGCGCTTATGTTCTCGCCGTATTCCAGAGTATAGTCAGTACCATCGACAAGGATCGTCTCTCCGTCGGTTATGGTCACTTCCGGCTTGATCTGCGCATCAGTAAAAGTCTGATCTTCCACCGCGTAAGAACCGCAGCTTCCGATATCTTTCTCTTCTATCTCGAAAACGCACGTCATCGTACCGGTGTAGTTACCCTTACCGGTTATGGTCGCCGTCGCTGTTCCCTTGTTAATGTTATCCGCGAATCCGACTTCGTAATCCTTATCTTTCACCAGCGTTTCCTTGGCGCCGCTGATGATGATCTCAGGCTCCAGCGCGCTGCCGGTATAAGTCACCGGATCGATAGGTTCATACGTAAATCCGGACATGTCTTTCGGAACGATATCGAATGTCAGGATCTTCTCCTCACAGAAAAATCCGATACCGCGAACGATTATCTGACCTTCTCCCACATTAACGTTCTCAGGATATTCCAACTCGTAATCAACGTTCTCGAGAAGCGGCTTCTCATTGAACGACAGGTTAACGCTCGGACTTATCTGATCGCCTTCGCTATAAGTAAATTCCGTCACGTAATCAATATCGATCGTGGAGATGTCTTTTCGAGCGATATTGAAGGACGTAGTCAATGTTCCCGTGTAATTGCCTTTGCCCGTGATCGTTACGGTAACTTCCGAAGGAACTATATTCGCGGAATATGACACGTCATAGTTGGATTCATCGATGATATCTTCCCCGTCATAAACATCGACAAAAGGAGTGATCGCTTCGCCCGTATAGACCTGATCGGCGATCTCTTCCGCCGTGCAATTCGCGATATCCCTGGGCGTTATGCTGAAGTCCACCGTCTTGCTTCCACAGAAATTCCCCTTACCGTCGATAGTGACCTGATAATCTCCGACATCCTTAAAGAAAGACGCCGACTTCGAGTAATCTGAAGCCCCCAGAGTAGCCCCGTTATACGTCAGCGTGATCACAGGCTGATGATACTCATTATCGAAAACAATAGATGCTACATCATTAGCCGTTGCCTCCGATATATCCCTCGGAACGATCTTGAATGATGCCGTCGTCTGATCCTTGTACTTTCCCTTACCCGCGATGATGATCGTCGCATTATCATCCACACCGACATTGTCGCTATATGCGAGCTGATAATCGGTGTCTTTTATAAGCGTAACATTACCCATCTTTACGACAGGCTCAGGACATATCTCATTTCCCGTATATGTCCTGTCGGCCATCTCCACAACAGCAGCTTCCGTAATGGATCTCTTCTCGACTTTTACGGAAATTGCAGCAACATTGGAAGTAACCTTGTCTCCTATCTTAGCTACGGCACTGATCGTGACCGAACCGTCTTTGACCGGAACTATCTTCCCGTTTTCTATCTTCGCTATCGAGCTGTTGCCCGAAGTCCATGTAAGTTCGTACTGGGAACTGTCGAGCGGAGCTCCGTTTGTTATACCCTGATTAGATTTCTTAACTCTTACGCTTGCATTCGGAAGATCATATGTCGGAGTATCGAGATAACATATCATCGACTGCTCGTCCAAAGTCAGCATAGCATCGAGCGGAACTCTATCCATATCGATGGCAAATTCCTTCGTCATTGCTCCAACATATGGACTTACGTATGTGCCTACAGTACAGTTATCGAGGACAGCACCTACCTCCAAGGCCCAGTAATCGAATCCGTTGACCGTTACGCATGCGATTCCCATCAAGTCGTAATCCGGATTAAGGATGCATCTTCTGTGCCCTTGCCCTCCGTAATAAATCGGATTTCCGAACTGATCGAATTCCTCCTGCCAATAAACAAATACATCCTCAGCATCGTAATAGCCTGCCGTAGCCCTTAAAAGGCACTCGCCATAAGATTTCGTACCGTTATACGTAAAGCTGGAAAAAGCTTCTCCGTTCGGTCTGTTATGACCGTTAGCTATGGTATACTCGATAGCTCGCTGCATAGCTATCTGTTCAAGATTGTAACTGTATTTTATGTCCTTGGGATTAGTAACGAATGTCTTGGTCGTATTATCCTCATTCCAATACCATCTCGTATCTCCGCCATTATTACGCCAGTCCCTTATGAGCTCATAGCACGCCCTGGCACTGACCTGATTATATATACCTGTAACTGAGCAATTCAGGATGGAGGCAGCTTTTAAGTCAGCCGAGTAAAACCCCAGCAGCAAAGCCGTTGTAAGCACCAAAATAAGATATCTAGGGCGTATCAAACGTCTCCCCATTTGGCCCCCTCCAAACTCACAAAATGGCACCTGTATTATAGCACCCTCAAATATATAAAATAAATGCGACAACTTATTTGTTACAAAATGTTAATCTTACTGCACGAAAAAGCCCTCCTTCAAAAGGAGGGTCTGCTTTTCATCTGTCAGCAAGGAAGTATTCTTGCCTTTATACATTTGAGCCTGAACTCTTCACTCTTCGCAAAGCACTGAACGACTTCTCTTCTGCTCATCGTCTTCATTTCCTTGAGCCAGAATGCTCTGCCGTCAGGTTCGGATTCACGATCCATGAATGTCAGATAAAGTCTTTCGAGGAATTCCTCGTCACTTAAGTTGTAACCTTCCATCTCAGGACTCATAAAGAATTCCATTGCAACCGTTTCACCTGTTGTCGTGTAATTGGCAAGAAGTCCTGCCCAATACTCGAGTCCGCCATTATCTGACGCACGCTTGAAAGCCTTGGTGTACATTCTCTCAACAAATGCATACGTATCAGCAGTCGGATCGATATTAACAGTCGGCTTTTGTGTTCCGCCGGATCTGATACCGTACTCGGCACATGTATTAGCCCACTCCTTGGAATTAACGAATCCCTTTGCAACCTCTTCTCTGGAAACACCACCGCTTAACTGAGACAGCCAGTAATTCTTTCCGTCCGTATCAGAAGCCCTTCCGAAAAATGCACTGTAGAGCATCTCAACGAACTGATCATTGCTCGTGCCTTTATCCTTGTACTCCTTACTGGTTACAAACTGCATTGCAAGATCCGCACCTGATACCTGATAGTTGTAAAGAGCGTTGATCCAATAGTTAACGCCCTCTTCCTCTCCCTCTCTTCCGAGAACGCTTCTGTAAACTCTTCTTACAAAATTTGTGATCGCATCAGCTGAAGGATCGTCCTGCGTTACGACGACTGTCGGAGTAGCAGGAGTCTGGGAGGAACCCGATCCCGAAGAAGATCCTCCTGAAGAAGAACCGCCGGAAGAAGAGCCCGAGCCTGATGATGATCCGCCTGAAGGAGTGGTTGAACCGGAACCTGAAGAACCGGAAGAACCCGAGGAACCTGAGCCGGACGAACCGGAAGATCCTGAGGAACTCGATGCTCCCATTATTACAACGATGGCAGCATTAGAAAAACTGATTCCCTTATATGTGCCGTTGATCGTCAAAAATGTTGTCGGAGTTTTTCCCAGAGCCTTTATCTTTCCGTTTGAAACTTCAAGATAGTTCGAACTGTAATCCCAACTGAAGCTGCACTCCGAAGCAGGGATAGGTATCTCACCTTCATCACCATATACGACTTTGACATAGATATTAGGAATATCTATCTCATCGCCGACTCTCATTGTGATCTTGTTGTCTTCTCCAACCTTAACAGACAGTCTGTACTCATCCTTGTCGCTGTCCAAAGTAATGGTTTTAGTAACTGTTCCTGTCTTGGCCGTGGTTTGTGCTGTACCGCTGTTCACACTTCCGAATTCAATAGTCCAAAAATCAGTGTCCCCATACTTAACGTGAGCGATTCCCACTGCATTAAAATCCGAATCAAGAAGCATTTCACGGTTTTGCTGATAGTGGTTTATCTCATTACTTTCTTCCCAGTAATAGAATGCTGAATTAACATCAGCACAGCCTTCACTGATACACTCACCTTCAGACACAATATTATCGATCTTCAAAGTGTTAAAGGCCGAACCATTTGGTCTTACTCCGGTTTCAAATCTCTGAGCCAATTCTTCCGCTCTTTGTATGGCTATCTTTTCAAGAGAATAGTCATAAGTAAACTGATTCAGACCGCTGATACTTACCTTCTCATCTCCCGTATTGGATTTCCAAAGCCATGCATCATTCTTACGCATATTATTGATCTTACTCAGCATAGTACGTGCTGATTTCTGATCATAGGTAATATTGACCGATATAGTAAGTTTTGTTCCGGCCATTACAGGCACTGCTATAATGCCCAAGACCATAAAGACCGTTAAGACAAGTGATATAAATCTTGTCTTTCTCTGAATACTGTGTTCCAAAAAACTATCCTCCCGATATAGGTATTATTAGTAAGGCAATATTCTAGCCTCGATACACTTATTTACGAACTCCTCACTTCTTGTAAATCCAAGAACGAGTTCTTCTCTGGAATGTCCTTCCTTAAGGAAGTTAAGCCAGAATGTCTTTCCTCCTGAATCAGAAGGTCTGTCCATAAATGTCAGATACAATCTCTCGATATACTCAGAATCACTCAGGTTATAACCCTTCATCTCAGCACTGTTGAAGAAATTGATTCCAACCTGCTCACCGGTCAACTCGAAATTAGCAAGAGGCTTTGCCCAGAAATCTCTTCCTGCTGTATCGTAATCTCTTCCGAGAGCAGTTGTATACATTCTCTCTACAAATGCCAGTGTAAGAGAAGATGGCTTGATCGTAACCTTAGACTTAAATGAGCCGCCTGAACGGATTCCGTATCTTGCACAGGTGTCAGCCCACTCCTGAGAATCAATGAATCCCATTGCAACTTGATCTCTTGTCATTGCTCCGGTCTTAAGCTGATTCATCCAGAATGCCTTACCTGATGATTCCGGTTCACGATCAAAGAATGTCCTGTAAAGAATATCTATAAAGTCAGAATCACTTGTATGTCTGTCCTTAAACTCCTTACTTCCTATAAATCCGACAGCTACCTGCGCACCCGTCTCCTTATATGTATAAAGCTCGTTAGTCCAGAAATCGATTCCGCCCGGCTCAGATGCTCTGTTAAGAACATTGTTGTAAAGACGCTCAACGAATCCTCTGATGTCCGCCTTAGGATCAACAGTCGGAGCTGCAGTCGGCATCGCTGTTGGTTTAGCTGTAGGTGCAGCCGTAGGCTTGTTTGTCGGCTTTGCCGTTGGTGCAGCCGTTGGCTTAGCTGTAGGTGCAGGTGTCGAAACATTTACATTAAAGCTTACGCTCTTAGTGTTAAGCGTATCACTTACTTCACAACGATACTTCGTGCTGCTGCTTGGCTTAGCAACATAGCTCGAAGAAGCAGCTCCTGAGATCAAGGACTCTTTGCCGTTAACCGTTGAATACCACTTGTAAGTTATCGCATTGCTTGATGTGGTGTTTGCGGTTACTTTCAGTGTTGTGGATTCTCCGCTCTTGATATTGAAAGTAGATCCGTTACCGCTTACTGTCAAAGTTACAACTGTTATCTTGTACTCTATTGTTACTGAGTTTTCATAATCATCAGTAACTACGCACTTGTATGTTGTATCCTTTTCGCCCTTTGAAGTGTAGCTTGAACCGTTTCCAAGATTTACTGAACTGGAGCCTTCCGTCCAAACATAATGCAACTGACTATCAATACTGCTATTAACATTAGCTTTCAAAGTGAAGCTTCCACCCTGATTGATAGTAATAGTAGTATTGTTAGTTCCCTTCTTAAGGGTAGGAACAGTGACCTTGAAATCAATATTCAATGAGTTGTTGTAATTATCTGATGCCATGCATCTGAATGAACAAGAACTATATACCTTGGTTGTGTAGGAGGAAGATGTAGCATTAGCAATATTCTCATATGTTCCGTTATCATTCAGTCTCTGCCACTGGTATTTAACGGATCCTGAGTTGCAAGTTACATCTGTTTGCAAAGTAACACTCTTTCCATAACCCTGGATAATATTCTTTTGTTCTGTATTGTCCTTAAGAACTGAAGAAATAACATTTACATTAAACTCCAGAATCAAAGTGGAATAACCATCGGAAACTTTACAACAGTATCTCTTGGAAGCAGTTGGTCTTACAGTGCAAGAAGAACCGTTGTTAGGAATAGAAGTACCTTCATTACCGAATTCATACCACTTATAAGTGATGCCGTTTCCAGAGTTTGTAGTTGCCTGAACAACACTCAACAATGCTTCTCCACCGGAATAGATCTGAAGAGCAGTGCTGTTTTGCTGTGCAGATAATGTGTAGACGATTATTGAATATGTGATCTTAGCCTCATATCCATACTCATTAGAAACAACACAATAATATATTGAATCAGCAGTCTCTGTGCTGGAATATGTTGATCCCGTAATATCAAGATTCGTGTTTCCTTTCATCCACTTGTAATTCAGATCAACGCCGGAGTTAGTACATTCAGCTGAAGCGGAAAGGTTGATTTCCTGGCCGTAACCGATCTTGATGGTATAGCTGCTGTTATCGACGATAATATTCGGAACAATTACATTAAAAGTAACTTCTTCCGTATTCTGACGGCTGTCTTTTGCAACACATCTGTACTTCTTGTCTGAAGTTATACCTTTAACATTGTATGAAGATAGTGTTGCACCTTTAATATCAACAAATCCACCATTCTTATATTCCTGCCATTGATATGAGATCGGTAATTCTGAGTCAGACTTAATATCAGTAGTAAGAGTTACACTTCCACCCTTCTTTAAGACCTTATCTGAATTATCTGTGTTGTTGATCAAACCTGCTGTCTTTACTGTTACTGTGAAATTGAATGTCTTTGTGTTATATCCGTCTGTTACAACACATGTGTATGTTGTGGTTGCTGTCGGATTAGGAGAATAGGATGTTCCTGTTGCAACTTCCGTCTGATTGCCACTTACATACCACTTACAATTTACTGTACCTGCTGTCGAAGATGCTGTTACAGACATGTTAGCCGCATCACCCTTGAAGATCGAAAGTGATGCTGCTGACTGACTTGCTGTCAGTGTATGAACTGTAACAGTGTATGTGATAGTTATCTTATTGTTGTACTCGTCTGCTACTTCACATGTGTAAGTTGTACTCTGTTCTGCTGTTGAACTAAATGTCTTTGCAGTTCCAACTAAAGAATTTCCGTTCTTCCAAGCATATGTCAACGGGCTGTCATTACTGCTTATTGCATTTGCTGTAAACGAGAAATCTCCTCCAGCTCCGATTACTGCAGTTGTTGTGTTTGTTCCGGCCTTAAGTGTCGGTACTGTGACATTGATAATAA
>JAILPW010000046.1:0-14502 GCA_024699245.1 Clostridia bacterium | reverse complement strand
TGTAAAGGCGGAAGGACATTATCTTATGAGACTACCAAAACCAAGAAAGGTTCTACCGGGTATATAAGTCACGTAAAGATCTATCGTTGTGAGTCCTGTGAAGGATGCCCGTATTACGGAAAGTGCTATAAAGGAATCCATTCCAGGAGTATTCAGGTCTGCGAGAAATTCGACAACTACAGAGAAGCAAGCAGACAGAACATAATCTCTGAGAAAGGGATACAACTCAGAATAAACAGATCCATACAGGCAGAAGGAGTATTTGGAATTACCAAGCAGGATTATTCTTTCAGAAGATTCCTGACAAGAGGCAAAGAGAATGTCAGAACAGAATACCTCCTGCTTGCAATCGCGTTCAATCTCAACAAACTGCATTACAGGATCCAAGGACACCGATTAGGACAAGCCTTATTTCCCAAACCTGAGTCAGCATAAACACAAAAAACTCATCAGATTCGATCCTGGGCAGGCGTTAGCATGCTTTGAAATAGAGTTTTCCACATTTTCGAGGGTTGGAGACTGTTTTTGAGAGCTTTTCTAACGAAAAATGAGAGAGTTTTACACATTTTAAAGGGATGCCCCCCCAAGTGATTTCAATCACTTTTGAGACATCCCCTTATCGATGTTAGTAATGCTCTTTTGATATTCCATTTTGGAAGTTCAAAGCAAGAAATAACTGTTTTGAGATTCCAAAGTGGCATTTCAAAACATATTGAATTAATGAAATAACCTGATAACGAGAAACAAATCAACGAGGGAATAATATACTCCCATCATATCTGCTCGAGTTGTATACAGCATCAAACTCTTCTCTGGAGATAAGTTCTGCAAAATAATCCGAATCTGTATTAATATCACTAACTGTTGGAACGGGTGCTTCTGTCACGAATGCACTGCCACTGTCAATTACCTGCTTTATACTGTAATCATCGTATACTTCTGCCATTCTTGTGGCATATCTCTCCTGATCCTTATCTTAACTGAATTCTAACCACACTATACATTCTAAATGAAAACTTGGTCAACCTACTCTTGAGACTTTTCCACCTTTTTCTGTTGAAGCATCTTATATTCCTCTTCGGCAATTACAACTTGTTGCTGAATCTGTTCTGCTGTAGGCAAATGATCCTGAATCTCCTTTATCTTTATGTTATCGTACGTTGCGACACCCATCGGAGTTGTTATACCCTGAATAGCCAACTGCACCTCAGTAGAATCCATACCTTTACATATCAGCAAACCAATCGTCGGATTATCGCTTTCTCTCTTTACAAATTCATTTACGGCATTCACATAGAAGTTGAGTTTTCCTGTAAATTCCGGATCAAAGGGTTTTACTTTTAATTCCAGAACAACATAGCATCGTAAGTATATGTGATAAAACAATAGATCTATCTTTCTGGTCTTCCCCGAAATTATCATCTCTTTTTGCCTCCCAACAAATGCCCAACCATTTCCCAATTCCAACAGGAATCTCGTCATGCGTCGTTCGATTGCATCTTCCAAAGCGTTTTCATCATATTCCTCAGGCAAACTGATAAAACTCAGATCATAGTTTTCTTTTATTAGTTCTTGAGCTAACTTAGCATTCGGAGTCGGAAGGTTGTTCACAAAATTAGTTTGGGCCGTTCCCGATACCTGATACATATTTGCACGGATGCTATTTTCAAGAGCGCTTCGACTCAAGCCATTTTCCACTGTCTTCTTAATATAGAAAAGCGCCTCTTCTATAGTTTTGCATTTCTGAGTGATTAAAACATGATGCCTCCATGGTACATATGCAAAAATCGCTGGAAACATCATTTCTGAACCAACCTGGTTCAGTTTTTGTTCTTTGATTTCTGAAGCAACTTGATTCAGTTTTATTCGATTTATATCCAGTTGAGATTCCAAGGCAGTCATAATATCACTTAATCCATCAAAAGAAGTATAAAAAGAATACCATTTCTTCATATTCCACAGATTACGAGTTGAAAAACCTTTTACACCGGGAAATGCAGCCTGCAAGTCGAGACTGACCTGCTCAACAATTCCACTGCCCCATTTTTCCTCTGCTTTAAGCACGACAAGGTCACGTCCTAACTGCCAGTTAAACAGTAATTGCTCAGAATTAACTTTGACGGCTGCTTTAATCTGCGCGTTGCGAAATCGCTGCTTTATCTCCTGCATCCACTGAACATACTCATTATCTATTGACACATCATGCGAACTAACAATTCTATTTTCTTCTGTCATCTGCGTATCCTCCCCCAAAATATTGCTGTTACCAGAATGTATGTTTATTATATCGTATGCTCCATTCCATTAATGGGACTCCACCGCAAAAACAGGCAACAAAAAACCCGTAAACACTAAGTCTACGGGTTTTGGCGGAGAAGGAGGGAGTCGAACCCTCGCGCGAGTTGCCCCGCCTAAAGCTTTAGCAAAGCCTCCCCTTCGGCCTCTTGGGTACTTCTCCGTGCCGAAACAGCTATGTATTCTTCGCTGTCGAGAGTTTATTATAACACATTTTCGGAAAGATAAAAGATGTTTTTGGGGAAGGGTCGAAAAAGCCGCTGGTTAGGCGGCTTTCGGGGTTTAAGGTTGTTCAGAAAATGATAGTAGTTATGAAAAATACTCGTCGATTCCGTCGGCCAGGCCTTTGACCATGGTCTTCTGGAAGTCGGCGTCGGCCATCTTGAGGTCGTCGGACTCATTGGTCATGAAGCCCATCTCGAAAAGGACGCAAGGGACGGTGCTCCAGTTGTTGCCGGTCATGTCATCCTGCTCGGAGACGCCGCGGTTCTTGATGCCGGTCGCGCTGCAGTAGTTGGAGATGAGGGCGTCGGCGAGGGCGCGGGATCCCTGGTAGGTCTGAGGGTTCCACGGGTTGTTCGGCGTGATGCAGATGGCGACTGCGCCGTTGGCGGATGAGGATGAGAGTGCGTCGGCGTGGATCCTGATGTTGATGTCGGCGCCGTCGTTGGCGATCTGGGCGCGGGTGACACAGTCGACGGGAGTCGTGTTGTCGTAGCGGGTCATGATGACTTCGTAGCCGCGGGCTTCGAGTTCTTCCTTGAGCTGGTTGGAGATGGTCATGGTGAGCTCGTATTCCTTAAGGCCGCTCCACCTGCCGTAGGTGCCTGAGGCGTCGGCGGCTTTCATGGAGGAGGAGCCCGGGCCGAGAGGGACTACGCCCGGTGCAACTACAGAGGAGTGACCCGGGTCGATGCAGACGACTTTGTTCTTGGACTTTTTCTCGACTTCGCCACGCTCGATGCCGAAGGACTCGCAGATGCCGAGGAACTCGGGGGAGTCGGAAAAGCCGTAGAAGATGGACTGTCTGGTCTGGCCGTTATCAAGTTCGGTCTTCCAGAATGAGATGCCGGAGCTGTCGCCCGGGCGGTCCATCAGGGTGCGGTAAAGATCGTCGATGTATTTCTCGTCGGTGACGTTTTTGTCGCCGTATTCTTTGCTTAGGAAAAATTCGCCTGCGACCTGCTTGCCGGTCATCTCTTTGTTGATGAGGGCGGTGGTCCAGAATGTCATGCCTTCGGTGTCGCAGGTGCGGCCGAGGACGATGGTGTAGAGGCGCTGCACGAACAGGTCAACGCGGGCGGTGGTCGTGATGTCCACGCCGTTTATGAAGTTGCCGCGGACGATGCCGTAGGATTCGCAGATCGAGGTAAATTCCGCGGAGTTGGCAAAGCCGCCGAAGATGTTGAGGCGGGCTTTTTCGGCGCCTTCGTTTTTGGTGTCTTCGGAAAGCACGTTCACCCAGTAGGCGCGGCCTTCTTTTTCGCTGTTCCTGCCGAGGACGGCGGTATAGAGATCTTCGATGTATTCGTCGTCGGATCTTTTTCGAGAAGTATACTCAGGACTCTCGAAAAACTGGCCTGCGACACAGATGCCGGTGTTACGGCCTTCCAGGAGGTCGTCGGTCCAGAACTTAAGGCCATCGGAGTCGCATTCGCGGCCCAGGACCAGGGTGTAAAGGCGTTTGACGAAGTTCTCGACTTCGGTTCGCCGGTCTGCTGCACTGACGCTTACGGGCATCAGAAGGCTTAAGAGCATCGCCACGAGGACGACGGTTGCTTTGATCTTTGTTCCACGCATAATAATACCTCCGAAGTTATTATAACATCTGTATTTTGGCGGGCCGACTTGCTATAATCTGCTTTGAAAAAGTGAGGCCGTTATGAGTAAGTTATTCGATTTCATCAAGAACAACGCGATACTGTGCATCTCAGGGATCCTGGCGGTGATCTCCTGTTTCTTTGTCACGCCTGACAAGGAGTACGTCGGATACATCAACTTTAAGGTCCTGGCGATCCTGTTCGCGCTGATGCTGATCGTCGCCGCGCTCGTCAGGATCGGGACGTTCGACATCCTTACGGGTAAGCTCCTGAAGAGGATCAGGTCCGTTCGGGGCATCGCGCTCCTTCTGACGATACTGTCGTTCTTTCTGAGCATGCTTCTTACCAACGACGTTACGCTCGTAACGCTCGTGCCGTTCGCGATCATGGTGCTGGAGCCGTTCGGCAGGCGCCGCGACCTGATGTATACGCTCATCATCATGACCGTCGCCGCGAACCTCGGCAGTATGATGACGCCGATCGGCAACCCGCAGAATCTGTACCTTTACGAGAAGTACCACATCGCGCTGCCGGAATTCATCCTCCTGATGCTTCCGTATTCGGCCGTGTCGCTACTTCTGGTGATAGTCCTGATATTCGTCCTTATCCGTGCTCGAAAAGACGCTCAGAGCTCATTTAAGAGCGAATCCAAGGAACTTAACAAGGTCAAGCTTATAATCTACATCGCGCTTTTCATCCTGAACGTTCTGACCGTCGCGGGATTCGTGCACTTTCTTATCTCGCTCATCGTAACGTCAGTCGCGCTTTTGATCATCGACCGCGGGTCATTCGCCAAAGTCGACTACAAGCTGCTTCTGACGTTCGTATTCTTCTTCGTGCTCATCGGAAACATCGGCCGCATCAGCGCCATCACCGACGCGCTCGCAGGCCTCGTCACAAAGTACCCGGTGCCGGCGGCAGTCCTGTCGTCACAGATCATCAGTAACGTTCCGGCCGCAATGCTCCTTTCCGCTTTTACCGAAAACGGCCGCGCCTTAGTGATAGGAACGAACCTCGGCGGACTTGGTACCATCATCGCCAGCATGGCAAGTCTCATCACTTACAGGTTCTACGGCGAGCATAAGAAAAAACCTTATTCCGGAGAACAAAAAAGCGGCAGTTACCTGCTCGCTTTTTCGATAATTAACATTGTTATATTGATCCTGCTGTTCGGCTTTTACTCGGTTTTGACCTTGCCGTCCTGATCGAGCATAAGATCGATGTAAGAACCGTCTTCGCCGATGATGTATGTCGCAGGACCGTACGAGTTATAGACGGTTCCGTCAAGCGGGAGCGAATCAAGAAGCACGAGTTCACCATCAACGTAATTGTATAACTCCACCACCTTGTCTGCTTCGTTACGATGCGCATAAAGAGAGAAGCTGGTTTCTTTGGACTTACCGGTGTAGAAGCTCGTAACGAAATCATCAGCGAAATTGATGCAGTCTGCTTTGCAGCCGAAGGAATATCTGTTGCCGTCAAGATCCCAGAGCTCCGGATATCTGCTGGCGCCGCCCATTGAAGCAACATCCGATCCTAAGATCAGCTGATCGTTCTTGCCGAGGAACATGAACATGTCCTTGTTGAGCCTCTCGCTGGACAAAGAAGTCTCATACTCGTCTTCGAAAGTATTATCAGGAGTTGCTCCTCTTTCATCGAGAATACTCTTAACGGCATCATGAGCATCATCGTAGAACTCGCTCAAAGGCTCTCCGGCAAGACCCAGGATCATCTCGTTATCCAGAATCTCCTTGGTCTGAACGTCAAAGGTGTATGCCTTATATGCGAGGCCCTCATACTCTGCATATTCAACATAGATCAACAGCGAATAACGTCTGCTGTCCGCCTGAACGAAAGCATAACGGAAATTATGCTCGGGACTTTCGTTCATGAATTTCTCGGCCAGTTCGTCGATCTCTTTGTTGGCAGCATCAAAATCGGCGCCTTCAACGAGAATGTGCGGGATAAAATAGCTGCCTTTACGTGAAACGCTTAAGTATTCGTTGATCTTAAGATCGTCAAATTCCATTACCTGCTCGCCTGCGAATTCGCCGTCAGCCGCAGTAGTCTCTGTCGTCTCAGCGGCAGTCGTTGTGGTAGCTTCGGAAGTTGCTTCTGTCGTCGTCTCGGAAGTCTCAGTCGTCACCTCAGTCGTTCCCTCGGTGGACTCTGTAGTATTTTTGGTGTTACATCCGCCGAACGCGATGGCGAGCGCCAGCAATAGCGGAAGAAGTTTATATCTTTTCATATCTATTCTCCTTTTCAAGAATACACAAAGTATAGCACAGGCAGATCTTCGGACAATGGCAAAATTGCATGGAAAAGGCCTCTTTCTTGTTTGAAAAAATGCTTAAAAAGTGTAAAATTACAACAAAAGAAACCGTGTTCAAAAGGGAGAAAGATCAAGATGACCAAGGAAGAATTCGTCAGCATCGTCAACAGCAAGCTCAAGCTCGTCAGGACCGAGTACGGCCTTACGCAGGACAAGATGGCCGTGGTCCTCGGAATATCCAAGAAGACCTTAGTGGAAAGCGAGAAAGGCCGCCGCTCCATCGGCTGGACCGAGGCAGTGGCGCTGACAGCGATATTTTCGAACAGCACCATACTTCAGGATGCTTTCGGAGAGGACCTGCCGGACATCGTGACCTCCCTCGCGCTCGACAAGGTCGAGGTCAAGTTCCCGTCCACCATGGGCGGCAAGATCTGGTGGCGCGAGATCAGGAAGGAAGGCGACTACAGGATCCAGCAGAACGTGATCTCCAATCACTACCGCCTCCTGGACAGCAAGAACTTCAAGCTCATCTCATCCTTTGATCTTGAAACGGTAGAAAAGTATCTGGAGGAAGTTCTATGAGATTTACAGACGGCGCCTGGATGACGGCTCCGGGCTTCAGTATCCACTCCGGACGCGAAGTCAGGTTCGTCCGTTCCACAGAAACTCTGGTCACGCTGACCATCCCCACGTTCCACATCGGCAACCGCGGCGCCACCCTGAGCGGCCCGTACATCACCGCCGAGATCTCCTCCCCTGCCGAGAACGTGTTCCGCATCAGGACCTATCACTACAAGGGCGACAAGTCCCTCTCCCCTTCTTTTTTCAGGCTCCTCGAAAACACCCGCCCGCTTAAAGTCACTGAGGACGATCAGACCCTCATCATCAAAAGCGGCGACAGCAGCCTTACCGTAAGCAAGGAAAACTACGGCTACGAACTTAAGCGCGGCGATCACCCGATCACCCGATCCAATGAAGGCGCGCTGGCATATATCGACGGCGACAACGGCACGTTCATGAGAGAGCAGCTGAGCCTTAGAGTCGGCGAGCACGTCTACGGCCTCGGCGAGCGCTTCGGCAACTTCATAAGAAACGGCCAGAGCGTCGACATCATCAACAAGGACGGAGGTACGTTCACCGAGCAGTCCTACAAGAATATCCCGTTCTACATCACAGATAACGACCTGGGCGTTTTCGTAAATCACACCGAAGAGATCAACTTCGAAGTTGCCTCCGAGAACGTGTCCAAGGTCCAGTTCTCCGTAAAGGGCCAGTGCCTGGACTATTTCCTTTTCGCGGGAAAAGACATGAAGGACGTGATATCGCTTTACACGGGTCTTACAGGCCGCGCGCCTGATCTTCCGGACTGGTCGTTCGGACTTTGGCTGTCCACGTCTTTTTTGACGGACTATGACGAGAAGACCGTGCTGTCATTCGTTGACGGCATGAAAGACCGCGACATCGATCTTTCCGTGTTCCACTTCGACTGCTTCTGGATGAAGGACAGCCACTGGTGCAACTTCATGTGGGACAGCGACCAGTTCCCTGACCCTGAAGGTCTCATCCGCAAACTTCACGACCGCGGCATCCGCGTCTGCGTGTGGATCAACCCGTATATCGCTCAGGAATCCGAGCTCTTCGACGAAGCAGCCGAGAACGGCTACCTCATCAGAAAGACCGACGGCGGGGTCTGGCAAAACGACCTGTGGCAGGCCGGAATGGGCATCGTCGATTTCACCAGCAAAGACGCGGCCAGGTGGTATCAGGATAAGCTCAAAGCGCTCCTTGATATGGGCGTCGACTGTTTTAAGACAGACTTCGGCGAGAGGATCCCGACTGAGGGCGTCGTTTACGCTGACGGATCCGACCCGCTCCGCATGCACAATTTCTACACGTATCTTTATAACGGGACTGTTTTCGAGCTTTTGGAAAGAGAAAAAGGAAAGGGCGAAGCCGTGCTGTTCGCACGAAGCGCCACGGCAGGATGCCAGAAGTTCCCGGTCCACTGGGGCGGCGACTGCCACTCGGACTACCCGTCCATGGAACAGACCATAAGGGGCGGCCTGTCGCTCATGCTGTCGGGATTTGCGTACTGGAGCCACGACATCGGCGGCTTTGAGGACAAGTCGACGCCGGACGTCTACAAGCGCTGGGCGGCCTTCGGACTTTTGAGCTCGCACAGCAGGCTCCACGGCAGCTCATCATACCGCGTACCGTGGAACTATGACGAAGAGTCGGTGGACGTTCTGAGGTTCTACACGAACCTTAAGAAAAAGCTCATGCCGTACATCGATGAGGCCCGTAAGGAAGCGCGTGATCTCGGCTTACCTGTCATGCGTCCGATGGTTTTGGAATTCCAGGATGACCCGGTCTGCGCGTTCCTGGACAAGCAGTATATGCTGGGAAGTAAAATATTGGTGGCGCCTGTTTTCGATAAGGACGGGTGGGCTGAATTCTATCTTCCGGAAGGCACCTGGGAGTCGCCGGACGGCAAGGACCAACGCGTCATTACCTGCGGCCGGTTCTTCAGGGAGAAACGCGACTACATGTCGATGCCGGTATTCATCAGAAAAGACTAACTTAAAAGGGGCGGCTCGCTTGAGTCACCCCTTAATCTTTTAATCCTTTGCTTTGGCCGGATCAGCCAGGTCCAGCGCCTTGCAGATCTTGCCGACCGCCTTGTCCTCCCTGTCGGACGGGTGGAGGCTGTAGATATAAACGACCTGATTCCCGAACTGATAGACCGCGGACTCGCGTGTCAGATCGTAACCTGAAATGACATTGAAACCATCCTGATAAACGAGCATATATTTGCCAAGCAGCTTGCTCTCCTTGCTGTTGAACTGCTCGAATTCCCTGCAGTTATCTTCAAACATGAGTTCTGCATCTTCCTTGTTCTCGAAAGTAACCGTTATCACATAGGTATTCAGCTTCAGGTCATCATAAGTAGACGTCTTAACATAGTAAGAGGCTTCCTCGACTTTGCAGTCACGAAGGCCGTTATAACCCTTCAAAAGATCATCGTAGATCCCCTGCGCTTTCTCATCGTCAGCCGCCGTGAACTCGCCTTTTTCAGCCAGGAAATTTCGTCCGTTCTCGTACGGATCCGTCGTGTTTCCCCAACGCTGCGCACCAAGATCCGTGTACGCATCAATAAGATCATCTCTGGTCTTTGCCTTGGCACATCCGACGGCCGCGATTCCGATCGCCACGACCAAAACGCCAGCCGCAATTCTCTTAACGCCGTTCATAACTATACCTCCTTCAAAAGCAAATCCTCAATTCTATAGTACCTTTTCTCCCAAAAGAAAACAGTAAGGAACGAACCGAATTAGAATGAATTTTTTCTCCCCCAAAAAAGTTCCTGATCTTTTTCTGCAAAACTCTTTCTTACCTTAGTGTTTAAAAGGGCCTTTCGCTATAAATCCAACCTTAAGTTTCTTTTGCAAAATCCGTTTTTCTTTTTTCCAACCTTAGGTTGGATTTCTTTTTTGCCGATTTTTAAAAATCCAACCCTAGGTATGCCGAATCACAGGAGGTCTTTTAAAAATCCAACCTTAGGTGACATGATCTCATCTTCCCTTTTCATCTGACTTCATTTTTTTCAACCTTAGGTTGGATTTATTTTTTTGCGATTTTGAAACTGATACTTAAGGTTGGATTTTTATTTTTCTGAAATAAAGACCTAATCCTAAGGTTGGAAAAACACTCCGTAAAGCGCATAGTAAAAGACCGCCCCGCAAAAGCGAGACGGCCTTGCAAAATCCTTAGTCTATATCAAGTGTCAGATCTTTATCGTTATAACCGGTCTTATAGAGCATTTCATATCAGGATCGGTTTTCACCATCATCCTTGAGATATTGAATACATAAAATCCCTTTTTGTCCTTATAGTCATCTTCACAGGTCCAAAAAGTATCGATCTCCAACAGATCATCATCATTCTCATAGCATGCTTTGGAGTACCCTGTGAGAAAATCATTTCCAGTACAATGCATTGCATATACCAGTTGATCCATATCAGCCAGAGTTACAAATCCGTCCAGATCATTTTTCACGATCCTTTTCTTTTCTTTCTTATTGAAAGCTTCGTTATAGAAATCGTCATTCAGCCATTCGTAAAGTTCGGTTTCTTCAAACGAATCTGCTTCATTTTTGTCCATGCGTTTATCACAAAGTCCATACTTGCTGAACAACGTAAACTCACCCTTGTTATTGTCGATCACGAACCACTCGATCGGTTCTTCGTCATATGTTCCCATCGTGATCGTATCTCCGTCTTCAATGCACTTTTTGTCGATCTTTATCTTGTATTCGACACAGATAACCGGTCTTACACCGACATCTTCAGCCTTATAAGGATCGTCAGGAATTGAAGCAAAACCACCGGTATTGCTATAAATGGCAGGTGACGTCCTTACTCCGGCTGTCCCACCGCCTGCAACGGAACCGAGAGATTGTATGATGTCGCGCGTCCAATAATTGCAGTATTTATCTTTTACAGTGATACCTTGCTTTTTTGCATACTTTGTCGGCTTACATAATGCATCTTCCGGATGCATCCTATATTTGAGCATACCGATAAGATAAACCTTGTCCGTCAAAAATCTCGCTTCATCCGTGTAACAATAATATGTCGAGTCCACGATGTGTTTCTTCTCCGTGTTTGAGAAAGCCTCTTCGTAAAAATCCGTGTTCAGCCATTCACGAAGCGAACAGTCTTCCCACGTGCTTTCACCGTCCTCATTGAACGGCACACAATCCAGTGCATATTTACTCAGAAGTTCAACTCGAACCTTTCCTTCATCAATGAGAAAATTCCTGGACATTACTTCCCACTCGATTTCCTCATCCTGATACTTTCCAAGGACTACATCATCACCGATATCGAGATCGAAATCCTTAAGTGTAAAATCGTCATTGCAGCCTGCCAGGATTCCCAGCATCATCACAACAATGATCATTATCGAAAACGCCCTCTTCATAAATACATCCTCCCTGTAATTCATGCCTTCTCGATCCATTGATACATGCCGCAGCCGACGGCATCGTTAGGCGTGTTTTGGAATCCGAATTTGTTGTAAAAACTTTCTTTTCCTTTTGCAGAAGAAAGACTGATCATGTCCATGTATTCCTCAGGCGTCATGGTGTTTGTTATCTCATAGTCGACCATACAAGTTTTCTCCTTTGTGGTTCGGATGAGATGATTATATCATTCAAGAACAGAACGAAAAGCGAACGGTCATTAGTATCCATAAATGGACAGTGTAGATTACGTAGAACACACACTTGCTGAACTTAGTTTTGATCAACAATTAATAAGACTGCTTTTTATCATTCTTGTTCATCAACGGGATGAAGTTCACAAAGACGCTTATAACCCTGAGCGACCCTGTCTTTGAGTTCAGCTATCCTTTCTTCGTTGTTCTTGATCTTTTCTGACTGTTCATCCGCTTTGGCTTGTATCTTGGAGATCTCGGTATCAAGAGATTTTCCCCACTTGATAAGGAGGATTACGACAAAAACAAAAATGACAGTAGCGGCACTTAGGGCTACTATAAGACCGATGTTTTTCTCTTTATTGTTTTTCTCCAATTCTTCAGTCTGTGTTGTCTCATATTGGCTGAGCTCCTCAGTTTTAGAATAAGGTTTTATCATGACAAACTTAAAACCCAGGAAGATCACCAGGCAACAGATTATATAGCAAATGATCGTTATGATAACTGCCTTCTTCTGACGGCCCCCGGAAGGAGAATAAATACCTACTGTGTCTCTTTCCTCGACAAAATCGTCAAGGTCGTCTTGTGATTCTCTTCTCTCGTCAATTTGGATCTCGAGTTGAGCATTCTTATCGACATATTCATGACCCGCGTCAACAATATCCTTCATGATAGTAAAATACTCTCGATCCTGAGGCTTGGACGATCTGATCCCTCTGTCGATCTCTTTACAGACCGACTCATAGTCGATCTTTGAATATAGACTAAGTGAGCGGATCTCCTTGATCTTTGTTATGTTCATTGCTATGAGAGCCTTGCCGCGAAGAGCTTCAAAGTTATCCGGCTCTTTCTCCAGCATAAAATCGTAAGCTCTGTCTGCCGAAGCTAACTCTTTATCATCAAGCGCTTTGGTAGCTATGTCCAATACGCTTTCCTCTCGAAAATAATCATAGTCGAATGTTACACCGCAGAACGGGCATTCATACATCTGACGTTCAATATTGACAATGAGATTTCCGCCGCAAGTCGGACAGATATGCTTTTTTACTTCTTCCATACTTAACTTTTCCCCTTACTCCCTCAAATATATCAGTACGCCCAGTCAAACTAAAAACCTACCAGGATCCTTCTCTGATTATTTCATTGTAGCATGACATACGAGATCAAAACAGAGGACAAACACCATATTAGGACCAACTAAAACCCCTGAAACATATTAGTTTCAAGGGTTTCGATATTTCAATTTTGGCGGAGCCGGTGGGATTCGAACTACAATCTCCACACGAACTTCCGCCAAATAAAACAAAATAGCCACTTTTGGTATATAAAAACAGCAATTATCTATCGGTCATCCCACTAATTCTGTTTATATCATTTCTTAAAGTTGGTCAAATTGTGGTCAAAATGTTGGTCAGAAATCACTCGTACAAAAAGTCAGGCTCTATCTTGTATTTTACAGACGCGGAGTCCAGTATTTCTTTCATATCATATATATCACTAGCACGCCCCTTGTATATAACTCTGGGTGCCTCCTCTATAACACCTTTCGACTTAAGAAGATTCAGGTGTGCAACTTGATTTACTGCTTTAATAATCTCTACAGATGTCTTATTCCCTTCCAATATAGTTATCTGGTATTCAGTAGTATCTCTGTCTATTGGATCAAGAGATTTCAGTAAAGCAGTAAACCTTGAAAATACGGCGTTTTAAAGATTTATCAAACGGATTTACACCCCGTTTACACCTTTTGAAGGTGGACTACCCGATGAATGATGAGCGCACTCTGCGTGATGCAGGGTGCTTTTTCTTTGGTTTGGTGGAGAAAAACTTTGGATTAGTAGCAAATATAGTAGTAAAAAGAAAGAGCACAGCACAAGAATGTCGGTATAAATGTCGGTGCAAATGTCGGTTTAAAATATGGATATATGCGCATAATCAAAAAAAGAAGACGATTTATATTGCGTATAATCAAAACAAGCGATAAAATGTGCGCATAATCAAAGAATACGTAGTTTTAGAATGTGCGCATAGTCATAACGGCATGAATGAAAGCGGAGTTATGACTATCAGGGAGAATTATCATGATTTTAAAAAGAAAAATCTATAGTAAATTGCTGAATTGGAAAAATGAATGTCAGGGAACAAAAGCGATAATGGTGGAAGGTGCAAGACGTATTGGTAAATCCACAATCGTGGAGGAGTTCGCCAAGCAGGAATATGAATCATATATCCTAATAGATTTTGCAAAAAAGGATAAGGTTGTAGAAGAATACTTTAATCAATACATTAATAAGCTGGATGACTTATTTATGCTACTTAGCACTTATTATGGAGTCAATCTTGTTCCGAGAAAGTCTGTGCTGATTTTTGATGAAGTACAGATGTTTCCGCAGGCCAGAGCTGCAATAAAGTATCTTGTTGCAGATGGAAGATACGATTATATAGAAACAGGATCGTTGATATCAATCAAGGAAAATGTAAAGGATATCGTAATTCCTTCGGAGGAGAGGAGTATTGCGATGTATCCGCTTGATTTTGAAGAATTCGCCTGGGCACTTGGAGAAGAGCAACTAATAAATTATATAAAGAGCTGTTTTGAAAAGAGAGAACCATTGGAAAGAGGGATGCATAACAAAGCAATGATGCTTTTTAAACAGTACATGCTGGTTGGGGGGATGCCCAAACCGGTTATTCTTTATATCGAAAATGAGAAAAACTTTAGTCTTGTGGATGCTGAAAAGAGAGATATCTTGAAATTGTATCGTAATGACATTATGAAGATCAAGGCTCAGTATCGTAGTAAAGTTTTGGCTATTTTTGACCAAATTCCGGGTTTGTTGTCACAACATGAGAAGCGAGTTGTGTTCAAAGATATACAAGAAGGCAGTTATGCGGAT
>JAILPW010000028.1:0-98945 GCA_024699245.1 Clostridia bacterium | reverse complement strand
CTACGTATTAAGACGTCTCATCAGACGTGCCGTAAGACATGCAAGAACACTCGGCATGTCCACTGAGCAGATCCTCGGCCTTGCAAAGATCTATATCGACAGCGTTTACGATGACAGCTATCCGCTTCTTGCAAAGAACCGCGAGTTCATCCTTAATGAGCTCGACAAGGAGATCGCAAGATTCGAGAGCACACTTGAGAACGGCATCAAGGAATTCAAGAAGATCTTAGATGACAAGAAGAAGGCAGGCTCTTCCGAGATCGACGGCGATTCAGCTTTCTATCTCTACGATACATTCGGATTCCCGATAGAACTTACTATCGAGATGGCTTCAGAAGAAGGCCTCAAGGTAGATGAGGAAGGCTTCAAGGCAGCCATGGAAAAGCAGAAGGAAACTGCAAGAGCTGCTACAAAGGCAAAGGAAGACCTCGCTTTAAGCGTAAGCGAGATCCCTGAAGAAGTTTCCAAGGATTCCAATGCTACCATTTACGACGGTTACGATAACCTCAAGTGTGATGCAAAGGTCATCTATATCCTGAAGGCAGATGCCGACGGCAAGCTCAGCACAGTTGACAGCGCTTCAGCAGGTGATGACATCATCGCTGTTTGTGATAAGACAGTTCTTTACGCTACGATGGGTGGTCAGATCCATGATGAAGGTAAGATCGTAACAGACGGTTTTGAAGCTGAGGTTATCTCAGTTGATAAGGATGCCGCAGGTAAGTACCTCCATACTCTCAAGGTTACAAAAGGTACATTGAACAGCGGTTCAACTGTAAGCATCGAAGTAGATAAGAAGAACAGATTGTCCATTGCAAGAAACCACACGGCTACACATATCCTCCAGAAGGCTTTGCAGGAAGTTCTCGGAGATCATGTTGAGCAGTCCGGTTCTTATGTTGCAAGCGACAGATTGAGATTTGACTTTACACATCCTCAGGCTATGACAGCTGAGGAACTCGACATCGTTGAGAAGAAGGTTAACGAGATCATCCTCGAGGATCTTCCTGTTATCACCAGAGTAATGAAGCTCGATGAGGCTAAGAAGCTCGGAGCTATGGCTTTGTTCGGTGAGAAGTACGGTGAAGAGGTCCGTGTTGTAACAGTTGGTGACATCGATGCTCCTTACTCAATGGAGTTCTGCGGTGGTACACACTTAAGAACCAGCGGTCAGGCCGGTCAGTTCAGGATCGTATCCGAATCCGGTGTAGCCGCAGGCGTAAGAAGGATCGAGGCTATCACAGGTCTTGCCTGTTATGAAGCTTCAAAGGAAGACAGAAAGACGATTTCCGAGATCGCTTCTGTCCTTAAGGTAAATAAGGATCAGATAGTTAAGAAAGCAGAGCAGAACGTTGCTGATATCAAGTCTTTGGAGAAGGAACTTAAAGAGATCAGCAAGAAGGCTTCCGGAGATCAGGCCGGTAAGGCTGTTTCCGAAGCTAAGGATATCAACGGATTCAAGGCTGTTGTTGCTCAGGTTGAGTGTGACGATGCATCTGCTCTCCGTGAGATCGCTGACGGGATCAGAGATAAGATCGGTTCAGGCGTTGTATTCCTTGCTAGTGTTAACGGCGACAAGGTATTGTTCGTAGCAATGGCTACACAGGATGCCGTTAAGGCAGGTGTTCATTCCGGAAATATCATCCGCGAGGCTGCTAAGGCATGCGGCGGAGGCGGCGGCGGACGCCCTGATATGGCTCAGGCCGGCGGTAAGGATACATCCAAGATAAACGATGCTTTGGATGTAGCTGCAAAAGTTATTACTGAACAGCTCGGATAAAATATGAAATCATTTAAGAATTTGATAGCAGGAATTATGGTATTTGCAATGATGTTGGCATCGCTGACATCTTGCGATGCCAAGACTCCTGATGAGATAAAAGTCAGATCTAAGGATATTTCTTCGGAGGAAACAGAATCTACTACTGTTACAGAGACGACCGAGACTTCTGCTGAAACTGAACCAACTGAGACTACGCTGACACCGACTGAAGTTCCTCAGGAGGATTATGGTTTTGTCCCGGAGTATTTTATTGCAAACTCAACTACTTTTGACGGAGAAAAAGAACAATCTGTTCGAACAGCCAATATCTACCTTTCTGATCAGACTATAGCTGAATATCCTAATCTTGCAGCCTGTATTGATTCGTTCAATGAGAGTAATACTGAAGATATGCTCTTTGAGATCCTTGATGCTCTTCCGGATGCAGACGGTGTAGTTAACTGTTTTCAGAAGATCACTGTAGCAAGGGCAGACAGTCATATATTCAGCTTTTCCGTTCATTATCTGGCTTATGCGGGAAATCCGAATGACGGTGTCCTTTTCGACTATATAGAGGCATATACTTATGATGTCGCTTCAGGTTACGAGTACACATTTGAGGATATCTTCAACATGGAAATGACGGAAGAAGAATACGTTGAAAGCAGAACCGGAATAACGGGAAGCGCAGACATTGATTATCTGATCGGTTATAACGGAGTAACGGTTATAGCCGAGAAAGCAGGCGGATACGATCCGAATGATCCGGTTGCCACACTCACGTTCACGGATTATTGTATTTATGGTGGAGAGAAAGATTTCAAAGATCCTAATATGTTTTCTGTCGAGGATTGCGTTATAAGAAATCTCGGATGGGATATGGATTTCATCTCTAACATCAATGAAGAGACTATACTTGATACATATTTCGAAGATCCTTATACCGGTAAGGCCCTTAGTGTTGAGATCTCATTTTCTCCGATAGATAATCAGGCTCCGGCTAAGATCGAAATGACCGTAACAGATATGGATACTCACGTTAAGATCGCTCAAACAGAATTTGCGGGAAATATATTCAGTACGGAAGCTTTTCTGTTCTGCAGAGAAGGCAATTATTCTCTCGCTTTGCAGGTTTCCGGATATGATGATGATGTAGAAGTTACCTTCCTTCCTTTTACGGGAAATAAACAGATCTCTGATCCGGTAACCGTCAAAGGTTCATTGATGGGTTATGCTACTGATTTCAGCATTGATTTTTACCCTTCTGACACGGGTCTTGTAATTACAGAATGCAACTCGACACACATTATCTATTTTTCTAAGAGGATCGATCTTCTCGGAACATATTTTTATGTTGACAGTTATCTTCTTAATGAAGAGATGATCCCTGAAGATCTGGATGATATACACAGAGCAGTTACATTTTTTGGTCATCCGCTTGTAACGGCGATAGACTTTGATTTCCGCACATTAGAATCTGATGAGAAAGTAACTGTTCCTGCAGGTACTGAGCTATACATATACGGCGTTATTGCCGGAGAAAGGACAGTTATTCTTGTAAATGGCGATGAGTATTACTCGCTCAAGTATGATGACCTTGATGACAGTTTCCAGAACAAGGTAGACGGAATTGCAGATACCGAAATCTTTGAGGATGTTTACTATTCGTACGGCTTGTAAAGATTTAAATGTGATATCTTAAGAATAGATAAAAAACAAAGGAGAAAGCTTATGTGCATTTTTTGTGACATTATCGAAAAAAAGATCCCATCAACAGCAGTTTACGAAGATGAGAACGTATACTGCTTTAACGATATCAATCCTGTAGCTCCGGTACACGTTTTGGTCGTTCCGAAGAAGCACTACGAGGATATCATCGATCTCGCATCTTCTGCTGATGCAGACAAGGTTCTTGGTGACGTATCCCGTGCCATTTCCAAGGTTGCTGAGATCAACAACCTCGGCGAGGGCTTCAGAGTCATCAACAACTGCCGTGAATTCGGCGGTCAGACCGTCAAGCATATCCACTTCCATGTGATCGGCGGTCTCAAGCTCACGGAGAAGATGATTTGAGCGAAGACATCAAATTAGCACTTAAATATCTCGGTCTTAAGGAGGCTCCGGATGAGGAGCAGCTCCTTATGGTCGAGTCTGCAATGGAGGAGATCAAGAAGGTCGCAAGGCCTCAGTTCCTCCATCGTTTTTATCCGCTTCATTTCGACGGTTCCAAATATTATGTGGACGTTGATCTGGATCTGGATTACAGATCTACCTTTGGTCTTTTTTCTCGAAAACAGAGCGATTGCCTCTGCATCCTTGTTTCGACTCTTGGTGCCGCCGTTGACAAGCGGATCTCCAAGTATAAGGATTCCGAGCCTTCAAAGATGGTCCTTCTTGATGCGTGTGCCAACAGTCTCATTGAAGTTGTGACTGATGAGTATCAGAAAAAACTCGGTTTAAAAGAAGAGACATTCCGCTACGCACCCGGCTACGGTGACGTACCTTTGTCAATGCAGCGCCAGATCTTTGACCTGATCCCTGAGATCAGTAAGATCGGGATAGAACTTGATCCTTGTAACATGATGCATCCCTTTAAATCAATGACGGGACTGATAGGATTCAAAGCTTAAGTTTTAACTAAGAAACACTCTATAGAAGAAAAGTGACGGCATAACTATCAATTCCGTATTATTGGTGGAAAAACGTCAATAATACTAATGATACTTTGTATACCGGTACATATAAATATGATAGGATAATGAGGTTAAAAGTCATGAGGAGTTTTCTAGAATGAGCATAAAAGACCAGTTTGGTAAGTCCTTTATATTTTTTGACGGCGGATTCGGTACAATGCTTCAGAAGTACGGTATCAAGACCGGTGTTCAGAGCATCGAGATGAATACCATTGAACCTGAGACTGTTCAAAGGATCCACAGAGAGTATCTTGAGGCAGGTGCGAATATCATTACCTGCAACACTTTCGGATGTGACAGATTCCATACGACTGACAAGGGCATTGATATGGCCGAACTTATAGAAGGCGCCATCAAGAACGCGAGGGTTGCGATCGGTGACCGTAAGGATAAGTACTGCTTTTATGATATCGGTCCGTGCGGAAAACTTCTTGAACCTTTGGGTGACCTCTCATTTGACGATGCATATGAAGTCTTTGCAGAGCAGGTAAGACTTGCCGATGGTAAGGTCGATGGTTTTATCGCGGAGACGATGACAGATCTTTACGAACTTAAGGCTGCGATACTAGCGGTAAGGGAGAATTCGGATCTGCCTTTGATCGCTTCCGTATCCTTTAGCGATAACGGTAAGACACTTACTGGTGCTTCTCCTGAGCAGATGGTAACCACGCTTGAGGCTCTCGGTGTTGATATGCTCGGTATCAACTGTTCTCTGGGACCTCGTGAGCTCATGCCGATAGTTAAAAGGATAACGGCGGTTGCTGCCAAACCGCTCCTCGTTCAGCCGAATGCCGGACTTCCGAGATTTGACGGCGAGAATACTTTTTATGATATAGATGCAGATGAATATGCTCTTTATATAGGTGAGATGATCGAAGCAGGTATCTCCGGATTCGGAGGTTGCTGCGGTACCACACCGGATCACATCCGTAAGAGTATAGAAGAATCCAAGAAACATGAATTCAAATACGATCCTAAGCCATACAGAACCATCGTTACCGGTACGAGTACAATGGTCGAGATCGGCAACAGGGTCATTCGATGCGGAGAAAGACTTAACCCGACAGGTAAGCCGAAGATGAAGGCAGCGATCCTGGAGGGACGTCTTTACGATATCGTTGACGAGGGCGTTAAGCAGATCGAGAAGGGTGCTGATGTTCTTGATGTTAACGTAGGTATCCCTAATATCGATGAGGAAGCCGTAATGGTAAGCCTTGTAAAGCAGCTTCAGGAAGTCATCGATGTTCCGCTTCAGATAGACAGTACCGATCCTAAGGCTCTCGAACATGCCTGCAGGATCTATAACGGAATCCCGCTCATTAACTCGGTCAACGGCAAAAAGGAGATCATGGATAATGTCTTCCCGATAGCTGCCAAGTACGGTGGCGTTCTGATCGGTCTTTGTATCGATGAAGACGGTATCCCGCCGACGGCTGAAGAGAGATTTAAGATCGCCGAGAATATCGTTAAAGAGGCTGCGAAGTACGGAATCCGTAAGGAAAGACTCATTATCGACAGTCTGGTTCTTACGGCAAGTGCCCAGCAGAAGGAAGTAATGGAGACGGTCAAATGCGTTAAGTACGTAACCGACCGACTCGGCTGCTCCACCTGCCTTGGCTTAAGTAACGTATCATTCGGTCTTCCGAACAGGCCATTGATCAACAGAACGTTCATCGTTATGGCGATGCTCGCAGGATTGAAGCTTCCTATCCTTAATCCGTTCGACAGGGAACTCATGAGTGCTATCGATGCGTTCGAAGTTCTTAATGCTAAGGATGAGAATGCAACTGATTATATTGAAAGACATGCTAACGACGTAACCGTTGCGGCTACTTCAACTGCGGCTTCGGCTCCTGCGGAAGGTGATAGTGCAAAGACAGAAGAATCCTCAGGTGATCCTTTGTTTGATGCTATCGTCAAAGGCCAGAAGCATAAGGCTGTTGAAGAAGCAAGTAAACTTGATAAGACTCCGCTTGAGATCGTATCGGATTCTCTTATCCCAGCTTTGGATAAAGTCGGAAATGACTACGATAAGGGGAAGATATTTCTGCCGCAGCTCATGGTATCAGCTGAGACGGCGAAACTCGTTTTCGATGAGATAAGAAAGAATATTAAGACTGATTCGTCTTCCACAAAAGGACCTATCGTCATAGCGACAGTCGAGGCTGACGTTCACGACATCGGCAAGAATATCGTCAAGGTCGTACTCCAGAGCTACGGCTTCGAGGTCATCGATCTCGGTAAGGACGTCAAGGCTTCCGTGATCTGCGATGCGGTCAGGGAACATAAGCCGATCGCAGTCGGCTTGTCGGCACTTATGACGACGACGGTCGTATATATGAGAAAGACTATCGAAGCTCTTAAGGAGCAGGGACTTGATGTTCCGACATTTGTCGGAGGCGCGGTCCTTACCCAAGACGTTGCCGATCAGATCGGCGCGACCTACTACGCAAAGGATGCGATGGAGTCCGTCCGCATCTGCGAACAGATCAATGATGAGGTGACAAAGTAATGGCCAGAGCCAGAACAAAAAGACATATTCCGGAGAGAATGGAACGCTGTAAGGAGCGCTGGTTCGAAAATCCGCTTCAGAATAAAGGAAAATGGCGCGAGGTCTGCGGATTTCCGTCAGATTGCGAGCTTTTCCTGGAGATAGGCTGCGGCAAGGGCAAGTTCTGCACCGAGATGGCAGTAAAACACCCGGATGTCCTTTATATCGCCCTCGAGCGTGATTCATCCGTCATCCTTGCAGCCATCGAAAAAGCACACAATGAGGAAATCCCAAATCTTTTCTTCCTGAACGTTGATGCCAACCTTCTCGAAAACTATTTCGAAGAGGATGAGGTCGATAAGATGTTCCTTAACTTCAGCGACCCCTGGTCCAGAAGAAACAAGCCGAAAAGAAGGCTTACATACAGGGATTTTCTCGTACAGTATAAGAAGATGCTCAAGAACGGCGGTCAGATCTGGATGAAGACGGATAATGACATCCTTTTCGATTTCTCCCTGGAAGAGTTCGAGTTCTGCGGATTCGAGCTCTCGGAACTTACCCGCGAACTTCAAAGTAGCGAGTATGACAAGGAAAACGTAAGAACTGAATTTGAACAGAAGTTTATAGATCAGGGCATCGGCATCAAGCGTGTCGTTGCGACAAACAGGAAATAAGGAGGTTTTTAGCATGAAGAAAACATTGATAGTCGTCGATATGCAAAATGACTTTATCGACATGGCGCTTGGAACAAAAGAAGCTGTAGCTATCGTTCCTAATGTTAAGAAAAAGATCGAAGAGTACATCAAAAACGGCGATGAGGTGATCTTCACACGAGATACCCATCACGATAATTATCTTGATACTGCAGAAGGCAAGAAGCTTCCGGTCGTTCACTGTATCGAGGGCACTAAGGGATGGCAGATCGCTGACGGTCTTTATGTCGAGGGCTGCGAGATCGTGAACAAGCCTAACTTCGGATGGCCGAACTGGAAGGAAAAGTCATTCGAAGAAGTAGAACTAATAGGTCTTTGCACAGATATCTGTGTTGTTTCCAATGCTCTTATCATCAAGGCACAGTTTCCTGAGATCAAGGTTTCAGTTGACAGTTCCTGCTGTGCGGGTGTAACGCCTGAGTCTCACGAGGCAGCACTTACGACTATGAAATTCTGTCAGGTTGATGTTTATTAAGTTTCGAGGTGACTGGTATGTACGAGTTTGATGCGTTGAAAGTAAAGAATGAATGCGTTGAGTGGATCCGCAACTTTTTCGAAGAGAACGGAAAGGGATGTAATGCCATCGTAGGTATTTCCGGCGGTAAGGATTCTTCTATAGTTGCAGCACTTTGTGTTGAGGCTCTCGGAAAGGACCGCGTTATCGGTGTTTTGATGCCAAACGGCGAGCAGCACGATATCGATTGTGCGAGACTTCTCGTTAACCATCTGGGTATCAAGAATTATGAGATCAACATCAAGGAAGCAGTTGACGGTGTTCTTAACAGCCTTCCTAAGGATATGGAGATAAGTTCACAGACAATTCAGAACATCCCTCCTAGGATCAGGATGACAACACTTTATGCAGTCGGACAGTCCAATAACGGCCGTGTTGCGAATACTTGTAACCTGTCTGAGGACTGGGTTGGTTATTCAACTCGATATGGTGATTCGGTAGGTGATTTCAGTCCGTGCTCATTCATCACTGTTACTGAGATGAAGCAGATCGGTCATCTCCTGGGACTTCCTTATGAACTTGTTGAGAAAACTCCTATCGACGGTCTTTGCGGAAAGACTGATGAGGACAATCTCGGTTTCACTTATGCCGAACTCGATGTCTATATAAGAGAAGGCAAGATCGATGACCAGGATAAGAAAGCGCTCATCGACAGAAAGCATAAGGCTAACCTCTTTAAACTCTCATTTATGCCTTGTTTTAAGCCTGAGATCTGATCCGAAAAGAATATAAATATGATCATTTTGTTCTCCCGAAGTTTATGTCTGACTTCGGGAGATGTTATATATTGCTGAACATTTTTTCGTGTGAAAATCGTTTTAATATGAAATTTAAAAAAATATAGGGTTTTGAGTTTTCATTTGCCACAAAAACACCCAATCTTCTTATTATTAATTATTGTATTGATTGTAAAACTGTTGTAACATTTGAAAGGTGCAGTTGGCACACAAAGATATAGTCCCGGGTTCGGGAATTTTAGGAGGAATTAATCATGGCAGTAAAAGTCGCAATTAATGGTTTTGGTCGTATCGGCCGTCTTGCTTTCCGTCAGATGTTCGGTGCAGAAGGTTACGAGGTTGTTGCTATCAACGATCTTACAAGCCCTAAGATGCTTGCTCATCTCTTGAAGTATGACTCAGCTCAGGGTTCTTACGCTCTTAAGGATACTGTTTCAGCTGGTGAGGACACAATCACAGTTAACGGTAAGACACTTAAGATCTACAAGGAGCCAGATGCAAACAATTGCCCATGGGGCGAGCTCGGTGTAGACGTAGTTCTCGAGTGCTCCGGTTTCTATACATCTAAGGAAAAGGCACAGGCTCACATCAATGCTGGTGCTAAGAAGGTTGTTATCTCTGCTCCTGCAGGAAACGATCTCCCAACAATCGTTTACAACGTAAACCACACATCTCTTACAGCTGATGACAAGATCATCTCTGCTGCTTCTTGTACAACAAACTGCTTGGCTCCAATGGCTAAGGCTCTTAACGATCTCGCTACAATCAAGTCCGGTATCATGACAACAGTTCATGCTTACACAGGTGACCAGATGATCCTTGACGGCCCACAGCGTAAGGGTGACCTCAGAAGATCCCGTGCTGGTGCTATCAACATCGTACCTAACTCCACAGGTGCTGCTAAGGCTATCGGTCTTGTTATCCCAGAGCTCAACGGTAAGCTTATCGGTTCTGCTCAGCGTGTTCCAACACCTACAGGTTCTACAACAATCCTCGTAGCTACAGTTGAGAAGTCCGTTACTAAGGAAGAGATCAACGCTGCTATGAAGGCTGCTGCTACAGAGTCCTTCGGATACAACGAGGATGAGATCGTATCTTCTGATATCATCGGTTCTACATTCGGTTCTATCTTCGACGCTACACAGACAATGGTTGGCGCTGATAACCTCGTTCAGGTTGTTTCCTGGTACGACAACGAGAACTCCTACACAAGCCAGATGGTTCGTACGATCAAGTACTTCGCAGAGCTCGGCTAATAAGAGTTTTACAATCGGATTACTTAAGACCTTCGCTTCGGCGGAGGTCTTTTTTTGTGTTTTTTACACAGGAAATCTCGAGTTATGCACACCGGTGTGCTAAATATACGTTTCTCTGTGTTTTGTACACAAAATAGTATTGATCGTGCACAGGGTTTGAAGCGGATGATCCTGAAAACGAATAATGGGCGGCTCATTTGATCTGAGTCGCCCATTTCGTTGGGAAGTTTATAAAGAGATTTGTTTGGGGCTTACATTTCTTCGATGGTGAAAACGATCGAGTAGTTGAGGGAACCTGAAGCGTAATATCTGTCCTTCTGGATCATGCGTCCCTCTTCGTCATATGTGTATACGGTATTACCCTTGAACAACGAGCCTGAATAGTCTTCATCACCAATAAGTCTGCCGTTCTCATCATATGAATAGTAGGTATAATCATTGCTGAGCGGGCCGGTGTAATATTCTGTGTGAAGACCATCTGCGTTATAGAGATCATAACCTTCAGATGAATTTGCCAACTCACCATCTAAATTTCTGCCAAGATATATCTTTGTGTAAGATCCGTCATCGTTATATGTGTACTCATACTTATAGCTTGGTTCGTCGTTGTCTGTAACGGTGCCTGTCTCACTTATGAGCCTTCCCTGATCGTCATACTCGAAAACAGTAGTGGATGAGATATATCCGCTTGCTTTTCCGTAGTGGAATGCAGCGATGGAACCGTCATCGTTGTAATCATATGCTTTAAAAGATGAATCCTGGTAGCTGTCTCTGGACCACATCTGCATTACGAGTAGATTATTCTGATTGTCGTACTCGTAATACTCGGAATGAACGAGATCACCTTCTTCACCGTATCTGCAGAAGAGGACCAGATCGCCGTTGCTGTTATAGTAATACTCACCGAAGAGACGGTCTCTGGCTTCGGAATCACCTTCGCCCTGATAATCAGCGATGCTTTTGTAACCGCCTGTGATATCGATCATATCAGGAGATGTTCCTGTGAATGCATAATTTTCATCAGCTATCTCGATAAGACCCTGAGTAAATCCGAGATCAGCATAGCCGTCTTCATCAACGAAAAGCCCTTCTGAGGATTCTTCCGGAGGGGTTGTGGTCGTCTCCTCAGAAGTGGCTGTCGTTTCCTCTATATGAATGTTGATAGTTGTCTCTGCTGACTCATCAGTTTCGATTACCTGGGATTCCTCTGTTTCATCTTTTGCCTTTTTCTTTCTGTCGCGGCTCTTGCTGCTGTTGCAACCTGCTGCGGACATAACCAAAGAAACTGCCATTAAACACACAATAATATTTCTGAACTTTTTCATTTTTCTAAACCTCCTGTAATGTGCATCTGCTTATATGACACACAGGGGAATAGAAATATTCGAAACTTTTTGAAAAAATTTTTAAAGTTCTTCGATTACGTATGTATACTCCCAGATCTGGACGTCGTTTTTATTTATGGCGTACTCTCTTATGAGCCTTCCTTCAGAGTCGTACTCACAGTACTTCGTATAGTGGAGAGTATTCACAGAGTAGTTCTCCATGGTCAGAAGGACACCATTATCGTCATAGTGATAAATATCTGTTTCGGAAAGTCCACCGGAACCGGTCTTCTCCTCGAGGAGTAGGCCGTCGGCATTATAGATGGAATAACCTGAAGACTGCACCATCTTTTGGCTCAGTGTATCGAATGATGTCACCTGAGTCATATACGTACCGTCATCGTTATATGTGTAATCACAGTACCAATAGATCTTGTCGCTGTCGGTGTAGTATTGGGTGATCTTTATGAGTCTTCCGAGATCGTCATACTCGTATTCGTAATATTTATCGACTTCGCCGTTATAGAGGTACATATATCCGGTATCTACTCTTTCAATACCGTTTGGACCATAGGTGTAATCCTTATATAATCCGTACTTATCAGTGGAGTTGTCCCAAAGTTCTTCTCTTACGAGCGTTTCGCCTTCATAGATGAAATAATCGGAATGGATCATCTCACCTTTATCGTTATAAAGGCAGTCGAGGACCAGGTTGCCGTTGGCATCAAAGTATTGATGATCTTTCTCGACATCTCCTTTTGAATCGTGATATGTGGCATAGCTTACATATCCGCCTGCGAGGTTCAACTGGTCAGGCGTCATGCCCTTTGAGTTGACGCTTTTTTCCGTTTGGGTGGTCTCAACTGACTCAACGGCCTCCCTTGTCTTGGAAGAAGACCTTGGTCTGTTGTTTTTTTCTGCAATCTTTTTATACGCGAAAATACCCGCTCCGCCGATAACTACTGCGGCTGCGATTCCTATTGCCGCGCCCTTGATGACTGTGGCTGTTGCAGTTGTTTTCGCTGTTGTTGCTGCTGAGGTTCCCGCTGCTGCTTTAGTTGATGCGGCCATGCTTAGTAAAGATGCCGGCATAGGCTTGAAAGGTATCTGCTCGGCCTCTTTTTCGAAAAGCAATGTCAAGAACGGGATGCCCACGAACAGCTTATCCTTATTGTCTTTTTCATACTTTTCAACCTCCTTCTTGATCTTCTTCTTGGCATAGTTCAAGCGGGATAGAACAGTTCCCTGAGGTATATTGAGTTTCTCGGCGATCTCCTTGATGGACATCTCGTCGAAGTAGAAAAGGATTATGGTCATCGCAGTCTCTTCCGAGAGCGTGTTGTTTATGATATCCATGATGATCCTACGCTTCTCGGCAGTCTCTGCCATGGACTCAGGAAGGAAATCCTCTCCGACCGCCTCCGTGTCATCGAAAAACTCGTCGTCTGCGTTGAAAGTCCTGGTCCTCGTTAAGATGTTCAGACACTTGTTGGCAGCGATCTTCTTGACCCAGCCGATGGCCTTGGCCTTATCCTTGAGGGAATCATAACTGTTATAGGCGGTGATGAACGTTTCCTGCACGACATCTTCGGCCTCCTCTTTGTTCTTGAGAAGGGAGATGGCTGTCCAATAAACCGACTTATACGCGTCGTTATAGAGCTTCTCGAGTTCTTGTTCTGTCATGTCTTCTTATGCCTCCTTGATTTCCGCATCTGTCTATATGACACATTAGGAAACCCGAATATTCGAAGGATAATAGGATTTTATAATATTTTTTTTAAAAGTTCTTCCGAAGTTTTTCTTACGCTATTCATGGCACTGTTAGTCTCAAGGCTCTTGTCAGTCAGCTCTGCGATGGAGATGATGCCCATATCAAGGCATCTCTCGTAACCTTCGCCCAGACAGCCTGCGATGGCATATACCGGCTTACCGTATTTCTTCGCGAGCATCGCAACTTCCATAGGACCTTTGCCGTTACAGGTCTGTCCGTCCATGCGGCCTTCGCCCGTGATGACGATATCCGCGTCCTTGATCTTATCTTCAAGACCGATCTCCTCAGTAAAGAATTTGGCACCTGACACGATCTTTCCTCCAAGGAAGTTCTTGAGTGCGAAGCTTAAGCCTCCTGCCGCTCCCGTACCTCTTTCCATCGGATCCATGGAGAAGAATTCCGCGTATCTCATGAGAAGACTGTCCATGACCACCACATCTTCCTCGCTCGCACCTTTCTGCGGACCGTACACGTGGCTCGCGCCGTTAGGGCCGCAGAGGGGATTTGTTACATCGGAGGCGATGATGATCTCGGCGTTTATGTCGATCATTGATGACCTGTCGGCATATTGAAGATCTTTAAGACCAATGACGCCCGGCCTTATATCATTGCCGTTCCTGTCGGTCATCTTCATGCCGAGTGCCTGAAGAACGCCTGCACCGCCGTCGTTGGTGGCACTTCCGCCCAGGCAGATGATGAGCTTTTTGAAACCTCTTTGAAGAGCATCTTTAATAAGTTCGCCCGTGCCGTAAGTGGTCGCTCTCATCGGATTGAGTTCGTCAATGAGAGTAAGTCCTGAGGCCTTACTCATTTCTATATATGCTTTTTCTTCCGAAAACATGTAATAAGCATCAATAGGATCTCCCAAGGGATCTGTGACCTTAAGGTGCTTCCTTTTGCCTTTGACGTATGGCGTAAGCTCATCTATGGTTCCTTCGCCGCCGTCGGCTAACGGCAGGACCTGCACCTGAAGTGAAGGATCTGCGCTCAGAAAGCCTTCCTTAACGGCTTTCCCGGCTTGAGTGGATGTCATGCTCCCCTTGAATGAATCCATTGCTATAACTATCTTCATAAACTTCTCTCCTTACGCTCTTATTATTCAGATTTGGGAAGTTTTTTCAAGTTTTCGAGAAGAAGGCTCCTCTTTTGACTTATATAGGAAGACAATCTATAATAAGATGTTATCTTATTAGGAGGTGGTATTTACCATGTCAGAACAAAAGAAGTTTTACATTACAACCCCGATCTATTATCCGTCGGGCAATCCACACATTGGTCACTGTTATACAACACTTGCTTGCGACGTTGTTGCAAGACTCAAGCGAATGCAGGGCATGGATGTAATGTTTCTGACAGGTACCGACGAGCACGGTCAGAAGATCGAGGATAAGGCCAGAGAGGCCGGTGTCACACCTCAAAAGTACGTTGACGATATCGTTGCCAACTTCAAAAAGCTCTGGGCTACGCTCGGTATCAGTTACGACAGATATATCAGAACAACCGATCCTTATCACGTAGAGAGTGTTCAGAACATATTCAAGGCCCTCTATGACAAGGGATATATTTACAAAGGTCAATATACGGGAAAATACTGTAAACCATGCGAATCTTTCTGGACTGAAAGCCAGCTGGTCGACGGTAAGTGTCCTGACTGCGGCAGAGAGTGCGTAGATGCTTCCGAAGAAGCTTACTTCTTCAAGCTCTCCGAATTCGGCCCTAAGCTCGAGAAGCTCCTTACGGACGAAGAACTCAACTTCCTCGAGCCAAAGTCCAGAGTTAACGAGATGATCAACAACTTCATCAAGCCGGGTCTTCAGGATCTTTGCGTATCCAGAACAAGCTTTAAATGGGGTATTCCGGTAACATTCGATCCTGATCACGTTGTATACGTATGGGTCGATGCGCTCTCGAACTATATCACCGCACTCGGTTACGGCAATACTACATATAACGATTATGACAAGTATTGGCCTGCTGATATCCACGTAATGGCTAAGGAGATCGTTAGATTCCATACGCTCATCTGGCCGGCGATCCTTATGGCTCTTGATCTTCCGCTTCCTAAGAAGGTCATCGGTCACGGCTGGATCACATTCGGCGGCGGTAAGATGAGTAAGTCTTCAGGAAACGTCATAGATCCGTTCATACTCTGCGACAGATACGGTGTGGATGCTCTAAGATATGATCTTCTCCGTGAGATGCCATTCGGTTCCGACTGTCCGTATTCCAACGAGATGATGTTCAACAGGATCAACAGCGACCTCGCTAACGATCTCGGAAACCTCGTATCAAGAACTGTTGCAATGGTATTTAAGTACTTTGACGGCAAGCTCCCTGCCGAGCGTGAAGCAGAAGATCTTGATGAGGATCTCCTCTCTATGTTCGATGCGCTTCCTTCCGAAGTCATCAAGGACTTTGAGACACTTCATATCTCTGACGGTCTCGAGAAGATCTTCAGATGCATCGCAAGAGCAAACAAGTATATCGACGAGACAGCTCCTTGGATCCTTGCCAAGGATGAAAGTAAGAAGGTAAGACTTGCAACTGTTCTTTATAATCTCTTGGATTGTGTAAGACGTGCATCTATCCTTTTGAGCCCTGTAATGCCTCATATCTGTCCTAAGATCTTTGAGCAGATCGGTGCGACAGAGGAAAATACGACTATCGATTCAGCTTCCGTAAGAGGCGCTCTAGCTGCTGATGTTGAAGTTAAGAAGGGAGAAGTCCTTTTCCCTAGGATCGATATCGAGAAGGAACTTAAGGAACTCGAAGCTTTGAACCCTAAGGCTGAAGAGAAGGGTAAGGATCTTGAGCCTTTGAAGGAACCATGCGTTTTCGATGATTTCATGAAGCTCGATATCAGAGCAGGTAAGGTCCTCGAGTGCGAGAACGTACCTAAGTCTGATAAGCTTTTGAAGTTTAAGCTCGACGACGGATTCGGCGAGAGACAGATCCTCTCCGGAATCGCTAAGTACTATAAGCCTGAAGAACTCATCGGCAAGACGGTCGCTATGATCGTTAACTTCCCGCCGCGTAAGATGATGGGCTATGAGAGTAACGGTATGATCCTTTCTGCGAGAGCAGAGGATGGCGGTTACAGAGTCGTTGAGCTTAACGAGGACGTTAAGCCGGGAGCTGATATTTCCTGATATGAGCAAGAAGCACAAGGTCTGGTACGAAGGTCCTTTGAAGGGCATTTTCGATACACACGCACATCTTTATGACAGGCGTTATGAAGAAAAGGGCGTAAGTGTTGAATCTCTTTTGGAGAACGCTGCAAATGCCGGAGTCGACAAGATCTTGATCCCTGCGGATAACTTAAGGACTTCGCTTCTTGCGACTGAGCTTGCTTCCAAGTTTAACGGTACTTCAGGTGTCAGCATCTGGTCTTCAGTGGGAGTTCATCCTCACGAAGCGTCGTCTTATAATGATGAGATCGAAGCTGAACTTCGTAAGCTCATCGATGACCGTGAAAAGAGAAGGATAGTTGCTATCGGTGAGATCGGTCTTGATTACTACTACGACTTTTCTCCGAGGGACGTCCAGAAGGATGTTTTCGAGAAGCAGATAGAACTGTCTTATGAGGCGGACTTACCGTTTATCCTTCATGAGAGGGATGCGACGGGAGACTGTCTGACGATCCTTAAGGAAGCGTACCAAAAAGGTAAGCTTCGTAAGAATCCGGGTGTATGCCACTGCTGTTCGATGTCGGTCGAGGCGGCAAGCGAGATCATCAAGATGGGTTTTTACATCGGATTTGACGGACCGCTTACTTTTAACAATAACAGAAAAGGCGTCGAGCTTTGCGCGGCTTGCCCTGAGGACAGGATAGTCGCAGAGACCGACAGTCCTTATCTGACACCTGAACCGAACAGGGGAAGGACGAATGAATCGGCTTTTACGCCTTTCGTTATAGAAAAAATGGCTGAGATCCGCGGAGTGACGCCGGAACAGATGGCAAAGATCACTTCGGAAAACGGAATGAGACTATACGAGATATAAACAAAGGAGAGCTTTATGAGTAAGAAGGATAAGATACTTATCGTCATTACCGCTGTTTTGGTATTGGCATTGATCGGAGGTTTTATCTGGGACTATAACAAGTTCGTTCTGGACAGGACTTTGAAGGTTGAGATCACTGATGATATGGAGATCATCTCCATGAAGAAAGTCGGTATCCTTTATTACCGCAAGGCTTATGAGGCCAGGATCAGGATTCATCGCGATGATGCCGAAGAATTGCTGAATACTTTGGCTACGACATATAATTGCGAACCTGAGATCATGTCTTACACTGATTATCAGTCCTTTGCCAGTTCCACGTTCCAGAAGGAACTCGTAAAGCCTGCTCCTGAACTTAATACTGAGGTTGCAGTCATCAAAGCTACAGACGAAGATCATATGGTCACGTTTATGATCGATGTTGAGAACAGCAATGATGCGTTCCTTTATATCTACTACTACAGATGATAAGGATACCGGAATTTACCCGTTCTCCATATCCTTTGTTCATCCTGATCGGCGTTGTGGCCGGTTTGGGAATAAGTATTTTTCTGATGAAACGAAAAGGCGTCGAGAGGTTTTCATTCCTCTTGTCGTCTTTTCTTGTTTTTGCATCGATATTCATCTTAAACCTTTTCTGGAATCTTCCGAAGATTATCAGGGTCGAATCCTGGGGATTTGACGGAACTCTCAGTGCCGTGGGTCTTGTAACCGGTGCTTTCATCAGTGCTCTTATTTTTCGAGAAAAGGGACCTGAGATAATGGCTTCTTTTGTAACCGGAGCTCCGCTTATGTATTCGATATCCAAGATAGGATGTTTCTTAAGCGGATGCTGCAGAGGCTTCAGTTACGGCGGACCTTTAAAAGTCACTTACGATAAATGGGGACAGGGATCATTTTTCCCCACTCAGCTTTTGGATTCGATCTGCTTTTTCACTGTTTTTGTATTGGCTTTTATCTTGACTTCCAAGCTCAAAGATCAGATCAAGGTCTCGTTTGCCGTGATGCTTATTTCCATATTATCGAGATTCGGAGTAGACTTTTTTAGACTTTCACACACTGATAGGGTCATATCTATGACGCAATTGCTGATGATATCAGCTTTTATTATTGCTATAATATCTTTTATAATTGTTACCAATATAAATGGAAAAGGAGTGCGGGTTAATGAGTGATCTGACTAATGATTCAGCAAATAATCAAACTTGGAAATGCTCATGCGGACACGAGAACAATGCGAATTTCTGTATAAACTGCGGAAAGAAAAGGGAAGAAGGAGAGGTCAAAGAAAAGAAAGATGACACTCCTGTAGTTGTAGCTTCATCGATCGCTGCTGCTGCTTCCGTCGGAAAGGTAGATATTCCGGATGAGCTTAAGGCAAATATCCAAAGGCAGGCTGAACCTGCTCAGCCGGTATTCCAGCCGCAGCCGCAGCCACAGATGCAGCAGCCTTATCAGCCTATGGTTCAGCAGCCGCAACAGATGCAACAGCAGCAGGTATTCGTACCTCAGACTCAGCAGCCTGTTCAGCCACAGTACCAACAGCCATATCAGCCGCAGCAACAGTATCAGCAACAGTATCAGCCGCAATATTCGGCACCTTCACAGACAAGCAATGTTAGTGAAGACGAGTTGATGGAAAGAAAGAGAAAACTTTCCAACAGATTAAGTTTGATATCTCTCATATGTCATTTATCGTATATCTTCGGTTCAATGATAGTCGGAGCAATTGAATATGCCCTCGAGGAAGGTGGCACAACCAGTACTTCATTGGCATTACAGGTCGGTTCGACTGCTATAGGAACCTTATTTACAGCTTCGATCGTATTAATGATCATTGCTCGAGTTAAATGCCGTACGGCTAAATTTGCCAAGGTGCTGATGATAGTCTACATAATAGAAGTAGCACTTTTGGTGATCGCAGTAGTTCTTGTCATAGTGTTTATCTTCTATGCGATAATAGCGTGCACATAAGGATTTTTCTATAATACTTCTATTGGAGGATACATAAATGAGTGATTACAGTGCCTTTTTTAACAGGTCGATGAACAGATGGATGTGCAAGTGCGGGTCTAACAACACGGGTGAGTTCTGTGATAATTGCGGATTATCAAGAGCAGAAGGAGAAAGAAAGGGAGAAGTGGAAAACGAGGCTTCTAATGAGACTCAAAATGTTTTCCGGAAACCTTCTGAACCGGATAACGAGATCCCTTCCGTATCAGGTTCCATGTTCTCTATGGGTTCGTCGTCTGAACAGCCTTTTATGAAGAATGAAACAAATGATGATACTGAGGATATTAATCCGTTTAAGCCTGCTTCTTTTTCTTCGAGCAGTGTCTACGATGATTCGTTTGACGAATCTCCGAGAGCTTCCAGACGGGATCTTGTGATCGATTCTCCGTATACCACCAGGTACTCTAACGATTACGTTGATCCTGCAAGGAGAAGATTATCCAATCGCTTAAGCCTTATCTCTCTCATATTAAAGTATGGCGTAGGCGGTATAGTTCTCGGAATATTTGAATTGATCAATATTGTTACTTTCAGTGATGTAGCAGCTCAAAATCCGGGAGATCTGCTTGCTTCTTGGTTTGTCATGGGCCTTGTCGGATGTGCCTCTACAGTAGGTATCATTCTTATGATCGTTGCCAGAGTCAAAGACAAAACGGCCAAGTTTGCCAAGGTGCTGATGATAATCTATATCGTTGAAGCAGTTTCTTCGGTGCTTTTGGGAGTACTCATCGGAGTAGTGGGAGTTTCTATGATAATGAGCGCCATGCGTTAAATTTTTGTTTCGTATAACAAAATAGTGATATAATCATTTTACTTATGAATATAGGAGGGTGACTTATGATTTGTAAGAAATGCAATACAGAAAACGCCGATAACGCAAAGTTTTGTTGCGGATGCGGTACTCCGCTCGAGGTAGTCGAGGCAGCAGAAGAGGTAAAAGAAGAAGTTTCTGCTGTTGAGGAGAAGTTAGAGGAAAAGGTTGAGGAAGCAGTTCCTGAAGTTTCCGAAGTCGAGGAGAAGGTTGAAGAAGCAAAAGAAGAAACAGTTGAGATCATTACAGATAATGTAGAGACCAAGGCTGAGGAAGTTGTTTCTGAAGTAAAGGAAGAGGTTGCTCCGATCATTGAGGAGCCTATTATTGAGGCACCTGTTGTTGAAGCACCGGTTATCGAAGAGCCTGTCAGTGCTGCTCCTGTTGAACAGCCTGTTGTAGCTGCTTCCACATTCGCTTCCATCGGTGCAGAGGAGATCCCTGTTGAGGCTGCTCCTGTTGCCGCTACTGCAGTTGCTGCAGCTGCTACTGCTGCTACGACTGAAGCTTCTAAGAAAGAAGATAAGGAAGCAGGTCCTTCCAAGAAGGCATTGAAGGAAAAGAAGAAGTATGAGAAGCAGGCTAAGGTAAGAGCTATCCTTGATGCTATCCCGCCTGAGTACCAGCCGATGTCCGTATCAGCTTATTTCTGGTTTATGTTCCTTGCTGCGATCCCGTGCATCGGATTTATCTTCACGATAATCCTGTCGATCATCGGCAAGAATAAGAATCGTAAGAATTTCTTCAGAGCGATCCTTGTTTATTACATCATTGCTTTGATCCTCATGCTTGCTCTTGGTGTAGTTTTGGTATTCATCATTCCTGACACGATGGCAGACATCTATTACGCATTCGAAGATATCCTTGTAGATCTCGGAATGTAATCAATAATCGGATAATAGTTCGAAGGATCGTCTCTTTAACGAGACGGTCCTTTTTTATATTTCTCGAAAAAGCGGGAAACGTTACATAAAGCCTTTTGTATGAATTGATAACTCAATATCCGTGTTGTTTGTTTGTAACATTGTTATTCTACAATGGTCATAGTAAGAAAAAATAATCTAAATCAGTATGGGAGTGTGACAAAATGCAGGAAGAACTTATCTCGAAGAAACAGCTCTTGCGAGCAGCACAGATTTCTTACGGCACTCTTTATCGCTGGAAGAGACTTAATCTCATCCCTGAATGCTGGTTTATCCATAAAGCAACTGCAACAGGTCAGGAGACATTCTTTCCTAAGGACAAGGTTATTGCAAGGATCGCAAGGATCAAGGAACTTAAGAGAGAACTTACTGTTGAGCAGATGAGAGAACTATTCTCGGCTAACGTAAAGAGCTTCAGGATCCCGTTCCAGGATTTCTGTAATCTCGAACTCGTTTCCAAACTTGCAATTACAGCTTTTTCGAGCGTTTATCCTGAAAAGAAGATGCTCGATTTTGATGACGTTTTCGGAATGTATGTAGTAGATCACCTTATGAAACTTTCCGGTATCTACCTTGAGGATGCAAAGCAGGTATTAAGACTTCTTTGTAAGTATCTCTCAGTCGAGGCCAGCAAAGAGTACCAGCTTCTCCTGCTCCGTAAGCTCGGCGTTCCGATGACGGTTCTCGTAAAGGGCGAGGAGGATATCCTTCTCGAAGATAACACTGAGGTTATCGCATGCGCTAATCTCGAAGAATTTGAAGAAGCACTTAAAGATCAGTTGATAGCATAAGGAAGGAAGAAGTATGGCAGAGGCTAATTTGAATATTGTTGAGATGCTGTCGGTCCTCGCTGAGCCGACCAGGATCAAGATCCTCGAATGCATCTCGCGAGAAGGCGAACTTTGCGCCAAAGACATATTGCCTATGTTCGCGATCACTCAGCCTACGCTCTCGCATCATCTGAATCTCCTTATTGATAATAAGATCCTTTCTGCTCGAAAAGACGGAAGATTCGTTTACTACAAAGTTGATAAAAAATCGATGGATGCCCTTAAAAAGCTCATCGAAAGTTTCACTGAGCCTCCGGTAGTCGGCAAAGTAAAGAAAGCTCCTGCTGTTAAGGCAGCGGAGAAAATGCCGGTGCTCAAGAAAAAGTCCTCGGTCCCAATGCCGAAGACGGTCATAGCAAGTCCTGATCTTGAAGAGATAAAGAAAAACAAGAAAAAGAAAAAAGCCGACAAGAAGAAAAAAGATAAGGACAAAAAGAAAAAGAAATAATTTTCTATCCATACACACTTCTGTTTTCCGCCCGAAGTTTCCACATCTTCGGGCGGTTTTTAAATTTTTGTTGTATAATCATTAAGTGAGAGTAGAGTGGAGTTGAAACATGATGGTAAAATCCAACAAATCCGAGCATGTCCTCAGGAGTTCGGGAATCCGTATCACAAAACCTCGCGTGGATGTTTATGATTACATAATCAACAAGAGGTCTCATCCTACTTGTGAGGAAATTTACGACAATCTTAAGGGATCTAATCCGTCCTTATCTCTTGCTACGATCTATAACGTTACTGACAGGCTCGTTGATGAGAATCTGCTCATCAGGATAACTGCACCTAACGGAGAGAGAAGATTTGACGGAACACTGGATTTTCACGGACATTTCTACTGCGAATCATGCGGGATGGTTTTCGATTATGAGATAGATAAGGATCACCTTGAATCAGACAGCAGATTCGTATACAAAAACATTGATGTCATGGCATCGGGTATATGCCCGAACTGTCAATAAAATATCAGGGAGGAAATATTATGGATCTTAAAGGAACAAAGACAGAAGCTAATCTTCAGACTGCTTTCGCAGGTGAATCAATGGCAACTAACAAGTATGCATATTTTGCATCAAAGGCAAAGAAGGAAGGATATGTTCAGATCTCCAACATCTTTACTGAGACTTCCGGTAATGAAAGAGAGCACGCTAAGCTCTGGTTCAAGTATCTTAACGGCGGTGCCGTTCCTGATACGGCAGCAAACCTTCTTGCAGCAGCTGAAGGCGAGAACGAGGAATGGACTTCCATGTATAAGACATTCGCAGCAGAGGCAAGGGAAGAGGGCTTTAATGAGATAGCTGAACTTTTCGATCTCGTTGCCGGTGTAGAAAAAGAGCATGAGGAGCGCTATAGAACGATCCTTAAGAATCTCGAAGAAGGCATGACATTCAAGCGTGACGGCGTAAAGATCTGGAAGTGCCTCAACTGCGGTTACATCCACTACGGTGATGAGGCTCCTGAGAAGTGTCCTTTGTGTGCTCATCCTAAGGCTTATTTCGAAGAGAGAACAACAAATTATTGATCATTTGATAAACACGGTCCGATGGACGGGTTTATGTTTACATAAATGAAACGCTATGAAGTCTCTTAGTAATAAAGTTGCCGTGCTCGAAAAGTCTTTTGAAGCGTGTAACGACGATGTTGAAGAGGAAGTATCATCGCATTTATAGGAACCGATTATATAAATAAGAAGGAATAAAAAGCTTACTTATCGGATCATTAGCAAATTAAAAGGAGATGTTCTTACGAGCATCTCCTTTTGTGCAGTTGGTTTTTTAAATCGGATTAGTCTTTCTTTGTAACAAGAGCATCTCTGATCTCTGTGAGAAGCTTAACTTCCTCAGATGGCTCTGCCGGCTCTTCTGCTGCAGCCTCTTTCTCTTCCTTCTTCATGAGTTCCTTGAACTTCTTGGAACTCTTCTGGATCAATGTGATCACAAGGAAGATACAAATGGCGATTATAAAGAATTCGATGATAGTGTTGATGAATACGCCGTAATTGATTGCTACCTCAGGTGTTGTGATCTCGCCTGCTGCGTCAACGACTGCAGGTGTGATGACATGCTTCATGTCCTTAAAATCTACTCCGGAACAAAGGCTTCCGATACCAGGCATGATAATGTCATTTACAAGTGATGTAACGATCTTTCCGAAAGCGCCACCGATGATAACACCGACAGCCATATCCATTACGTTACCTTTGCTGATGAACTCCTTAAATTCCTTAACCAAACCCATTTACAATACACCTCGCAATTAACAGTATTTTTTTACTGTATCAGGGAGGAGATCCTCGCTGACACTTAAGATAATTGTAACAACTATAGGTGAATTTGCAAGGAATTTGTCGAGTTTATCGAGGAATACAGCGAGTTCGTCAAGGTTGTCGCTCTTTGCCACTTTACGGACACTATCCATATATACGTGAGTGAGGTCGTAATCCTTGGAACATACTCCTCCGATAAACGAAAGAAGCTGATCATATCCGGTACATGGGTACTCATCGATATTGATCAGCCTTACTTTGTGCTTGAGTAACTGTCCGAGGCGTGTTCCTCTCTCAATGCAGACTACGTTGCTGTCCTCTGCTGCAACGTTGTTGATGTCCTCAACAAGTCTAGCGGTCTTACCTGTTCCTTTTGCTCCTGCAATAATCTTGATCATAGGCATCGATCTCCTTTACTGTTGGTTTTTTATTTGATGAATATATTCTATCCGATTTTTAGTGTAATTTGAATAGCAAATGAGGAAAATCTGGAGCATTTTTTGTGAATTGTAAACATAAAAATGAGATATTTGCCTTATATAAATATGTATGATAGAATATTTTCGTTCTAGATTACTTTTGTAAACGGACTTCCTCGAAGGTCCGTTTTTTGTTGTATCAGGAGGAATTGATGGCAAAACGTTCTAAGATCGCTCAGGCTGCTTATGACATTGCTAAGCCGGAAGCGGAGAAACTGGGACTCGAGCTTGTCGATGCGGAGTTCAAAAAGGAAGGTCAGAAGACTTTCTTGAGGCTTTTTATCGATAAGAAGGGCGGACTGAATATCGACGATTGCGAAGTGTTCAGCAGGACAATAGATCCGATACTCGATGAACAGCTCAAACATGATGCGGATTATTTTGAAGTATCGTCACCGGGACTTACAAGACCTTTGTCGGAACCCGCTGACTACAGAAGATACTCTGAAGAGAAGATAGAGGTTTCACTTTTCAAAGAGATCGACGGAGTAAAGAACTTTTTGGGAAAGATACTTGAGGTAACAGACGAGACTGTTGTTTTTGAGTATGAAGAAGCCAAAGAAACAAAAAAGGTAACACTTAAATACGAAGAGATCGCAAGAGCGGTCAGACACATTGAATTCTAATCAAGGAGGCATAGTAAAATGGCAAAGAAAAAGCAGGAAGAAGAGCAGAAGGAAAGCGTAATCGCAGTTATCAAGGAACTTGCGAAAGAGCGCGGCATTGACGAGGAAGTCTTGATGAAAGCTATCGAAGACGGTATCGTTGCAGCCTTCAGAAGAGAGTTCTCAAGCTCTAAGAATATAGATAATGTTTTCGCAGAGATCAACAGAGAGACAGGCGAGATCTTCGTTTACAAGCTCGTAGATGTTGTAGAGGAAGTTCTTGATCCTGATAACGAGATCTCCTATACAGATGCTAAGGCAATGGATGACGAGATCGAGCTCGGTGACCAGATCGAGATCGGTATCGATGTTGATGAGCTCGGAAGACTTGCTGCTACAGCAGCTAAGAGTGCTATCTCCCAGAAGGTCAGAGAAGCAGAGTACGCTCGTATCCAGTCAGATTTCTCCGACAGGATCAATGAGATCGCTACAGGTGTTGTTCAGCGTAAGGATTCAAGATATGTTTACGTTGATATCGCAAGAGCTGAGGCAGTTCTTCCTAGAGAGCACCAGATCAAGGGTGAGAACTACGAGCACGGCAAGACAATGAAGTTCCTCGTACTTAATGTACAGGAGTACAACGGAAGACCTACTATCACAGTTTCCAGAACTCACGTTGACCTCGTAAGAAAGCTCTTCGAGCTCGAGGTTCCTGAGATCAAGAGCGGTGAGGTCATCATCAAGTCCGTATCCCGTGAGCCTGGTTCAAGATCCAAGGTAGCAGTTTATTCCAGAGATGAGAATATCGATGCTAAGGGTGCATGTGTAGGACAAAGAGGCCAGAGAGTTCAGGAGATCATGAATGAGCTCGGCGGCGAGAAGATCGACATTATCGATTGGAGCGATGATGACGCAGCATTCATCTCTGAGGCTTTGCAGCCGGCAGATGTTACAAGCGTAACAACATCATTTGTAACAAAAGAGAACGGTCATGTAGAGAACAGAGCAGACGTTGTTGTTCCGGACAACCAGTACTCACTTGCTATCGGCCGTGCAGGTCAGAACGTAAGACTTGCTGCAAGACTTACAGGCTTCAAGATCGATATCAAGACAGAGTCCGCTGTATCCGAGGCTGACAGCCGCGCAATGATCGATGAGTTCGAGGTCGTTGAAGACCCTAACGAAGAAGCATAAGGGAGTTGAACCTGATGAAGAAAAAACCGCAACGTATGTGTGTAAGCTGCAAGACGAGGGCAGATAAGAAAGATCTCTTAAGAGTTGTCCTTCTTCCGAGCGGCGACATCGCCTATGATCCTTCCGGAAGACTTCCGGGAAGAGGCTCTTATCTTTGTCGAAAAGAAGAGTGCATCATGACGGAACTTAAAGCACACAGACTTTCGAAGGGACTTCGCCATCAGGTGGATGAAGACGAACTTAAAAAAATCGCTGACACGATACTTAAGGAGTGTCAGGCATCCGAAGAGAAAGAAGAGGAGTAATGAAGATTTCTGAATCTTACACTGAGGAAGACATCTTAAGATTCTTGGGACTTGCTACAAGGGCATCGAAAGTGGTCTCAGGAAACGATCAGATAATAGACGAGGCAAGAAAAGGCCACATCAAGCTTTTGATCGTTGCAAGGGATATATCCCGGAATACTTTCGATAAGTTCTTGGGTGTTTTGTCAACACTTGAAAACGAGATCCCGGCGGCGTATAAATTTGCCGACAAAAGAAAATTGGGAAATGCAATCGGCAGACCTGACAGAGCATTGGTCGGAATAACTGATGAAGGCTTTGCGGGAAAGCTGGAAATAATGCTTGACAGGTTTGAGTACAAGGAGGAACAGAACTGATGGGTCAAGAAAACGAGAACAACAAGCCACAGATCATAATGGGCGGAGTCTCAGGTAATAAAGAATTAAGAGTAAGAAGAGTACATAAGAAAAATGCTGATACAGGAGATGCAGCTTCTAAGGCTGAGCCGAAGGCTGCTGCACCAAAAGCTGCTGCACCTGCGGAAGAAAAGCCAAAGGCAGCACCTGCTGCTGAAACTAAACCAAAGGCAACAAAGACAGCTGCAGCTGAAAAGCCGAAGGCAGTTGAGCCAAAGGCTGAAGCTAAGCCGAAGACTGCTGCTAAGCCTGTTGCTAAAACAGCTGCTCCTAAGGCTTCTGCAGAGCCGGAAGCAAAGCCTAAGGCAGTTGAGAAGCCTGAAGTTAAGGCTGAAGAAAAGCCTAAGGTATCTTCTGCTGTTATCGCAATGCCTGATTCAAAGCCATATACCAAAAAGCCGGTACCGGGTGCTACTGTAACAGGCAGATATCAGAGAGAACAAAGAGAGCCTAGAGAAGGAAGCACATATCAAAGAGGCGGTAACGGTGACAGACGTCAAGGTGGCGGCAACAGACAGGGCGGCTACCAGAACAACCGCGGCGGCGGAAATATGGGCGGCTTCATGAAGGACAAGGACGAAGACGAGAAGCGTCCAATGCCTAGAAAGGCTGCTAAGCCTAAGACAGAAAGTCCAATCGAAGAAGGCAAGAAGAGCAGAGCTAATTTTGCCGAGCGTAATGCTTTCGATAAGAAGAGAACTGAAAATACAGACAATAAGAGAGAGAACGGCAGAAATAACAACAATAACGACAGACGTTCCATGAACAAGAACGACATGAACAGCTACAAGGGTAGAGGTTCTGATGTTCTTAATGAGGACTACGAGGGTTATTCCTACGGTTCAAAGAAAAAGAAGAAGATGGCAAAAAGTGCTCCTGTACAGGCACCTGTTATCCAGCAGATCACTAATATCCAGCTTCCTCCTTTCATCACTGTAAAAGAGTTTGCTGAAGGTATCGGCAAGAAGAGCGGTGACGTTATCATGGAGCTCATGAAGCTCGGCGTTATCGCAACTATCAACCAGGAACTCGACTTTGATACAGCATGTCTTTTGGCAGACAGCTTCGGTATCACGGCTGAGCCTATCACAGAGGTAACCGAAGAGGAGATCCTTTTCGATGAGGCTGAGGATAAGGAAGAAGATCTCAAGCCACGTCCGCCGGTCGTTGTTGTCATGGGTCACGTTGACCATGGTAAGACATCCCTCTTGGACAGGATCAGATCCGCATCCGTTGTTTCCGGTGAGGCAGGCGGTATCACACAGCATATCGGTGCTTACACCGTAAGACTTAAGGGTCGTCAGATCACGTTCCTTGATACTCCTGGTCACGAAGCGTTTACAACGATGCGTGCAAGAGGTGCTCAGGTAACTGATATCGCAATTCTCGTTGTAGCTGCTGACGACGGTGTAATGCCACAGACGATCGAGGCTATCAACCACGCTAAGGCTGCTAACACAGAGATCATCGTTGCTATCAACAAGATTGATAAGCCGGGTGCAAACCCTGATAAGGTTAAGCAGGAACTCTCTAACTACGAGCTCATTCCTGAGGAGTGGGGCGGTTCCACGATCATGGTACCTGTATCTGCTAAGCAGGGAACAGGTATTGATGATCTTCTCGAGATGGTACTTCTCACAGCAGACGTACTCGAGCTCAAGGCAGATCCTAAGCGTCAGGCCAAGGGTACGGTTATCGAGGCTAAGCTCGATAAGGCAAGAGGACCTGTTGCAACAGTACTCGTACAGCGCGGTACATTGAAGTCCGGTGATACGGTCGTATGCGGACCTATGATCGGTAACGTTCGTGCTATGTACGATGACAAGGGTTCAGATATCAAGAAGGCTGGTCCTTCCATTCCGGTTGAGATCTTAGGTCTTCCTGAAGTACCTGAAGCAGGTGAGACACTTTACGCTGTTACAGATGATAAGATCGCAAGACAGCTCGTTGAGAAGAGAAAGATCAAGCTCCGTGAGCAGCAGTTGCATAAGTCTTCCAAGATGAGCCTTGATACGCTCGCAGCTTCTCTTGCTGCAGGTGATGTCAAAGATCTTAACCTCATCGTTAAGGCAGACGTTCAGGGTTCCGTTGAGGCTGTCATCCAGTCCCTCGAGAAGCTCAGCAACGACGAAGTGCGTGTTAAGGTTATCCACGGTGGTGTTGGTGCGATCAACGAGTCCGACGTTGTTCTCGCTGATGTATCCAATGCGATCATCATCGGATTTAACGTTCGTCCTAATGCGATCATCACTGAGAAGGCTAAGGAAGCCGGCGTAGACATAAGACTTTACAGCGTCATCTATAACGCTATCGAAGACGTTGAGAAGGCTATGAAGGGAATGCTTGCTCCTACATTCGAAGAGGTCGTTCTCGGACATGTCGAGATCAGAGAGCTGTTCAAGGTATCGGGTGTCGGTACTATCGGAGGATGTTATGTTCTTGACGGTCTTATCAGAAGAAACTGCGAGGTTCGTGTTGTAAGAGACGATATCGTAGTCTACACAGGTAAGCTCGCATCACTCCAGAGAATGAAGGATGCAGTTAAGGAAGTTAAGGAAGGTTACGAGTGCGGTCTTTCTATCGAGAAGTATAACGATATCAAGATCGGTGATATTATCGAAGCTTACGAGATGCAGGAAGTAGCCAGATAAAAAAGACTAACTGTTGAGGCCGGGACATAGGGTGATTCTATATCTCGGCTTCGCATTTAAGAGGTAAATAATTATGAGAAGAAACAGAGCTCAGATCGTCGGAGATGAGATGCAGAAAGTTTTGTCTAACATCATCCAGAATGATGTTAAAGATCCGCGTATCCCTCTGCTTACTTCCATCGTGGAAGTCAGGATGTCATCAGACCTTACACATGCGACATGCTATGTGTCTGTTTTCGGAGATGACAGGGCAAAGAATGAGGCGTTAAGTGCCATCGTTCATGCAAGCGGATTTATAAGAAGAGAGATGTGTAAGTACATCAATCTTCGTGTTGCTCCTGAGCTTCATTTTGTATTGGATAATACGATCGAAGAAGCGGCAAAGTTGTACGAACTCATCGATAAGACTATCGATGATGACGAGAAAAGACATAAGGAAGAATGATCATGTATTCCGAAAAGACCAGCATCGCAAAAAAGTTTATCGAAGAACTTGATTCACACGGCCAAAAGGTCCTTATCTTCGTCCACAGAAGTATCGACGGAGACTGCATAGGATCAGCGTGCGGATTAAGTGAAGTATTAAGATCACTCGGTTACGGATCCAAGGTCTGTATCTGTGAAGATCTTCCTACTTATATGGATTATCTTGATTTCGGCGAGTATATCGTAAGAGTAGATAAGGAAGAAGTCGAGGCTCCTACTTTGGCTATCGCTACCGATTGTGCGGCAGGTTCCAGAATGGGCGATGCAGGTGACATTTTCGAGAAATGTGAGAATAAGCTTATTGTCGATCATCATGCTACTGTTACAAATGACGGTGACAACAGATGGGTGGTTCCGGGTGCGTCTTCGGCATCGGAATTGATGTTCTATCTTTGCACGGAAATATGCAAGCTCAAGAATGAAGATTATAAGAAGATGATCACGAAGAAAGCAGCGATGTTTTTCTTGACGGGTATCATCACAGATACGGGAAGATTCTCGTACTCCAACACCAATCCGGAGACACTTGAAGTGTCAGCCGAATTGATGAGACTCGGAGGCGAGATCGCTCCTATAATGTATAACTGTTACGACAGGAAAAAGCAGTGCGAACTTAAGATATCGAGCCTTGCCTGTTCAATGGCAAGATTCGATCTTGACGGAAGGATCGCGACCACGGTCGTAACGAGCGAACTGTTCGATAAGTGCGGTGCGGGAAGAGATGATATCGCCGAGGTCGTTTCAAGATTAAGAGACGTCGAAGGCGTTGACGTATCCATCGTTTTAAGAGAAGCGGAAGACGGAAAGATAAGAGTCAATATCAGATCCAACGAAGGGTTTGATGCAGCTGCTTTCGCATCATCTTATGACGGCGGCGGACACGTGAGAGCCGCAGGCTGTACTGTCGAAGGAAGAGACATAAACGAGTTGAGGGAAGAGATGGTCAGAAAGGCCATTGAACTTTTGAATGGTTGATAATGATTTCGAGGGCAAGAACATACTGATACTTCTCGATAAGGATTCGGGAATGACTTCATTTGCCTGTGATTCGAAGATTAAAAAGTTGCTTCACACAAAGAAGGTCGGACATCTGGGAACATTGGACCCGTTTGCCACAGGTCTTCTTCCTTTGTGTGTCGGAAAAGGTCTCAGATATATAAGATTCGCGGATGATTACGACAAGACTTACGAGTGCGTATGTGTTTTCGGAAAGACAACGGATACCCTTGATATCGAAGGCGAAGTAACGGGCGGAAAGATGCCGGCTTCTGACGAACTAAAAGATCTCATCGATAGTGACTTTAAGATCGTGCGCGATGCTTTCGAGAAGATGACGAAGATAACGTCACAAGTGCCGCCTAAATATTCCGCGAAGAAGATCAACGGCAGGAAAGCTTATGAGCTTGCAAGAGAAGGAAAAGAGGTCGAGCTTAAACCTCATCCGGTTACGATCTATTCGATCGACATTAAGTCCATAGATGTGGTTGATGAGACGATCGAAGTTGACTTCGTTATCTCATGCAGCAAGGGAACATATATAAGGACTATCTGCGATGATGTGGGACGTGAAGTCGGGTTCGGTGCGTACGCGAAGAGCCTTAGAAGGATCAAGTGCGGTCCGTTCGATGTAAGTGATGCGTACACGGTAGACACCGTTGAGAAGATGCTGGAAGCTAATGATCTGTCGTTTATCAAGGATGCATCGATGATAGTTGATGACATGCCTGAACTTAAGCTGAACGAAGTTCAGACATCGATGGTAAAGTGCGGTAAGAAACTTGACGTAAGACCATTCAAAGAGATCACTTCTTCGCATGCTTCAGATACGTTTTATAAAGCAACGTTTAACGGTGAAGTTATCGCCGTGATGTATGTGTCAGAAGAAGACGGAAAACTTAGGATAGAGAGGATGCTCGCATGAAGGTAACACCTGAATTGGTTAAGTTTGCTGATGTGACTGAAGAAAAAGGCCGTGTTATCGCGCTGGGCTTTTTTGACGGTGTGCATCAGGGTCACCGCGAGATCATAAGAAAGACTGTCGAGACTGCGGAAGAAAACGGTCTTGCCGCTTCTGTCCTTACGTTTAAGAATTTTAAGCTCAAGGATCCTACCGAACTTAGAAGTTATGAAGAGAAACTTCAGATCTTCAAGGGACTCGGAGTTCATCAGGTCATTAGTCTTGATTTCGACATGATCAAGGATATGGAAGCGGAAGTCTTCGTTGACGAAGTACTTTATAAGAAGCTTAATGCCAAAGTCCTGGTATCGGGAACGGATTATACTTTCGGAAAAAATGCTGTCGGCAATGCCGATCTTCTAAAATCCCTGTCGATTCAAAGAGGGATCGAGACACTTATAGTTCCTGACGTCTTTTTCGAGAATGAAAAGTGTTCGTCTACGCTTATAAGAAATCTTCTTTCTGACGGTGATGTTAAAAAGGCGAACGTGCTTCTCGGAGGCGATAGATTTTCTTATGAAGGAACCGTCGTAAGAGGGAAGATGCTGGGAAGCACACTGGGATTCCCGACGGCGAATCTTCCGATACCTTCAGACAGGTTTAAGCCGAAGTTCGGTGTGTACATAACCCTTACGACTCTTGACGGAGTTAAGTACAGATCGATATCAAATCTCGGATTAAGACCTACAGTGGAAGATTCCGATAACGTTAACATAGAGACGTTCATATACAGCCACGAAGGAGAGCTCTACGGCAGGAAGATCAAGGTCGAACTTCTGGGATTCGTAAGACCCGAGATGAAATTTCAATCAGTGGACGAGCTCAAGGCCCGGGTCGAATCCGACAAGGAAAAAGTGGCGATTTTGTGGGAAAAGGGTAAAATCTTAAACTGATCATAAATATAGATGATAAAATATCATTCGATGAATGTTAGGAGAAATAATATATGACTGCGACAGAAGTAAGCTTTCCGAAGCTGGGAATACATTTTAACGTAGACAGCGTAGCCTTCCATCTTTTCGGCATCGATGTCTATTGGTACGGCGTAATCATCGCTCTGGGAATCCTTTTATGCGTTACCCTCGCGATGAAGCATTGTAAGGACAACAAGTTCTCCACGGATCTTGTTGCTGACACGATCCTCGTTGCTCTTCCTGCTGCCATAGTCGGAGCGAGAGCTTACTATGTCATCTGCGAATGGGACAGTTACAAGGACGATCTTAAGAGTATCTTTGATACGAGATCCGGCGGCCTTGCCGTCTACGGCGGTATAATCGCTGCTCTTGTCGCGATCTTCGTTATGTGTAAGATCCGTAAGATCCCGTTTTCGGCGATCCTTGACTACGGTATCCCTTATCTGCCTTTGGGCCAGGCTATCGGCCGTTGGGGCAACTTCTTCAACCAGGAAGCTTTCGGTACCACGACAACCCTTCCTTGGGGTATGACCAGCGACAAGGTGCAGGCATATCTTCGTGTCTACTGTAAGGATCTGGACAGCACTATGCCTGTTCATCCTACATTCCTTTATGAGTCACTTGTTAACTTGGCGCTTTTCTTTATCCTTCTTTATGTTCGAAAAAGATCAAAGCACAATTACGAAGCTACCTGCGTTTACCTCGTAGTTTACGGATTAGCCAGATTCTTCATTGAAGGTCTTCGTACAGATTCACTTTATATCGGAAACACAGCGATCAGAACATCACAGCTTCTGTCGTTCATCATCATGGTCGTAGGTCTGGTATATATCTTCTATGCAAACGTTAAAAATGTTGAAAGAACATATATCCCGGAAAAGTTCCTCGTTCCAAAGGAAGACGATAAGAATAAGACAGTAAAGATCATCAAGCCGACAGGCGAAGTTGAAGTTGTTAAGGAAGAGACTGAGGAAGAGAACAAAGAGAAGTCTTCCGATGAACCTGCCGAAACCACAGAACCCGGAGATGATGAATTGTGTCTTCAGGGGGAGATCGCGATGCCGGAAATAATAGAAAGACCTGAAGAAACAGAAGATCCTTCTGAAGAAACGAAAGAAGCAACTGAAGAGTAATAATGGAAAAAGGCAAGTCAGGAATAGAGAGGTTAAGAAATAACAATTACCTCAGAACGGTAGATTATTATCTCATCGTTCCTGTTTTCCTGCTTACCGTTATCGGAATATACGTTTTAAGTAAAGTATTATCATCGGGTTTCGAAGATTATCCGAACAATCTTTATAAGCAGATTTTTGCTGCGGGATTGGGTCTCATGATCACGCTCGTCATCTGTCTTTTGGATACGCACTTCATGAAGCTTGTCGGCTGGGCAATCTACGCAGCGGCATTGTTCCTTTTGATACTCGTCCCTATAGACGGCTTCTCGAACGTAGATAAGTGGGGTGCGGACTCATGGCTCAGTATCCCTGTCATCGGAATGTTCCAGCCCTCGGAATTGGCGAAGATAGGACTCGTAATGGTGGCATCGAATATTTTCGAGATGATGGGAGAAAAAGAGATAAGCCTTCTTAAGGGATTCGGGCTTTTGGCTCTCGTTTACGGACCGCCGATGCTCCTTATCCTTAATCAGCCTGACTTGGGAACTGCAATGGTTATTGCGTTTTCGTTCGTATGTATCCTCTTTGTGTGGGGAGTTAAATACAGATACTTCCTTCTCGCGATCTCTGCGGTAATCGTTATCGGTATTCCGTTCATCTGGAACTTCTATCTTAAGGCTTACCAGAAAAAGAGGATATTGTCTCTCGTTTTCGAGGGAACAGATATCAGAGGTGAGTATAACCTTGTTCAGTCAAAGGCGGCTATCGCATCCGGAGGACTTGCAGGAAACCACACGGGCGTGTTTGTCCGAGTGCCTGTTAAAGAGTCGGACTTTATCTATTCGGCTGTATCCGAGCACCTCGGATTTATCGGAACGACGGCAGTCCTTCTTCTCGCATTTTTCTTCCTGTGCCGCAGTATCTACGTCGCAGCCAGATCAAACCGTAAAGCTTATTCCTACACGGTAATCGGCCTTACGGCAGCTTTTGCTTTCCACTTTATCGAGAACATGGGTATGTCCGTAGGACTTCTTCCTGTTACGGGTATCCCGCTCCCGTTCATTAGTCTGGGAGGTACCGCGATGATGGTTAACTACATATCCTTCGGAATAATACTGAATATCTCGATGGACCGTAAGATCTCAACGTAAAAAGAAAAAATATACTACAACTATGATCACGGCCTGAGCCACGAGCATAAGCGGTACAGGGAAGACGAAGTACCACTTTTTGGTCTTGTGCCTGAATATAGACATTCCGAGTAAAGCACCCAATGATCCGCCGATTGCGGCAAGTAAAAGGAGCGTAGAGATACGAACCCTTCTTTTGTGTGCTTTCGCAGCTGCCTTATCGATCCCGTATACGATAAACGTCAATATATTAATGATGATCAGATATATAACTAAGTATTTCATGATGACCATTCTACCACTGTTCAAGAATTATTTAAAATTCAGTATTGAACAATAAACAGTAGTGTGCTATATTCAGTACTGTAAGAATAAAACTAGTGAAGGAGGTACATAATGAACATACAGTTCAAAAAAGGTGTTTTGGATATGTGTGTGCTCGCGATGCTTCGTGAGAAGGACAGTTACGGATACGATATAGCTGATTCTCTTTCCAAGAAGATCAAGCTTGCAGACGGCACAGTTTATCCGATCCTTCGTAAGCTGGCGGCAGACGGAATGGTCAGTACCTATCTTATGGAATCCCAGAACGGCCCGCCGAGAAAATACTATCATCTGACAGAATCGGGTAAGGCGACATTGGATGAGTACATTAAAGATTGGGAAGAGTTTAACAAAGTAGTTACCGGAATAATTGGAGGGCAAGACCTTGAATAAGAAAGAATATTTAGATCTTCTGAGTAAAGAACTCGGTTCGTTGCCTTATAACGATGTAAAAGAGATAACAGACGAGATCGATGCTCACTTTGAGATGGCAAAACAGGAAGGCAAGACTGAAGAACAGATATCCGACGATCTCGGTGATGTTCATGAACTTGCCAAGTCATATATCAATTGCACACCATATAAGCTTCCTCAGGTCCTCAAAGAGAAGGAACCAAAGAAGAAGAGCTCCACATGGGCTAAGATCTTCTCGATCGCTATATGCTGCGTGGCAGTTCCGATCACATGCTTATGGATCTGGTTTGACATAGGTATTGCTACAAAGATAATTGCAAGCAGCGGCTTGTTTGTTATAAGGATCACGAACCTCGGACATTATGGAGACTACAGATTTGCAGCTCTCATGAACCAGATCGGTTCCATCTTCTATGTAATATTCCTCGGATGCCTTTTGTACTTCGGAATAAGGCTTTTGATCGCAGCCGGCAGGAAGTTCATAAGGTTCAACAGAAAGCTTTGGACAAGGGGGTTCTGATAAATGAAAAAAAGAGATATTGTAATCCTCATAGTTGGAATTTCGGCACTTGTCTTGGCACTGATCTTCAAGAGCGTTGCCGGTGTATCGGCACTCAGAACATTCGGCGAGTCTGAAGACTGGCACGACATCAAGGGATGGTTCAAGGACAAAGGTCATGACATCACTCATTTCAGTTTCAGCGATTTCAACAGCGATTACGTCAAGATCGATAACAGCGGGATCCATATCGTTGACGGAGATGACGTGATCTCCATCGATAAGGAAGGGATCTTCGTAGGCGACGAAGACGATAAGGTCGTAATAGACAAGAACGGAGTTGTTGTAAAGAATGACACAACAGATGTCACCATCGATAACTCAGGCGTACATGTAGACGAGACAGAAGCAACAGAAAACTGACGAGGGAAGACTCATGGAAAGGAAGAGGTTGTCACATAAGTGACGACCTTTTTCTTTTGCCTTTTTTTCTCGAAAAATCTCGCTTCAAAGACCCTTTTCGAGCCGTCAAAGCCGCTTTTGTAATAAAACTTGCGAATGTTACAAAAATATTAAACTTTTTTTGAAAATTCTATTGCAAATGCCATGATTTACTAATAAAATGTACACATGTGGAGGAAATGGGAGGAAAAATCCCATTTCGGGGAGGAAAAGGGAGAAAATCCCGGATATCTTCCCGATTGAATAAAACAGGAGTTAGAAGTGGCACGCGATATCAAGAAAATCGATGGCAAAGGCAGATTTATCATTCCGGCTAAGCTTAAGAACAAGTTTGGCGACGGTTTGGTTGCGACAATAAGCCTCGATCCCGGATATCTCTGTCTCTACACAGTTGCTGATTTCGAGAAGATCAAGGATCAGTTCAGAAAGAACAATTCTATGGATCCTGTGATTAGAGCATTGGCAAGAGCATTGATCGGTGAGTCTTTGGAACTCGTTCCTGATTCACAGGGAAGGATCAGTCTTACAAGTGAATTGTGGGAAAAGATCGGTGCTAAGCCCGGCGATGAGATCTGCGTAACTGACGTTTTGGATAAGATCGAGATCTGTACCAAGGCTCATTACGAAGGCAACACTGTAGATATCAGTCAGCTTGTCGGCTTGGATCAGAAGTATTATGTTGAAGGACTCTGATTTTACACATATTCCCGTTTTATTTAATGAATGTATGGATGCTCTGTGCATCAAGCCTTCGGGCGTCTACGTAGACTGTACGGCAGGCGGCGGAGGACACAGCATGGGTATCCTGCAAAGACTTTCTTCCTCAGGTCTTCTTATCTCTCTTGATAAGGATGACGAAGCGCTTGCTACCTGCCGCAGAAAAGCAGAAGGCAAAGCTAACTGGAAGATAGTCAAATCTGATTTTTCTAAGATCGACGAAGTCTTGGAAGAATTGAACCTTGAAAAGGTAGACGGAATTCTTGCTGATCTCGGTGTTTCTTCTCACCAGATCGATACGGATGAGAGAGGTTTCTCTTATGCCAAGGACGGTCCTCTTGATATGAGGATGGATACGACACAGGAACTTGATGCTTCAGTAGTCGTAAACACTTATTCAGAGGCAGATCTTACAAGAATATTCCGTCTCTACGGAGAAGAGAGATTCGCAGGAAGGATCGCAGCAGGGATCGTAAGAGACAGAGAAAAAGAACCTTTTACCAGAACTGTTGAATTGGCAAGTAAGATCGCATCGTATGTACCGGGTAAGGCCAGAAACGAAGACCAGCATCCGGCAAGAAGGTGCTTCCAGGCCATAAGGATCGAAGTGAATCACGAACTTGAATCTGTCGAGAGGCTTTTGGATGTGGGGCCTAAGCTTCTTAAGGATGGAGGAAGGATGGCAGTGATCTCCTTCCATTCGCTCGAGGACAGGATCGTAAAAGAAAAGTTCAGAGAGCATGCTTCTCCGTGTACTTGTCCAAAGAATTTTCCGGTTTGTGTGTGCGGAAAGGTAAGTCTTGGAAAAGTAATAACAAATAAGCCTATTACGGCTTGCGAAGAAGAGATTAAAAACAATTCGAGAGCACATTGCTGCAAGCTCCGTGTTTTCGAGAAAACAGAAGTGAAGTAATTGGAGGGTAACGTGACTAAGAAGGCGGAGAGACATCAAGATTATGCTCTTGATATGTATGTTGATGAGGAATTAGACATAGAGAGCATCCTTTCCGAAGATAAGCCTGAATATCATTATAAGGACGGAAAGATGACTCTTGTTGAGAAGGGATATTATTCCCAGGACGAGGTTATGTCACGCACCTCAGATTTTAATAAGAACCACAAGGCCGGCAATAAGCTCGATACAGAGGCAAGAAAGAAGCTTTCCAGAAGAAACAGAAAGAGGACCATGCAGACTATATTTGCTGTTCTCATTATCTCTTTGGTAGGTGTTTTCTTTGCACTCGTTCTCTATCCTCAGGCAGAACTTTCCGAGCTCAGCCGTGATAATTCAGATAAGAAGGATGAGATCTCCGAACTTAAGAAGGAGATCCTTGATGCAAAGGGTGAGTCAAACGGTGTTACTGATATGGACAGCATCAGAGCACAGGCTATGGCTCTCGGTATGCAGGATCCTAATGCTAACCAGATCGTAAATATACCTATGCCGGGTTCTGACAGACTCGTATCCGTTGCTGCCGGAGACTCAGACAGAGTTGATGTTAATGAAGTTGAGGCAGCTATGAAAAAACTCGTGGAATATTACCACGACAAGGGATCGGAAAATAATTGACGGGCAGGTCAGAAGGTATGGAAAATACAGGCAGATATAACGAAAAGTCTTCCAAGGTCATGCTTTGCATAGCTTGGGGACTTTTGACAATATTCGGGTTCTATCTCATCTTTAATCTTTATGTAGTCTCGGTAAGGGAGCATGATGTTCATGCCAAGGCTGCAGGTGAGACGCAGTGGAAGTTTCTTACTTATTCGGCAGAAAGAGGATTGATCTATGATGCGAACGGTTATCAGCTCGCATCCAATACTTATGACTACACGATGGTATGTACACCGAAAAATGTCGTAAGTGATCCTGATGATGCAACTAAGAAAGTATCACGTGATGAGATCATTGATTACTTTGTTTCTATACTTGAGATCGACAGACAAAAACTCGAAGAATCCTTTCCGGTCGATCCGACTGATACCAGCGATCCTCTTGTAAAGCTCGGAGGTAAGGATGTGTGCCGTAATATTCCTGCCGAGAAAAAAGAGATCCTTGTTAAGTACATCAAGGAACATGATATCGGAGGCATTACTTTTGTTGCTGTTCCTCAGAGATATTATAACTACGGAAACTTTGCTTCTCAGATCCTCGGTTATGCCAAGAATAACGGTGACGGTCTTAACGGAATCATCGGTCTTGAAGCATATTATAACGACCTTCTTTCAGGTTATGACGGCTACAGATATGCTGAGGTAGATGCGAGAACGGAAGGTGTTCTTCCGTATGCTGCTCCGGTCGTTGCGGATCCTGTAGACGGTAAGAGCCTTATCCTTAATATCGATGTAAACATCCAGCAGATCGCAGAGGAAGCATGCCGTGATGCTTACGATAAATATGCACCTAGAGAAGGCTGCTGCTGTATCGTTATGAATCCTAATACGGGTGCGGTTCTTGCCATGGCATCCATGCCTGACTACGATCTTAATGATCCGTACGGTATGCCATACGGAATGCAGGAATACGACTGGAACAAGATGACAGAAGATGAGAAGGTTGAGTATCTTATCGGCGATGTATGGCGTAACAGATGCATATCTGATACATACGAGCCGGGTTCAACATTTAAGTCGCTTACGACGGCTATTGCCTTTGAAGAAAACCTCTACAAAGAAGATGATATGTTCAGCGATGCTCCTATCCAGGTAACGGATACCGATACGATCTCCTGCTGGATGCAGAAATCATACGGATATAACCACGGTACAGAGACTTTGGCTGAAGGTTTCCAGCAGTCCTGTAACCCGGTATTCGTTCAGATGGCGTATACCATCGGACTTAATAAGTACTACGATTACGTTCATACATTCGGTTTCTATGAACCTACGGGTATCGATCTTCCGGCTGAGGGAGTAGGTATCTTCCACACGGATCCGAGCCTTGTCGATATGGCGTGTCTGTCATTCGGTGAGTCTGCAACGGTTACCCCTATCCAGCTCATAAATGCTTATTGCGCTATCATCAACGGCGGAGATCTTATGGTTCCTCACATCGTTAAGTACGTAACCGATTCTGAGGGTAATATCGTTGATGAGATCGAGCCTGAAGTCATAAGAACCATATTCTCTGATGAGACTTGTGCGAGAGTTCGTACACTCATGGAGCAGGTTGTTAAAGATGGTACCGGTACGGCTGGTCAGGTTCCGGGTTACTCGGTTGCAGGTAAGACATCTACATCAACTATCGATGTCGGTGAAGAAAAAGGTATGCACGTTTTGTCGTTCTCCTGCTACGCTCCTTCATATGATCCTCAGATCGCGGTTCTCTTCGTTTTGAATAAGCCGGAAGACAGGTCAGTTGGTTCATCTGTTGCGGCTTCCTATGCTGCTCAGGTGGTTCAGGGGACACTTTCCTACATGGGTGTAGAGAGGATCTTCGACGAGAAAGAATATGACAAGATGCTCATCAAGTATTATGTTCAGCCTGTAGTGGGAATGCCTGTATCCCAGGCGAGCTCCACCATCGGTCCTAACGGTATCAAGACCATCAATGCTACTCCTGATATGACTCCTGATACGATCGTCGGATTTACGTATCCTGGTACTGAGGCAACTTTGTACAGCACAGGTATCGTTATCCTTTATCCTGAGAATGCAACTGAGGAAGATATGCTTCATACGACAGTACCGCAACTTAACGGTAAGAATGCCGTAGAATGTATGCAGACATTGAAGGATATGAACCTCAACTGTAATATCGAAGGCGATGTAAAGGGTGTCTGCGTGGCACAGTCCAAAGATGTGGGAACCCAGCTTCTGGCAGGTGAGATAGTTACGGTTACCCTCCAAGATCCTTCTGAGCCGACTCCTACGCCGGCAGAGGAAGAGGGAGAATCGGAAGACACTGCTCAAAATGAGGGTTAAGATTATTTGAAATTTGGGGATATTGGAGAAACGAATTATCCCGCGTTTATATTATAATAAATGTATTTGTGTGATATGGGGGACGTGTATTAATGGCAATGCTGTTGTCTACGTTGCTTAACGGTGTTGAATATAGACTTATAAAAGGCTCTTTGTCTTCTCGTGTCGTTTCTATCGAAAACGACTCCCGCAAGGTCGGTGCAGGAAGCCTTTTTGTAGCGATAATCGGAGCTAAGAGCGACGGTCATGATTATATCTACAGAGCATGCGAGACGGGTGCTTCCTGTATAGTCGTTGACCGCAGGAGAAAAGGCTTTTCCGATGAGGAGATAATCGAGAATTCAAAAGATTACAATGCGACCATCATCGAGATGGAAGATACCAGAGTTGCAATAGCCAGGCTCTGTGCTCAATTCTACGGTCATCCTGAGGACCGACTTAACCTTCTCGGCATTACCGGTACAAAAGGTAAGACAACGACCGCTTTCATGGTCTATGAGATCTTGAAGCATGATGAGGAAAAGGCAGGACTTATCGGAACAGTCTGCAACATCATCAACGGTGAAAAGCAGGCAACATGCAGAACAACTCCTGAATCACTTGATATCTACAGGATCCTTAACGAGATGGCTGTTAAAAAGACAGACAGCTGCGTTATGGAAGTTTCTTCCCACGGACTTAAGTTCAACAGAGTCTTCGGACTTCGTTTTGACGTGGGATGTTTTACCAACTTTTTCGAAGATCATATCGGTCCTGAAGATCATCCTGATCTCGAAGATTATTTTCAGAGCAAACTCAAACTTTTCGACAACTCCAGGATCGCTGTCGTAAACAGCGACTGCAATGAGGCGGGAAGAGTTTTCGATTATGCATCAAAAAGGTGCACTACATATACCTACGGACTTACGGATAAGAGTGACTGCTATGCAACAGGCATCGAGATCACCATTAGAAACGGAGTCGTAGGAACAAAATTCGAACTTCAGAGCCCTTGGTATGAGGGTGAAGTCTTCGTATCCATCCCGGGTGAATTCAATGTCTACAACGCACTTTGCGCCATCTGCGTGGCAGGTGTTTTGAAGATCGATTTTGAGGTCGTTAAAAGCGCGCTTTCAGAAGTGAAGGTTCCCGGAAGGATGCAGCCTGTTAAGAACAGCATGGGTATCTCGGTGCTTGTTGATTATGCTCACAATGCTGCAAGCCTTGAAAGCGTTCTTAAGTCCGTAAGACCATACTGTAAGGGAAAGATCATATCGCTCTTCGGATGCGGCGGAAACAGGAGCAAGGTAAGACGCTTTGAGATGGGTGAGGTATCAGGTAACTTTGCCGACTACACCATCATCACTTCCGATAATCCGAGAAACGAAGAACCGATGGATATAATCAACGATATCGTTGTTGGAATGAAGAAAACAGAAGGTAAGTTCGAGATCGAGCCCGACAGAAGAACGGCGATCGCCAAGGCACTTAAGATGGCACAGAAAGGCGATTTTGTGATCATTGCGGGCAAAGGCCACGAAGACTATCAGGAATTCGAAGACGGCCGCAGAGAATATTTTGAGGATGCGGCAGTTGCTTCGGAAGCTGTTGCCGTAATGGAGGAGAACTTGTGAATCAGATGTTTTCGCTTGAGGAGATAATCTCCGCAGTAAACGGAAAGCTTATTATAGGATCCGATTGTAAGATGAATGAACCTGTATTTGTTTCAGGTGTTTCAAAGGATACAAGAACAATTGAACCGGGACAGATGTATGTGGCTTTGGTAGGAGAGAATTTCGACGGTCATTCATTCTGCAATATGGCTCTCGAGAAGGGTGCATCGCTTCTTCTGGTTAGTGACATCAGCTACCTTCCGACTAAGTGTCTTGCAGTTCTCGTAGACGATACCAGAGTTGCTCTGGGACTTCTTGCGAGACACTACAGATTTAAGATCGGTGCGAAGGTTATCGCGGTAACAGGTTCAGTCGGAAAGACATCCACAAGAGAGATGATCGCAGCAGGTCTTGATAAGTCTTTCAAGGTATATTCCACAAAGGCTAATCTCAATAATGATATCGGTCTTCCTATGACCATCCTGTCAGCTCCGATCGATACGGAAGTTCTCGTTCTCGAGATGGGTATGAGACTTAGAGGAGAGATATCTTATCTTACTTCCATCGCTTGTCCTGACATCGCGGTCATCACTAATATCGGCTTTTCTCATATTGAACGTCTCGGATCACAAAAAGAGATCCTTCTGGCTAAGTTCGAGATTACGGAGGGACTTGTAGCTGGCGGTGTTCTTGCATTAAACGGTGATGATAAATTCCTTGCGGATTACGCTCTCGAAAACATTACCATCGCTAATCTCGTTGCATCATCAAATATCACAAAAGATGTTTCACCGAATAATTACGGTATCTGTGTAAAGGCTGAAAATATCGCGATCAGTCCTTCGAAGACCAGCTTTGATATCGACATCAAGACTTCAAAGACCACACAGATCATCAAAGATGTTATCGTTAATGCACCCGGTGTTCATCACGTAAGAAATGCAACGTTCGCGTTTATCTGCGCAGCAGCTCTGAACGCCGATTTTGAGAAGGTGAAGGAAGGTATTGCTTCTTATGAGCCGATGGCAGGAAGAGGAGCAGTTCTTGAAGGCGATAAGATCACGGTTATCGATGATGCTTATAATGCAGCTCCTGAATCCATGGAACTTTCTTTTTCCAATCTCGACATCATCGGTAAGGGAAGAAAGATCGCCGTATTGGGCGGTATGCTGGAACTCGGTGACTACGCTCCTATGCTTCATGAGAAAGTCGGTAAGAGCGCAGGTTCTTATAACTTCGATAAGATCTTCCTCATGGGAGATAACAAAGATGATTTCGTTAGCGGACTTTTGAGCGAAGATAAAGATTCCTGCTATGAAGTTTTCGATAATATTTCCGATTTGGAGAAAAGTTTGAGAGAATATATAACTGATGGGGATACGATCCTCTTCAAAGCGTCCAATGCGTTCGGCTTTCAAAAGCTCGCGAGGACAATAAGTGAGGAATTGAACTAAGTGGTAAGTAACAGGCCTGACAATGGTAATAGATCTCAGGGTTTAAATGCCGGAAAGAAACCTTCCGGCAAGCGTCGCCGCGTACCTGATAAGAAGGTTCGTCCAAATGGCGCTCCTAAGAAGGCCAATCCTAATAAACCTGTAAATAACGATAAACCTTCTTCGGAATTATCGAAAACATCCGAAGTCGACGAATATCTTGAGGAAAGGATTCCTGCAAAAAAGGAAAAACGCGATAAGCCGGTAACAGAAAAACTTCAGGAAAACCTCATCAACGATGCTCTTATCTACGATGATGAGAAGCCGGTATTTAAGCTTCGTGATCCGTCCTGGCAATCGAATATCCCGCTTGTATTATTCCTTTTCGCTATAGTAGTTTACGGACTTATTGTTTTGTATTCCGTATCTGCACCTGCAGGTTACATCAACTCAAAACTTACAAGTTCCGCATTCTTTGTATTTTCACAGCTCAAGTTCACTTTGGTCGGAATCGCACTTTGTGTTGTGGTTAATTTCATCCCGATAGACTTTTTTAAGAACAGGCTCATCATGGCCGGTGCTTACTTGGTAAGTGCGGGTCTTATCATCGTTACTGCTTTGTTCGGTGCCGAGAAGCAGGGTGCCCGCAGATGGCTTACAGTGGGAGGTACGGACTTCCAGACATCCGAGGTTTTCAAGATCTGTTTGGTCATCGTTCTTGCCATCTACAGAGTTATGATCATGAACTTTCAGAAGAAGGGAAAACTCAAGGCTTCAGATCCAAAGAATCAGTATCTTAAAGATGCGTTCTTCGAATTCATCCTTCCTGTAGGACTGATCGTTTTTGTTGACGCGATCATCCTCGTTCAGCCGCACCTTTCGTGCTTTCTTATCGTCGGTGTTGTAACTTTTGTATGCTTCCTCGTTTCGGGCATAAGACTTCGTTCGTGGATCATCGGAATGGGCTTTTATATACTCGTTTTACTCGCGGTAGTTGCGATAGTTTTCGCAGTTCCGAGTTTGAGAACAAAGGCGCAGGATAAGATCGAGAAAAACTTCGCTCACGTTTTCAAACGAGTAGATATCTATACTCAGGATGAAGACCAGGAGATGACCGATCAGGAAAAGGACGAATCCTTGCAGGTCGACCGTGCTAAAGACGCCATCGGTTCAGGCGGATGGATGGGCACCGGCCTTGGCAATTCCAGATATAAATATTCATATGTTTCCGAGGCTCATAACGACTACATCTTCTCTATCTATGTCGAGGAGACCGGTATGGTTGGCGGAACACTCTTGATACTGACATTCCTTCTGTTCCTGTTCATGGGATTCAGAATAGCATATAGAGCAAAAGACGTATTTTGCAGAATTATTGCTATAGGGTACACTTTCCTTATAGCTCTTGAGGCAATGTGGAATATCGGCGTTGAACTTACCGTCCTTCCTGCAACGGGTATCACACTTCCGTTCTTCAGTTACGGCGGTACTGCGCAGATACTTCTCCTTTCAGGTTACGCGATGATACTTTGTGTAGCCAGAAGCGGAGTCGTGCCCAAGACTAAAAACGGAGGCAATTGATGGCACTTAGATTTATAGCTGTAGGCGGCGGTACTTCAGGACATATCAATCCTGCGATAACGATCGCCGATGCACTTAAGAAATATTACGGTGACAAGGGTGAAGATTGCGAGATCATCTTTGTCGGCAGAAGTGAAGGTCTTGAAGGAGAGCTTGTTCCCAAGGCCGGATATGAGTTTAAGAATATCACTGCAAAGCCTTTCCCGATGCGCCCGAGCATGAAGATGGTGAAGGCTTTTAAGGCATTCAAGGAAGGCAGAAAACAGTGCGATAAGATAATCGAGGAGTTTAAGCCTCATGCTGTTTTCGGAACAGGCGGATATGTTTGTGCTCCTCTTATCTTTGCAGCTGAGAAGAGAAACATTCCTGTTATCCTTCACGAGGCAAATGCATTTCCGGGAAGAGCAAACAAGATGCTCGGAAAGAAAGCTGATCTCGTTTTGACAGGTTTTCCTGATCAGGAATCCATCTTTTCGAAGGCAGAGAAAGTAGTTTTTACAGGTAACCCTATCAGGAGCATTATTAAGACAGTTGACCGCAATGAATCAAGAAAAGCATTGGGCCTTTCTGATGATGATTTTCTCGTATTTGCCATGGGTGGCAGCCTCGGCTCGAAAACATTAAACGAATTCATGGTCGATGCTGCTTCGGATGAGGCGTTCAAGAACGCGAAGTTCGTTCTCGGAAGCGGTAAACAGCAAAGCGGTGTTCTCGATGATGTAACTATCCCTGATAATCTTACGGTAAAGACATATATCGACAACCCGCAGACATACTTAAGTGCAGCTGATGTTTCCATCACAAGAGCGGGCGCCGTAACATGCGCTGAGGTTGCTGCGATAGGATCTTGTTCAGTACTTGTTCCGTACCCGTTTGCAGCACATGATCACCAGACTTATAACGCACAGGCGTTCGTTGATGTAAACGGTGCGATATTGGTTCCAGATGCTGAAGTAAAAGACAAGCTCAAGGGTGTTTTGAAAGATCTGTATAGTGATCCTCAAAAACGTGAGAGCATGAGAGTAAATGCGAAAAAACTTGCAGTCCTTGACTGTGATGAAAGAATAGCAAAAGCAATTGCAGAATTGTTGGAAAGCAAAAAACAATGATCGATGACGACGAACTGAAAAAACTGTTTGATGATGACGGCGATGATCAAGAGGAGAGTACATCTTCCTCAGAGACTTCTGCGCCTGTAAACAGTGAAAGTTCCGTCGAGAAAAAAGACAAAAAAGGATCTAAGCCTAAGGCTGAAAAGCCTGTAAAAAAGGAAGAGAAACCCAAAGAAAAACAGCCTGAAAAGAAGACCGAGAAAAAGGTCGAGAAAAGAGTTGAGAAACCTGCTTCGAAACATGAGGAAAAGAAGGTCGAAATGCCTAAGGAATTTCAGCCTGAAAAGCATAATGCTAAACCTAAGAATACGGTTCCTTTTTCCGTAAAGGCGAAGAGATTTTTCGAGGATACCAAAAGTAAACTTCAAAAGGCGATCAAGGAGCGTAAGAAGAATGTTTCGGATGTGCCTTTGAAAGAACGCGAGTATCTTCCTAAGTTCCCTATAAACTTTAAGGGTACGCTTCTTATCCTTTTGGTTATTGCGATAATCGAGATCACTCTCGGTATTTTGTTCCTGCCGTTCTTCAGGGTCAGGACAGTTGTTGTCGAGGGTAATATCGTATTGTCTGAAGAAAGACTTTTAAGTGATGCCGGGATCAAGTACGGATCGCATCTGTTTTCAGGTGTCGGCGGAAATCCTTTGGACATCATAATGATGGACTACGGAAAGACTGAAAAGAGGATGATGGCAGAAGATCCTTATATCAAGGACATCAGGATCACAGTCAAGTTTCCTTCAACCATCAAGATCTCTGTAAAAGAGAGAAACAAAGTCGCATATATCAAGATGCCTGACGGTTATGCAGCTATCGATGATGAAGGAACCGTAATAGAACTTGCTACGCTTGAAAAAGACGGTTTAAGCCATGCAGTTATTTGCGGACTTGATGTATCAGGTGCCGTATTGGGCGAAAAGATCGACATCAAAGATGATTCCGACTACAACAAGGCTCTCGTTATCCTCGGAGCTATCATCAGTGCGGACCAAAGCGGTGTGCAGGGTGAATACATGCTCTTCGAGAACGTAAGAGAGATAAGGATAATCCCGGGAGGAAACACATTCCTTACCGTTATACTTCCATCCGGATCCGAGCTTCAGGTCAAGCTCAAGGACATGGATACTATTATCGAAAATATGTCATGGCTCAGATACGCAGTCATTTCCGACGCCTTTGAAGGATTCCCTGACGGAGCCCTTGATATGACGGGCGAGAGGATAATTTACCGCAAATACGAGTAACGTAAGACAATTGGAAAATTTCTTTAACATTCTTGAAATATAACTCAGATTTTGTATTGAAGGTGTACTACATTTAGGGTACAATTCAAATTGTTATACTATATGTTGATATATAAATAAGAATATTAACACTGTTAAATATTTTACTGGAGGACAAAGATATGTCAGAGAACAAGCGTGGATTTGTGCTGGACGACGAGGCATTTGCTACTATCAAAGTAATCGGAGTCGGCGGTGGCGGCTGTAACGCTGTAGATCGTATGGTAGAAAGCGGAGTTCAGGGAATTGAATTCATTTCTATCAACACTGACAATCAGGCGCTTGCAAGATCCAAAGCTCAGGTAAGGATCCAGATCGGCGAGAAAGTTACCAGAGGACTTGGCTGCGGTGCAGATCCTAGCGTAGGTGAGAAGGCCGCTGAAGAATCCAAGGATGAGATCGCAGAAGCTATTAAGAATACAGACATGCTCTTTATCACATCAGGCATGGGTGGTGGTACCGGTACAGGTGCTGCTCCTGTCGTAGCTCAGATCGCTCAGGAACTCGGAATCCTCACAGTTGCTGTTGTTACAAGACCATTCTCATTTGAGGGACCAAGAAGAGCTGCTAACGCAGAGCGCGGAATCAGAGAGCTCGAGAAGTACGTAGATTCCCTCATTATCGTAGGTAACGATAAGCTCCTCGAAGTAGTAGACGAAGATACATCCATTGAGGATGCATTCAATATGGCAGATCAGGTATTGAAGTTTGGTGTCGCCGGTATCTCCGACCTCGTTGCTATCCCTGGTCTCATCAACCTCGACCTTGCAGACGTACGCCGTATCATGACAAAGGCAGGTATCTGCCACATGGGTATCGGTCGTGCTTCAGGCGAAGGCCGTGCAGCAAGTGCTGTTAAGCAGGCTATCAATTCACCACTCCTTGATACAACTATCGAAGGTGCAGGCGGAGTTATCGTTAACTTCACAGGTGGACGTAATATGAAACTCCAGGAGATCGATCAGGCAGCAAGTGTTGTTCGTGAAGCTGTTTCCGATGATGCAGATATCATCGTTGGTGCTGTTATCGATGCTTCTCTTGATGACGAGATCATGATCACAGTCATCGCTTCCGGATTTGAGAATACTGTTAATGCATCTGCAGGACACAGAGCAAGCACATCCGTATTGTCAAGAAATAATCCTACTCTTGTTACAGAGCAGGCAGCACATAAGCAGGCTACAAGACCTAATGCTACAAGAACAAGCTATCAGCCTGAGCCACAGCCTCAGCAGCCAATAGCTCCTGCTCCAAAGGCATCAGCTCCCGGCTTCCTTTTCGGTGACGATTCCGTTAACAGAAAGGCAGCAGCAGAAGCTCCAAAGGCAGCTCCTGTAAGTGAAGTTGATACAGGTGCACACCCGGTTCGCCCACAGCCAGCAGCAGTAGAGCCTGTTCCACAGCAGCCGGCTCCACAGCCACAGCAGGTTCCACCTTACGGCGCTAACGTAAGACCACAGCCGGCTCCATCACAGCAGGGTGGAAGACCTCAGCCGAATATCGCTCCACAGGCTCCTTCTGGTGATGCTCAGGCTACACCTAAGACAGCAAAGCCTTGGTTCATGTTCGGTAAGGATAACAACCAATAAGGAAGGTAATCGTCTATGAGGTGCCCACGTTGCGGCGAGATTGAGGATAAGGTTGTTGACACCAGAACGGTCGATTCAAACACAGTCATCAGAAGAAGACGTGAATGTTTAAGTTGCGGGCATCGTTTTACCACTGTTGAAAGACTTGAAGGAATTCAGCTCATGGTGGTAAAGAAGGATGGTACCAGACAACCTTTTTCGAGAGAAAAGATAATGAACGGACTTGTTGCAGCCTGTTCGAAAAGACCGGTATCGAATGAGGATCTTATTGAACTCGTTAATGAGGTTGAACAGAAACTTCAAAGTAAACACAACCTCGAGATACCTACAGAAGCTATCGGTGAGATGATAATGGATGCTCTGAAGAAACTTGATAAGGTTGCCTATGTAAGATTTGCTTCGGTTTATAGGGATTTCACCAGTGTTGATTCGTTTGCACAAGAGATATCCAAGATAAACGATAAGGAACAGTAGATATAGGAAGAGGTAGTATTATGAAAAAGGTATTGTTGGTTGATGACGATTCTTCGATCATCGAGATGAATAAGCTCTACTTTGAAAAAGAAGGCTATGCAGTTTCAGTCTGTATGCAGGGCGACAAAGTCTTGAGTACATTTAATGCTTCGTCACCGGACCTGATCATCCTTGATCTGATGCTTCCGGGCATGGACGGAACTGATGTCTGCAGAGAGATCCGTAAGATATCTGATGTTCCGATCATAATGCTTACTGCTAAGACTGATACATTCGATAAGGTAATCGGACTTGAGCTCGGTGCAGATGACTATGTATCAAAGCCGTTCGAACCAAAGGAACTTCTTGCCAGAGCTAAGGCAGTTTTAAGAAGATACGGTAAGTCAGAGCAAAGTGCTGCAGCGGATTCTTCCGAAGCAGGTTCCGAATCTACAGAAGTTGTTACTTATCAGGGATTCATGGTTGATAAGGCTCGTTATATCGTAATGATCGACGGCAAAGAGATCTATCTCCCACCTAAGGAATTGGAACTTCTTTTCTTCTTGGCATCTAATCCTAACAGAGTATTTACGAGAGAACAGCTTCTCGAGAACGTATGGGGTTATGATTTCTATGGAGAGTCAAGAACAGTAGACGTTCACGTTAAGAGGATCAGAGAGAAGATCGAAAGTCCCGATCGTGTTGACAGTTGGTGTATCAAGACTGTATGGAGCGTAGGCTACAAGTTCGAGACTAAGAACTGATAGTTCATAACTATGGCAAGCAAAGAAAATAGAAGAAACACAGTCAGTTTCTCGACAATAATATCATTGCTACTTATCATCAGCACAGTAATAGTTTTTACTGTGCTTCTTTTTCTGTCTTATGAAAGTATGCTTGCCAAGCAGATGAATAACGGCAAAGCTGAAGTTGATTCAACAAGCTACGCTCTTTGCGAAGCGATTAATACGGCTTTGTTGCAGTCAAGTGATCCGTCTGTCGTAAATGAAAAAGATATCGAAAACATAGAAACGATCTGTCACCTTGTAAGCAAGAATTTTAACGGAAGCATCTATCTGGTTTCAGATGATATGACGATCGTTCTTAGTGAAAATCCTGATTACGACCTTGAGTTATTATTGCAGGACGTAATATCGAATAACGGTGAAGTACAGGTAACTAGATTAACGGAAGGTAAAACATATATTACTTCCGGCTATAAGGTTGAACAACTCAATCTCTGGTGTATAAGCAGCAGCTATATAGACCGAGGATTGGTCTTTACTGAATTCAGATCAGTTATCCTTATTCCTGCAGGAATAGCGGTTCTTTTTGCTATCGTGTTGTTTGTTCTTGCTATCCAACTTACTTTCGCACCTGTACGTGAGATGTCCAAAACGATCAAGAAAGTCTCAGAAGGCGATTATTCAGTCCGCGTGGACAAAAGGTATACGGATGCTTCTGATCTGAGGAGTATAACATCTGCGGGTGATATCGTTACCATGGCGGCAACTCTTAATGAGATGATAGATAAGCTGGAAAATTCCGAGAGCGACAGACAGATCTTTATTTCAAGTATCGCTCATGACATAAGAACTCCGCTTACTTCCATCAACGGTTTTGTAACGGCAATAATGGACGGTACGATCCCTCCTGAAAACGTTGATAAATACTTAGGCCTCATCAAGCAGGAGATCAACAGGATCAGGGAACTGGTTGTATCTATGACAGAGGCATCCTCATTAAGTCACGTTGATCCGGATGTAATGGAGAATTTCCCGCTTAACGAAGTAATCACTGACGTTGTTGATAATCTTGAACCACAACTCAGTGAGAAGAATATAACATGCGAAGTCAGGCTTTCAGATGATCCTGATGCTAATATGTGTCGCGGTGAAGCACAGCAGCTTTGCAGAGTTATCGTTAACATCATCACCAATGCGATCAAGTTTACTCCTAATAACGGAAAGATCATCGTTTCAACTGTGCCTAATAAAGCAGATAACAAAGTCGAGATAAGTGTGGAAGATTCAGGTATTGGCATCCCTGCTGAAAAGCGTAACAGGATATTCGAGAGTTTCTACAAAGTTGATTCCTCAAGAACAAGAGAAGGATTCGGCTTAGGTCTTTATATCTGTAAACAGATCCTCGCAGGACACGGACAGACCATCTATGTTGATGAAGGTAAGGAACTTGGCGGAGCTAAGTTTATCTTTGCATTTCCTATGGCTCCTGATGATAAATGGGATATAGTATGATGCGAAGGAACGAGCTTGCCGTCAGGGCATATGACGAACTAAATAACCTTTATCCGGATGCGTCTTGTTCACTTGATCTTGACGATCCTTATTTCTTTCTCATCAGAGCGATCCTTTCTGCACAGTGTACTGATGTCAGAGTCAATAAGACCGTGATCGATCTTAAGAAAGTTGCTGATTCTTCTGATGCGATATTAAAGCTCGGTGAAGAAAGATTATCAGAGATAATAAAGCCATGCGGTCTTTATAAAGCCAAGGCTAAAAATATAATCAAGACAACAGTGATCTATAACGAGAAATGGAATAGGACCATTCCTCAGGATATAGATGAACTTGTATCATGTCCGGGTATCGGAAGAAAGATCGGTAACCTTCTTCTCGGAGAACTTTACGGCATTCCCGCACTGGTCGTAGATACGCATTTTAAACGTGTTGCCAAAAGGCTCGGACTTACCAAAAGTGATGATCCGGCAACTGTTGAAAAAGATGTTTGTAAAGTGTCTGATCCTTCCATGTGGATAAGGATGGGACACCTGTTCGTCACGTTCGGAAGAGACATCTGTGATGCTCGTTCTCCGAAGTGTGAGATATGTCCTTTATCGGATGTTTGTAAAGGTAAGAAAAAATGAGCAATGATCCTTTGTCTAATCCGATATCAAAGGTCTATGGAATAGGTGAGGCCGCCGAGAAAAAGCTCAACAAGATAGGAGTTTTTTCTGTCTTTGATCTTCTGAATTTCTTTCCTCGAAAATACGAGGATTGGTCAGACTTAAAACCTTTGTACGGTCTTAATGAAGGTGAACTTATAACATTCAAGGCAACCGTCAAAAATGTATCTCCGATAAGCCGTTATGACAAGCTTCAAAAGTGTGTCGTAGTGGTCAGTGATGACTACGGAACGATATCGCTTACTTTCTTCCACGGAAGATTTGTAGCTACCGAAATGAAGATAGGAGACGAGTATTATTTTAGAGGAGTCGTCACAGTCTTCAGAGGCGGATTTATGCTCATCAATCCTCAGAGGATAAGAGCGGATAAGATGGGTGAAGGGCAGATACGTCCTGTCTATAGACAGACTTCAGGAATATCCAGTAAACAGATCGAAGCATGGATCGGATTTGCACTTCGCGATTATGAGAAATACTTCGATAATGTTCTTCCTGCAAGGCTTATAAAAGACAAGTCATTATGTTCTTCTAAAGAAGCATACAGATTTGTCCATAAGCCTGTTACCATGTCTCAGGTCTCGATCGGAAGAAATAGACTAGCCTATGAAGAATTGGCAGTCTATGAGTATGGAATGCACAAGTCATTTTCGGGAAAAGAAGACTCCGGAAAAGCATTCAAGATCGTAAAAAACGATAAGGCTCAAAAGACCGTAAAAGGTATCGTTGATTCATTGCCTTTTAAGCTTACCGATGATCAGAAAAAAGCACTTAATGATATCTTCACAGATATCGCAAAAGATACACCGATGAACAGACTCATCCAAGGTGATGTAGGTTCAGGTAAGACAGCTGTTGCGGCAGTTTCAATGGCGGCTGTTGCAGCAACCGGAAGACAGGCTGCACTTCTTGCTCCGACAGGTGTTCTTGCGAAGCAGCATTACGATACCGTTATGGGTATGTTTAAGGATACCGACATTAAGATAGTCTATCTCCACGGCGGTATGAAAGCAGCTGAGAAAAAGAAAGCCTTGGAACTTGTTTCTTCCGGAGAAGCAAAGATAATAATCGGAACACATGCTCTTATTCAAAAAGATGTTAAGTTCCGTAATCTTGCTTTGTTTGTAACTGACGAACAGCAAAGGTTCGGAGTTGAACAAAGAAACGAGAAACTCGGATTATCATTTATCAACAGTGACATAGATTCAGTACATAGTCTTGTCATGAGTGCGACGCCTATTCCGAGAACACTCGCGATGGTCATCTACGGTGATATGGATATAAGTATCATCAAGCAAAAACCTGCGGGAAGAAAAGAGATTAAGACTGCATGCTTTGCGGATAAGAACGGAATATATAAGCACATCGCTAAGCTCGCACAAAAAGGCGAGCAGGCTTATATCGTTGCACCGAGGATCGATGATAATGATGACGAAGGCGAGATCGAGAGATACGAGAATATCTTCGAGATCGGTGAAGAGAAGATCGAGACTTCAAGTGTAAAGGGACTTCATTCCGAAGTTCAAAGTTCGCCTGTCTTGAAAGGCCTTACATCTGATATCCTCATAGGTTCCATGACTGATGCACAGAAGACGAAGGTCATGGATAAATTCAGTAATAAAGAAACTGATATCCTTATCTCGACAACTGTTGTCGAGGTAGGTGTTAATAATCCTAATGCGACAACTATGGTCATCATGGATGCAGACAGATTCGGACTATCGACTTTGCATCAGCTTAGAGGCCGAGTAGGAAGAGGAGACAAGCAGTCTTACTGTATCCTTCAGTCATCTTCAAAAAGTGAACTTGCGATGTCGAGACTTCAGATGATGTGCCAGAGTAACGACGGTTTCGAACTGGCGGAAAAAGATCTCGCGTTAAGAGGTCCGGGTGACTTTTTCGGTACAAGACAGCATGGTCTTCCTAGCTTCAAGGTAGTAAACATTTTCGATGATACGGAAAAGTCTGTTGAGATAAGAGAAGTGATGCAGGAATTGATGGCTACGGATGATGATGAAGCCGGACGTATCAGGAATGCAATTGAAAGACAGCTTTGGTTGCGTTATCCTAATCTGGAAATTTTCAGGGCATAAGGAGATTAATAATGCCGAGAGTAGTAACGGGAAAATACAGAGGTGCGATCCTGGCGGCGCCAAAAGGCGATGCCACGAGACCTACGACCGATAAGGTTAAGGAGGCTATCTTCTCGAGTATTCAGGGAAGGGTAGCAGGCTGTAATTTTCTTGACTTGTTCTCAGGTACGGGACAAATGGGTATCGAGGCTCTCAGCAGGGGCGCGGAGAAGGTAGTCCTGGTGGATAAGGGAACTCCCGCGATCTCGGTCATATCGAAGAATCTGGAAAAGATCAGGATCGGAAGAGATGACCCGTCTGTAAGAGTTATGAAAAGAAGCGCTGTGGCGGCTTTGGAGGCTCTTAAGGATGAGAAGTTCGATATCGTGTATCTGGATCCTCCTTATAAGATAGCTTTTGATGAGGCGGTCAAGGTCGCAGATCTTCTTATAAAGTACGATATGCTTACGGAAGACGGCCTTATGATCGTTGAGCATTCGGCTGAAGAGCCTTTCAACACAGATGTAATAAATATGAAATTCTCTCGTTCTTGTAGTTACGGGCTATGCGTGGTAACATTCTTTAGTAAGAATTGATTGCTGAGGAGATACATACTTGAGTATATTGTTATTCCCTGGAAGCTTTGATCCGTTTACGATGGGTCACTGCGATATTGCCAAGAGGGCATCGAAGCTTTGTGATAAGCTCGTTGTTGCTGTTATGGATAACAGCGCAAAGCACCCTGCTTTTTCGACTGAAGACAGAGTAAATATGGCCAGAGAATCACTCAAGGAGTACAAGAATATAGAAGTCGTCTCATCAGGAGGACTTCTTGTGGATCTGTTCAAGGAACTCGGATGTTCAGCGGTTGTAAGAGGCATCCGTTCTGAGTCCGATTTCAGATACGAAGCCGAGATGGCTATGGCCAACAGGCTCTTGTATGCCGATTACGAAGTTCTGCTTCTGCCTTGCAGAGAGAATTTGTCGATGACAAGTTCGACAATCGTTAAGGAAGTTTGTTATTATGGAGGTGACATCTCTAAGATGGTACCTGCGCAAATAGTTGATTTTGTAACAAAAGAGCTTAAGAAAGGTAGGTCGTAAACTATGGAAGGTAACGATCCAAGACTTGCACAGCAGTCTCACGGTTCCAGTGAGAGATATGATGCGATCAGACACATTGATACTCTGATCGATATGCTCCGCGATGCGAACGGTGTTCCGTTTACAGATAAATGCTCCGTTGACAGACAGGAAATGATAGCTTCTTTGGAGGAACTCAAGCACAGACTCCCTATGGCAGTCAGCCAGTCTAACGACATTGTTAAGAGAGCACAGGATATCATCGGTACTGCAAGAGAGAAGAGTAAGAAGGTCCTTAACGACGCAGACCGTATGTACGCTATGCGTGTTAATGAGCACGAGATCACAAAGGGTGCTCAGCAGAAAGCAGCAGAGATCATCGCGGAAGCTAACCAGCAGAGCGAGGAACTTCGTAAGAGCGCACACGTTTATGTTAAGCAGCTCCTTACAGATGTTAATAATGTTCTTTCCGAGAACATCAGCAAGGTTCAGACTAACCTTGCAGAGATCGAAGTAGCGATCAATAAGGATTGATAATTAATTAATAAAATACACACTGTCTCGTTTATCAAACGGGACAGTTTTTTTATGGCTTGTAAAGCTTTTGAATATTATTTTCGAAAAAAGTGTGAAAACGATATCTCTTGTTCGTCTTATAGTTGAGATCTCAAAAATGAGAGAAAAGGAAGGTAAAAAAATCAAATGGAAAACGAAGATGTATTGCGATTGTTTGATATGTATGCCGATGATGCATTCAGGCTGGCATACTCGTATCTCGGATCGCGGCCTGAAGCAGAAGATGTGGTTCAGGATGTTTTCGTAAAGCTTATTCGATCTGACATTAAGATCACTAAAGGAAAAGAGAAAACATATCTCCTTACGATGACGGCAAACGCGTGTAAGGATGTCCTAAGATCAGGACGTGTGGTATATAGTGCCCCTTTCGATGATGCGGTCGAAGTGAGCTCCAACGGGAAGATCGATGAAGAGGATACTGAGATGTTTGCGGCTGTATCGGAACTTCCGGAAAAACTGAGGATCGCAGTTCATCTTCATTACTACGAAGGCTACTCCTTAAAGGAGATAGCGGATATCCTGGACATTGCTCCGTCAGCTGTCTCGATGAGACTTACGAGAGCAAAGGAATGTTTGAGAAATCACTTTAAAGGAGGTACAAGCTATGCAGGATGAATATAACAGAACATTTGATAAGATTCACATGGACGAAGCAAGAAAAGCAAATATAAGATCGATTTTGGAAAGCGAACTGACAGCAACCAAAAAGCCTGCCAAAGTAACAAGGATATCAGGAAGCGCCAAAGCAGGGATCGCAGCTGCAGCAGTTGCAGTTACACTGACGGGTCTGTTCGTGATCCCGACAACCAGAAATACTATCCTTGCAACTATAAAGGATCTGTTTCACAGAGATGTTCCGACAGAAGCAATTGATATGAGGGAAGAAGTTCAGGAGAATAGAGAAAACCGAATGATCCCTACGGATGTTCCTGAAGCATCAGAGATCCTCGAGATAGTAGCTTCACAGGACCAGGAGGAAGACGAATGGCTCGAGTATATCGATTCTTCCTCAGATAATTACTCTGACGAGAACATTAAGGATCTGGCGAGATACTATGAGGAGCAGGGCTGCACGATAAACGATCTTAAGAAGAATATCGAGTATCAGCAAAACAGCGGAGACGAGCTTAATAACTTCTCTTACTATGACGATATAGAAGAAGGATTTACAGTCTATTACTGGGTAGGAGATTATGCTTACGGTCATGCAGAGTCTGTTCTGGTCATGAAGATCTCGAAGGAAGGTCTCGACAAATATCTCTTTGATGAATCCAGATATATCATGAGGACTCAGCCGTTCAATCTGACACCGGAGGAAGCGGATAATATCTTCACTGAGTCAACGGATGAGGACGGTAACCTTGTCTATACGGCATCTCTTACAGGTGATGAACCTGAGCTCGTATTAAATGATTCTGACAGAGCCGTATTTATGGATTATGAGATCATCTATGACCCTGAAACACAGATCGCGAGCGTATTCGAGACAACAGGCGGCGGAGTAGGCTGATCTGGAACAAGGCTATTACAAGATCAATATATATGAAAGAGGAAAGTTTATGAAAAGTACAAGTAATTCTAAGGGAAGATCAAACGTCAGGAATGCGGTCATTACGGGAGTTTTGCTGGTGGCAGCTGTCGGTGCGGTATTCACATATCTGAACCGCGACAAGTTGTTCGCAGACGAGAAGAAACCTGTTATTGAGACAGAGGTCGAGCAAAAGGAGACTTCAGCTTCAACTACTGCTTTGACCGAAGAGTTTGAGACAACATATGTAACAGATGAGACAGAAGTCGAGGTCGATGAAGATTTCGTGAAGATGATCGAAGAGTTTGACCAAAGAAGCTTAGATGCAGTTATCATGCCAAGCGACATATCTGATCCTGACCTTAAGGAGCTCGCTTCATACTACAGCGGATATGAGCTCATCGATCTTTCCAAGGAGCTCTATCTGATGGAAGATTTTGATGAAGGATTCTTCTACAACCTTATGGAAAATCTTAAGCCTCAGGACAAGGATATCAACGGTTTCTTCTGCTATGGCGGCGATCAGGATTCTTATTGGAATCTTCTGATCTTTAAGATGAGCGAAGAAGATCTTCATACTTATATGGATGGTGTAGTTCGTAATGATATCCTTTTAATCGATCAGGATGTTCAGGAAGATGCGGACAGCTTATTTTCCATGAGCACAGACTCTGACGGTAACAAGGTCTACACATGGACTTCCGGCACGGAGAGTTCTTTCAAGACTGACTATGAGATCACATACGATCAGAACACCAATATCGTAAAGGTATTTGCTGAAGCATCCGGCGGTGTCGGCTGATATATATTACTCCAATACTGCAGAAAGGCTGTCTGTGAAGGCAGCCTTTTTGTATAGTGAGCTTTTTCGAAAACAAGTGCTATAATATGCATTAAAAATTCAAAAGGACGGTAAGAAAATGTCGATTAAAAAACTTCTGTTGTTTGATCTTGACGGTACACTTTTGACAAGCGAAAAGACCATCTCCAAAAGGACAATGGAGCAGGTCGAAAACTCCAGAGAAAAAGGGTATCTCATCGGCGTATCTACATCACGAAGTGAACAAAATTGCCTGGAGATCTTAGGTCAGCTTAAACCCGATATCCTCATAAGCAGCGGCGGCGCTTTGGTAAAGAAAAACGACGAGTACATAAGTAAAGCAGTATTTTCCGCCTCGCGTACTTCCGAACTTATAATGACCGCCCGTGAAGTGTGCGGAGAAGATGTTGAGATAACTATCGACACTTTGACCGATCATTACTGGAATTATAAGATCGATCCTAAGGAAGTAGACAAGAGCTGGGGCGGAAGTATATGGACTGATTTCAGTTCTTTTTCCGAAGAAGCACTTAAGATGTGCGTTGAGATCTTTGACGATAAAAAAGCAGATGAACTTAAGTTGAGATTACCCGACTGTGATGCAATAAGATTTTCGGACGGATACTGGTACAAATATACGAAGAAGGGTGTTACCAAAGAAGATGCCATAAAGATCGTATGCGACAGCCTTCGAATAACATTAGACGATATCATCTCTTTCGGTGATGACTTTGCCGATATCGGAATGCTCAAGATGACAGGTATCGGAGTTGCCATGAGTAATTCCATCGATGAAGTTAAGAGGATCGCTGACATAGTAATAGGTTCCAATGATGAAGACGGTATAGCTTATTATCTTGAGACACTTGAGTGATATAATATACTCAAATGTTCTAAGGAGGTCTTCTTATGCTGATCGGTGTCAGAGTAAAGAACTTCGATATATTCGATGATGATAAATGCGGTCTTCTCATGGAAGACTATGTAAATGCCGGAGTCGGCAATAAACCAAGCGGCACGCCTCTTCTTAATCTCAATGCTTTTATCGGCCGTAACAGGACCGGTAAAACGAGCTATATCGATGCACTTAAGTTTTTTAAGGCGATGGTCTTAAAAGATGTTGCATCAGCATCCACGAGCGATAACCGTCCGGGTTTTTCGAATATGGTGATAGATAAAGATAAGCCGGTAATCTTCCAGCTTTATTTCAATATCAAACCTGAGCCTGATCTTAAGACATGCTTTGTCGAGTATGATGTCGAGATCGATACGAACGTTCACGGAAGCCCTTATATCGCTTCCGAGAAAGCGATGCTCTGCTGTAAGAGAGATCAGTTTACCGTAGTGGATCTTCTCGATCTTAGAAACGGCGAAGGCAAGATAATGACAAAGATGAGGGAAGGCGTTCCTGAGTACGATGAGACATCCATTGCTGATCCTCACACATGTGCAGTTAAGCTTTACGGAGGCATCAGATCCTTTACTCATATCCATGCACTTTATAGAGAAATATCCAGATGGTTCTTCTGCAGTTTCTCCAGTGATTCGAGATCTGATTATTTTGATGCGGGTAACGCTCCTGGGGGTCACAGACACCTTAACAGTACCGGTTCCAACGTTCATAACGTTCTTACTTATATGAGGACAGAGAACGAGAAGAGATATCATATGGTCGTTAACGAGATCAACGACAGGATCCCGTTGATGAAGCATAAGCCGAGGCTTCCCGCTTCTCTAGAGGATAGTCCTGATAAGTTGTTCCTTTATCTGCTCTTATTGAGAGACAGCGATCCTCATACGACCATCTTTATCGAGACACCTGATAAGGATCTTTATCATGATATGGTCGATGTTCTTGCAGAAGAACTTCGTGATTTCACCATATCCCATCCTTATAACCAGGTCATCTTCACAACTCATAACCCGTATATCATCGAGACCATGGCTCCGAAGGAGATCTGGGTATTCAGAAGAAGCTTCAATCAGGATGTTGGTGACGTTGAGATCGTTTGCGCTGCATCAGATCCTGTGGTCGATGCGATGTTCAAGCAGGGAATAGGCATGGGTGCCATCTGGTACGGTGGTCATCTTGATGAAGAAGATATCTCGGAAGACGAGAGTGAACAGGAATAAGACTTAATGAGAATAGAGATACTTACAGAAGATAAATCAGGATCCGTTGTGATCGAGAAACTTGTAAGACAGATATGTCTTGCAGAAGGTATCGATGCCGACCTTTATGTCCGTCCTCACAGAGGCTGCGGATCTCTTCCTATGGACTGGTCGGAAAGGCCTCATAAGTTCGCATCGGCACTGCTTGAACTTCTTCCTGCCAAGTGTCGCGCTTATAATGCAGCTCTTAAAGGTACCGATTCGGTCTTGATCGTGGTAATGGATTCAGATGATCATGATCCTGAAGAACTTAAAAAGCAGCTTGGTCTCGTTTGCAGGAAATTTGCTCCCGACATCAAGTCCGTCATCGGCCTTTGCGTTGAGGAAGTCGAGTCCTGGATCCTTGGCGATCGCCAGGCTATCGAGAAAGCATATCCTTACTACGACAAAAAAGCTCTCGATGAGTATAAACAGGACAGCGTCTGCGGTACCTGGGAAGCTCTTTGCAAAGTCGTCTGTCCTGACACCTACGAGCGCATAATCGACATCGGTTATCCTGCCATAGGTGAGTACAAGGCAAGATGGAGCAAGGCCGTTTCCAGATATATGCTCCCTGAGAATAATATCTCACCGAGCTTTAAAAGCTTCAGGAAGACCTTTATCTATTCCGTCAAACTCGACAAGGAACCAGTCAAGAGACCTAAGGTCCACACGAGGACATTCTGATGGCACGGCACATCTATGTCCACATTCCTTTTTGTGCTCGAAAATGTTCGTACTGCGACTTTTATTCGATAGCCGCACCCGATAAGATAAACTTCTTTTTCGATGCTCTTCGAAAAGAGATCTTAAGCACGAGAATAATAGAGGATGTTAATCCCGATTCAACAGATACGGTCTATTTCGGAGGCGGTACTCCGTCAGTTCCTGAAGCGAGATTTATATGTGAGATCCTGTCTTTGATAAAGGAACGCTTCTCTATAAAACCTGATGCTGAGATAACCATCGAATGCAATCCTGCTTCAGTTACAAAGGAAAAATTTGAAGCTTATAAGACCGCGGGCTTTAACCGTGTTTCTATAGGTATTCAGTCTCTTCACGATAACACCCTTAATACGCTCGGAAGACTTCATGATAAAAGCCGTGCAATAGAAACTATAAAAGAAGCAAAAGAAGCAGGGTTTACAAATATATCCTGCGACCTCATGATCGGTATTCCGGGTCAGACCAAAGAAGAGATCCTTGACGATGCAAAGACGCTTGTTGATATGGGCGTCTCACACGTGAGCATGTATTCTCTTATCATTGAAGAGGGGACACCTTTCTATGACCGTTACAAGAACATCGAAGATTTTGTTGATCCTGACCTCGAACGAGATATGTATCATTCGCTTCGTGATTATTTTAAGAGCAGAGGTCTTGAACCTTATGAGATCTCAAACTGCGGAAAGACATCCATTCATAACATGAGCTACTGGAAGGGAATGGAGTACTACGCATTCGGTCCTGCTGCTTCAGGTTATCTTAACGGTATCAGATTTTCTCACGACAGAAACGTTGACGAATATATCGCTGATCCTATGAAAGTAACGGAAGATGAGATCCTTTCTTTTGATGAGAAGGCGAGGGAGTACATCATGCTCATGCTGAGGACTTCCGGCGGACCTGATAAGAAAGAATTCCATGACAGATTCGGGAAGGACATTTTCGAGGAATATAAAGAAGAGACAGATAAGCTTTCGTCTCAGGGACTCATCACTTCAGATGATGATGGTTTCAGGCTCACAAAGAAGGGACTGGACTTTGCAAACCTTGCTTTTGAGGAGTTTATCTGATCATCTGATATGGATAATATGCTGATTCTTGAGCAGCGGTTTTGCCCGTTATACAGTGAAAATGCGAAAGATTTTTGTTTGACCTTGACGTATAACATGTTTGGTGATAAATCCTTATAGGGTTTGAACAAGATATATTATTTTTGATACAACTCCCAGTGAACTTCTTAGGAATCCTACGGTCTATTTTGAAAGGATGTACCAATGCATAAAGTTTTTAGATTCAAAGTTTTAATGGTTGCTTCTTTACTTGCTTTCAGTCTGTTGTCTGTTAGCGGTTGTGGTCTGGGCGGCAAAAAGATCGCTATTAATGAAAAGAATTTTCCTGATGAGGGACTTAGGAAAAGTTTGCTTTCATACGATAAGTATTGGGATAATGACGGTAAGCTGGATGAATCGGAAATAGCTTCAATCGATCATTTGATACTTAATGACGTTAAGGATTTCACCGGTTTGGAATGCCTTACCAGTCTGAAGGCTATTGAGATCAGAAAGTGCACAATAGATGAATTAAAGTTCGCTAATGTTCCCAATCTTAACAATCTGGTTATTTCAGAAGGTTGTTATGTAAGAAAACTGAACCTGAGCAAAAATCCCAAAATAGTAAAACTGATCTGTAAGAATATTTCTCTTGAGGAGTTGGTCCTTCCGTCAAACTCATCTTTGGGTTTTCTTATTTGTTCAAACAATAAATTGACCAATGTTGAACTTAGTGGTTGTGATGAACTGTGTTATGTATCACTGGAGGGCAATGACCTCAGTTCATTGGATATCGGTGATTGTCCCAGACTTTCGAAAATGGTGCAGTCTAATTCGAGCAGAAAGACTATGAACTCAGGTACGACCAAATATATTAACGGAATGGATCAGCTTTCGATCAATTCCGATGTTGTCATCGTAATGAACAAGAACTCATGATCTGAGCATTCAGGTTTAATGTAGTTTTTTGAAAGCTGTCTTGTTTCTTTGACATTTGCTATTGTTGATTTATACTAAACCTATATCAACAATTAGGGGGAATGGTTATGTTTTGTAATAATTGCGGTGCGAATAATCCGGACGGTACAGGTTTTTGTTCCAACTGTGGAAGCGCTTTGGGTGCAGCAGCACCTCAGCAGCCTGTTCAGCAGCCTGTACAGCAGCAGTATGTTCAGCCGGCTTACACACAGCCGATGAATTACGGGAATCAGTCTAACGTGGATTATCGTGATAATGACGAGATTAGAGCAGGAAGTTCCTGTGCGAGAAAGGCGCTGACATTTGGTCTTTTGAGCTTTTTCTTCTCGTGGACCTGTATATTCGGCATCATATTTGCCGCTATCGGACTTAAGAAGGCAAGTTCAGCCAAAAAGCATGGTACGACAGGAGGAAAGGTTACAGCAGGTAAGGTCTTTTCTATCATCGGACTTATTTTCTCGCTTTTGATCGTTTTTTACTATGTCATTGCGATCATCGGAGTCTTTACTACCGGAGTAGCAAGTTATACAAAACAGGCCAAGGAGGCTATGGAAAATGAGCGTAAGAATATGGTCGTTGAATTCGTAGACATCGACAACTTCTGATCTCTTTTTCGAAAATAAGACAACAGACCGACAGTAAAATATGATACTGTCGGTTTTTTTGTACGCTGTTTTCCGGGGCGGTATTTTTGACAAAACACCTGTTTTGCCCCAGTTTATACTATTATCACTCGGTACTGCTTTTTCTTGAAATTCTTTAAAAACCCTTGCTGCACAGGCTTTTTCGAGATTAGCACTCGAAAAAGGCGAGTGCCAAAAATTCCTTGACCTTTTTTGACCTTAGTGCTATATTGTTGATGTTGGCACTCGGGTGATTTGAGTGCTAACACAAAAACGAACTTACGAAAGGAGTTATGGATATGGCACTGGATGACAGAAAGAAAGTTATTCTTCAGGCTATAGTAGATGATTATGTTACTACTTGCGAGCCTGTCGGTTCCAAGGCTTTGATCGACAGACATAACTTCACATTAAGTTCGGCAACTTTGAGAAACGAGATGGCTGATCTTGAAAAGCTCGGTTACATCGAGAAGCCTCATACATCCGCAGGACGTATTCCTTCAGACAAAGGTTACAGAGAATATGTAGATTCTCTTATGCACATTGATACGATCTCGACTGCTGAAAAGAAGGATATCGAATCCAGGATCGCTACAGGCGTCGGAGAAGTAACGGATCTTCTTAAGAATGCTACCAACACGCTTTCCACTAAGACAGGTTATGTATCTTTGGCAATGACTCCTGTTTTGAAGAAGAGCTATCTTACACAGCTTAAGCTCCTGATGATCGAACCGGGTAGGGCTTTGGTCGTTGTAGTTCTTTCTGCAGGCGTCGTTAAAGATAAGCTCGTCAGGATCCCTAACTTCCTTACTGATGTTCAGGTCAATGAGATCTCCAGAGCTGTTGAAAAGCAGTTAAGCGGAATGCCATTGGATGAGATAACTCTTATCACGGTAGCGTCTTCGGTTAAGAATACTTCGATCCCTGATTCATTCCTTAATCAGGTCTTGTACGAAGCATATACGGCTATCAAACAGGCGGACAAGCTGGACGTTTATCTCGAAGGTAAGAACAGGATATTATCGATCCCTGAGTTTAATGATGTAGGAAGAGCAAAGGGACTTCTCGATACGCTTTCCGATGACGGGATGGTAGCAGGCTACGTAAACGAACTCGGAACAGAAGAGATCACAGAAGGCGACGATTCCTACATGATCAGGATCGGTCAGGAGATAGCACTCGAAGGACTTGAGGATTGCAGCTTTATCACAACGACTTACAAGGTCGGAGACAAGATCTCAGGTAACATCGGAATCATCGGTCCTAAGAGAATGGAATACTCAAAGGTAATATCGCAGATCAATTTCGTCAGAAAAACCCTTAACGATGAGATCAAAAAAATAAACGGATAATAGGAGAAGGGCAATGGCAAAAGACAATGAAGAAAAAGAGCCTATCGATCAGGCACCCGAGGATGAGGAGATCATTTTCGGAGACGAGGCTGAAGAAGTAAACGAAGCCGAAGTCGAAGAAGAGCCTGAGACTGAAGATAAGGCAGCCGAACTCGAGAAGAAGTACATGATGCTTTATGCAGAGTACGAGAATTTTCGAAAAAGAACAGCAAAGGAGAAAGAACAGCTCTATGCTGACGCAGTCGCAGATGTTTCCGAAAGCTGGCTTCAGGTAGTAGACAATCTGAACAGAGCTTTGGAGTCCACAAAGGACATCAACGAGAATAACTACGAACAGATAAGAACAGGTATCGAGGGAATCGCCAAGGGCGCAAACGACATAATCGCCAAGCTCGGTATCGAAGAGATCCCCGCTGAAAGGGGAATGGCATTTGATCCTAACTTCCACTCGGCAGTAATGCATGTAGAGGATGATTCACTGGGAGAGCAGGAGATCGCACAGGTCTTCCAGAAGGGATATATATACAAAGAAAGAGTAATAAGGCACGCGGTCGTACAAGTAGCCAACTAACGGAGGAAAAACATATGGACATTATCAAATCCAGTCTGGTCCCTACAGTAATCGAATCCACTAACCGTGGTGAGAGAGCATACGATATCTACTCCCGTCTTCTTAAGGAGAGGATCGTAATCCTGTCAGAGGAAGTTAATCACGTAACAGCAAGTCTTATCACAGCTCAGCTTCTCTTCCTTGAAGCAGAGGATCCGGATAAAGACATTCAGTTCTATATCAACAGCCCGGGAGGATCCGTTACGGACGGTCTCATGATCTACGATACAATGCAGCACATCAAGCCTGATGTTCAGACGATCTGCATGGGTATGGCAGCATCAATGGGTTCCTTCCTTCTCGCAGCAGGAGCTAAGGGCAAGCGTTGCATCCTTCCTAATGCGGAAGTAATGATCCACCAGCCTTTGGGCGGAGCTCAGGGTCAGGCAACAGAGATCTTGATCGCAGCTAAGCACATCGAGCACACAAAGAAGCGTTTGAATACGATCCTTGCTGAGAGAACAGGTAAGTCTCTTGAGCAGATCGAAAAAGATACGGATCGCGATAACTGGATGACAGCTGAGGAAGCTCTTGAGTACGGTATCGTAGATAAGATCCTCGACAAGAAGTAATTAAAAGGAGTGATTTAATATGGCAAAAGTAATTGGTATTGACTTAGGTACAACAAACTCATGTGTTGCAGTAATGGAGGGTTCCGAGACAGTCGTAATCCCTAATCCGGAAGGCAACAGAACTACACCTTCTGTAGTTGCATTCACAAAGACAGGCGAGAGACTCATCGGTCAGGTAGCAAAGAGACAGGCAGTTACAAACCCTGACAGAACGATCCAGTCCATCAAGAGAGAGATGGGTTCCAACTATAAGGTTTCCATCGACGATAAGCAGTATTCACCACAAGAGGTTTCAGCAATGATCCTCTCTAAGCTCAAGAGCGATGCAGAAGCTTATTTGGGCCAGTCTGTAACTCAGGCAGTTATCACAGTTCCTGCTTACTTCACAGATTCACAGCGTCAGGCTACAAAGGATGCAGGTAAGATCGCAGGACTTGAGGTTCTCCGTATCATCAACGAGCCTACAGCAGCATCCCTTGCTTATGGTCTTGATAAGGAATCTGATCAGAAGATCCTCGTATTTGACTTGGGTGGCGGTACGTTCGATGTATCCATCCTCGAGATCGGTGACGGCGTATTTGAGGTTCTTGCTACAGCAGGTAACAACAGACTCGGTGGTGATGACTTCGATAACAAGATCGTTGATTATCTCGTAGATACATTCAAGCAGTCTGAAGGCGTTGACTTGAGAAGCGATAAGATGGCTATGCAGCGTCTCCGTGAGGCAGCTGAGAAGGCTAAGATCGAGCTCTCAGGTGTTGCTACATCCAACATCAACCTTCCTTATATCACAGCTGATGCAACAGGTCCTAAGCACCTTGATATCACACTTACAAAGGCTAAGTTCGATGAGCTTACAAGTGATCTCGTAAGAGCAACAATGGAGCCTGTACAAAGAGCAATGAGCGATTCCGGATTGAACGTTTCCGATATCGATAAGATCCTCCTCGTTGGTGGTTCCACAAGAATCCCTGCAGTTCAGGATGCAGTTAAGACATTCTTCGGCAAAGAGCCTTTCAAGGGTATCAACCCTGATGAGTGTGTTGCTATCGGTGCTGCTATCCAGGCAGCAGTTCTCACAGGTGACGTTAAGGGCTTGCTCCTTCTCGACGTTACACCTCTTTCACTCGGTATCGAGACACAGGGTGGTGTATGCACAAAGATGATCGAGAGAAATACAACTATCCCTACAAAGAAGAGCCAGGTATTCTCTACAGCAGCTGATAACCAGACACAGGTTGACGTACACGTACTCCAGGGTGAGCGTGAGATGGCTGCTTACAATAAGACACTCGGTAACTTCATCCTTGACGGTATCGCACCTGCTCCTCGTGGAGTACCGCAGATCGAAGTAACATTCGATATCGATGCAAACGGTATCGTTAACGTTAGCGCAAAGGATCTCGGCACAGGCCGTGAGCAGAAGATCACTATCACAGCTTCTTCCAACATGAGCGAAGAGGAGATCAACAAGGCTATCAAGGAAGCTGAGCTCCACGCTGCTGAGGATAAAGAGCGTAAAGAGAAGATCGACATCAAGAACCAGGCAGAGTCAACTGTTTACCAGACAGAGAAGACATTGAACGATATCGGTGACAAGGTTTCCGAGGAAGACAAGGCTCCTGTTAAGGAAGCTCTCGAGAAGCTCAAGGATGCTATCTCCAGAGATGACTCCGCAGCAATGAAGGCTGAGACAGAAAATGTTACACAGGCTTTCTATAAGGTAAGTGAGAAGCTCTATTCTCAGGCAAACCCTAACGGCGGTCAGCCGAATCCACAGGATTTCACAGGCTACGGCGCACAGGGTGCAGGTCCTGACATGGGCGGTGCTCAGGATGCCGGAGATGACGGTTTCAAGAGCGCAGGCGGCGATTTCTAATTCGCGAAAATTTTAGAGAATTGACGGCGGAAGCTGACGCTTTAAAGGCGTCGGCTTCTCGCTTGTAAATTGGAGGAATAACTTTGGCTGATCAAAAACGTGACTACTATGAGGTCCTTGGCGTTAATAAGAACGCCACAGATGACGAGCTTAAAAAAGCCTACCGTCAGGTAGCCAAGAAGTACCATCCTGACTTGAATCCGGGTGATAAGGAAGCAGAAGCTAAGTTCAAAGAAGCAAACGAAGCTTATGCTGTTCTTTCCGATGCTGATAAGAGACGTAAGTATGATCAGTTCGGTCATGCAGGTGTCGACGGAAACGGATTCGGCGGAGGAGCAGGCGGATTCTATGGTGCAGACATGGACTTCAGCGATATCTTCAGCTCCATTTTCGGAGGAGGATTCGGAGGTTCTTCGAGAAGAAGAAGCGGTCCTCAGAAGGGTGCCGATCTCAGATACGGAATGAATATTTCATTTATGGAAGCTGCATTCGGTGTCGAGAAAGATATAACAATTGATAAAGAAGACGTATGTAATGTCTGTAACGGCTCAGGAGCACAGCCGGGAACATCCCCTGAGACATGTCCTACATGTCGCGGTTCCGGAAGGATCCAGCAGCAGACTCAGACACTCTTCGGTATGACGATGGTTACAAAAGACTGTCCGGCATGTCAGGGCAGAGGAACAGTTATAAGAACTCCTTGTACCAATTGCCGCGGAAGAGGAAGAACGAAGATCAGAAAGAGTATTCACATTAAGGTACCGGCAGGTGTCGATACCGGTAACAGAATGCCGATAAGAGGCGAAGGTGAGCCTGGTACAAAGGGCGGACCTTACGGTGATCTTTACATAGAATTCAAAGTTGCTAAGCACGATATCTTCTCTAGAAGCGGTGCTGATACATATTGTGAGGTTCCTATCTCATATGCTCAGGCTGCACTTGGCGGAGAGATCGAAGTTCCTACGATCGATGGTCCTATGAAGTACAACATCAAGGAAGGCACTCAACCGGGAGATACTGTTGAATTCAGAGGCAAGGGTATCCCTTACATCAACAGTAACGGAACAAGAGGTAAGCATACCTGTAAGTTTATTGTTGAAGTACCGACAAGACTCAGTGAAGATCAAAAGAAGCTTTTAAGATCTTTCGAGGGAACTTTGACCGAGAGGAACTACGCTAAAAAATCCGGCTTTTTCAAGAAAGTCAAAGACATTTTCAGATAAGGAAATAGTTTATGCAGTGGGTTGAGATAACAATAGTTACCACTGAGGATGCATCTGATGCTATCTGCGAGATGCTCGCTCAGATCGGAGCAGACGGCATTGCCGTTTGTGATCCTTATGAGATCAAGAGGATCATCGAAGATCCTGATTCGTTATCGTATGCGGATGACGGGTATATTGATTCACTCGGAACGGATGTAACTATCAACGCTTACTTTGCTGAGTTTGATGAGGGCATCAGACTCGGACCGAAGAGCGAAGAGTATGAAAATCCGGAAGGCATCGGAAGGATCTATGCCAATATCGGAACCAAGACTGTTCCGACGGAAGATGCCATGAATCTCATCAAAGAGCGCCTTGCGGATATCGGACAGTTCCTTGATGTAGGTAAGGGCTTTACCGGATATAAATACGTCAAGGATGAGGATTGGGAGAATAACTGGAAAGCTGATTATAAAGCTTTCCGTATTTCCGACCGTATCGTTATCTGTCCTTCCTGGGAAACTGTTGAGACTGATGATAAAACAGAAGTCGTTTATCTTGATCCGGGTTCTGCATTCGGAACAGGAACACATGAGACAACTTCCATGTGTGCCGAACTTCTTGATAAGAACTTAAACCCTGATGATAAGCTTTTGGACCTTGGAACAGGTTCAGGCATATTGGCGATAATCGCAGCAAAACTCGGTTGCAAGAATATAGAAGCCATCGACATCGACAGGCTTGCAGTTGACGTTGCAAAGGATAACTGTGAGAAGAACGGCTGTGAGTTTATTGACTGCTATGCCGGTGAACTCAAAGATGCCAAATCTGACAAGTATGATATAATCGTAGCGAATATTATCGCGGATGTTATTTGTGCTATAGCACCTGACATCCCTTCTAAGATAAAGGACGATGGATTTTTCCTTTGTTCGGGTATAATAAATACTAAAGCAGACAGAGTTGAGAAAGCTTTGACTGATGCCGGGCTAAAGATTTGTGAGACATGCAGTAAGAACGATTGGATGGCATATATCTGCAGAAAATAAACCGGGAGGGGCGCCTTGGTGGACAAATTATATATAGTGATTCCTGCATATAACGAATCAGCTAATATCTGCGCATGCGTTAATGATTGGTATCCTGTAGTTGAAGCTCATAATGAGAGCGGTGAGTCCAGATTGGTTATTATCAATGACGGATCTAAGGATAATACTCTTCAGATCCTCATGGATTTAGCCAAGGATCGTCCGCTTCTTGTCCCTCAGACAAAACCTAACGGTGGTCACGGTTCTTCTGTTTTATTCGGTTACCGATATGCTATTGATAACAAAGCGGATTTTGTTTTCCAGACAGATTCCGACGGTCAGACTGAACCATCCGAATTCGAACAGTTCTGGGAGCTTCGTAATGAATATGATGCTATCCTCGGAGAGCGTGTAAAAAGAGGTGACGGCAAGAGCAGAAAGTTTGTCGAGAACACTGTATGTTTTTTGCTTAGGATCATCTTTAAGGTCAAAGCAAAGGATGCAAATGCCCCGTTCCGTCTCATGAAGACTTCCGCTGTTGCGAAGTACATCGATAAACTTCCGAAGGATTTCAATATCCCGAATATCATGTTTACGACTTACTTCCTTCACCACAAGGATAAGGTAAAGTTCATCCCGATAACTTTTAAGTCCAGGCAGGGCGGAACCAATTCTATCAACATTAAAAAGATCGTCAAGATCGGTTTGAAAGCCGTGGGCGATTTCAGAAAACTGAAAAAAGAGATCGACGATTGATTATGAGCAGTGAACAGATCCTGATACTGGAAGACGATATCGAACTTAACAGAGGACTTTGTACCGCCTTCAAAAATGACGGTAAGTCTGTTGTATCCGTTAGAACTATCAAATCAGCAGAAGAGCAGTTGTCTATACTTACACCTGCTCTTGTTTTATTGGATATAAATCTTCCTGATGGTTCAGGCCTTGATCTTCTTCGAAGAATAAAGTCCCAAAAGCCTGAACTTCCCGTGATCATGCTTACCGCAAATGATACGGATGACGACATCGTAAAGGGATTTGAATACGGCGCTGATGATTACATCACAAAACCGTTTTCGCTTTCTGTCTTAAGAGCGAGAGTCAATTCCAAATTGAAAAAAGCGACCAAGGATGAAGGCATCAATAATATTGCCGATTATTCTTTTGATTTTTCGCAGATGAAATTCAAAAAAGGTGATGACATCTTGGAACTAAGTAAGACCGAACAGAAGATCTTGAAGATCCTGGTCCTCAATAAAGGAGCGACGGTCAGAAGGGAAGACCTCATCGATAAGGTATGGACTGACGGTTCCGAGTATGTTGACGATAACGCACTCTCTGTTTCCGTTAAGCGTCTTAGGGATAAGCTTTCCACAGACAGGATCAAGACGGTTTACGGAATAGGTTATAGCTGGGTGAACGAATGATAAAAGATGTATTGGCTGTTGTCGGTATAGTTCTTTTTGTTTTGGCTGTCATCATCGTGATCGTCGACCGTATCCGTATGCGCAGGCTCATCGATTCTCTTACGAAGATGCTCGATGATGCGATCAAGGGTGAATTTAATGAGACAAGGTTTGATGAAAGTTCCGAGTCATTTCTTGAGTCGAAGCTCTCGGAATATCTTTCCAATTCTTCTTTATCTGCTCAAAAAGTCGAGGAAGAAAAAGATAAGATCAAAGCGCTTATCTCAGACATATCCCACCAGACCAAGACTCCGATCGCCAACCTTATGCTCTATAGCGATCTTCTGGCTGAAGACGACATTCCCGAGAATGTTCGCGAGAAGGTCGACTCCATAAGATCACAATCCGAGAAACTTAAGTTCCTCATAGATTCACTTGTTAAGATGTCGCGTCTCGAAAACGGCATCATAGCCTTAAATGTATCAGAGACGGATCTTTATGAGCTCATCTCAAGTGTATGTGATGAACTTTCTTCAAAAGCAAAGGAGAAGGGTCTTAAGCTTATCTGTGAGAAGACCGACATAAAAGTTAAGTGCGATCCTAAGTGGACCTATGAAGCTTTTATAAATATCATCGACAATGCTATCAAGTATACCGATAAAGGACAGATAAAACTCTCGGTAAAGAACTATGAGATGTACGCGAAGACCGACATCGAAGATACCGGTATAGGAATTCCCGAAGAAGAACTTACGAAGATCTTCGGAAGGTTTTCGAGAGGAAATAATGTCATGCAGAAAGAGGGCGTCGGAATCGGCCTTTTTCTGACAAGAGAGATAGTTACGGGTGAGGGCGGCTATGTGACCGTCAGCTCAAAAGAGGGAGAAGGCTCCTGCTTTTCTGTTTTCCTTCCAAAAGCATAAATCTTTCAAAACTGTCATAATTCGTTTTCGACAGGAAAGATTTGAGAAAGAATCGATTGCGATAATGAGATCACGATCGGTAATTAATGTGCAAAGAAAGGAAAGAATATGGAAATTCTTAAAACAGAAAATCTCGTTAAAACATACGGAAAAGATGACAGCGCAGTACACGCATTAAGAGGCGTGAACATCGGTATCAACAAAGGCGAGTTTGTCGCAGTCGTAGGAACATCGGGAAGCGGCAAATCTACACTTCTTCATATGCTCGGAGGATTGGACAGGCCAACCTCGGGAAAAGTATATGTTGACGGTAATGATATCTTCTCTCTAAAGGATGAGAAACTTACGATCCTTCGAAGAAGAAAGATCGGATTTGTATTCCAGTCATTCAACCTGGTTCCGATACTGAACGTAAGAGAGAATATATTGCTTCCTCTCGAACTTGACGGAGTTAAGCCTGACAAAGCTCACATCGATAATATAATCGAGACGCTGGATCTCGGAAGTAAGCTTACTAAGCTCCCGTCCCAGCTATCCGGAGGACAGCAGCAGAGAGTAGCGATCGCGAGAGCTCTTTCCGGAAACCCTGCAGTTATCCTTGCAGATGAGCCGACGGGAAATCTCGACAGCAAGACATCCCAGGATGTTATGAGCCTTTTCAGGATCACGGCGAACAAGTTTAACCAAACGATAGTCATGATCACACATAACGAAGACATTGCCCAGACGGCCGACAGGATCATAAGGATCGAAGACGGTCAGGTCGTAGAGCACGTGTAAAAGAGGTGTACCATGAGAAATCGCAGCAGAAAGGTCTTGAACAGATTAAGCCTAAGATCTGTCCTGACCTCCAAGAAACAGAACCTTATAACGATCTTCGCGATCATGCTGACAACAATACTTTTTACATCGCTTTTCACGGTGTTCTTCTCGCTTGACAGGACCATTGACCTTCAGAACAAAAAAGACGTCGGCTACATCAGCGATGCCTGTGTTTATTATGTCGATGATGACCTGTACGAGAGCATCGAAAACAATAAGAGGGTCAAAGATGTCTGTAAAGGAATATTCCTCGGATACGGCGAGATCGGTGATACGGTCTTTGTAGTAAACGGTGACGAGAACTTTGCCAAGACATGTTTCTGCTATCCGAAGGAAGGGCAGATGCCTCAAAACAAAAATGATGTTGTTATCAGCAAGACTATCCTGGATACTTTGGATGTTCCGAAAAAGATCGGAACTAAGATCGAACTTGAATATGGCGTTGCAGATCCGGACGGCGTGATAGAAGTCATTAAAGATGAGTTTACCATCTGCGGATTTTCCGATAATTCCTCAAAGCTGATCCTCGTATCAGATGATTACGCTAACGATATAATGTCGACATATAACATGGATAAGAAGGCTTCCACCGAAGCATTCTTTAACTTCAGATCCTCCGGTAACGTAGTTGAGCAGGTGGAGCTCTTCAGTGAACAATTGGGTCTTGAAAAAGGCCGCATGATGGCTAATAGTGTCTACGAGTTGAATGTGGGTACGATAGATGGAGAGGGAGTAGTAACGATCGTTGTGTTTATCATCCTCATTGTATTCACGGGATTTCTCATCATCTATAACATCTTCCAGATTACCGTTGCAGGCAAGGTCAGGAACTATGGCCTTCTTAAGACAGTCGGCGTCACATCCAAGCAGCTTCGTAAGATCATCATGGGTGAGGCTTTTATCCTGTGCCTCATAGCTGTTCCTCTGGGACTTATCTCAGGATACTTCATCGGAAACAGCCTTATTCCTACGATCCTTCAAAATACCACTTACGGCAAGGACCTCGAGATCATAAGCGGCTTTAATATCTTTGTCTTCCTTGGTGCTGCGGCATTTTCGATCTTTACGGTATGGATCTCCAGCCTTATTCCTGTTCGAAAAGCATCGAAGGTTTCTCCTATCGAAGCTTTGAGATACAGCGATGTAAAAGTTTCGGAGAAGGAGCATTCTTCCAACCGTGCCAAGATCCCTGCAATGGCTCTTTCCAATCTCGGAAGAAACAAGAAAAGGACTGGTATGGTGCTCCTTTCGCTTGCTCTTGCGCTTGTAGTATTCAATACTTTGTGTGCTCTTATGGGAAACGTTGATGTTAACCAGTATATCCACGCGGCAGCTCCTGACATGGACTTCACGATCGGTACCAAGGATTATTTCCAGGGTGACATGAACACCGGATTGTCCGACCGTGAGATCGAGACTATAAGATCCCACATTCAGACAGAACACTCCGGATGCTCCTACATGGCCAAGAACACAATGGTCGATATCGAGGGAAGAAATGAGATTGCTCTCGTAACTGGTGTCGATGAGGAACTTTTAAGCGAGTTTGATCTTTTCGAAGGAAGCGTGGATGACATGCGTGATCCTAACAGTAACGGCATCATTATCGAGAACAATGATACCTTCAAGGTCGGTGACAAGATCACCTTATCCTATGTCACCAGGTACGGAGTTGAAGATCCGAATAGCGGTGAAATCTACTATATGGATGAAGTGAAGGCAGGTGAGCTTCCTGAAGATCTGACTGGTTTTATTCCTCATAACGAATCCATGACTAAGGAATTCACAGTTTGTGCCATTTTCGATGAGCAGCCGTCAAGCTTCTGCCCTCAGTTTACTTTCGGTGAAGAATCGTTTGTGATGTACGTGACCCGCTCCGAGCTTGAAGAATTGACGGGAGGAGATATCGTAACTTTATGCTACTGCGCAGATGTAGTAAGTGATGAGGCTGCTTCCGAAGCCGAGGAATACTTGTCATCCCTTACTTCCGAGTCTGACAGGCTTCAATATTCCAGCATCGAGACAGCCCGTAAGGAATTCAGAGTGTTTACCGACAGCATCATGAAGGTCGGCTTTGTCCTGGTCGGCTTAATCGGTCTTATCGGCATCCTTAACTTCGTTAATGCCATCCTTACGAGTATTCTTTCTCGAAAACGTGAGCTGGCTTTGCTCAAGGCCGTAGGAATGACTTCTTCCCAGCAAAGAAAGATGCTCTTCACCGAAGGATTGTTCTATTCTTTGTTCACGATAGTTCTTGCTATGCCTTTGAGCATTGTTATGAACATCCTTATCGGAAATGTCGGAATGTATTGGCTAAGCGAGCATATCAGGATCGTTCTCTGGCCGCTTCTTATCATCCTTCCTATCTTTGCTCTCTTAAGTTACTTCGTTCCAACGCTGATGTACGGCAGGATCAAAGGCAGGAGCATAGTGGATGATCTTCGAGTAAACGAATAAAGATAATCCCCTCATCTGCCCTTTTAAATAGAAACGATTCGCTCAAAATATATGAAATGTAACCTAATATACACAAAAAAATATTGAGTATTTGTTATAAATGTGCGAAACTGAAGATGAGAATGTGTCGGAATTGTGACACGAAACTACAAGGGAGAGGGCAGATGGGAACTATCTTAACCATAGCGGAGTCATTCGCTAACGAGAGTTTTGATATAAGCTCGGATATCCGTACGATAGAAGCGTTTGGATACGAGTGTGTTCCGCTTGCCGTAAATGACTGCTCCAGACTCGAAGTAGCATCAGCCATGAATGAACTCTTTTCATCAGGCGAGGACCTCCCGCAGGCCGTTAAGATCGGCTTTTTGACCAGTGCCGAAGTCGTAATGGGCGTTGCCGAGAGACTTAAGCGCTATAAGGTCGCTAATATCGTTGTTGATCCCGCTATCATCTCTGAAGACGGTCAGATCCTTATAACAGAGGACGTATTCGTCAATCTTTCGAATAAGCTTTTCCCTTTGGCAGCGATCCTCACACCTAATCCGTATGAGATCGAGCTTATGGCCGGAATGGAAGTTCATAGCGAAGAAGACCTCATCAAGGCATCTTCTTCCTTGAGCATGAGATACAGATGCGCGATCTTCGTAAAGGCTTTTGAGTCCTTCGGTGTAGACCTTCTCGTGGGCGGCGAAGAATATTGCTGGCTCCCTAGAGGAGAGTCCCAGAAGGCAGATGAATATAATCTTGCTTCGGCTATTGCATGTCAGCTTCCTGACTGTGAGAGCCTTGAGCAGGTGGCAATGACTGCGAGCCAGTTCGTATTCGGCATAGTAGGCGAGGAGAAAGAGCAGAAGGCAGAGATCCCGTTCTCCAAGACTCCTAAGGCTGAAGAGCCTAAGGCTCAGGAGCCTGCACCTGCGCCAGTCCAGGAACCTTCTCCTGCTCCTGTTGTTGAAGAGGCTCCGAAGTACGAGATCAAATCTCTTCTCGATCGTAAGAAAGAGATAAGCGAGATGCCGTCCGAAGGTGGCGTTAAGTCCCTTAAGACAGTATCTGCCGACGGTTATTCACAGACATCCGTCTCTTCTTCCGAAGGTGCAGCTACCAAGCCTGTATCGAAGAAAGGCCTTGAGGTGGTCGTCGATGTCGATAACTTCGCACCTGAGCCGGTTATTGATGAATCCTTAAGTAAGAGCCTCAGGGAGCTTAGAGCAAAACTTGATAAACTAAAATAAGCCGTATCGATTCTTAAGTGTCGAACGGCTTTTTTAATGCCTTATATGTTAGAATCATAGAAAACGTCGTAAAGGAGTTCTTATGACTCGTCTTTTTGTTGATGAAGTGCTCTTGGATCAAAGAACACTTGAACTTAATGAGGAAGATTCGCATTACATATCCCAGGTCCTTCGAATGAGGACAGGTGAGGAGATAACAGTCGTAGACGGCAAGGGCCTCGAGTACCTATGCAGCGTAAGCGAGATCGGTAAAAAGAAGGTAATCCTTGATGTCGGTGAAGGCCGCGAAAACAAGAGCGAGCCGCCTTTTAAAGTTACTTTGTTCCAGTCTGTCTCAAAAGGAGAGAGGATGGATCTTACGATCCAAAAGGCTACGGAACTGGGCGTTTACGAGATCGTACCTGTTTTATCCGAAAGATGCGTCGTAAAACTTGATAAGGACACAAAGGGAAAGATCGACAGATGGCAGAAGATCGCTTTGGAAGCATCAAGGCAGTCCGGACGCGGGATCGTCCCGAAAGTTGCTTCTCCAATGAGTTTTTCGGAAGCTATCGACAAGATAGGCTCATTTGATCTGGCTCTTTTTCCATGGGAGGAAGAGACCGAGAAAGGCCTTAAATCAGCACTTCGCGAGTTCAAAGGCGAGAATATCGCACTTTTTGTAGGTCCTGAGGGCGGCTATGAGCAGAAAGAAGCCGATGATGCCGTTAAAAAGGGCGCTTTGAGAGTTACGCTGGGTCCGAGGATCTTAAGAACGGAGACCGCAGGCGCCGCCGTTTTGGCGATGATAGTCTACGAGACGGAGATTTAAGCCAAATTGCACATTGTTTAAAACGCGCATGAGTATTATAATACGCGGGTATATTATTATTAGAAAATGGAGTATTTATCATGAGATACGCAGCACAGAAAGGAACAAAAGACATCTTGCCACAGGAGATCTACCGCTGGCATAAGGCTGAAAGGACTTTCGCCGATGTCTGTCATTCCTACGGCTACGAGGAAATAAGAGTCCCTACATTCGAGCAGACAGATCTGTTCCAAAGAGGTGTAGGAGACACGACTGATGTCGTTCAAAAGGAAATGTACACTTTTGAGGATAAGGGCAAAAGATCCATCACATTAAGACCTGAAGGTACTGCAGGTGTTGCAAGAAGCTTCATCGAGAACGGTATGACAAGTCTTGCAAGTCCTGTAAGGATGTTCTACAACATCACGGCTTTCAGATATGAGAACGTACAGAAGGGAAGAATGAGAGAGTTCCACCAGTTCGGTCTTGAGGCTTTCGGATCTGAAGGACCGGAGATCGATGCAGAGATCATCTCGCTTCTTACGGTATTTTTTGAAAAGCTCGGTGTTAAGCACACAAAGCTTTGCATCAACTCCATCGGCTGCCCGACATGCCGCGCTAAGTATAACGAGATATTGAAGGATTACTTCAGACCTCACATGGAAGAGCTCTGCGCTGACTGTAAGGCAAGATTTGAGAAGAACCCTCTTCGTATGATCGACTGTAAGGTTGAAGGCTGCAAGAAGTATGCAGTCGATGCTCCGAGACTTATCGATTATCTCTGCGAAGATTGTAATAAGCACTTTGAATCACTTAAGGCTGAGCTTGATAACCTGGGTATCAAATATACTATCGATCCGGGTATCGTAAGAGGACTTGATTACTACACAAGAACGGTATTCGAGTTTGTATCAGAGAACGTCGGTACACAGGGAACCATCTGCGGCGGTGGAAGATATGACGGACTTATCGAGGACCTCGGCGGTTCACATGTTCCGGGTATCGGTTTCGGTATGGGTGTAGAAAGACTTCTCATGGAGTGCGAGGCTCAGGGCATCGAGTTTGCTAAGCCAAATGACGTTCAGGTATACTTCGCTAACCTCTGTGATGAGGCTAAGCCATTGATCAGCAAGCTCTGCCTGGATCTCCGTAAAGCAGGTATCGGCTGCGAGAGGGATCTTGTCGGAAGATCTTTCAAGGCTCAGATGAAATATGCTAACAAGGTCGGTATCCCTTACCTTATCGTTCTGGGTGAGGATGAGGTCAAAAACGGCAAGGCTAATGTTAAGAACATGGCTGACGGCTCACAGGAAGAGGTTGCTCTGGATTCGATAGTGAGCTTTTTCGAGAAAAAATAATTTAAGGAATGGTGACATATAAATGGCAGAATCAATTCAAGGTTTAAAGAGAACATCAATGTGTGCGGAGCTTTCCGAGAATGACATCGGAAAGAAAGTTACACTTATGGGATGGTGCCACAAGCAAAGAGACTTGGGCGGACTTACATTCATCACTTTGAGAGACAGAACAGGCGAGATCCAGCTCGTTGTTTCTCCTGATTCCAGTGACGAGATCAAGGAGAAGGCTTCAAAGATCAGAAGTGAATTCGTTCTCGCTTGTGTAGGTACCGTAGCATTGAGAAGTGCTCCAAACCCTAAGATGAAGACAGGTATGATCGAGGTTAACGTTGAAGAGCTCCGTATCATTTCCGAGGCTCAGACAACTCCTTTCTATATCGAAGAAGACGACAATGCAAACGAGGCATTGAGACTCAAGTACAGATACCTGGATCTCAGAAGACCTAACATGCAAAGAAATCTCATGCTCCGTCATAAGATCGCAAAGATCGCACGTGACTACTATGATGAGCAGGGCTTTATCGAGATCGAGACACCAATCCTTGGTAAGAGTACACCTGAGGGTGCGAGAGACTACCTCGTACCTAGCCGTATCAAGAACGGTTCATTCTTTGCTCTTCCGCAGTCTCCACAACTTTACAAGCAGCTTTTGATGCTCGCAGGCTACGACAAGTATTTCCAGATCGCTAAGTGTTTCCGTGATGAGGACCTTCGTGCTGACAGACAGCCTGAGTTTACACAGGTCGACTTGGAGATGAGCTTCGTTGACTGTGATGACGTTATGAACTGTACCGAAGGATTCCTCGTAAGAGTATTCAAGGAAGCTATCGGCGTTGATATCGAACTTCCGATAAGACGTATCCCATACTCTGAGGCTATGGATCGTTACGGTTCAGATAAGCCTGATCTCAGATTCGGTATGGAACTTCAGAATATCTCTGATGTAGCTTCCAAGATCGATTTCGTAGTATTCAAGGGTGCTCTTGAAGCTGGCGGAAGCGTAAGATGCATCGTTATCCCGGGCGGCGCTAAGTTCTCCAGAAAAGAGATCGATGCTTTGGGTGAAGTTTGTAAGACATATAAGGCTAAGGGAATGGCATGGCTCGTTCCTTCAGCTGAGCCACGCGGATCTTTCCTTAAGTTCCTTACACCTGAGAACATCGCTGAACTTAAGAGCGTAACAGGTGCAGGCGAGGAAGACCTTATCTGCATAGTAGCTGATAACGGTGAAGTTCCTATGATCTCTCTCGGTGCTCTTCGTATCGAGGCAGCTAAGAAGCTCGACCTTATCGATCCTAACGACTTTAAGCTCTGCTGGGTTACAGAGTTCCCTATGTTCGAATATTCAGAGGAAGAAGACAGATATGTTGCTAAGCACCATCCGTTCACTTCTCCTATGGATGAGGATCTCGATTTCCTCGAGAGCGACAAGGGCAAGGTTAGATCCAAGGCTTACGATATCGTATTGAACGGTTGTGAGCTCGGAGGCGGTTCTATCCGTATCCACAACAGAGAGATGCAGATGAGAGTATTCAAGGCTCTCGGATTTACAGAAGAAAGAGCACAGGAACAGTTCGGATTCCTTCTCGATGCATTTACATACGGTGTACCGCCGCACGGTGGTCTTGCTTATGGTCTTGACCGTATGGTAATGCTCATGGCTAATTGCCAGAGCATCAGAGAAGTTATCGCTTTCCCTAAGGTACAGAACTCTTCAGACCTTATGACAGAAGCACCTGCACCTGTTGAGGAGCAGCAGCTCAAAGATCTCGGTATCGAGGTAAGCGAGACTGTTCATGAAAGCGATATTGATGACGAAGCAGTTTTCGATTAATGAAGGAAAAAATGAAAGGGTAGACTAATGAAATCAGCAGAGGAAAGAAAGAACGAGAGAGATGCTCTCCTTAAGCTTAGTGAACAGGCCAACGAACTCAGCGAGAAGAGAAGTTCTGAAGTGATCGAAGATACGGATGTTGAAGAGGAAGAGGAGACCACAGAAAGACGTCCTACTGTTTTCATGGATGAACCCGAGGAAGAAAAGGAAGATGAGAAAAAAGATGAGCTTCCTTCATGGGAGACCAAGCCTGATACCGAGAAAGCGGTATTTAACGGTCTTGGTTGGTTGAAGTCGATCTGCATCGGTGTATTGATCGGTGTATTTCTTGTTGTTTTTGTAATTCAGAGAAGCAACGTTTACGGTTCTTCAATGAACCCGACTTTACATGAGGGAGATGTTATCTTTGCAGAAAAGATATCGACTTATTTCGATAATTTCGACAGAGGAGATGTCGTTATCCTTGACGGTTCCAATATGGAAGGATACAACCATGATGAGTATCTCATCAAGCGTGTTATCGGACTTCCGGGTGAGACCATTAAGATCGAGAACGGTAAGGTTTTCATCAAGAAAAAGGATTCGGAGTTGTTCGCCGAATTGCAAGAAGATTATCTTGTTGCAGGTACACTAACAACAGTTTCAGGTTCCGGCTGGACTAACGGATATAACGAGATTACATTGGGAGCTGACGAATATTACTGCATGGGTGATAACCGTATGGTAAGTAATGACAGCCGTAATCTCGGACCATTCTCTGCTGACAGGATCAAGGGTATCGCTATCATAAGAGTTTATCCTTTCAGTTCTTTCGGAAAAGTAAAATGATCTGAGGTGAAGGAATAGTAATTTATGGATAGACAGGATCTTATACGTAATTTCTGTATTATTGCGCATATCGATCACGGTAAGTCTACGCTTGCCGACCGCCTTATCGAACATACAGGTGTTAAGGAGAAACGTGAGATGCAATCTCAGATTCTCGATAACATGGCGATCGAGCGTGAGCGCGGAATAACAATCAAAGCTCAGGCTACGAGAATGAGCTACAAAGCAAAAGACGGCAATACGTACATGCTTAATCTCATAGACACTCCAGGCCACGTTGACTTTAACTATGAGGTTTCAAGAAGCCTTGCTGCCTGTGACGGAGCAGTCCTTATCGTAGATGCAGCACAGGGCGTTGAGGCACAGACACTCGCTAACGTTTATCTTGCTGTAGAAAACGATCTCGAGGTATTGCCGGTAATCAACAAGATAGATCTTCCTTCGGCTCAGCCTGAGGTAGTTCGTAATGAGATAGAAGATGTTATCGGAATCGATGCATCTTATGCTCCTCTTATTTCAGCTAAAAATGATATCGGAATCGACGAAGTTCTTGAGTCGATCATCGAGTATCTTCCTGCACCTTCGGGAGACGAGAATAAGCCGTTCAGAGCTTTGATCTTCGACTCCAAGTATGATTCATACAAAGGTGTTATCGTAAGCGTTCGTGTTAAAGAAGGAAGCGTCAAGATGGGTGACAAGATCCTCATGATGCATACCGGAAAAGAATTCCAGGTAACTGAACTCGGATATTTCCATCCGGGTGAGTATGTTCCTTCTGATGAACTTAAGGCCGGCGAAGTAGGCTATATCTGCGCATCCATCAAGAACGTAAGAGATACGGCTCCGGGTGATACCGTAACTCTTGCAGAAAATCCTGCAGATGAGCCTTTGCTCGGTTACAAGGGAATCCAGCAGATGGTATTCTGCGGACTTTATCCTGTAGACGGTGCAAAATACGGTGACCTTCGTGATGCTCTCGAAAAGCTCCGCCTAAACGATGCGGCTTTATCATTTGAAGCAGAGACATCCGCAGCATTGGGCTTCGGTTTCAGATGCGGTTTCCTGGGCCTTTTGCACTATGAAGTAATTCAGGAAAGATTGGAAAGAGAGTTTAATCTCGATCTTATAAGTACTGCTCCTTCGGTTATCTATAAGATCCATAAGCTGGACGGAACAGTCATAAACATGGATAATCCGACAAACATGCCTGATCCTTCGGAGATCGAATATATCGAAGAGCCGATGGTAAAGGCCACGATAATGCTTCCTAAGGAATATGTAGGAAACATTATGGAAGTTTGCCAGGACAGACGCGGTGAATATAAAGACATGACATATATGGATGACGTCAGAGTCATGCTCCACTACAGGATGCCTCTTAACGAGATCATATATGACTTTTTCGATACACTGAAATCTAGAACAAGAGGATATGCTTCTTTGGATTATGAGATGGACGGCTACGACAGAAGCAGTCTCGTTAAGCTCGATATCCTTCTTAACGGCGATCCTGTTGATGCATTGTCATTTATCGTGCATAAGGATAAGGCATATGCAAGAGGCAGAAGAATGGCCGAGAAACTTAAGGAGAATATCCCGAGACAGCAGTTTGAAGTACCTATTCAGGCTTGTATCGGAGGTAAGATCATTGCCCGTGAGACTATCAAGGCATACCGTAAGGACGTTCTTGCCAAGTGTTACGGCGGTGATATTACACGTAAGAAGAAACTCCTCGAAAAACAGAAGGAAGGAAAGAAGAGAATGCGTCAGGTAGGCTCCATCGAGGTTCCTCAGGAAGCATTTATGAGCGTTCTCAAACTTGATAGCGAATGACAAGTATATTGCTTAATGCAGGTTTATTGATTTTGTGCTTTGTAGTCTTGGTGAAAGGTGCAGACGTTTTGGTTGACGGAGCATCTGATGTAGCCAAGGCACTTAGGATACCATCAGTCATCATCGGACTTACCATCGTAGCTTTCGGAACGAGTGCTCCTGAGGCAGGTGTCAGCATCACTTCATCAGTACTCGGAATGGATAAGCTTTCCATTTCCAACGTAGTTGGTTCTAACGCATTCAATCTTCTTGTAGTTGTAGGTCTTTGTGCTGCCATAAGAGGATTTGCCGTTGATGAGGAAATACGTAAGAGAGACTATCCTCTATGCATATTGTTTTCGGCGTTACTGATATTCTTCGTCAGAGATCTTAAGATCACGAGGATCGAAGGTATTATCCTTTTTGCATTGATAGTAAGTTATGTAATCTTACTTATCGTCTTGTCAGTAAAGTCTTCGTCACTTAAGTCAGATGAAGATAATGCTAAGGTATCCGGAAAGCGCGTTGCTTTAAGTCTTTTGAAGGTCGTGCTCTCAGTTGCATGTATCTACCTAAGTTCAAGGGGCATCGTTAAGAGTTGTTCATTCTTTGCAAAACTTCTCGGTGTATCCGATACGATCATCGGACTTACGATAGTAGCATTCGGAACGTCACTTCCGGAACTTGCAACATCTGTTGTAGCTTCGAGAAAGGGCGAAAACGGAATTGCTCTCGGAAATGTAGTAGGTTCCAATATATTCAATATCTTGTTTGTATTAGGTATCTCAAGCTCCATAAATCCGATCGGAAATCTGTCCAAGGGAAACTTGGTAGATACGATCATCTGCTTAGGTATAACAGCATTTTGCGGCATATTTGTATTCGCTTTCAAGAAATTTAAGCGAATTGATGGTATCATAATGTTGTTGATATATGCTGCTTACATGGCATTTGTCTTTATGAGGGAGTTTGGAGTTATTGTTTTATAAGGGGGGGTATTATGAAAAGTATTAAGATATTCGCAGTTATTCTCAGTTTGTCAGTTGCTTCCGCATTCTTATTCGCAGCATGCGGTTCTAAGGATTCCGGTGAGACTTCTGATGTTACGGTCGTAATCGATACGGCTGCTTCTACTACACCTAGTACAGAGGAGACAGCTGCTCCTTACGATGTTGAGAATAATGTTGAGTTTGAAGAGGCTAAGCTCTTCGAAGTTAAGAAGGATGTTAAGGTTTATTCTGATACATCTGCAACAGAAGAGATCGATGAATATACCGAAGGCATGTGTATTCTCGGTGTATCAACTGATGGTCACTACATCATGCAGGACAATGGATATATTATCGATGCATCCTGTCTTGAAGAAGTTGAATAAACAGATTATCCTTTTGTAATCAAAATATTGTGTTACAATAGTTAAGCTGTCTAGCGGATGTGGTGAAATTGGCAGACACGCTGGATTTAGGTTCCAGTACGAAAGTGTGCAGGTTCAAGTCCTGTCATCCGCACCACAATACCAACCCTGTATCGGATTCGATATGGGGTTGTTTTTATCTAAATGGTATAATCGATTAAAATCGTTTTTGGAGGGGTCTCGTGCTCGATAGAACTATTCCGTTTTATAACACGATCTTGAAATGCTCAGATTACAGGAATAAAGAAATAGTATTACCGGAAGGTTTTTCCATTGTTTCCTATCGATCCGGCTATGAGAAAGAATGGGCTAAGCTGGAGTATTCCATTGAAGATTTCGGGTCGATCGAAGAAGCAGAAGAGTATTTTGTTGAGACATATCTTCAGGATCCGAAGCTTCTTACGAATATCCTTTTCGCGTTGAATAAGGATAATGATGTAGTGGGTTCGTGTATTGCATGGAAAGATAGAAAAGATGATAAGTTAGTCTCTTCTTTACATTGGCTTATTGTTGACGAAAAGTATCAGGGAATGGGTATCGGAAGGGCGCTAAGTACCGCTGTTATGAATATATATGAAGAAAATGATGCGCTTCCCGTATACATTCACACTCAGCCATGGAGTTGGAAAGCTATTCTTCTATATATCTCATTGGGCTTTAAACTTCAGAAAAAGGATTCCTTCTCACATTATGAAAATGAGTATAGTAAGGCTATGGCTGAACTTTCTAAGGTCTTAACTAAAGAACAATATGAACTGTTATTGAATTCATCTGAAGACTGATAATAACTGGTATATAATCTTAATGAATTGATGTGAAGTCTGCAGGAAGGTGTCAATGAAGTGATCGATCATGAAACCATAGCCAGGAATAATCACCGTAGCGGTATGAATTGTGCCATGGCTGTATATGATGCATTAAGCATAGATAATCCGAATAAGACGAATCCTCCAAGGCCAAGAGAGAATGGCGGTATGTGCGGAGCTGTACTGGCTGCTGAACAGACCATACGTGAGATGGGCGGAACAGAAGAGGATATCGCTGAGTTTGAGAAAAGATTTATTGAGAAACATAAGTATCTTAAGTGTGGAGAACTTCGAGGTTTTCTAAGCGGCAAATGTAATGACTATGTCGGCACAGCTGCAGCTATAGTAGGGACAATGGGATTAATATCGGATGATAGTATCAGTTGATCACAATAACATATCGTGCGAATCCATTGATGAATTTGAAAAGGTTATTAAGCAACAGCTATCCCTTGATTCATCTGAGATTTGGGTGTCCGAAAACGGTGATACCGAGGAGTATCCATGCATGGGGATCTTAGTTAATTCAACGGGAGTTTCCTTAAATCACTTTGGTGAGGATGAAAGCTGCTATGCATCTTGTAGCGGAGACTACAACGGAGAATTTGTTACATTTTGCGATGGTCAATATGAGGTGCATGCTTGTCAGGTCATCAGCAAAGAAGATGCTTTAAAAGCACTTTTGGATTTTTACAAGGATAAAGGCAGATCGGATTCTATCAAGTGGGATCAGTTGTATTAAAGATATGATCGGGAGTAGAAAATGAAGGTTATCATTCTTAACGGACCTATGGGAGTCGGCAAGACCACAGTAGGAAAATATATCGCTGAACATAACCCGGGAACTGCTTTTATAGACGGTGACTGGTGTATGGATATCCATCCTTTTGTAGGGAATCCGGAAACCAGAAACATGGCAGTTGATAATATCCTTCATATGATCAAAAACTACCAAGAGTGTTCAGTGTGTAACATGGTCGTATTGGTGTGGCTTATGGATGATCCTAAGATCGTAAAACAGATCTTAGAAGGGATTACTGAACTTGATATAGAGCCTAAGCCATATACATTGATCTGTGAAAAAGATGAGCTCATAAGTCGCTGGAATAGTGATAAAGAATGCGAATGGAGAACTGATGAATGGCTTAATATAAGCCTTAGATCGCTTCCTTCTTTTGCTTTGATGGATAACATCATAAATACAGACGGTTTTTCTATTGAGCACATAGCAAAGATGATAACGGATAAATGATATAATGAGGTTGTCAGAGTTCATCCCTTTATATTTCTGCGGTAATTAATTATGAAATACGGTGAATCTTCATTTGATATCTTGTATCTTATCTTCGCGATACTTACAGGAATCATTATCCTTATAAAGCATCGCAACAAGAATGATGTCCTCATGGGAACGGCAGCACTGGTACTTGGTATCGGTGATTCATTCCATCTTGTTCCGAGAGTTTTAAATTATTTTATTGATAACGATTTCACATGGTACTTGGGATTCGGTAAGCTTATAACTTCGATTACCATGACGATCTTCTATATTCTGGTCTTCTTACTTTATAAGAGTGTCTATCATAAGAATGATAAGAAGACCAACAGCATGGGGATAGCGATATATGTTCTCGCGGCCTTAAGGATCGCTCTTTGTCTGGCTCCGGGAAATAACTGGTTTACGGGTGAAGGTTCCGTGCTCTGGGCAGTATTACGTAATCTGCCTTTCATTTTAATCGGAGGCATTGTCGTTTATCTTTATTTCATTGTTCGAAAAGAAGACAGATACTTAAGCAGATTGTGGCTTTATACGACACTTTCGTTCCTGTTTTATATTCCGGTTGCGCTCTTTGCATCTTTGCTTCCTATGCTCGGAATGCTCATGCTTCCGAAGACAGTGTGCTACATTCTTATGCTTGTTTCATTTATAAGGAAGCAAAGATCTGAAAAAGGAGATATCAGATGAGTATCAGAACAAACTATGAGAAATGGTATGAGGGAGATGATTACTACTGGGGTCTGGAACCGGGGAGTTTTCTTGATGAACTGATAAGTCTTTGTCCGCCTTCCGAGAATAACAAAGTTCTCGATATCGGTTGCGGTGAGGGAAAAGATGCGGTTTATATGGCTCAAAAGGGTTATGACGTTTCAGCTTTTGATCTGACCGATAACGGCATCAGGAAGACCATACGCCTGGCTTCTGACAGAGGCGTAAACATCAAGGCTTATGTTGATGATATCAATACTTTCATGCCTGATGATCAGTATGACATCATCTATTCCACCGGTACGGTTCAGTATCTGTTTGATGAGAATAAGAAGAGCTTTTTCGAGAAGATAGAGAAAATGACTAAGCCGAACGGGATCGTGTTTTTTAATGTTTTTGTCGAGAAATCTTTTCTTGAGTTACCGCCTGATTGGGACAGGGAAGAGAAGATGTGGAAGTCGGGTGAACTGTTCACTTATTTTGCCGATTGGAAGATAGAACGTATAGATGAAGTTATTTTCGAAGATAATAGCGGAGGGACCCCGCATTATCACTGTATGGACACGATCATCTGCAGAAAGGTACACGGAGCCGATTAGGCGATCACTAGCGAAATAAATGCTTTATAATTGAAATTACAGAGTTATCGTTTCGCCTATTATCAAGTTTTTCTGTTTTTCTTTTTTGCGGTTTTGCCTCAGAATGAGAGTAGAGGTGAAAAGTTATGAAAGAATGGTTTGAAGAGTGGTTCGAAGTGCATGGCTCATGGGGTCGTCACAACTCCTATAAGATTTATAATCCGCTTACCGGAGAACTATACATTCACAGTCTTCTGGGTTTGGTATCGGTTATCCTTGCAGGCGTTAATTTTTTCACTTATATGCAGAAATTTGATATTGCCATTGCAATACTCCTTGGATTCTTTGCCTTGGCGTCAGGGATAGTAGGTTTTATTCTGTCTATCAAGTCACTTCCGGTTGCGGCACAATATAAGAGTATCTTCAGAGTGGGAGTTTCTTTGTCGGGGATTATTAATTCGCTTGCGGGAATACTGATCACTGTAGCAACATTTGCTTTTGTAATTATTCCAATCGAGACGAAATTGCTGAATCATTAATATATCTTCAGAAACACACAATGGCAGACCGGATGCTTATGTTATAATCTTCCAATAGACATTAACACTATGGATATCGGAGGATGATTGAAATGATCATATCAGATAAAACGATCAGCAGAATGCTTGAAGAGAAAACGCTTGTTATTGAGCCCTTGACCAAAGAGCAGATCCAGCCTGCAAGTGTTGATATCAGATTGGGAAATACATTCAGTGTTGTTGATGATACACCGTCAGGAATAATAACACTGGGATCACAGATAAACTATAAGACTATCACTACAGATACTTATTTGATACTGCCGGGACAGTTTGTTCTGGCAACTACCATGGAGTATTTTGAATTGCCTGATGACCTGACGGCTTTCGTTGAAGGAAGAAGTTCTTTGGGCAGAATGGGATTGTTCATTCAGAATGCCGGATGGGTAGATCCGGGATTTAAAGGTGAGATAACTCTTGAACTTTATAACGCAAACAGATGTGCAATCGAGCTTAAGAGCGGAAGAAGAGTCGGTCAGTTGGTTTTCGCACAGATGGATGATCACGCATTGAATCCTTATAACGGAAAATATCAGGGACAGATGGGTGCAACCGGATCCAGAGTATTCATGGATGCTGACAAATAAGGAAGAACAGAAATGAACGCCGGAGAATATTTGGAAATCCTGCATGTTGCTGAGAAGTTGAAAGATACACCTCGTCACAGCACAACTTCCAAAGGAAGAACTGAAAGTGTTGCTGAGCACAGTTGGCGTATATCTTTAATGGCGCTTCTTTTAAGGCGTGAGTTTCCTGAACTTGATATTGACAGAGTTGTTGATATGTGTCTGATCCATGATCTGGGTGAATGCTTTACGGGAGATATTCCGGCTTTCATTAAGACAGATGGTGACCGTAAGACTGAAGATGAATTGCTCGATCAATGGATGAAGACTTTGCCTGACGAAGTATCAGCAGATCTTTCTGAGTTATATGAAGAAATGAATGCGCAGAAGACCCCTGAATCAAAGCTTTATAAGGCTTTGGATAAACTTGAGGCATTGATCCAGCATAACGAAGCTCCGCTATATACGTGGGCCGACAATGAATATGAGCTGAACAAGACATATGCATATAATACCGTGGAGTTTTCGAATTGGCTTAAGGCTTTACGTGAAGAGATCCTTAAGGATACTCTCGATAAGATAGATGAGGCATGTTATCTTTCTGAATCTTGCGATGTTTTCTATGTGGAAGACAAGAACGTAGTTCTCGTTCATTGGAAAAAGTATTGCGAATTGGAGCAGTACAGAGCTCCTCTTGAATGTGCATTGAAAGTTATTAGGGAACACGAAGGCTGTAACTACGTGGCTGATACCCGTGACGGATTTGAAGATAATCCGCAGGATACCGAATGGGTTGCTGATTACTTCATGCCTAAGGCGAAGGAATACGGATGTCAGATCATTTATTTCATTATCGATAAGGATAATTCATTGAGGGATGAACTTGAAGGTCAAAAGAAGGATTCTTCATCACTTCTTAAGTTCAGATACATATACGGGATGGAAGAAATTTGATGACTATCACTAATGCAAACGAAAGCGATCTTGAGACAATACTTAAACTTCAATATCTTGCCTATCAGTCGGAGGCTGAGTTATTTGGTACTAAGGACATTCCTCCGCTTAAGCAGACTTTGGAAGAAATAATAGAAGAGTTTAACAAGGGTATTATCCTTAAGATGATCGGGGACAATGATGAGATCATCGGTTCTGTTCGTGCTTACGAAGATAAAGGTACAGTCTATATCGGTAAGCTTATGGTACACCCGGACTTTCGCGGTAAGGGTTACGGTTCGGCTCTTCTTACCAAGATCGAGGAATGTTTTCCGGGAAAGCGCTACGAGCTTTTTACCAGCACCAGAAGTGTTGATAACATCAGGCTCTATTCAAAGCTCGGGTTCAAGATCTTCGATGAGAAGATGATCGATGATGAACTGACCTTTGTTTATATGGAGAAATGATCCTGATTATCGATCAAACAGGATATCGAACAATTCGTTAAGATAAGGCCGTCTCGTGTTATTCTCGAAGATGGTCTTTTCGTTCTTTTCGAAAAACACCAGCGAACCAAGTTCGTTATCGTGTGCATTCTCCGTGAAGATATCTTCCAGTTCCTTCCTGCTAAGGCTCGTCTTAACTTCATAGATAAGTCCGACAGGGAAGTATATTTCATCGCCTTCGGGAACCTTGATATATCTTAGGTCAAAGCTGAATCCTGCACCTTTGATATCAGCCCCTGTCTCTTCTTTGAACTCTCTGATGAGACACTGCTCCGGATCGTATTTCCCGTCCTTGATATCGAGCAAGGATGCCAGTCCCCCGATAAGATTAATGTCCGTATTCTGATCTGCCGCAACGCAGTAATATCCGTCAGAGGTGATCACATATCCTCCCGAGAACAGTGCGCGCGTCTTATACATCTTGGTCGTTCTGCTGCAAAAAGATTCGTAGAAGTTTATGACTCCTATAGTCAGAACATACTCCCGCTCGTTTTCCTCTATCTCGAAAACATTAAGGATCTGCTCGCTGTATGCTTCAGGATTTTCTTTTCGAAAACTCTTCCAGAACTTTTCTATATCATCTCTGTGATCCTTAAAAGGATCCTCAATGGTAACTTGTCTGATGTCAACTTTTTTAGCTTCTCTGATCATAGGAAAATTATAACATAGTGCTTAAAACCACTGTGTTATAATCCTTAAAAACCGATCTGTCAAACATATATAAAAACGGATGGATATATATGATCACTAAACTAAAATATGGAAATACAAATACATTTTTGATCCGCGGCAATAACGGAAATATCCTGTTTGATACGGATTATGCCGGAACTATGCCGATGTTTTACAGAGCGATCAAAGAAAACGGGATAGCCGTAAAGGATATCGATTATGTTCTTGCTTCCCACTTCCATCCTGATCACATCGGACTTATAAGCGAACTTATGGAGCAGGGAGTAATGCTGCTTCTGGTAGATTCTCAAGTTAGCTTTGTTCACTATTCTGACGGGATGTTTTCGAGAACACCGAAGCTTCAATATAAGCCCATAGATGAATCATCTGCGACGGTTATCTCAGCTCCTGGAAGCAGGGATTTCCTTAACGGCCTTGGAATCGAAGGTGAGATCATCTTAACACCGAGCCACAGTGAAGATTGCATCTCCGTTATCCTTGATGACGGAACATGCTTAGTCGGCGATCTGGAGCCTTACGAATACTTAGGCGGTTACGATGATAATGTAAACTTGAAAAGTGACTGGGAAAAAATACTGTCATATAACCCTAAGGTGATCTTCTACGCTCATGCCAATGAGAAGAGATTCTGATCGGCATTTGATATAATCAGACAAAACATCGAATTCCGTGACAGGAATTCATAAACGAGACATAGTACCTTATAGACGAGGATAAAAACAATGAATTGGGCCAACGTAATCAATGAAACACTTCGATATTTGGAAACCAATATCATGACTGTTCAGGGCCCGAAGGAGGTTGCTATGGAAGTACATGTCTCGTCAAGTTATCTGCAAAACAGTTTTCAGATGATAACAGGTTATACGATCGGTGAATACATAAGAAGCAGAAGGCTTTATCTTGCTGCCATGGATCTTATCGAAAAAGATGAGAAGATCATCGACATTGCCGCCAGATACGGCTACGAAACACCGGAAAGTTTCACCAAAGCATTCACACGTTTTCATGATGCTACACCTAATGAGGTCAAAAAGAAGAAAAAGCCCGCGAAGGCTTTCCTGCCTCTTAAACTGACGTTTTCGGTAAAAGGCGCGGATACGATCGATGTTGTTTTCGAGAAGATGCCTGAGTTTAAGATCGCCGGTGTCTCTGATGTGTTTGATAACGACACATGTTTTCAAAAGATACCGAGATTCATTTATGACTTTATGAAAGATCGGGAAGAGAACATATATTACGGCTTAAGTGTCGGTGAGTGCGATACCGTTTTAAATGAGGAAGGCAAGCCGTGGTACAAAGATCATGAGGGAATAACATTCGAAGAGAGATTTCTATTCATGGTCGGAACCGATTACCAAGGCGGAGAAGTTCCTGATGGTATGAAGGTCGTAAAGATCCCTGAGACAATTTGGGCTAAGTTCAGGTGCAGGGACAATTCGACCGAAGCAACTCAGGAGATGCGCCGTTACATATTCGGCGAGTGGCTCTTTGATGTCGATGAGTATGAAGTAGTCGATGAATATAATATCGAGCGCTACGGAATCCCTAACGAGGACGGCACGGGATTTTATAACGAGATATGGATACCGGTAAGAAGGGTAAAGAAATAAAGATGAAGAAACTTGTAAGCATTTTTCTTGTCATGATCAATGTTCTTCTCTTTGTCGGCTGCTGTTCGTCAGGACCTAAGCTTGATGTTGAAGATGAACTAGCCAAGATGAAGACAGAAAGTAACGTTTACTATAGTGAGAACGAAGATTATGACAGCATCGTAAAATGGCTCAGATATGAGGTTCAGGAGACTGATTTCAGAGGAACAGTTATAGTTGCTACAGATGATGAGGTGCTTTTTACCGCAGGCGCGAGGCTCCTTGATGTTGACGGTAATGAAGTAACTCCGTTTACTACATATGAGATCGGTTCATGTTCCAAAGCTCTCACGGCAGTGTGCGTAATGAAGCTTGTTGAAGACGGCAAACTTAAGATCACTGATTCTTTGGGAGTTTAGTTCATATCCGAACTTCGAGAAGGTATCAAAGGTCACCGTTAGTGATCTTCTTCATATGCGTACCGGCTTTATCGATTATGTAAACAGTCCTGACAAATTCCTGGGTGAAGAGAGGATCTATGAGATCTTCGGCCCTGATCCTACGAGTACTCCATGGGCAAAAGCATATAGCAAGATGGAAAAGATCATCGATGATGAATTGTTCCTGGAACTGATCTTCACAAACGAGATGACGATCGAGCCTAATGTCGAATATTCTTACAACAACTCCAACTATCATCTCCTTGCTCTCATTATCGAAAACATTAGCGGCAAGAGCTATGAGGAGTATATTAACGAGGTTATTTTCGAGCCATGTAAGATGACATCAACATCAGCCGTTTCAGGCGAACCGGTAACGGCGTCATTTAAGGATGATCCTGAACTGGATTACCTCAAAGATCCTGAGTTTCTGAAGGGAGCAGGTGATATCCACACGAACGCAGTAGACATGATCAAGTTCGATCGCGCTTTGTTCGGAGGCTATCTTCTGAATGAAGACTCAATGAAGGAAGTTCTGAACTTCATAGACGGATACGGCTGCGGTTGGGAAAACGAAATGGGTTATATCGGTCATAGGGGAGCGATCCCGAGATTCCAGACGGCGAACTTTATTTTGGAGAAGGACGGCAAGAAACTCTACGTTTTAACGTTTGCAGATCTTGGTGAGGATAAAAGTAAGTTGATAGTACAGAATCTGGACAGAATGTTTTCTTAGTTGAATGGTGATATCATAGACTGAAAGAATTCTTTGGGAAGACAGGTAATTGAAATGGAAAACATGGACGAAGTATATGAGTTCTACAATAACGGTGCTGAGATAGATCGTCTCGAACGTGGTCTTGGTATTGTTGAGTTCTACAGATCAAAGGAGATCATATCCCAGTATCTGAACGGTAAGAGCGTCATTTACGATATCGGAGGCGGTGTCGGCAGATACTCATCGTGGCTTGCCGAGCAGGGGCACGATGTTACGATGATCGAGTATGCTCCGACCGCTGTTGATCATGCCATAAAGAACATGACGACCCCATATAAGGCACTGGTCGGTGACGCCAGAGATCTTCGTCTTCCTGATGACAGCGCGGACGTGGTTCTTTTAATGGGACCTTTGTATCATCTGCAGAATAAGTCCGAACGCACAAAAGTCCTCAAAGAAGCATTTCGCGTGTTAAGGACGGGAGGTCTTTTGATCGCGGCCGGTATATCGAAGTTCAGCTCGACAACCTGGGCACTTTCTGTCTACGGTAACGGAAATGAGTTTATAGATGACGAGATATACATGAATATGCTAAGGCAGGAGATCTTAACAGGTGAGCATAATAGACCGAAAGAGTATCCTTATTTCATCGCGAATGCATATTTTCACACGCCTGGCGAACTTAAGACCGAGATCAAAAAGAGCGGGTTTAAGGTCCTCAATGCCCATGCTGTGGAGGGAAGTATCTGGATCTCGCCGGCTTTAAACGATAAATGGAAAGATCCTGAATCGCGGAACAGATTGTTGGAGATCCTTCATCTTACGGAATACGATGAGACTATCATGGGTATGAGCCCTCATTTTTTGGTAACTGCGAAAAAATCATGACAACGATACAAGATCAAGACGGATTTATAAAATCTTAAGCCGTGACAGGATCACGGTTTTTTTCTTGCAAACATAGATGTAGCAAGGGTTTCAAGTGAAAATCAATTGCCGCTGAATATGTCCATATTATTGGATTTATGATTTATTTATTGTTTTTTTTCACAAAAGCTAACACTTTTTTGCCTCTGTCCTTTATAATAATAAGGTCCATATTTGGATGTAACTCATTTCGACTTTTTTTGGGGAGGCTTTTTTAATGACACTTGAGACACTATATGCAGGTCTAAATCTTCAAGATTATTATTTGGGAAAGATTTCGCAGGTTTTCAGAAGCAACAGTATTGCTCAGGTTGAGAACTTCGCTATCATGAATGACAGAAGCAAGTTCAAGAAATCTTTCTTGCCAAATACGATCAACTATTTTGTTTGTATCGAATCCACTTTGGGCGTATTTTTGGGTGAGGTATTCGAGAACAAGTCTGCTAAGGAGAGCACAGGATCCAAGATTTCTTCTTTGGGTTCACCTATCAACGATACACATCAGGAACTTATTATCGATACCATCGCTCTCATGAGACCTGAAGACAGAAAGTTCAATCTCGCAGGTTTCAGTACTGTCGGTATTTCCGATAAGGTTTACCTTGCTACTGACGAAGTTTATAAGTTGTTCGTTCAGTCTCTTGAGTTCTCCAGCGAGGAAGAGGAGAGTCTTCCGGCATTCGCTACATACCTTAACAGATCACAGGCAGACGTTAGACTTAAGCCTAGTACGCTTTTCAACCGTCACCTCGTTTGTATCGGTGCTACTAACAGTGGTAAGTCCACAACAGCACTTGCTATCCTCGATAAGCTCGTATCTTCCAAGAGAAAGGCTCTTATCGTTGACCCTACAGGTGAGTACAGAAACGCTTTCTCCAGCGATGAGGTCATGAAGCTCACACTTGGTGTTGATACAACTATCTCTCCTAGTAAGATCACAATGGAGCAGTGGGAGAAGCTTTTCGAGACTGAGAACAGTAGCCAGGGTGCAGTTCTTTCCGAGGCTATCACATCTCTTCGTTACATGAAGAAGATCGGTGAGCACAAGCACTACTACAAGGTTGGTGAGAGTATCGACCAGATCCAGGAGAATCTTGCTTCTCTTACAGGTGAGGATAACGACTTCGATCTTGACCTTCTCCCTGAGCAGATCCACGCTGAGTCTGTTTGTGAGCCTGACAGAGATGATAACTACAACTTCAGATATCGTTATGATGCTCTTAAGGCTAACCTTAACGCATCCCTTATCCGTAAGATCCAGTATCAGATGACAAACACAAGATTCTTGTCATTCTTCTCCAGCGCTCCTGGAATGTACAACCTCCTCGACGTAATCGAAGAGTTCGTACACGAGCCGGAGACTACACTTTACATCGACTCTTCACAGCTCGGTGCTTCCGAAGGTATCGGTGGTATGGTTATCGACTTGGTAAGTAACTTCGTTATCTCCCAGGACAACATCCATCCATTCGTATTCTTTATCGATGAGGTTCACAGATATGCTAAGTCCCGTTACTCCGACAAAGAGTTCCACGGCGGTTTGACACTCCTCGCGAGAGAGGGTCGTAAGAAGGGTATCTTCCTTTACCTTACAACTCAGAACCCTAAGGACGTATCTCCTGTCCTCTTCGGTCAGATCGGTACGATGCTCATCCACAGACTCATGCTCAACGATGAGATACGTGCAGTTGAGACTCACCTTGACGATTATGCTATCAAGCACGTCAGAAAGCTCAACCAGGGTGAAGTTATCCTTACGAGTGTTAACCTCCTGCACAACATGTTCATCCATGTTAACAAGAGTGACAGAACACAGCACAACGCTACACCTCAGCTCTAATAAAGAAAAAAA
>JAILPW010000025.1:0-3723 GCA_024699245.1 Clostridia bacterium | reverse complement strand
GTATGTAATTTTTCTTTTTTATTGGTTTAAGCGTGGTTTAAGCCTTGCTTTACGAGCTCGAAGTGATCTTCAAAGCATTTGATTTATTGGTTTTCAGCAAACCCGAAAAATGCACTATTAGAACCACCTCTTCCCACCATATAGGGTTTGCCAGATTTGGCAGACCCTTTTGTTTTGTCTCGGAAAGCCCTTATTTTATAGGGTTTTGGGGTTGTGGCCGTTCTGAAACATCTTTACGAAAATTCACTCAAATTCACTCGAGTTTACGACAATTGTGGTAAATTCGTGGTAAATTTGTGGTAAGGTCTGAGCTCATCCTGCAAGGTTTCCACCACCTGTTTCGATCAGGGATATCTCTTTCATTTTGAAATTTTCCGAAGCGTCCGTATAAGTATTAAGAGTGATTCCTACTTCGTGGTGTCCCATGATGTCGGCTGTGGCCTTGATATCGGCTCCGGCTTCTCTCATTCTTGTCGCAAACGTATGCCTTAACATGTGGTTGTGTACATGAGGAAAGCCTGTGAGACCGTTTACAGAGCCGTTACTCTTGATTTCTTTGTCGATCGCTATCGAAATCCTGTCCAGCTTGTGGTTGAGCTTTTTGAGGTGATACAGATCGCCGTTGCCGTCAAGAAAAACGAAATCCTTGTAACCGCTGACTCTGACCTTGCAGCGTATCCCGCATGATTCCTGGTACTTTTTCTCCTCAATGAGAGCTTCTCTGACCTTAGCGTTCATGGGAATACATCTTTCACTTGTCTTTGTCTTTGGCGGATTCAGTGTCATTTCAGAGCTTGATGTGCCGTCATATACCAGTGTGTGGTTGATATGGATCACATTTTTCTCGAAATCGACGTCTTCCCATCTTAGGGCACATAACTCACCGACTCTGATTCCTGTGTAAAGCATTACCGTAAAAAGAGGGCAGAGGCAGTGGTAAGTGCCGGGTCTGCTTAAGTATTCTTCAAAAGCAGCTTGTTCTGAGCCTGTCAGAGCCTTGACTTCTTTTACGGTACAGGAATATTTGCGGTTAAGCTCTTTTATGGCTCCTGTGCAGGGATTTGTCTGAAGCACTCCGTCTTTGACAGCAACATTGAGGATCATGGAAAGGACTATATTGATATTGCTTACTATTGAAATTCCCAGTCCCCGATTCTCAATGAGGCTTTTGTAAAACATTACGACCTTACTGTAACTTAATTCCTTGAGTGATATGGTACCGATGTTAGGTCCGATATAACGGTTGTATAGTCTTAAGTAGGTATCAAATGTTGTTTGTCTGATCCCGCTTTTAACGTTTTTCCAGATCTCGAAATATGAGTTGACGGTAGCGTTAACACTTGCATTCGTATCTTCGCACAACCGATCAACAGGGACTTTATCTGATTTGATGTTTTTTGAAACAATAGCTGTGCCGTTTAAAACAGCATTCTCTTTGTCCCGCAACTCATCAAGTGTTCTGGCATAAACCGAGCGTCTGACCCGGTTCTCAGTCCATCTGTACTCAAAGGTTCCGTTTTTTCTTAAATATTCTCCTTCCTTTAGTCTTACTCGTCCTTTTGTATATCTTGTTTTGATCATTGAATTATCCTCCCAAAACACAAAAGGAATGAGAGCATAAGCTGATTATAGCTTTTGCTCCCATTCCTAACAATAAGTGCCTAGTACCATTAAATGGTCAGATCGAATACTGCTTGTATAGGTATTCTTCAAAGGGTTTACGCTTGATTAAGCGTCTGTTTCCACTCCATAAGACATACGGACAGTTTTTGCCATCAGTAAGAGACCGTACCTTGTTGACGCCGATGTTGAAGTATTCGGCTGCTTCTTCCGGTGTGAGAAGTGATTTCTCTGAAATTGATAATGTTTTGTTCTTCATTGTGAAGACCTCCTTGATTTGTATTTACCCTTGCGGGTATGTAATGGCGTCACCGGAGGGAGTGACGCTGTAAGGTGATCAACCGCCTTTCGGGGCCTTGAACGCCCGGTATAACATCCTGACTGTTTCGAAGAGTTCTTGAGAGCATTCTTCAAGCTCATGAGGATAAACGGTGCCGTTAAACTTGAGGTTGAACAGTAATTGGTTGAGTGTTGTTCCAATCCTTTTGAGCTCTGAGATCAGTTTTGGTAAGTCAGCGGGAGGAGCTTCCATGATGTTCACGTTATCGACTGACTGTCTGACAAATGAACTGATGCTTAATCCTGTTTTGGCTGCTTTCTTTTTTATTGACTCGTACTCTTTGGGTGTGAGTCTGATTAGAAGTTGGACTGTTCTGTTGTTTATCTTGTTTGCCATATTGAGTTCTCCTATTAGTGTTTTTGATTTTTGTCCCGTGTATTAACAAGCAACGCGTCTGTATATACATCCGCTTAAACTTGTCAGGGGAGAGTCCCCTGAAACCCCTGAAAAAGCCAGGATTCGATGTGAATCCTGGCTTCAAAGGTTTGTCACTTGGTTGCTGTCTTTGATTTAGCTCTGTGTTTCCCGAAGTACTCCAGAGCTTGCAAAATATAAGCTTCTGCATTGTTTTTTGTAACATCGGGAGCGGTATTCCTGATCTTATCGAGATCGATATGCACTTTCTCTTTGCGCTTGGGCTTGTCTCCGTGCATGACCTCATTGATCCTGTCAGCGTTAAGACCGCCGTTCCTGGAAAACTCGCGCATACTGGCGGCCTGCTCCTGGGATGGCATACTGTTACTTTCGGATATCCGCCTAAATACTGTTTCCTGTTCTTCTCGTGAGAGATATGAGAGCTCTACGGCAGGGCGGACAGCGATCTTTCCCTCATCTACAAGGTCGAGCAGTTCAGGGATAAGTTCAGTCAGCCGGATATAACGAAAGATGGTCGCTGCGCTTTCACCGACATCTTCAGCCATGGCGGCAGATGAGGTTCCTTCAGAATTATTCTCCGATGGAGAATAATTACTCTTCGGTCTTCCGGGCATACGTTTAATCGCTTCCAGACGCATCTTATAAGAAAAAGCCTTCTCGCTTGGCAGGATCACCGCACGCTGTAAGTTTGCTTCGACCATGAGGACTATAGCTTCGTCACGGGTCATCTCACGTACATCAGCCTTTACATAAGAAAGGCCTGCGATCTCGCAGGCCGTCTTTCGTCTGTGTCCGGAAACGATCTCGTATCGTCCGTCTTCTTTTGGTCGCAGCAGGAGAGGGGTGATAAGTCCCTGCTCCTTGATGCTCTCTACGAGTTGGTACATGTCATCGTCCATCCGTACCTTGAACGGATGGTTGGGGAATGGATCTATCAGTTCAATGGGGATATCGTGGATCTTAGGAAGTTTGCTCTCCATGACCTCCTTTTCGTCCTTGAACATAATATCTGATCTCGATATTCCGAGAATGTTTGCGAGATTTGCACTCATAGCAAATCACCTCCTTGTTTTTATTCCGTGAAGCTTCGGTCCCTGTTACATATAAGCAGTTAGCCGCATGCTTTGGACTCAGTTTTTCGCGGTATGTAATTTGAGATGGAGAAGGGGAGGAAAAGGAACTCAGTAAAAATGTTCCTCTATATATACGTAAGGAACTTTGCCAAAACTGTACGTCAAATCCGAAAATCGCCCGAAATTCGACAAAAATACAATAAATGTGTTATATAATGTGGCGTGTCCCCAATAACCTTTGCAGTGGTATGTCATAATGATACGATTATGGAAACCCCTGATCAGAAGGAGCCGTGTCCGTGAATATCATCAGAC
>JAILPW010000049.1:0-126041 GCA_024699245.1 Clostridia bacterium | reverse complement strand
GAATACTTTTCTTCTGTACTTTGGAGCGAATACTACATGATATTTACAGTTCCATTTTGTGTGTGCTAGACTTTTTGCGTCGGAATTCTTTTCTGACATTTTTACCTCCTGGTGTAGTTGCGTAACTGGCAGGTCACGCGTCTATTCTACATCAGGAGGTTTTTGTTCACCGCTTAAGCTCTATGGAACCGCGCGACTATCGCGCGGTTTTCGTTTCACAACAAAAAAGAGCACCTGTTCGGTGCTCTTTTGAAGTTCTTTATCAATCCTGGTTCTCGAAATCTACCAGATGCTCCTGACCGTAGAGCTTTCTGAGCTTCGGCTTCTCGATCTTACCTGTTGCATTACGAAGAACAGGAGCGAAGATGATCTGACGAGGTCTCTTGTATCGCGGAAGCTGCAGACAGAACTCGTTGACTTCTTCTTCCGTAAGTTCCATGTCAGGCTTAACTTCGATGATCGCACCTTCGATCTCGCCCAGACGCTTGTCAGGAAGACCGATCACGGCAACGTCCTTGATCTTGTCGTTCTTCATGAGGAAGTCCTCGATCTCTACAGGATAGAGGTTCTCACCGCCTGATACGATAACGTCCTTCTTACGGTCAACGAGGAAGATGAATCCGTCTTCGTCCTCGCGGCCCATGTCACCTGTAAGGAGCCAGCCGTCCTTCAGGACTTCTGCTGTTGCTTCAGGGTTATTGTAGTAGCAGACCATTACGCCGTTACCCTTGACGCAGAGCTCGCCGACTTCACCCTTCTTGACGATGTCGCCCTTCTCGTCGATGATCTTGCATTCCCAGCCGTAGCCCGGGATACCGATAGCACCGACCTTGTGAACGTTCTCGACACCGAGGTGTACACAGCCCGGTCCGATGGACTCACTAAGGCCGTAGTTGGTGTCGTACTGGTGATTAGGGAAATAAGCGAGCCAGCGCTTTATGAGTGACTTTGGTACCGGCTGAGCACCGATATGCATGAGCCTCCACTGATCGAGCTTATAGTCGGAGAGCTTGATGTCGCCTCTGTCGAGGGCATCGAGGATATCCTGAGCCCACGGTACCAGGAGCCATACGATGGTGCAGTGTTCGTTGGATACTGCGTCCATGATGTACTGAGGCTTTGTTCCTCTGAGAAGGACAGCTCTGGAGCCGCTTACCAGGCTTCCCATCCAGTGCATCTTGGCGCCTGTGTGATATAAAGGCGGGATGCAAAGGAAGCAGTCTTCCCTGCATGTGGAGTGATGCTTCTGCTCAACTGCTGCAGCGTGCATGAGGCTCTTGTGCTTATGAAGGATAGCCTTAGGGAAACCCGTGGTTCCCGAACTAAAGTAGATAGCACCGTTGTCTTCGTCTGTTATGGCGATGTTAGGACGCTCACTTGAGTAATCGGCTGTGATGACGCGGTAATCTTCTGCGAAGGTCGGGCAGTTCTCGCCGACAAAGATGAGGGCACGGTTCTTATGAAGGTCGTGCTCAATGTTTTCGATACGGCCGATGAATTCAGGGCCGAAGAAAAGGACATCCAATTCTGCAAGGTTACTGCAGTAAAGGATCTCGTCTGATGTATATCTGAAATTGAGAGGTACTGCGAGAGCGCCTGTCTTAAGGATTCCGAAGTAGATCGGGAGCCACTCGAGGCAGTTCATCATGAGGATGCCGATCTTGTTATCCTTCTTGATTCCGCGGGACAGGAGCATGTTGGCTACTCTGTTGGCCTTCTCGTCAAATACCTTCCATGTGATCTCTCTTCTGTAAGCCTGCTTCTCCGTAGGCTGGATGAGTTCGTACTCTTTCCATGTAACGCGTCCGAGTTCCTGCTGTTCAGGATTGAGCTCTACCAGAGCAACCTCGTCACCGTATAGATCTGCATTTCTTTCCAAATACTCTGTAACAGGCATTTTTGATACTCCTTATTCTACAAATACTACTAAACTACACGTAAAAACATGCCTATAAGAGTATAACAGGTTTTTATTAAAAATAAAGTTGACGATTTTCGGAGGTGATGCCGAAAAAATAAAAAATGGGTATTGTAAAATGCGTGAACACTCGTTATAATAACTTGGCTAATAAAGATCGAGGTGTAGCGCAGTTGGTAGCGTACGTGCTTTGGGAGCATGGGGTCGCAGGTTCGAACCCTGTCACCTCGACCAGACGGGGTTATCTCAGGTAAGACTGAGGTGACCCTTTTTGTTGCGTGTAAAGAACTATTGATAATATCCCCATCTTTGATAAACTGATTTAAAAATTCCTAAGAAAGATTTTTTATGGGCGAGAAGAAAGAAAGATCACTGTTTATCGATGTGGCCAAGGGATTCGGGATCCTTATGGTCATGTGCGGACATCTTTTGAACACCGAACAAGGCCTGCGCTATTTCCTTTACACGATCCATATCCCGCTGTTTCTCCTGCTGTCCGGCTTTTTCGAGAAGAAGCAGGATAAAATCGGCAAATATCTTCTTAAGATCTTTAAGCGGCTATATCTTCCGTATATGCTCATTACCGCTATCGATTATGTGGCGTACACGTTCATCTACAAGGCCGATTTCTGGCATGACTCGCTCGTCAAGACTTTCAAGGCATGGGGCGGATGCGAGCTGGTATTCGACATCCCGATCTGGTTTTTGTTCGCGCTGTTTCTGGTCAAGGCATTCTTCCAGATCCTGCATCTTATCAAGAACGAGAAGGTCAAGAACATCGTCATCGGTATCATCGTGATCGGCGGATTCTTCTACATGCGCTTTTTCAGTTATATACCGTACAAGAACAGATACTTCGCCATCTTCGCCGTCGTACCTGTCCTTACGTATTACAGCATCGGTTATCTCGTCAAAGGACTTATCGGCCGCCCTTCCAAGATCTACGAAGGCACCGTTCGTTCCGAGAAGATACTTACCGCCGTCATCATGGGATTCGCTTTTATGATCACGGCTTTCCTGTCGCAGGTCAACGGCGATGTCGGCGTTCTCGGCTGCCACTTCGGCAATATCATCTACTTCATCATCAACAGTATCTGCGGTTCCTTCGGATTTATCATCCTTTCTTCGATCCTTGCCTCTTCGAAAAAGATCAAGCCGCGTTTTATATCTTACTTCGGAAAGCATAGTCTCGCAGTCCAGGTAACTCATTACTATTTGGCGGACTATGCGGCGCCTGAGATCCTCAAAAGACTCGGTAAAGGCGACCTCCGCTACTACCCGCCTGTTCAGTGCATCATACTTATCTCAGTTATCCTTATCTGTCTTTTGATCCTCATCATTAAGGACTTTATAGGAAATAAACTAAAGAGCCTGAAATCAGCCTGAAGCTTGGCTTTTATTTGATGTTTAATGTCTGTTTTCGGGCGTTTCGTCATTTTGTACTATTGTCCGTATGTTTTTTTGTTGAAAAAAACGAAAGAAACGTTATGCGGTTAAAATTTCTGAAATTGCACCCTCATTTTTCTTAAGTTTATCGGGGTTATCGGCTCCGGATCTTGCCCGAAAATACACTTTAACCTCATCTGAGCCTGCTTCTCTCCTTTTAATATAATATCTATCATTTATAATCGCTTGAAAAAGTGATTTTCGGATGATAAAATTCAATTGATTTATTCTTTGGCGTTTTACAGTATTTACAAAAATCGCAACTATTCGACAGAAAACAGACAGAAAAGACAAACAGAAAACAGAAAAGGGAATATCAGGATAAATCAGGTATGGACAGGGAAAACGAAAGGCTAAGTTATATTGACATAGCTAAGGGAATCGGTATACTCATGGTCATTTTCGGCCATGTTTTGAATAAGTCCCAAGGCTTGTATTGTTTTATCTATTCGGTACACATTCCGCTCTTTATTATCTTGTCCGGATTTTTCGAGAAAGAGCACAGTGATTTCAGAACGTATTTTTATAAGACCATCAGAAGGCTGTATCTGCCATTTCTGGCCTTTGTAGTCATCGACTATATTGCGGCTTATTTCCTTAACGATACTCCTGCCAAGTACGTATTCGTTCAGGGCGTTAAGGCGGCTATGGGCATGGAGAGAGTCTTCAATCAGCCGATATGGTTCCTGTTTGACCTCTTCGTAGTTAAGGTGTTCATCCAGCTGTTCCACAAGATCAGGAACAAGAAGCTCATGAATCTCCTTTTGGCTGTAGTAATGATCTGCGGTGTCTACTATATGTATTGCTGCAGGTTCATCGATTTCTCCATAAGATATATTCCGATCAATTCCGTAATCCCGTTCATGTCTTACTATATCTTCGGATATTTTATGAAGGGTTCCGTTAAGTATGTCGCCGACATCTTCGAAGGAAGAGACAAAGTCGCGAAGTTCCTTATGTCCGTCGTCATGATCCACTGTCTGGCACTTCTCGTACCGCTCTCACAGATCAACGGCAACACATCCGTTTTCGGTTGTGAGTTCGGAGATAATACGACAATGTATATCACCAATACGATCCTCGGTTCGTTCGGATTCATCATCCTGTCGTGCCTTATCGCATCGAAGCAGAAGAATCTTCACATGCTGCAATTCCTCGGAAAGCACAGCATGGAATTTCTTGTTATCCACTTCTATATCACGGCACACGCGATCAATGCGGCATGGGGTCTCATCAACAGTCTTGAAGCCATTCACCTGCCGCACATCCAGTGCTCCAGTTTCGCATTCACTTTCACGATCTGCTTGACTCTCGTTCTTTGCGAGATCAAGATCCAGGATTACTTAGCACAAAAGAGACTTCGAAGAAGAATTTCTCTCATCTATTGCCTCGTCCTCAAGAGGAAACATACTCCTGCCCTTTCACGTCGCTATTGAATGATCCGCTGATTCGTTGTACTATCTTTCCGTGACAATAAAGGAGATATTATGGGAATCGGTCTGGTACTCGAAGGCGGTGCTCTCAGAGGTCTTTTCACCTCAGGCATAGTTGATGTCCTTCTCGAAAACAATATAAAGTTTGATGCGGCCGTCGGCGTTTCCGCGGGCGTGGTCTTCGGCACGAATCTTAAGTCATGCCAAAAGGGACGCGGCATCAGGTATAATCTGAAATATTCCAAGAACTGGCGCTACAAGAGCTTCCGTTCCCTTCTTTTGACAGGGGACCTTTTCGGTGCCGATTTTTGTTATCACAAACTTCCCAAGGAACTGGATCTGTTCGATGCAAAGACTTTTCGAGAAGACCCGATGGATTTCTATGCTGTCGTAACAGACGTCGAAAACGGCAAGCCGTTTTACAAAAGACTCACTGACGGAGAATTCAAAGACCTGGAGTGGGTAAGAGCATCCGCGTCAATGCCGCTTGCTTCAAGGATCGTAGAGATCGACGGCGGCAAATATCTGGACGGCGGAATATCGGATTCGATACCGCTTAGGTTCATGGAAGAAAAGGGATTTAAAAAGAATATCGTAGTCCTCACACAGCCTTTGGGATACGAAAAAAAGCCGTATAAGATCATGCCTCTCGTTAAGACCTTTTATCACAAGTATCCGAATCTGGTAAAAGAGGTCGGAAACAGACATGAGATGTATAACGAGCAGACAGCATATGTCTTATCGCGAGAAAAAGAGGGCGCATGTTTTGTTATAAGGCCGGAAGAAGCACTCAATATCAAGCCGACCGAAACCGATCCGAACGAACTTCAGCGAGTCTACGATCACGGAGTTATGGTCGGAAATAAATTGTTGAACGATATCAGGGATTTTATCAGTCTTCCTCAGTCTTTCTGAGACTTCCTACCATGAAGCAGATAAATCCGGTAACGATGACAAGGACCGCACATCCCGCGAGGATATAAAAGCCGACTGATGTCCTGGTTATAACATCAAAAGTAACTTCCAGATTACGGGCGCCGAGCTCCTCATAAAGTTCATCGTATTTGTTAGCTTCATGATGAACCGTTCCCACAGCAGACAGCATAAGGAAGAGCTTGATAACGATAGTCGCCGAACAACCCAGTGATGTCCATATAGTATGCTTGTACTTAGTGCTTATTGCCAAGGCAAAATTACCTGCTGCCAAGAGCACCACCAGCAAACCTACCAAAGAAGGCATCAACTTAATATATTCAACAGTAGATCTGGTTTCATATTGCGTTACTATCTTCTGACACGGAACGGCAGTCGCACCGATCGTCAGAACACTTACGATCATTACTATATAGCGTATGATCTTACTCTTGTCCATATTTACCTCCAAACAACTCATACTTCAACACAAAATCATAATAGCATTTATTTTTCAATCTTTGTCGTACGTAACGCAAATGTTATATTTATACCCGGAGTATAAATGATAAAATACTATTGATATTATAGGTAAAATGCCTTAGGTATGAGCATTGATCAAAAGATATGGAAAGAGAAAACAACAGATTATCATTCGTAGATATAGCTAAGGGAATATGTATCCTGATGGTCGTTCTCGGTCACATCGTGAGCAGAGAACAGGGTATACACCCGTACATCTATACCATGCATATTCCTACATTTATTCTTCTGTCGGGCTTTTTCGAGAAAAAACGGGAGAAGTATCTTCCGTATCTGAAAAAGATATTCAAGAGGCTTTATCTGCCGTTTCTTTGCTTTGTGGTCATCGATTTCATAGCCGTAATGATAATCCACAAAGTCACTATTCTGTACTTCCTGCATCACTGCTTTCTGGCCGCGGTCGGATTGGAGTGCGTCTATGACGTGCCGATCTGGTTCCTTATCGATCTTTTCATCGTAAAAGCGGTGTTCCAGCTGTTCCACAGGATCAAAAATGCCAAAGTCTTAAAGGTCATATTGATAGTAACTGTCGTTATCGGCATTACATATATGTACTTCTTTGATTACTTTGAATTGACGAACAGGAACTGGGCTTTGTTCGCTCTGGTTCCGATGCTGGCTTATTACTGCCTGGGATTTATCCTCAAGGACCTGATCAAGTATATTTCTAACGTGTTCAGCGGAAAAAAGATCATAGACAAGGTCTTCCTTACCGTCATAATGATCATGTGCTTCGGAATACTCATCCCGATATCCCAGATCAACGGAGATGTCAGTTTCTTCGGCTGCAATTTCAACAATCCTTTTTTGTTTCTTATCAACAGTTTGCTCGGAGCTTTCGCGATCATCATACTTTCATGTATCCTCTCTTCATTTACGAAGATCAAGTTCAAAGGAATACAGTTTTTGGGCAAGCACAGTCTATTCATCCAGGTTACGCATTATTACCTGGTGGACTATGTGATCTTCGCCTTTTTCGATAAGAGGGACAAATTGGATCTTTATTACTCTCCCGGAGTCGAAGCTTTGGTCTTCCTAGCAGTTGTAGGAGTATGTATCATCGCTATAATCATCAAGGAACTTTTGGTCAAAAATGTCTTTTCGAAGATCAAAAAGTAAGGCTTCCCTCGACATTCGGATTTATTGACAAGGGAATTTTCTTTGGGTTATACTTTACGGGCAAAGATCGAGGCGTAGCGCAGTCGGTAGCGTACGTGCTTAGGGAGCATGGGGTCGCAGGTTCAAGTCCTGTCGCCTCGACCAATAAAAAAGGAACTGTTAAAGCAGTTCCTTTTTTTTTGTGTTTTTAAAATTCCGTCAATTTCCATTGCTTAGGCGAGTACTTTCCGGCGCCGTTTACGGCCTCGAAAGAATTGCTCTTTGAATCGAACTTCATGTACTCCACCTTGGTTTCATCTCCGTACCAGGAATCGACCCTGAGTACATCGTCATTACAAAGATAGATGTAGTATCCGTTGGAACCTCCGAGAAGGCTGTAAGGACCAAGATCGGAATGCCTTACGACAACATTGGTGAACTTCGTGATACCGCCGGCACTGTTAAATCCGATAAGAAGTTCGGCTCTGCCGTCACCGTCCAGATCATGAAGAAGGTAACCGACGCCCTTGCCCTTGCCTAAGATCTCCGGTGAGATATCCAATTGTCTGCTATTGCCTTCCTTGCCGTACAGAACACCTTGTCTGTAGTACTCAACGGCTTCCTTGTACCACTCGTCCTTATCAGGCCTGCATCCCGTAAGGCCGAAAATGGCCGATAACAGGAGCGGGACCGTGACGATCCACATGATCATCTTTCTCATCTTGTATTATCCCCCTATAAAAAGTCATTCTCTTCTTTGGCTGTTCATGGCATTCATGACGTCTCTGATCTGGGTCGCATCGATGATCTTAGCGGAACCGCAGAACGGGCAATATGCCTTGAGCATCGTCTGATCAAGCTCCATCTGGCCTGCGCAGTTAGGACATGTGAGGTCGACCTGTACGACGTCCTTGTTTATGTCTTCAGCCCTAAATGAATGACCGGTCTTTCTGGTTACGTAATCCTTGAACATATCGATGACCTTCTGCTCCTGAGTCGTAACGCCGCCTGTTGTCTTAGCGACATTCTCGATATCGGATACGAAGGATATAAGAGCTGACGGCTCTGCCTGATCCAAAAAAGCCGTTACTGTTGAAAAGCTGATGTTCTGATCTCTGGAGATAGCCTCGACCTTTGCTTTTTCTGATGAAGGGATCGAATTATCGCTCATGATCTGACCTGCGATCTTATCAAGTTCCAGACCCTCATCTACCGAGATGCTGCCGTCGATCCTTGCCATGTAGTAGCAAAGTGCGAGCTTACCCAAAAGTGTATTTACGTGCATCGAGCTGAAGTTTCCGCCCTGTGAAGGAGATGTCGCCCTTGCCTGATTTATCTGCTGCTGTCTTTGCTGCATTATGTTGGCTACAACTGCTCCGGCAGCTGCGGCGCTTGCCGATGCCACCGCCGTATTTATAATCGAATTGGAATGACGGATAGGTACCCCAACCATTGTTCTTAAAAGCATTTTTCCAAGACCCATCTTGTATTCCTCCTTGTCGTTTTTTTCCTGCTACTATTATACAAAAGAAGGCCCGCAATAAAAGATATCGCGAGCCTTGTTATCGTTTTCGAAAAAACATACCGAATGGACAAAGATCGATTTATTCCGCAACGATATATGTAATAGAATCCACCGTGCCGTCCTTGAAGACGAAGAACAGCTTGGTGCCGCCGTCGACTATGGTCATGGAGGAGTTCTCGTCACCGCTTATGGTGTAGCTTGAATAAGCCGACTTCACATCGTCTGCCGTCATTCCGATATAGACACCCTCAGGCGTGGTCACGATGTCGTCTTTAAGCTCGATGGAGCATATCTTCTCCACATCGCCGTCAGGGAATGTCCTTATGACAAAATCTGCGTAAGTATAGACCTTATCCATGCCCTGGAAAGCGCAGGACTCAGCCTCAAAGTAGCTTACCGGCTCACCGAGCGCATCGGACACTTCGGAAAAGTCCATGCCGATCTTAAGTTCCTTGCCTGCAGTCTTGAAGCCCAGCTTGGAATCAGACTGCTGCAGCTGTCCGCCTGAGGCATTATCGTCGCTGCTTTGCTCCACCTTCGTCTCCGCATTGTTATTTCCTGCTGCCGTGGTCCCTGCCGCTTCACCGTCGCTGCTGCATGCCGCAACGGAAGCTGCCATGGACATAGAAAGGAGCAGTGCCGCATATTTTCTTGATCTCATATTATTCCTCCGTTTTATTCTTCTGTTCTTCGATCATTTTATTATAATATTCCAATTTTTCTTCGTAAACTTTGGTGTATTTCGGATCGTTCCTGTGATCTTCAAGACCGTAGGTATCAACGAGCCACTTGCCGAAGTAATCGCTCATCTTCTCCGCACCTGTCAGGTTAAGATGAAGTCCCGCATCGTAGGTATCCACCGACATATCAAGCCCGATCTCATCCTTCAAAGGGATCATGTTGATATAGTTAAGGCCGTTTTGGTCGGCGTATTCCTTTACCTGCTCGTCCCACTCCTCATACCAGTACGGGTACTCGGTAGGCGCCTTGATAAGTACCAGCTCGATACCGTTGTCCTTACATAGCTTCGTCATCATATCAAGATACTTCATCGCGTTTTCGCCAAAGGAATAATCGTCCAGCGGCATCGGGTCCGGGAACTCTCCCTGAGGCCTTATGTCGACTCTCATGTAGTATCCGTTATGCGTCACCTTTTCCTTCTCGAAAATGTACTTTAAGTCATCACCCGTCAGTTCATTCCACCTTGAATGATATCGAAGGATCGGGAAAACATAATCTATGAAGTCCTCACCTTCTGTCATGGATGCCTTAATGTCGTTGACCTTACTCATAGACCACTTCATTCCGTCCAAAGTCATCCTGTTATAAGCTTCCTTCTGAGGCTTGTCGTACTTAAGTGACAGAACGTTAAAGACGACAACCTTCGGCTTTTCATACTTAAGTGTCTCTTCCAGAAGGTAGTAGGACTGCCAGACAAGCTGCTGGGAACTGCCTCTTATATAGGATGTGATACCGTACTCCTTCCAAAGTTCCATGGTGGAGAAATTCTCGTAGACTTCGCAGTCGCCTATGAAGATAACGTCATGATCGGTGGTCTCTTTGTAGTATTCTTCAACCATGGCGCCTTCAACGATCTTTCCCGAGTATTTAGGCATGAGGAGTCTTTGCGCGAACCAAAGTCCCGCTATGAGAAAAGCAATTATCAATATAGATGCTGTTATCTTTTTCTTCATATGACTCCTTAGAACTGATTATAGATAAACTGCGTCGCGTCGTAGCCTTCTCCGTATGCACCGAAAACAACGATAACGATGAGAAGAGAAGCCAAAAGCAAGTGGCGGATCACAAAGTTATTATCCTTAAAGACAACGCCCTTCTTCGCCTTGATGATGCTGACCGTAAGGATGATCACGAAAGAAGCGATCAAAACGATATAGTCGTGCTTACCAAGTCCGATATTAAGAAGCGAACCGTCCGCGAAGATCTTAAGGTTAATATTCGTGAACATCGTTCCCACCATCTTAAACGTAAGGGGGACGTTCCTATAGACATCGAACATCCTTATCATGCTCATGAGAAGGACTGTTCTTATGATCTCGAAGATCCCGTAGCCTATGGTATTCTTGATCTTCACCTTGCCGTGGAACTTGGCGTAGAGCGGCTCTAACTCCTGGGAGATCATGATAACAACGTAGTTCATAAGACCCCAGACTATGAAGTTCCATGCGGCGCCGTGCCAAAGACCCGTGGTAAACCATACAAGGAGCGACGCGAGGTAGACCGTCACGCGCTTTCCGATCTTCTGGCCCAGATGCTCACGGGACCACTTGGAAAGTTTCAGCATCGGTCCGCAGACTGAGACCGGATAGAAGATATAATCCGTGAACCACGTGCCCATGGTTATGTGCCAGCGGTTCCAGTATTCCTTAATGTTTTTCGAGAAATAAGGGAGGTTAAAGTTCTCGGCAACGTCTATGCCCAGGACCTTGGCGATACCAATGGTGATGTCGATGCCGCCCGTGAAGTCGCAGTAGAGGTCGAACGCGTAAAAGAGCATCGCGACAAAAACGAAGGTTCCCTTATAAGTGTCGGTGTCAGTAGAAAGCGCGATGACTGCGGGAGCGATGCGGTTCGCGACGACCATCTTCTTGAAGTAACCCCAGATGACCCTGGTAAGGCCTTTGGAGATGTTGGTCTCCTGAAGCTTATGCTCTCCGAAAAGTGTCGGCGCCAGATCGTCATATCTGCAGATAGGACCCTGGACCATCAACGGGAAAAACGACACGAACAAAAGAAGCTTGAACGGGTTTTTCTGAGGAGCGGTCTTGCCCCTGTAGACGTCGATCAAATAACTGCAGGTCTGGAACGTGTAGTAGGAGATCGCGGCCGGAATGACGATGTCAAAGTGGCGGATCTTGGAGCCTTCCTTAAGGAAGGAATTGATGTTCGCGATCACGAAATTGGTGTACTTGGTAACGCAAAGAAGACCTATCGCGATGATAAGTCCGATAAGAAGAACGGCCCACTTTTTGGACTTGGCCTTGGCTTTTAAGGCTTTCTTCTCTTCTTTGGAAATGGTCTCTTTGTTGGCGGAGATATATTCCTTGGTCTTTTGGTCGATCCTGCCGATAAGATATGCGGCTAGGAACGCGACAATAAAAGTTACCAGGATAAATATCAGATGCGGGCACGAATGATCGGCCTTAAGATCCGTGTATTTTCTGTCCGCGACGTAATAAAAGCCGAGGCTCGCGACCAGAAGTAGCGGCCACCGGGCTTTTTTCGGAACGACATAGTAAAGGATCGCCAATACTATGACGGATATTATGAACTGCGCGGACGTAAATATCATCTATTGATCAGTCCTCGTCCTCGATCTTCTTGATAAGAGCGTAGAGGGCCCGGGCGGAGTTGAAGTTCTCAGGAACGATCTCCTCGGCAGGGATAACGACATCGAATTCCTCGTTGATCTCGGAGATAACGGTTACGATGTCAAATGAATCGAGGATCTTGTCATCGATGAGCGTTGTGCATGTTTCAAAGTCAACGTCAGGATGAAGGTCTTTAAGTATCTTGATCAAATCTTCCATCTTGTCTTTCCTTTCACATAGAAGCAAGTTTTTTACGGTCTATCTTTCCGTTAGCCGTCAAAGGCATAACGTCCAGTTTCTCGGCTTTGTTCGGGATCATGTATCTCGGAAGTTTCTCCTTAAGGATACTTATGATCTCGCCTGTCTCGATATCGCCTACATAGTAGAGCTTTATTTTATCTTTTTCCTTATCATATACGCAACAGCAGGTCCTGATCTGATCGATGTTGTTGACGTTGACTTCGATCTCGCCTAGTTCGATCCTGTGACCCATGTGCTTGATCTGGAAATCCTTACGTGACACGAACAGCAGTTCGCCCCTGTCGTTTCTCTTACCGATATCGCCTGTCCTGTAGATTAGCTCAGGGTATATCTTGTTGAGAGGGTTTTGAACGAATACCTCGTTAGTCTTCTCAAAGTTCTTATAATATCCGATCGTAAGCGAAGTACCTACTACGCAGATCTCGCCCTCTTCGCCGTCTTTACATAGCTCGTTCTTCTCGTTAAGAAGAAGGATCCTGGTGTTCTTAAACGGGCCTCCGATCGGAACTGATTCGTTAAGATCAAACTTCCGGTCCACCTTAAAATAGCAGCACATGCCCGTTGCTTCCGTAGGTCCGTAGAGGTTCGTGAACTTACAATCAGGCAGAGCCTCCCTCCAGATGTTCAGCTGCTTTATCGGGAACACTTCGCTTCCGAAAGCGATATTTTTGAGATACTCCGGTTTTATCTTCTCGAAAGTCTTAAACGATGAGATCATGGTAAGTGCCGATACGACCCAGCACACCGTATTGACCTTATGCTCGTTCAAAAACTCCACGAGCTTTATCGGAAACATGAAAAGCGACTTAGGAACGATGACTGTCGTCGCACCGAACTTCAATGTCGGATAAAGTTCCTTCAGGCATGCATCAAAATAAAGCGGCGTCTGATTCGCAAATCTCGTGTCGTGATCAAACTCCAGAACCTCTGACAGGTTCTCGATATAATCGATAACGGATCTGTGGCAAGCCACGACTCCCTTCGGAATTCCCGTTGAACCTGACGTAAAAACGATATAGATAGGATCGGTATCGATCTGCTTATCTCTGATCTTATTAAGTGCGTCGTCGTTGATCTCAGCCGTGATCGCCTCCGAATAAAGAAGTATCTCTCCTTCAAAGTTCATTGAGACCGCGATCTCGCGGGTCTCGTCGTCGCAGATCATGACTCTCGGATTTAGTGTCTGAAGGATGAGCTCCGTCCTGAACTTCGGCATCTCCTCGTCGATCGGCACATAGTAGCAGCCGCCGTAAACACAACCGAAGAACGCACTTATGGCATTCGGATGCTTCTTCATGAATACGACCACCGGCTCAGCATAGTAGCCCTTTTCTTCGAGAAGGCTTCCTATCGCGCGGCTTCTTTGATAGACCATCCCGAACGTAAGGTCACAAGCCGGATCCTCATTCGCGAACGCCACCTTATCCGGATATCGGAGCACGATCTTATCGAGGTACTCCATTACGTTTCTTTGCTGCATATTCATAAGTATTCTCCTCTGACCTCGTATCCGCAGGCGGTTATGGATGCCTTCGCGAGTATCTCCATCGCGTCCACGGTAAGATCCGACTTAAGTCCGCACTTCCTTAACAAAGAAAGCTCTGTACAACCTAAGACGACTTTTTCTGCGCCTTTGTTTCCGAAGTACCCTAAGATCTTCCTGAACTTATCCTCCGACGGGGTCTTTCCCGCCTTGATGTCGTCGTAGATCACGCTCATGATAAGTCCCTGGGTCTCATCATCAGGCACTACCGGTTCTATTCCTTCTTCTCGAAAACTCTCTTGAAACAGCTCACAGCTTAAAGTTCCGCCCGTCGCCATGATACCTGCCTTCTTAACGCCCGCTTTCTTAAGCTCACGCGTGGTCTCGGTAACGGCATTAAGTATCTTAGCGTTTACGTTCTTACAAAGCTTATCGTGAAAACAGTGAGCAGTTATGCACGGTATCGCGATAACATCCGCGCCCATCTTCTCCAGCGTCTCAGCGCTCCTGTTTATAAAAGGAAGCGGATCATCGGAACTCTTGCCCATGATAAAGGCCGTACGGTCAGGAGTCTTCGGATCACTTACGACCAGCATCTCCATGTGGTCCTGGTCCTTTTGAGCCAGGGTCATCTCAGTGATCATCTCCATAAAATATACAGTTGCCATCGGGCCCAGCCCGCCAATGATTCCCAGTTTCATATATGTTTCCTCACGCCGGATCGATCGTCTTGGTGTAGTAGTTGATCCTGTATTGAACGGATTCCTCACTCGGAGTCGGAAGACCCGTATGATCGTAGTTATATCTGAATCCGTGAACATAACTTAAGTCATGAAGCTCTGTTCCGGTCAGCATATAAGCATTCATCGGAGTATTCGTGCTGCTGCAGTCCATGAAGTACCACTTGCCCTCAACGAAGATCATGTTCCAATAGTGGCTCGTTGTTACCGCATCGCATCTTTCGATAAGATAGTTATCGATGCCCGCACAGTCCAAAAGTGCCTTCGCACATACCGCATATGTGTAGCAGTCACCGCGAAGTGTTGTAAAACCTTCATAAGCTCCCGCTGTCCAATGGGACTTATCGGACTCACCGATATAGTGGAGGTTATACTTACACCAGTCATAGATCGCGAAGCCTTTCTCCGCATCCGTCATGTCATGTGTTATGATCGTCGAATATACTTTCATCGCTTCCTCATATACGAGCTCAGGCTCCACATAACCTTCAGGCTTTTCAAGGATGGTAACGTCCGTCTCGACTTCCCTTACGTTTCCCGTATAGTCAGTCGCAATATATTTGACCTTATAAGTTCCCGGCTTCGTGATATCGACTCCGGAGTTATCGATCGTCAGTGTCGGATTAGGATCAAGATTATCTTCGAGCTTTATGCCTTCCCTGTACTTGATCGTGTCATTCTCATAAGACTCGATCGGCTTAACACCTAAGATCTTCGGCGCATCAAAATCATCGATGACTTCGAGCTTAACGGGAAGGATCGTCTCATTACCCGCGATATCCCTGAACCTGATGCTGCCCTCGTTAATTCCGCCCTTGGTATAATCAGGCTCCACCGCGTAAGATATCTCCACCGGATTTATGTCTCTGTAGCTTACTACATAATCCATGATATCAGGCTCATTATCCACGTCCGTCTTCAGATCTTTTACGGAAGCAGAAGGCGCGATCGTATCAACAACATTAAGTACACTATAATAAGGAATATTGTCACACCAGAAATCCAGATAGTAACTGTTCGGTGTCTTATTATCAATAGTTGAGATATCAGTGGTGCATTTAACATATTCGAGGTCAGTAGTAAAGAGCGACATATCGATAGGGCTTCCCGCCTCGATCGTAACTTCGCCTTCAACTTTGCCGTATTGTCTCTTGATGCTACGAAGTCCCATAACGATAAGTACGAGACAAACTGACAGCATCAGAATGACAAGCAAGAACTGCCTGAGGCTTATACTGAACTTCTCATCTTTTCCCATTCTCATTCCTGAGGTCTATTACCCCAGACTTACCCCCAAGTAATCACTGGCCCACAAGAATATTACTATTATCCAGTAAATCATAACAATAAAAACGATAACTCGCCAAGTCCATTTGAGCACAGTCTTGATTTTATTCTTTATAACACGACGATCCATCGCCGCGATCTGTTCCTTTGACATCCTTGTCCTTGGATCCGAATCATTCCTATAGAGGTAGAATCCGCACTTGGTGCAGATCGTCCTGGTGTTGTCATTCACCGTCTTACATCTCGGACACTTCATCTTCTACCCCATCCTCGAAAAATTCTACTTTTCGCTTTGCCACTTCCTCATGATCTCTTATATAGATCAGAACGTCCTTCGGGGATGAGAATCTCTCGAACCTTCCGCCGCCGTAGATCCTCTTGCTGACGCTTCCTGCGCCGAGCGCGATGACATTTCTCCTGTCGGTCATCATCGCCACATTATAGACGCACTCCATACCCTGAAGCGCGAACCCCACGTTCTCGAGTCCGTGACTCGTATCTTTTTGCCTGTACATATAATACGGCTTATATCCCCTGCATTCAAGCATTTGATAAGCCTTCCGGAGCACCTCGTCGAGCCTGTCGTCGCCGCTCAGGACCTCCGCTTTGCTCAGCGCCGCACGCCTCTTTTTATAAAGCGTATGGATGGTGATATTTTCAGGCCTCAATTCCAGCAACCCCTGAACCGACCTCAAAAGCTCCTCCGGCTCTTTATCAAGTCCCGCGATCAGGTCCGTATTTATTATCTCGAACCCCATCTTCCTTGCCTTCTCGAAAACACTGTAAAACTCATCGACCGTGTGCTTCCTGTTAAATCTTCTCAAAGTCTCATCACACAAAGTCTGCGGATTGATGCAGATCCTTTGAACCCCGATCTCCTTCATCGCCTGTAGCTTTCCGTCCGTTATCGTATCAGGCCTTCCCGCCTCCACAGTGATCTCGGTCTTACCGTCGATCGGCATATATTCTTTGATGGCCCTCATGACCTTGGAAAAATCCTCATCCTCGAAAACAGTCGGCGTTCCGCCGCCCACATATAAAGACGCCAGCTTTCTGATCCTCGGACCCACATAAGCTATCTCATCCTTAAGCGCCTTTGCATACTCGCCGAGTCTTCCCAGGTGATGACTTATCTCCTCTGAAACGAACGAACAATAGGCGCATCTCGAAGGACAGAACGGCACGCCGATATAAACATTCATGGAAGCTTCATCGGTCAATCCGAGGATCTTCTCCTCGTTGTCTTTTGTCGTGATGCAAAGCTTGGCCTTATCAGGCCTTACCATATAATCGGATATCAGCTTTTCGGCCGTTCCCACTTCCTTTGCGACAACCGTCGGTCTTATTCCCGTAAGGCTCCCCCACGGAAACTCTTTGCCGGTCTTTTTCGATAAGAGGAAATATAATTGGCGCTTGATCTCGCGCTTTGTCTCGATACTTTCAGGGAAACGTTTGGCGAGAGTCTTTTCCCAGAGATCCTTTTCACCTTCGACATACGTGACCACGCCGTCACCTGCTTCGCTAATTATGCGAAGGTCATCTTCCGACTCGCTATGGACACGGCGGGCCTCACGGTCTTCTTTCACATTTCCGAAAAAAAGCCGAAGCACATCGCTGATTCCGTAAAATCCGTCATGTCCTATGAGCCTTACTTCGATCATTGGTTGATCTCCGGCATGATGTACTTATAGAAGAACTCCACGTAGATATTGCTGTCCACGGTATATGTCTCGGTTCCGCCCTCCTGGCCGTTGGCCTCAAGGTACGTATTATTCGTCGCCTCGGAAACTTCGCCCACCTTCCGGGCCAATTTGGTCATCTCCTTTGATTCCCAATACTTGTCGCTGGCATTGATATCCTTGATCAGCATCCTGAAATTCGGGTCATATGCGAATTGATCATAATTATCCAAGATATTCGCGATACTCGTAAAGATCCAGAAATATCCGGCATACCTGAAATCCGCACGGTCAGACATAATGCAGCAGATAACCGATATGAAATTGGCATCTCCTTCCTTGGCGTAGCCCTTGGCATGTATCATCTCATGACAGATCGTTATCGGCAGATCATACGTACACGTATAATCCACATTGATATTGGACTCACCCAGGACCGGATCATAAAGTCCCACGATATTCGTGTAACTCCAGTATGAACTCAGCATTACCGGCTTCGATCTTATGAACGTGTCGCTCAGACCGAAATCAAACTTATCATCAACCGCATTGATTAGCATATTGGCATGAAATACCGATTCCGGGAAACTCGTCATCATATGTGAAACGCCGTTATAATCTTCTCCCAGCTGGCTTCGAGCCGCTATCGCGCCCTGATAAGCCCACATCTCTACCGCATAAAGATCACCGATCTCTCTTTCCTTGGTCTCGAGCCCGAGCCTTCTCGCGGAAGTATCACGCTTATAGTTAAGTCCGTGCATCAACTGGAACGATCCGTAGATCAAAAGAACAGCTGCCAGGACCACACACAGCGTCCTGTACAAGAACTTAAGAAATCTCTTCTTTATGATGCTTCTGACCAGGCACACAAAAAAGCACACGACGATCACGACCCCCGCAATAGTTCCGACTACTGCCAGAAGCTCCGTGATCGAGAACATGAATATATTCGAGAAACAATTTCCGAGATAAGCTATTTTCGGGAAAATATGAACCGAATAATAATTTGCCACGCTTCTCGTATAAAGCGGTGAATTCGGAACAAAGTAAACCGCCGCTATCATACCCGCCATCACGATCGGGAACAGGATCATCAAGATAACGTTGAGCACCCTGTGTCTTTCCGAAAAAGGTCGCTTATAATCTCTTATCATATCTTCTTCACCAGAAATTCAATGGCATAGCAAAGACCTAAGACCAACGGCTGATGCACAAGATATATGATCAGCGAGTGCCTTCCCATAAATTCAAATGGCCTCGAGATCTTATGAACAACGCCCGGAGCATTCTTAAACAAAGTCTCCTTGCTGCTGTAGCATGTTCTTCCCACAACTGCTCCCAAAAGGAAAACACCGATCCACGGGAACAATGGCATATAATCGCCCATGAACGGAGTGTTCGGACCCGTAATTCCGAACGGTATCAAAAGATTCGTCTCCATTCCCTCAAATCTGCCGATCTGCATACCGACCTGAGTTGCATAAAGACCCAGAAAAGCGATCAGGACATTCATAAGTCTTGGAGAAGCCTTGGTCTTCTGCTCGATCAATGAGATCAGCGAATACACTAGAATGCTCACTGCCAGCATATGAAGCACATTGAAGATAATGAAACAATCAATGCCCATCTTATAAGTGGCAATATATGTCGCAAATGTGATAAACAAGGCAACGCCCAAAAGCTTTATGCCTCTGAAGAAATTATTTTTCGAAAAAGAACAGCATATGCCTGATATGCCGACAAAAATGCAGAGGAAAAACGGCTCAATAAAAGTCCAAAACCAGTCCTTCTCGTGAAAACCAAAAGCATCGATCCTCAGGATATATCTGACATCATACGAAAAGTGCATAAAGATCATCATGAAAAGCGCAAAGCCTCTCAGAAGATCCAATTCAAATGCACGAGCCTTTTTTGCCTTCTGTCCCTCCATCAATTCTCCTCCTCGACAATACAGCTTCCTACAGCGGTAGCGAATACTGCATCTTCAGGAACGAGGAAATTGATCCTGTAAAGCTGACTGAATGCTTCACACATTTCCTTACACTGGCGCATCGACGTTAACTGACCCGTCAATACAATATCATTCAATCCGGCATTTCTAGCTGCCAATACGGACATTGTTCCTATGGACTGATATACGAGGTTCATAATTCCTGCTATCTTATCTTCTTTTGAAAGATCATCATTATTCTTTCCGAAATTGGAAGCAGTGGTATCCATTGAAAGACCGGGTATCTCAGTCTTCGAGATATCTCCTACAGTGAGATCCACCTTATTGATATCACCATTAGCAGCCATTTCAGACAATTTCTCGGCATCATCGACATGAATGACCGAATTGGATAATCCGACCAATGTTCCTCCACCGACACCGGAACCGATTATATGTCTGACTCTGTCATACCCTGCATCAAGATATGCAGTACCTGTTCCCATTGATACAACTACTGCCCTGGATAATCCGGATAGATATAATCCGCCCAGACCGGTTGCCATAAATTCAGTTACGATTCTAGTTTTAATTCCTAATAAAGATCCTGACGGAAAAGAAGCTCCGACACCTGTCATATTGACCTGGTCGATATCACTTACCTGAAGTCCGTTCTCATCTATAAGTCGTCCTAATGCTCCGAAAGCAGAAGTAACCGGATCGTTTGCTTTAACAACACACTTTGCAACGATCTTTCTGTCTTTCATGCCAACTATCTTCGTTGTGCTTCCGCCAACATCCAATCCAACAACGATACTCATGAGGATCTCCTATGCAAAAAAATATTGCCCCGCTCTGCGAGGCAATATCAGTATATCAGATTAATCAATAAAATTAATAGTCAACTACAGAGATTTCAGAAACCCAACCGGATGTAGCATTGATCTCTTTACAATGAGGAACATATACTGTGTTCTCATATACATATGTGTAGTTGTTAATTCCCTGCATAGATCCAGCTCTGTCTGTCAAAGTGAACTTGTATTCAACAACACCGTTGGCATTAACTTTGCACTGGAATTCTACTTTCCACTTATCACCGCTAGGAACAATGTCATACTGCTGAAGATTGAACAGTGGGATATTATTCTTTACCAACTTATTCTTAAAGATCTTAATCGTCTTACTGCCGGATCCACTTACGTTAACCTTCTGGCAGTTGATAATGCTATTCTCAAAAGCTCTAGCATTGAGTATCGCATAATCTTCCATATCGTTTGCAGCAACTACATTTGTATGAGACTTAACTACAACCAAGATGAGAGAGAAGAATATGCCAGCACACATTGCCATAATAGCTACGGCCAACATTACCTCTAACAAGGTAAAACCTTTTTTGCTTTTATTGCGTCTAGTCATAAAGACATCCTCCTGAACTCACAACCATTAAGATGATGAAGTCTCACCAACATAAACGGAACATTTTGTACACATCCACTTATATGTCTTAGCACTGATAGCCAAGTGATCTGTCTTACCGCAAGTAGGACACTTGATATCAGGCAAACAGTATGTTACTGCATATCTATTGTATGAGGTATTGGAATCAGCACCAGCTTCACCATCTACCGTATTTGTCAATGTATAAGATGATTTCCATGTATTTACTCTATACTTCACTGTTCCAAGAGAACCAGTCATCTCCATCTCACCGGTTGTACTGGAAAAAGTCTTGCTATTAGGATCTGTAAGAGACTTGGCTCCGGCATCACCATTCTTACCGATCTTCTCAGCTACAGCCTGATACATCTGCTTCTGATTGTATCCACCCTGTCTAGCATAGAGAGCTGTGTTTGCCGAATATGCCAATGTAGATAAAAAACCTTCCATGATCATAGTAGAAGCTACAACCATGATAGCAATTGCAAGCATTACTTCCAATAAAGTAAATCCTTTTTTACTACTCTTATTCTTCATACACGCCTCCAAATTAGAAACCATATGTTTTGATCTTACTAGACATAACGTGGTTGTTACCCTGCATAGCAGCAACCTTCTCATTAGCCTTGTCCTTGGCCTGGTTCGTTACATCGATGTATTTCTTGACAGCGAAGATCAGAACAGATGCCAATATTGCGATTATCGCAACAACTGTGACAATCTCTAGCAAAGTAAAACCCTTTTTTGACTTTGATAATTTAAGCATACTGTCCTCCAACTATCAGATTTTTTATCACGTCGATTTTATCACGTTTTTCTAATTATTTCTACTAATAATTAATTTCTAAAAATGGAGGGAGAAGTAAACTCCCCCCTCCACATCTAATCAAAATTCACACCTTAGTCTGAAATCAGTTATTAGAAGTAAGACTTGATAACTGTTACAACAGACTCTGTTGCGGACTTGTGGCTCTCAAGCTTAGAAGCAGCTGTCTGAGCGTACTTGATGTAAGCTGCGATACCAGCGATCATTGCAACTGCAAGGATAGCGATAATAGCGATAACGAGAACCATCTCTACGAGTGTGAAACCCTTCTTGGACTTTGAAATCTTTTTCATAAGAAATTCCTCCTAAAAATGTTTTATTGAGTTTGTAATTTGATTATAACACGGTTTATTCAAATTGCAATAGCAATTTTGAACTTTTTTCACATTTTTTTCGCAATTGACTCAAAATGTGAAGAAATTACTCTTCGACAGGCTGTCCGGCGCCGGTTTCAGTGTTGCCTTCTTCCTGTGGTCCGGAGAGTTCATGCTCGAACAATTCGCCATCATACTTGAATGGGATCTTCTCGAATGGATCCTCATACAATGTACCATTTGCCTTGTAGATAGCAACCATCATAGCATTGGACCAGTTAGCGCAGTATGGTCTGTCTTCATATGTCTCAATACCTTCGCCTGCTCTCTGATACATATAGTATGTATTGTCAGGATTGAAGTTCATCAAAGGAATACCGATCATACCACCCTTGCAGTCAACATTCTCGTTGCCAACATAAGCAATCTTGATCTGATCCTTATCATTTGCAGGAAGGATTCTGCTTGAACCAAGAGCTGTACCATAAACATCGATCTCAGCATTCAAGAACATAAATCCATAGAATGTATCCTCAATTGTAATGCTGTGAACACGAACACAACTCTTGTAATTGCTTGCAGCGATCTCCTTCATAGCTTCGATGAACTGCTTATATCCATCCATCTGAAGATTTCCGAATCTCTCGTCTGTCATGTCACCCATGGCTTCCACTGCCTGCTCGATGAGTTCCTGATCATACGCGCCGTTCTTAACCCACTGTGGTACCATATTGTACTCAGGGATCGTAAATCCGTCTGTTGTAGCATACTTAACTGATACTCTCTTAAGGAGAAGCTTCTCGTTAGCTACTGATCCGTCAGGCAAGTTGATATCTTCACAAACGATATCCTCTGTATTTACTTCCTTCAAATAAGGTGAACCCTTATCTTCCAATGTCTTCAATACATAAGAAACAATGTTCTCTGTATCATACTCAGATACCAATGAGCCTTCCTGCTTCTTGATCGTCTTTTCCAATTCTTCGATCTGCTTCTTAGTAGCATTGTTGGAAGCCTTAAGCTCCTCAAAGTACTGTAACTGTGCTTCTCTTTCTGCAACCTTTGACTCTTCAGATCTGATTGCATTCAACAAAGGTCTCATTGCTGCGATATAAACAATAGCTACAACCAACAAGAGAATGACAAAATATATCAATACCTTTTCTCTAGTAGAAAGATTACTCATTTATGCGCCCTCCCCGTCTGAAAGTCGAATTGTGTATTGCAATTGTACTTTTACATCACCATATGCTGTGACAGTAAGTGAATCTGTTTCCAATACATTGTTCAACTGTTCTTCAGTAATTGTCATACCATTGATGGAAACTGCAACGAGATCATATGTGTTTCCAGCAATTGTGATTTCTCTAACTTCTTTGTATGTCTGTGAACCAGCAGCATCAACCATAACGGAAGGCTCAACCTTAAGTACGTTATTGTCAACACTTACAGATGTAACAGAAATTGTGTACTTTGACTGGAGAGTGCCGATAAACTGGAATGTATACTCACCGTTTATATACATTGTGAGGATCTGTTCTTCAGTATAATCCTCCTTAGGATCATATCTCTCCTCGTGGAAGTTAGAATTCGTAAAGAACTCATTCGCCTGGAGCATATGACCGATCTCGACCATAGAATAGTAACTGTGTGTTCTACCCTGGATCTCTACTTTATCCTTATCTATATAATAGTATGTAAGGATCGTATTTGAAGGTATGTGCTTCTCAATCTCACTTATTACCTCAAACTCAACACCGGTCTCAGAATCAACCTCAGCCATCATTGAGTTGATTACATAAGCATACTGATTGATAGTAGCTGCCTCTGCTGCCAAAGCATCTGCATCGCTCTGCAAAGTAGCGTATTCCGGAGAGTTGAACTTATCATCATATCTCTTAACTTCAGCCTTCAAGATACCCCATCTTACAAACAATATGACACAAGCTGTGACCAGGATTGCAGCTACAACGATACCACCGATTATCATGTAGCCCATTATTCTTGCTACTGCCTGCGAAGAAGCCGCGAACTCTGAGAAGAAGTTCATGTCCTTCTTAGCAAATTCTCTTTTGCCTATATTAGCCATCTTTTACCTCCTCTTACTCACGGATCAAAGCACCGCAACAGTTAACGAACTCTGAAATAATAAAGTTCTTTGGACCTGAAACTGTGCTCAATGTATTCAATACTTCAACCTGGGTACCAAGCTGACGTGAGAGTTCTTTATCGATCTTCTTATAAGCAGAACCTGAACCATAGAGGAAGCAAGTGCTTATGCTATCAACATGGAACTTAGAAATTGAGAATTGAGCTGTTCTAGAAACTGCGTCTGTAAGGCTCTTGAAATAAGCGTTAACAGCACTCTGGAGTGACGGCTCATCAGAAAGTGACTCATGCCAAACATCAATATCCTCAACCGGAACACTCATGTCTGCTTCACTCTTGGAAATGTTCAAACGACGTGCAAGAGAAGACTGCTTCTCGCCACCGCCCTGCATCTTCTTAACAGTCTCTGCAACCTGACGGATATTACCGTGACCAAACTGCAATCTTCTGGAAAGAACAGGGAATCCCTTGTCCAATACAGTGATCGTTGTTGTCTTGCCAGCAAGTTCGATCAAAAGAAGTGTTGAGTTAGAAACGTTAACATTACCATTGATCATACCGCCATTGAAAAGCTTACGAATAGCGTTTGGATTAACATCCAAAGCATAAGGAGTAAGATCTGTATTCTTAAGAAGTTCCTTATAGTCGTTAGCAACTTCGATAGGAATTGCTGTAGCTCTAACCTTGAGCTTCTCAGCCTTTGTTTCTTCATCCAATACTTTACCGTAGACAATGTACTCTACGATCATATCTCTGTTGGAACTCTGACCAAGGATCTCATACTTAACCATATCCTTAAGCTGCTCAGGTCTTACTGAAGGAAGCTCAAGATCACGTGTGTGCATGAAGCCGCCCTCAACAGTGAGAATAGTGCTCTTTACATTAATGTCAAGTTTAGCTAAAGCATGCTTAAGAGCCATAACAACACCGAAAGTATCTGAAATAGCACCGTCATTAATTGTTTCGGCATCAAGAGGAATGATACCTGCCTTATCGATATTAACTACACCAGTCTTATAGTTATAGCTACCAACAGCTACTTTGAGGTTGGAACTTGAAGCATCTATAACTAATTGCTGTGCACCTTTACCAAATCCTGGAAAACCCATTATATTAACTCCTTTCGGTTATTGATTATACGTGGATGAACGAAGCCATCTTGAAGATCGGGAGACCAACGGCACCAACTACTGTACCAACTACTACAGCCATGATGATGATCATGACAGGCTCAATAGCGGAAGTAAGTTTAGCTGTTGCAGCATCTGCCTCATCCTCAAAGAAATCAGCGGCTTTATCCAAAATAGAATCCAATGTACCTGACTCCTCACCAATAGAAACCATTGCGTAGATCATAGGAGGGAATTCCTTGATAGGTCTTATCGCCTTGGAAAGGTTAGTACCCTTACGGATATCTATACGTGCATCATACAATTTCTTCTCAAGAATCTTATTATCAAGAGTTGCCCCGGTAATCTCAACTGCCTGGAGAACACTGATACCGCTTCGAAGAAGTGTAGACATTGTTCTTGTGAAACGCGCAGCTGCTGTCATCTTTGTTGACTTACCGACGATCGGGATCTTCAACATAAGCTTAGCCCAGGTAATGGAACCGCTTTCACTCTTCTTCCAAACCTTAAAGCTGATAACGATAGCTGCAACTATCAATGCGTAAATATACCAGAAATGAACCAAAGAATGGCTGAAGTTCATTACCGCTTTTGTAAGACCCGGCAACTCACCACCAAGTTCATTAATAGTATCTGACAACTTAGGAACAACGAAGATCATAAGACCAAGTGTAACCGCTGCGGTAACAAATCCGAGGATCTTCGGGTAAACCAATGCAGAAGATACTTTATTCTTCAACTTTGCTTCTTTAGCGAAGTGCTCAGCAAGTCTGGCCATAACTTCGTCAAGCTTACCTGACTCCTCACCTGCAGATACCATTGTTACCATGATACTCGGCAAAGCTGCACTCTGTTCCTTAAAAGCTTCCGATAAAGTTTTACCGGACTGGATTGACTCATAAATGGCACCAACACAGTTCTTAGCTTTTTTACTCTCAACCTGCTGGTAAAGCATATCCAATGCACGGATGATCGTGATACCAGCGGACAACAAAGAAGCCAACTGTCTTGAAATGATAACAAGGTCCTTGGTCTTAAGTCTTGGACTACCAACCTCAGCATTCAAAATGCTGGAACCTGTATCAGCCTTGATCGAAGCAATAAATTTGCCGTCAGCCTTCAAAAGTCTGGAAGCATCGTTGACGTTACCTGCTTCAATAAAGCCGGTAGACATCTTACCTTTTGCATCTACTACTTCGTATTTAAATTTTGGCATACTATAAAACCTCCTGACTAATCCTTAAGCGAAATCCAAATCGCCAAAGAGAGGCGAAGTGCCTGCGATCGAGTTAGAGCCGCCAGAATTGGAGAGATATCTCTTCAAATCATCAGGATATCTACATCTGTTGTAAGCTACTTCACGAGAGATAACTCCACGCTTAGCAAGCTCAGCCAAATAGAAATCCAAAGGACACATACCATCTTTAAGGCTTGTAGCGATAGTACTGTCGATCTGATATGTCTTACCCTCACGGATAAGGTTACGGATAGCATCGTTAGCGATCATGATCTCGAATGCTGCTACACGACCACCGCCGATTCTCTGTACGAGAGTCTGAGAAATAACTGCAATAAGGTTTCCGCCGAGCTGAACACGTACCTGATCCTGCTGATGAGGAGGGAATACGTCGATAATACGGTTAACAGTATCAGCTGCACCGGATGTATGAAGTGTGGACATAACCAAGTGACCTGTCTCAGAAGCTGTAATAGCTGTACTGATAGTATCGAGGTCACGCATCTCACCTACGAGAATAACGTCCGGATCCTCACGAAGAGCAGCTCTAAGAGCATTTGCAAAAGACAAAGTATCTTCGTGAACTTCTCTCTGGTTGATCATAGCCTCACCGTGCATATGGAGATACTCGATAGGCTCCTCCAAAGTAAGAATATGACATTTTCTGCATGTGTTGATATGACCGATCATAGCGGCAAGTGTTGTAGACTTACCTGAACCCGTAGGTCCTGTTACAAGAATCAAACCCCTTGGCTTTAAAGCCAGATCCTTGAACAGATTTGGCAATCCCAACTTTTCACATGTAGGAATTTCGTTGGTGATAGTTCTTGCTGCAAGAGCATAAGAACCTCTCTGCTTGAAAATGTTACATCTAAATCTGCTGTAGTCTTTAACGACATAGGAGAAGTCAATTTCGCCTCTCTCGTTAAGGTACTGCTGTCTTGATTTGTCGATCATTGACTTACAAAGATATTCTGTATCCGCTTGAGTCAAGATCTGATTGCTCATAGGGATCAAATCACCGTTTACACGAATCATCGGAGGAAGACCGACGGTAATGTGCGTATCGGATGCCTGTCTTCTGACAGCTTCTGTAAGGATCGCTTCAATCGTTAATGTAAAACCTTCCACAATATACCTCCTTTAGTTTTCATCAATGGAATAAGCTACTCTATTCATTTCATCTATCGTCGTGATACCTTCAACAACAAGTGCTGCTGCAGAATCTGCGAGCATCTGCGTACCTTCTTTCACTGCGAGTTTACGCATCTCTTCCTCACTTGCCCTCTTTTCGATAAGAGTTTTCATAGCTGAGGTCATGACTACGATTTCATGAATAGCAATACGACCCTTGTATCCTGAGCCGTTACAATCCGGACAGCCTTCACCTCTGTACAACTTCTGACCAGGCTCGATATGAACTTTCTTCATCTCATACTCAGAAGGCTCATATGCCTGACGGCAGTTGTTACAAATACGGCGAACAAGACGCTGTGATACAACACCTACCAATGCCGAACAAACCATGTAAGGCTCAAGACCCATATCAATCAAACGGTTGATAGAGGATACGGCATCGTTGGTGTGGATTGTACTGAAAACCAAGTGACCGGTGATAGCTGCTCGCATTGCGATCTCTGCTGTCTCACCATCACGAATCTCTCCGACGAGGATGATATCAGGGTCCTGACGGAGAATAGAACGAAGACCACTTGCGAAAGTCATACCGGCTTTGGCATTAACCTGAACCTGATTAAGTCCAGGGATCTTAATCTCGACTGGGTCCTCAACTGTAATAATATTTGTTTCCGGTTTGTTCTTCTCAGAGAGAAGAGTATAAAGAGTTGTTGTTTTACCTGAACCAGTAGGTCCTGAAATAAGGCAGATACCCTGTGGGACCTGAATGATCTTATCAATAAGGGCATTGTTGTGATCACTAATACCCAAATACTTACGATTAAGGTTTCCGTCGTTCTTAGCAAGAATACGGATAACGGTCTTTTCTCCGTAGATCGTAGGAAGTACGGACACACGCATGTCGACTTCCTCGCCGTTGATCATTGTCTGGATACGACCGTCCTGAGGGATTCTCTTCTCAGCGATGTTCATTCCGCTCAAGATCTTGATTCTCGTGGTAATAGCATCACGTGCGTTTACCGGGTTGCTCATGATCTCCTGCATGACACCGTCGATACGGATACGGACTCGAACACGATCTTCCATCGGTTCGATATGAATATCTGAAGAACCTGCTCTGATAGCAAACTCGATCATTGAGTTAACGAGCTTAACAACAGGAGCACTGTTAACCTGCTCACTGATCTCGGAATCAAGTCCCTCGATCATGTCTTCATCGAAGTCCTGATTGAGTTCCTGAGCTGCCTTTTCTGCACTCTCTTTTCCGTAATGAACACCGATACAGTTCTCGATCGCACTTCTGGTAGCGAGCATGAGAACAACCTCTCGGCCTGTTATGAACTGGAGGTCATCCTGAACAAGAACGTTGAGAGGGTCATCGATAGCTACTACAAGCTTCTCTTCATCAAAGCCGATAGGAACGATAGTATTGTCACGACAATACTTCTCAGTAACCAATGCCGTAGCATTTTTATCTACCTCGATGTTGTTAAGGTCGATGATAGGATAGTTGTACTGACTGGAGACTGCTCGGAGGATATCGAACTCAGACATAAGACCCATTTCAATAATGACTTCGCCGAGTCGCTTACCGGTTTCTTTTTGTACAGCCAAAGCTTCAGAAAGATCTGTGGCAGAGATAAAACCGCTGTCAATAAGGATATCACCTAATCGCTTCATTAAACCCTCCATTTAAGGACCATACGAGTCCATAAATATATTTTAAGTGCTTCAAGTGTCCTTGACGGAACACCTGTGTTATTTTTGTATTACAAAAGCACCAAAACAAGACACAATACGCCCTTGTGTCTTAGAAAAATATACAACAGGAAGCACAAAAATACAAGATTTTTTGAAAAATAGCCGAAAATAAAATAATATTTTCCTAGTACGTGATTGAAATTTATTATAATATATTGAAATCTTTAGTTTATATGTTGTATAAAACTTAAGATAAGCGTTTTTTGAAAGGTTTGGGTTATGGCGTATTATACAATCTTAACTATCTTTTTCGTAGTAGTTACCGCCCTTTTCGGCATAGTTATCGGCAGCTTTCTGAATGTTGTTATCTATAGAATCCCGGAGGGTCGTACTATCGTAAAAGGTCACTCGATGTGTATGAGCTGCGGACATGAGCTTGGTGCTCTGGATCTCGTTCCTGTATTCAGTTGGTTGTTCCTCGGAGGTAAATGCCGCTATTGCAAGGCTCCGGTCGCTTCAAGATATATTAAGATCGAATCATTTACGGGACTTGTATTTCTTCTCTTTTCCATAACTCATACTTCGTATCAGCTCGATATCCTCAATATGACGGACAAGGTAGGGCTTGTTAAGATAGCTTATTACTGCGTGACTCTTTTGGTCCTCGCATCTCTCGTTTCATCCATGATGATCTATTATGACAAGCAGAAATCATATTACGGTTACTGCGTATTCTCCGGAAGCGCTGCTGTTGTCCTGTCTGTCTGTTCCATCTTCATCTCAACATTCCTGTCAGCTGCGATCTATATTCTGGTCGCTGTTTCCGTTTCTTTGATAATCGTCGGTATCCTGGCTCTCTTTTCTAAGATCCTTCGAAAAAAATATACGGCGACGGATTTCTGGCTTGATCTGCCTTATGCCTTCTATTATGCATATTTCGGCAGGCTTTCCAGTGATTATGATTATGCGCTCATCGCCTCTGTTCTGTTCCTTATCTTACCGAGACTTATCCTTAAGAACACAAAGTATGACAAGTATTCCGCTATCGTATCGACCTGCGGTCTTGTCGTTTTCAATATAATAGGGTTTATTATTAATCGAGTTTTTGATAATCTAATGGTTGGTTTTTTAGTTTTTTAAATTCTAGGAGGTTTTTATGTCAGGTCATTCCAAATGGAGTAACATCAAGCGTAAGAAGGAGGCTTCTGACGCAGCAAAGGGTGCGATCTTTACCAAAATCGCTAAGGAGATCCAGGTTGCAGTTAAAGCAGGCGGCCCTGATCCTGACGGTAACTCCAGACTTAAAGATGTAGTAGCTAAGGCTAAGGCTGCCAATATGCCTAACGACAATATCGCGAGAGCTATCAAGAAGGCTGCAGGTGCAGGCGAAGGAGACGATTACGAAGAGATCACTTACGAGGGCTACGGTCCGGGCGGAGTTGCCGTAATCGTTAAGACTCTTACGAATAACCGTAACAGAACAGCAGGTGATGTTCGTCACCTTTTCGATAAGCACGGCGGAAACATGGGTGTATCCGGAAGCGTGTCATTCCTTTTCGAGGATAAGGGAGTTATCGTAATTTCCAAGGAAGAATACGAGGACGAAGATCAGGTCATGTCTGATGCTCTTGATGCAGGCGCTGAGGATTTCGCAGCCGAGGACGAGTGCTATGAGATCACTACTGCTCCCGAGGACTACTATGCTGTGAGAGATGCTCTTGAAGATAAGGGCTATGTATTCCTCGACAGCAGTCTCGGACCTGTACCGGTAACATATGCTCAGATCACAGATCCTGCAATGCTCGAGCAGTTCGAAAAGATGCTCGATAAGATGGATGAGAACGACGATATCCAAGAGGTTTTCCATAATCTTGACGATTGATAAGGTGATATTTTGGCTCTGAAAGACGATCAAGAAAAGTCTGTAGGCTTAGAACCCGAGAACACTTCAACCGGCGTTAGTCAGAATACCGGACGTCATGGTGTGCTCATTCCCGAGCTTAGAAATACTCTCAGGATCTTTGACAGGACGTCTGATTCACATCCCCGTTCCCATAAACAGGAAGTCATATCCGCAGATATGATCCTTACGAGCGAAACTGCAACACGAGAAGTTTTATCTTCCATTGCAGTTGTTGCTTTTGTCGGTCCTTCCGGAACAGGTAAGAGTACCAGAGCGATACGAGTTGCCAGAACAAACAATATCTCCTACCTTATCGATGACGGACTTCTTATAAACGGAAGCAGGATCGTAGCAGGAACATCAGCAAAAAAGGCTCCTACCAAACTCGAATCCGTAAGGCAGGCACTTTTTGCAGATGATACCAGAGCTCAGGTAATGCGAAGAGCACTTGTCGAGAATATGCCGACAGCTCTCATGATCTTGGGAACTTCTGATTCCATGCTCGAGAAGATCTGCACAAATCTTTGGCTTAATCAGCCGTCGATGCTCATAAGGATCGAAGATGTAAGTTCCGAAGAAGAGATGCGTCAGGCCAGGAATACGCGTATGACAGAAGGAATGCATACCATTCCTGTTCCTTCAATGGAGATCAAACACGAGTTCTCCGGATATTTTACCGATCCTCTCAATAAGCTGCGTCAGCGTTTTGACAGAGAGCGCGGAGTAATGCCTGTAGTCCCTGATATCGAAAGAACGATGGTCCGTCCGACGTTTTCATCGTTAGGTTCTTACTCCATATCCGATGAAGCACTTCTTGATCTGATCAAAATAGTACTGAATAAAGTTCCCGGGTACGCGGAAGTCGTATCATTTAAATCCGAAAAAAGAACATACGGCGTAGTCTTAAGTTTGGAGATAGCCATCTTCTACGGTTATGATGCTCAGGAAGTTCTCTATGAGGCTCAACAGAATATCGGAAGATCTGTCGAAGAATATACGTCCATAACGATGATAGCCGTCAATGTACGTGCAAAACGTGTCGTTAAACCCAACACAGTTCAACAATAAAGGAGATATATAATGGAAAAGATTTACACGATCCCTGTTAATGATGCTTATAATGAGCCAACGATCTGCCCTTTGTGCTTTCTTAAGAACAAAGCGGAATCTGATTATCTGGATTATTATCTGGGTCCTTCACTCATGGAACCTGATACAAGAAAAATAACGAATAAGTCCGGATTCTGTCCTGATCATATGGGTAAGCTCAATAAAAGAGAAGCAAATCGTTTGGGACTCGGCCTGATGCTTCACACACATCTTATCGATATTAAATCCGATATCGCTCCGCAGCTTCAAAAGACTGCTCCGGGTAAAGGAAATCTTCTTAAAGGAAGAAATACCGAGTATAAATCAAATCTGAAAAAACTGGCCGACAAGATAGATTCAAGGGTAAAAGCTTGTCCGATCTGCGAGAAGCTCGATTACACCATGGACAGATACTCAAGTGTAATCTGCTGGATGTTTTCCCATGATAAGGATTTCAAAGAGAAGTTTGCAAATTGCAAAACATATTGCCTGCCTCATATCTCTGCTCTTCTTCGTGCCTGCGCCGATAATATGAGCCAGAATGATGCAGCTGATTTCCTTCCGCTTCTCTCCTCCGGTGTGGATTCATCCTTAACGGAACTTATCTCAGATGTAGAGTGGTTTACGTTAAAATTTGACTATAGAAATAACGATAAGCCGTGGGGAAACAGCAAAAATGCAATCCAGAGATCTATGAGGATCCTTTCTTCAGACAGGAGTGATTTTGATGAGAAACAAGGAAAAGCAAAGCAATAATATAGAGGCATATGCCGATCTCTACTCTAACGGTACGGCAACTGCAGCTATAGCAGAAGAAACAGGAACTGACCTTAATCTTTTTCCTGACCTTATTTTGGATGATTCCAACGGTAATCTGACCATCGTAATCAATCACGATTATTATTCCAGTGATTCTGATCACGGCAGAGTGCTCTTGGGAGCATTTCTCGATGTTTTGGCAGATGAGTTTTCAAAGGTATCCCGTATCTTCCTTATTGATACGGGTGTAAAACTCCTTGATCCATCCAATCAGCTCTACGCATCTTTTAAAGTGCTGAATGATATGGAATTTTCCATCGTGTGCTGCAGAGAGAGTATTGATAATTATAATATCGACTTTGAGAAAAAGAATAATACCGAGCTTATCTCGATGCATGAGATAGCACTCGAACTAATGAGCGTTCCGTATCTTTTCACTATCAATTAATTAAGTAATAAACTGACAGTTAATAGGAGCACGACTTTATAAAAGTAGTGCTCCTTTCCTTTGTCTGTTAAATGATCCGAAAAAATAAGGGGTGTCCCGAAGGACATCCCTTATTGAATTCTTATGTTTTGAATAATCAATAGAAGAATCTGAATCTTGCTACTTCATACTCAGATACTGCCGGTGTGAAGTCTCCCGGAGGTACATCATCCATCGGCTCCGGAGCCCACTTCATTTCTGCGTTGTTTGCATTAAGTGTCTGACAGTTAGTAGCCTCTACTCTACCGAAGAAGTTATTTGGCTTACCCTTGAGGTAGAATAAAGAACCTTCACCGTACAAACCAAAGTAACCTTCAACATACTTTCCATCGGAAGCAACGATTACCGAAGTACCCTTGAGTCCGTATACATAGCAGTGTGGCTTAACACTATCAGCTGTCTTAAGTCCGCCGACCTCGGATTCATTATCACCGATATCGAGTTCAGCACCCGGTAAAAGGATAATACGAAGCCAGTTCTCATCACTATTGTTATCACCGTTAACGCACTCGATAACAGCCTTCTTCTCGATTACCAACTTGGACTTAACAACAAGGATGTAAGGTCCCTTACTGAGATCCAATGTGATCTTTGTTCCATCAGCGATCTTCTGAGAGTTGATATAGCATACGCCCTTCGTACCGCTCTTAAAAGCATTCCAAGTGATCGTATTCGTAGTGGTAGATCCGTTAGAGTTAATGACATCCTTAGCTGTTTTCTTGTATGGTTCAGGTACATTATCCAGGAAGGTATCCTTCTTAGCTGCAACCTGGTCTTCTGTGATAGCAAACTGCTCAGCATCTGTCAAAGCAGCCTTTGCTCTCTCGAGAACATATGAATTAAACTTTTCTGTTACTTCTTCGTCACCGGTTGATGTATTCCATGTTGGCTGGACTGATTTGTAGTTATAGGATGTAGAATCTGTAGCTGATCCGAGTCTGCTAGTATCAATTTCAGAGCCTGTCATAGCAGCATAGTTCTTAACTTCCTGATTCTGACCCATCTTACCATCAACCTTAAAGTTGTAGATCAATGCACTGTTTGCTGTGAAATCCCAGTAAGTGTTACCATCCTTATTGATATTACCCTTAGCATATCCATCCGGGCTGATAAAATACAAATTGTTAGCCTTAACTTGACCTGTAAAATTGCCAAGACCTGCATCAGGACCGGAGAAGATGAACTGTCCCTTAACTTCTGTATGGTTACCGAACATCAGCTTACCTGTTGCGATGATATCAGAATAAACTGTGTTTCCGGCATTCTCAGTAAGGTTTGTATCACCATGGAAGAAGCACATATTGTCTGCTCCTGGAGCGTGACCTACACCGATGTCCAAACCACCGAGAGCAGCCTTATTACCTACGTTCAACTGATACTTAAAGTTTCTAGCCTTAACTACCGGTGGCTTTCTCTTAAAGTATACTGTACAGTTCTCTGTAGCAAATGTTCCGTCACTCTTCTCACCGATCGTAGTTGAGAATGTAGCGAGGATATATCCGCCGTCTTCGTCAAACTGAACAGTTGTTGTTGTTCCACCTTCGCCAAGTCCAGGAACATTATCGATCTTGAATGTAGCTGACTTGTCATCATGTGCCCAATCCCTAAGATTCTTATCTGTAATCTCCTGGATCTCCAATGCACTGCAGAACGACTCAGCAACAGCAGTACTTACCAATCTTGCCTGACCGGAAAGAACGTTGTCATAATATCTGACTCTTGTAGAGTTCGTGATCATAACAGCGGATGTGATAAAAACCAAAGCCATTGCTGTGATTACCAACACGAGTGTCAGCATTGAGCCTTGCTTGTTGCTCTTACCCTTCTTCCTTAATGACTTAAACATAAGAATAACTTCCTTTCTGCCATACCTAGTAAAAGATAGTCATAAATTACTACATGCATTATACTAACATCAAAACCGTTTGAGAAGAGGTTTTTTGGCCTCTCAAAACGAAAATTCACATTTCCGTCACATTTGTATCAGATATCTGTCACATTTTCATGGCCAATATCACATTTTTGTTTCGTCCTCTTTTGGGGTGGTTTTTGGCTCCCCCTGGATGCCGAACTTCTTAAATTCTTCAGCTTTATCAGCAATGAGATAGTAGTCTGATTGCGTAGCAAAGCGGATTACCATGGCCGCTATGTATTTACTCTGTTTACTCTTCTTTACCCTCGTTCTGCAGAAGAAATCACCGTGTTCTTTACAGGAGTAAAGTGCATATACCGATTTCCTGATCCTGAACGGTTCGATCTTACTTTTCAGTAATTCTTTACAAATTGGACATATTTGCGGAAACTCAAAAGCAGTCTTATAAGCTTCGTCCAAATTCTCTGTTTCACCGCTTACAAACGTAAACTCTTTTACAAGATCAGGATTTCTTAACGAGCTTCCTATAACAGCAAGAAGTTCCGAAGCTTTGTTGTGTTCAAACATATTCTTGAAGATAAGACCTGTGTAGTGACTGTCGGCCCATGCGCTGTGGAAAGTGTCATCCTTCGGGATGTTATAGAAATCAACAGCGAACTCTACGCTTCTTTGCTGTCCCCTCTCACCTGCAAATCTGGAAAAGACCGGCTGCAGATCGAAGAACGGATGGTCGATCTTGTCGTCAAAGCCATAGTGCTTCATATTCTGCTTGAGTATGTCCGGATCGGAATTGCCCCAGCAGACCAGGATATAGTCATCACCGCAGAACGAGAGATATTCAGGGAAAGCCTCCTCGAACGGAACGCCGTTTCTTATCTCCTTGTTCGTCTTGTGAGTAAGTTTCTGAACGTGATAATGAAGTTTTCGATAAACCTTAGGACGGACCTGCATGGAAAAACTGCCCTCATGGATCAAGCCGCCGCAACTGTAGGTGTACTTTTCAGCACCGATATCGATTATCTCGCCTCTGAGCGTGGAAACGTCAATGCCGTATTCCTTGCCGGGAAACGGCTGGTTCCATTCCAGATCGAGGATTATAAACTTTGTTCCTTCATTAATCTGATAGGCTGATGGCATATTTATACTCAAGCTTTCTTTTTCTTTTCTCTTCTGTCAGATAATAATATTACTACTATACTACATATAATAGAAATCAGTACCACGACAGCCGAAATATATATTCCGTAGTCGAAGGATCTGATCTCGATATAGGCTGTTCCGTCCGTGTAGGTATCGAATGCGAGCTTACCTGCTATGTTGTAGGTTACGACCTTTTCATCGTTGACATAGACGGAAACAGGAGAGCCGTAACGTCTTCCGGTAAGGACAGTGACACTTCCCTCGACATTGAACGGTCCGTCATATCTCAGGGCATTCATCCTGAAGTCTTCCAGTGCTTCCTCGTTTACGCTGTAGTATTCAAAGCGGGAATTGTGTTTGTATTTCGGATCGTTGATGAGGATCTTGGCACCGAATGAATCTTCTCCCTTGTTGTCCAAAAGGACCATACAAGGACCTGTCAGAGTCTGCCTGTCCTCAATATCGCCGCGCTCGATAACAAAGTCGAAATCGCCCTTGTAGTCTGTGTAAAGCATGAGCGGATCATCTTTTTCCCAGAAATCCAGGGTTATGATCTTATAGGATACGACTTCCATTCCGTCTTCCATCATGGGTTCTTCGCCTATGAGAAGTCTGTCGCCCTTTCCCCTGAAGACATCGTTGGCCTGGGAAAGCGGCATGAAGAACGGTTCGATGCCCATATAATATGTAAGTGTATTAAGCATTCCCGGAGTCGAATTGTAATCCGGGTGGAAGTGGCTCAGGAAATAAAAGTCCTCATTATCTCTCGAAAAAAAGTCCAGCTGCGGGAGCGGATAATCAAGGGAAAGATCTTCGTCAGGGATACCGTCAAACATCATGGCTGCATCATCCGTAGGTTTTCCGTAGTGGGAGATCGGAAGTATGAACGAAAGATTGAGGGTAAGGCCAAGCAATACTGCAACAGCAGTGACATAGCCCGGGATCTTATCGATGTTGACGATCATAAAGTAACCGAGGACGGCACAAAGGATCGTAAACGCCATGGAAAAAAGACTCGGAGATGTGGAATTACCGGAGCTGTTAGATAAGACAACGAGTATCAGTACGGACAATACCGAAAAAGCCACCGTGCTGTTCTTGACGGAAGCGAGGTTACGAAGCGAGATTGCCGCCGCAAAGATAAGAAGCGACGACAGGAACGCGAAGCGGGCCGTAAAGGTGCTGTTGCAATCGAGGATCGCATTTGTAAAGAGGGTGCCGTACTGAAGGAGCAGGTTCGAACAGTACATCGCAAAGCAGATGAATAAACCGAAAAAGAGTACCGCCCTGATCCTGATCGGGATACGCGGGTTAAAGAAAAATACTATGAGAAGGAGCAGGATGAAGATCGTAAGACTAAGTCCCACACCGGAAGCTATGGACATGTTGTAAGGCTTACCGTTGAGGAAACGCGTCAGAAGATCGAACATGGATGCCCTGCTGTCGAGGTCCGGATCGGCATCGAGCGGAAACGGGATCTCAGAATCAAGGATCGTATTGGCAAAAGTAAATGCCGAAAAGCCGATAGCAAATAAGAAGTACGGCAGGGATTTAAGGAATAGGATAACGGAATTGGAGAATTTCGTTCCTACTGCCGACGCGATGAAAAACGATGTAAAGAGTGCAAACGGCAGTACCGTCATAAGATTGAGGTTGCCCGAAAGATAGAACAGCAACGTCAGGGATAGCGAAAAATGAAGGCCTTTTCGAACGGAATTATCGTCACGCATGAATTCGATCAGAAGATCGATCATAAAAGGTATCGCTATGACGGTGTTCATCGCACCGGAAAATGATGCGATCCCGAGGACTGCGGAAGAGAGGCTGTAGCAGACCGACAGGAGAAGCGTAAGGCTCCTGTCGAGCGGGACCTGTCTTCGCAAAAAGCGGTGCATGGAAAAAGATGCGAGTGCAAGTCTCAGGAAAAAGAAAACGTAAAGGATAACGGAAGCAAATTCAAACGGCAGATACGAGGCCATGAGAAAACCCGGATCCAAGTGTCCCTGAAGGACCAGACGGAAATCTTTTTCGAGAGAAAAACTCTTGATGAGCTTAAGGTCGTCGGTTATGCCCCTGAAGATGCCCATGTCGAATTTGTCGTATCGAAGAGTGAGCTCCTGGGGGATCTTTGTCTCGCGGATGCCGAGATAGTAGGCGCAGCCGAAGATCAGTAAAGGCAGGATAAATGCCAATACCATATCAAGAGGATAAAGGTTATTGTCGTCCGATCGTTTAAGCTTGCGGAACATCGGCTGCCTCTTCCTCAGAAGGAACGGTCTCAGGTGCTTTCTCTGAGGCTTTTTCTTCCTTAATGTAACCGGTTACGATCTTACCGAAAGTAAGGAATGCCAAAAGTACCATCGATGCGACGGTGATGACGATTCCGTAATCAAATCCCCAAAGGGTATAGTAAAGTTCGACTTTGTGTGTGCCCGGACCGACACGGACTGCCATCATGGCGTCGCGGATCGGGACGATATCAACCTTCTTGCCATCTACGTAAGCCTCGAAGCTGTCGGAATAAGGAAGCGTAAAGAACAGAAGTCCGCCTTCCTCGGATTCGATCATGCCCTCTATGGACTTGTCGTCGTACTTTGTAACAAGGAACTGCTCCTTGGAAAGATACTCTACCATTGAGTCATATTTATCACGGTCGAGCTCGTAAGTGAACGCTTTGATCGCGCCGGCAGGTGCCTTAGGGATCGTGAGCGTACACTTGATCGTGTGTCCGTCATAGACTCCGAGCGGGATTATCTGGTAATACCTGTATGCGATGCTCGAAGTGTGGGATACCTCTTCCCCGTTCTCGTCGTAGGTCCTTATGACGTAGCTTCCTGCCTTGGAGCAGTCGAGGTAGATATAGACATCCGAGCCTATTGTTGCATTGTCGACAACAATGGTCAGGACTGCGTCCTTCTCGGAATTGATGACAGAGTAAGTATCCACGCCGAAATTATTGACGCTCTGGTTAATGTTCTCGAATCCTTCACCGTAGGAATCGGCTTTTCTGTAAACGTTTCCTTCAAAGCCCATGCTGTTGATCCAGAGGTTCGTCTTCTCGAACGGATCTTTGTTGTCCGGGTCAGGTTCATAATCGATCAGATCCTCGGAAACAATATATCCGACAGAAAGTGCGTCAGGATTGCCGTAGCACTTGATATATCCGTCATCATGCTCCAGCTCGAAAACACCCGGAACGCTGTCCGTATTGTCGGCTGCGATGAAGTTCCTTATACCGAGCAAAGTAGCCGTTACTCTGGTAAGGCCCATGCTTCTGGTGCTGTTGATCCTGTTGTTGTGGAAACCGAAATTACGGATGTATGTAACAAAATCCTGTCTGACCGTGGATGAGAAAGTCGAAAGACCTCTTACGTCGTAGATGGACTGGATATTGCAGAAATTGTTCGGATAGACTTCGGATCTCTCGAACAACTTGTGTCCGTCCATGGTCTCGACTTCGGTGGCATATTCCTTGACCTTGTCGTAGTTGATACCGTAGGTCTTGTAAAGCGGGAATCCTTCGTTCTTGGCAACCGTTCCGATACAGACCATGCTCGTAACGACCATCTCGGCAGCCATCAAAAGGGCGATGGCAGCTTCGTAGAACAGATAGCGCTTCTTCTGATCAAGGACACAGCATCTGAGAAAGATCCCCTCGAGCACGATGAATCCGAGAGACAAGAGAACCTGGATATATCCTTCGTTTCCTCCTCCGAATTTCTCGAAAAGGATAACAAAGACACCGCCGCCGATAAATACGGCCGCTACCTGGGAAGAGGTAAAGCTCTTGAGGATCCTTATTGCCTTGAAGCCGAGGAAAACGATGAGAAACGAAAAGATGAAGGACTGCCTGTAAGGAATCTGGTTCGGGAAGTGGAATCCGTGCCAGATGAAGTTCAGCGTCCTGTTGGTAAAGCTTAAGTAGAGCACCAGGAGCAAAAGACCGTAGCAGATCTTGTGACGGAGCTTGATGCCGGTCTTTTTCGATGCGGCAAAGAAAAGGATGACCATAAGGATCGGGATGATGCCCGAATAAACGTTGGCCATTCCGTCTCTGATGTTAGGGTTTGCTGCTACAAGAAGCCTTCCGAGGAAGTCAAAGAAGTTTCCGGTTAGCTTGTAGTCCTTCGGAAATTCTGTTCCGACTGCGGAAGACGACTGAAGGATCTTGTAGGTCGGAATCGTTATGATCGCTGAAAGACCGCCCGCGATAATGCTTCCGAGAGCGAATCTGCCGACCGAGACGATGACGGTCTTGAAGTTAAGCCTGCCCTCGACCGTCTCCTCTTTTCCGAACTGGAAAAGGCAGATGCCGTAGACAGGTGCAAATAAGATCAGGAAGAGGCACAGGAAATATCCCGTGTAGTAGTTACTTATGATGGCGATACCGAGGGACAGGCAGTAAAGGCCGTATTTTCCTTCGGTGAAGAGCTTACGAAGGCCGAGTGCGATGAGCGGAAGAAGGACCAGTGCGTCGCACCACATGATGTTCCAGAAATCGCAGCAGAACCAGCCGCAGAGAGCGTAAGCGCAGGCGAAAGCCGTTGTTATATAGTCTCTCCTGCCCTCGTCTTCGCCCGTCAGGAACCAGCTCATGAAAAGGCCTGCTAAGCCTGCGCGGAAAGCGGTTACGAAAGCTGCGAAGACCGGCATGGTCTTGGCCGTAAAGAATAAGCAGAATATGTTAAGAGGGCTCGAGCAGTAGTTGGCGAAGACCGCGTAGTACTCCATGCCGAGTCCGTTGTTCCAGGTGTAGAACAAGGACCTTCCTTCGAGGACCTTGTTACGGAATTCGATAAGGAAAGGAACGTACTGGTGATATGAGTCGACCGTGAGCATGACGCGCTCGCCGAAAGGGTGAACCTTCTGGATGGCAAATGACACCAGGACTGCAAGGAACGGAAAGATAAAAGTCAAGATATTCATGAGCCAATCGCTGTTGGCTTTCTTTCTTCGGCTGATTATTGCCCTGTATGCGTCCTGCATTGTTCCCGTATCCTCACATTCCAAAAATATCAAACGTGATTATCATATCATATTTTGTATTCAAAATGCCTTATTTCTGCGTTTTATATGTAATATATTATGAAGCTTATTATGGTAAAGTATTATGGAATTACTATTAATGGTTTTCGAAAAGGTGATGTATGGGTCTAAGAATCAAGATAATTATGAATCCTTCCTCAGGCAGAGAGCGCGCAATGGCCAATGTCGAGGATACAATTGCTTATCTTTCATCTCAAAAGGCCATCGAAAGAGCTGATATCTCTTATACTGCAGGTCCTCTGGATGCTACCAGATATGCAATGGATATAAGGCAGGAAGAATACGATCTCGTAATGGCCGTCGGCGGTGACGGAACAGTCAACGAGGTCGTAACCGGAATGCTCAAGGGCAATATCGATCTTCCTCTCGCCGTTTATACTTCCGGAACCGTAAACGATTTCGCTTCATTCATGAAGCTTCCTGCGGAGCCTTCCGACTTCGCGAGGATGCTCATGTCACATAAGACCGTAAAAGTCGACTGCGGCAAGGTCAACGACAGATACTTCCTTAACGTTCTCGCGGGAGGACTTCTGAGTGCGGTCGCGTATAAAGTGCCGTCAGATCTCAAGACTAATCTTGGACCTGTCGCATATTGGATCGAGGGACTTAAGGAGATCAACTCCATAACCAAGACCATCCCTCTTAAGCTTAAGACCGATAAGGATGAGTATGACATCGATGCCACGATGTTCCTTATCTCAAATACGAGAAGTGTCGGCGGTTTTAAGAACCTGATGCTGGACGCCGATCTTCATGACGGACTTTTGGACGTTCTCGTTATCTCCAAGGTAAGTTACATGGATGCGATACCGCTCCTGAACAAGATCGCCCTCGGAGAACATCTGGAGAGCGACAAAGTCCTTTACTTCCAGACAAGTAAGCTCGAGATGAGCGCTACCAATGACCAAAAAGTCACTTTGGATATCGACGGCGAGAAGGGACCGAAACTTCCTGCGACCATCGAATGCATAAGAGACGCCATTAATCTGGTGATCCCAAGTGAGGAGGCATTATTGTAATGTTCGGAAAGAAGAACAAGAAAAATAACAACACGACCAGGGAACCGAGCTTCGACGCTTCAGAGATCCTGAATGCTGCTGAGCAAAACGAGGTTCAGCCTGAAGTAAGTGTTCCTGAGAATACGGAAGAGGTCATCCCTGAAGTGATCCCTGCTGAGCAGGCAGTTTCCGCGGAAATACCTGAAGAAGTTCCTGTGGAAGGAAACTTCGAGGATATCCCTGAGCCGACATACGATTACCCTTCCGAAGTACCGGCAGAATCCGAGCCGGCGTTCGAAGTCGTGGAAGAGCCTGAAGAAGCACCTGTTCAGGAAACAGCCGAAGAACCGGAAGATACAGAACCGGTCGAAGAAGAGACTGAACTTATAGAGGCACCTGAAGAGAAGGCTGTTATCTATTCCGCGGTCGACGATATCGATCCTGACCTTCTCACCAATTCCGAGAGCGGCGAGGTCGCTTCACGTAAAGCAGAAAAGAAGACAACTGAGGATTTCAAGGAAAATCCTGTTGAGCCTATCAAGCTCGAACTTGATAAGAACGGAGAAGCAAGGCCCGCGAAGGCTTCAAAGAGCGCTCTGGTATATGTGGTCATCGCCATTATCGCAGTCATCGCCATCGTGGGTTTTCTGATCTTCACCGAGGCAGGCCTCAAGGAGAAGTTCAAGAGCCCGCTTTCCATAAACAATACGAGCATCCCGTCTGATGAGTTCAGTTTTATGTATCATTATGTACTCATCGAAAACGGTGTGGATGTTTTCGATAAGGATACAAAGGAAATGCTAGAAGGTCCGTCTGTGGATCCGAACTTCAAGAGCAACAGAGAATACTTCCTGGATCAGACGGCCAAGGAGCTTCAGATCATGCAGCTTTTGTATGATGATGCGAAGAAGCACGGCTACGATATCGAGGACAAGCACTACCAGATGGCAAGCGCTTACGTGGATTGGCTCAAGACCAAGGCAAGCGAATTGGGCGTGCCGCTCAATACGTATATCCAGGGTGTTTTCGGAACACAGGTAACAGAGTCTTGTGTCCGCGACACTCTCGCAAAGAAGTACTTTACCGAGGACTACGCATCCGATGCCAAGCTCGTCGAGCTCCAGGCTACGGACGCAGAAGCTCAGGAAGCATACGAGGCTAACAGGAATGCATACGACCTCGTAAGCTACAAGATCTTCAGAATGACATACGACCAGCGCGATCAGGCATTCATCGATACGGCAATGCTCCACGCCAACGAGATCATCGAGGCTATGGGCCACGACCCTGACAAGTTCGAGGAAGCAGCTTATGAATACTTCACGGGCGACATGCAGGAGAAGCTCGCCGAGCCTGATTCCCTCCTCATCGCTGACAGCCGCTATAAGGACATCGAGCACGCCGAGTTCAGAACATGGCTCTTCGATCTCGAGAGACAGCCGGGCGACACCACTATCTTCACTGACGAAGACGGCTTCCCTATCGTTCTGTGCTTTGTTAAGAGAGAACCGCAGTCCACACCGCTCAGAAGCGTAAGGATCTTCGAGGTCGTTACAAATCCGGGCAACGAGAACGGCGAAGGCAAGGTCTCCATGGGTGATGCTCAGATCCTGGCGCAGGATATCTATGAGTACATCAAGGACGATACTACTGCTATGTCAGTCGAGAACCTCTATACCGACGAAGTCCTGAGCGACACACTGTCCATAACCGCGAGCAGCGACACTTACCCGGGCAAGTTCGAGGAAGCACTCGACACCTGGATCTTCGCCGAAGAGCGTAAGGCAGGCGACAAGGAGATCATCGAATCCGAGAACGGCTTCTACATCATCTACTTCAGCTCCGAGTCCGAAAAGCCTGAGTGGTACGACAGAGTCAACAGCTTCATAAGAATGAACAAATATCAGGCCTTCCTCAACGAGATGCTCACCGAGTATTCCTACGAATTCAAACCGTCGGGTGTAAGCCAGATCGTGGATGTGCCTTAATGGACGTATACATCATCAGACACGGCAGGACCGTGTGGAACACCGAGATCAGAATGCAGGGCAGATTGAACTCTCCCCTGACGCCGGACGGTATCGAAGGAGCCGCTGCGCTTTGTCCCTTAATATCGGAGCTTCCGATCCATAAAGTCCTGGTAAGTCCGATGCCCCGCGCACTTCAGACTTCCTACCTCGCTACGGGCGGCAAGTTCCCGACATCCATAGAACCGCTCCTGTCCGAGATGGACCTGGGCGACCTCGAGGGAATGCTGCGCTCCGAAGCCGAAATCCTCTATCCCGAGAACTACAGTTACTTCAGGTACGAGCCCCACAAGTTCGTCCCTATAGGAAACGGCGAGTCCTACGCTCACGTGGTCGAGAGAGTCCGCCGCCTCCTTCAAAAGATCCTTAATAACGAAGAAGGCCCTCTTCTTCTGGTCACACACATGATCTTAGTCCAGTCGCTTCTTTGCATCATCGAAAACAGGTCCCTGGACACCCTAAGGTCCACGCCCTTCATCGAGCAGGCAAAGCTCTTCCACATTAGTTTTGAGAAGATCGGGGACGGAAATTACAGCGCCAAGATATTAAGTTACAACGGCGAGCCTTGCGATCGGTTCTTCGAATTCACATTATAAACTTTCAGATCAGGCCTCACGGGGCCTGATTTTTTTATGAACTGCAACGATCTTCCCGTAAAATGTACAGTCCTCAGTGCGGTACAAATGACGGTAATTTGAGCTAAATTCCCGTTAAATGTACAGTCTTATAGAGCGGTACAAATGACTGTATTTTGCGTTATTTTCCCGTGATATGTACAGTTCAAAGAGCGGTACAGATGACGGTAATTTTGGAAAATAAAAAAAAGGGATCCTCACTGAATTGAGGATCCCATTTGTTATCAATTGATCAGCCGTTATCGCTTTCCGCCTGAAGTTCTGCGATAGCCTTCTGCATGGCAAGTTCGTTCTGTTTGGCCTTGTGTTCGGTAATAAAGATCAGGAATATACCCGAGAATACCGACAACAGCATTACCACTACGATCACCAGAGCAACTATCTTAACTATTCTTTTTCTGTTCTTCTCGTTAGCCATAATTATTCGTAGTCAGCACTGTCTCCTATCTCAAGTGTCAGCGTTACCTTCTCACCGTCTCTGTCGACGACCACCTCGACGATATCACCGACGCTATGAGAATCACGCACTCTAATGATATCATCTGATTCTTTTATTTCAACCCCGTCAACAGTAAGGATCCTGTCGCCGATCTCAAGGCCTGCCTTGTCACCAGGGCCGTCTTTAACGAGTTCAGCAACGTAGATACCGTCGTCTGCTCCGAAATAATCGTTTGCTGCAACGAACTTGACCGTAGTTCCGAGGTAAGGTCTGTTGATAACCTTACCGTTAACGATGATGGATTCAATGTTGCTCTTGATAGGAGTGATCGGGATAGCGAATCCGAGACCTTCTGCGGTACCGATCTTGGCATTTACTACACCTATTACTTCACCGAAGGAATTGATCAAAGGTCCGCCGCTGTTACCTTCGTTAACTGATGCATCAGTCTGGATGAGCTTCATGGAATAACCCTTTGTATTCATCGGTCTTTCCATACCGGAAATGACACCTACGGTGATAGTTCCCTGCAAAGTTCCGAGAGGGTTACCGATGGCGATCGCGAGTTCACCGTTCTGGAGAACATCGGAATCACCGAGAGTTACTGTCGGAAATGGTCCATCGCCGCTTATCTTGATGACGGCGATATCCGTCTGGACATCAGTTCCGACGATACCTGCTTCGTATGCTTCTTCCTGACCTCCGATATAGACCTTAAGTTCGGTCTTATCAGATGCGTTCTCTACAACGTGGGCATTCGTAACAACATAACCGTCTTCTGAGATGATGAAGCCGGAACCTGCTGATACGCTCTCTGATGCCTGATCTACAAGATAGATCGCAACTGTTGCAGGAGAGACTTTGTTGTAGATCTCTACGGTGCTTAATGTCTTCTTGTTAGGATCATGGACAGATGCAGCTTCCTCCAGTGAGAAGTTAGGATCCGCGAGGGATGAAACATCTTTCTTCTCAGACTTAAGTCCCGTGCTCTCGATATAACTGTCGAAGGCCTTGGAGGACTTCTCGAGTTTACCGCTGGTCAGAAGGAAGATGAATACCGACTGAAATGCGATAAAGATAAGTGCCAGCGCGAACAGTACCGCCATGATGACCATCGGTATCTTGTTTCTTTTCTGCTGAACATATACGATCTGCGGGTGGGATTCTTCTTTGCTCGGAGTATCCGTATACGAAGGCTCTTCAGTAGTCTTCTCTATAACGTCGACCGTCTGCTCGGCCGCTTCTTCAGATGCGTCCGTGATGACTTCTTTTTCCATGTTTTCATTATCTTCTGCCATAGCCATATACCTCCGTGTTCTTTTTCAAATATGTTATACTCCAGTTATTCTCGGATAATCTAGGCAAATTCTAGGGAACTAATCCTCTTCTTCGCCCTCGTCATATGTAACTTCAACGTCCTCTGTATCGGCCTCGATCTCGCCTGTCTTAACAGGAGTCAGGCTGCCCGACGAGACGTCTGTTATGAATGCTTTGAATTCCTCTTCCCTGCAGACCGGGATCCTTACGTCGATACTGATGTCCTCACCGTACTGAGTATCTGATATATGATACCCTTTTGCATTCATCTCGAAAACGATCTTATCGTACATCGAGTAGTCCACATGCATGTTAAAAACCGAGCACATCTCCATTATCTTCGGTCCCGCTTCCTTAAGAGCCAGAGCCGCCGCTTTGGTGTAGGCACGGACCAGTCCGCCTTTGCCTAAAAGGATGCCTCCGAAATATCTCGTTACGACTATGACGCAGTCGGCGATGTCGTTCTTGGTAAGGACCGACATAACAGGAAGACCTGCTGTTCCCGAAGGCTCGCCGTCGTCACTGTACTTTTGAAGTCCGATCTCCTTTTTGAGGATCCATGCGTAAACGTTGTGTCTGGCGTCGGAATGCTTTCTCCTGATCTCGTCAACGAAGGAGTTTGCTTCTTCAGCCGTTAAGACAGGTTTACAGTATCCGATGAACTTGGATCTTTTGACCTCATAAAAAGATTCACCGTATCCGGACACGGTGATCCTTCGAAGTGCTTTCTGCGCCCTGTTTTCGAGAGGAGAGATAGGCATATATGTCAGATAAGCTCCTTATATCTCTGGTATGCGACCATGAGAAGAGACTTGTCCTGACTATAGGTTACGGCGTTCATCGCATCATCAAGCGAGAAGAATCTGCCGTCGATGAAATCCGCTTCCTTGTTATATACGACGTTGTCCGAATCCGTCTTCATGACGAACCATGAAACGTTGTTGTGAATAGGCTTTTGTCTGGTGATCGAGTAGAACTCGTAGTGAGTCTTGCTGCAAGGTGCGAGGATCTCGGCTTCAAGGCCTGCCTCGATCCTGACTCGCTCAAGGGCTATATCCTTTTCCTTCTGACCAGCGCGGACTACTCCCTTCGGAAAACACCACTCGTGTTTATCGTTCTTAAGGAGAAGGACGGAATCATTGTGAAAGACTATTCCGCCGGCGCAGTTACGAATGATCATATATAACCCCCGTTGATTAATATAATTTGATTGTATCATATACCGAATGTGATTTGTTGTTTTTCTTAAGTGACTGTATAATTATGTAGTTAATTATCTTTATTAGGGAAAGGCTTATGAGCAACAACCAGAACGGCGACAATCGAGTCAGAGTCAAGATCAACGGTCCCATCAAGGCACTTCAGGGAATCGTGGCGGTATTTGCATTTTTCGCGATCCTTTTAGGCATCGTCGTGGCAGGAGGTTTCCTGTCCCGGGTCATCAACGGTTCGACCGAAGAGATGCAGCTTAGCATAACCAAGCCGACCATCTTTACAACCGTTTTCGAGCCGACTCCGACACCTTCGCCTACACCTACCCCGTTCGAGATAAAGGAAAACATCCAATGGACTTCCGAGAAGAAGGAACAACTGGACGCCTACTTCGGGCCTCTGCCTGAGGTCGACAAGGTGGTACCTGTGAAGCACAAGGAAGTTAAGGGCCTTTATACCAACGCGGCCATGAATATCGACAACAATATCGAGCTCGCCAAGAACTCCGAGATCAATACTTTCGTAATCGACCTCAAGGAGAGCTACGGCGTACTCTTCGACAGTAAGAACGAACTCGCGAACGAGATCGGCTATGTGTATCCGCAGTACGACCTTAAGGAAGTTATCGAGAAGTGCCATGAGAACGACATCTACGTTATCGGACGTATCGTATGCTTCAAGGACGTAGCCCTCGCGAACAAATTCCCTGACAGGGCGATCTGCGACAGCGCAGGAAATCCTCTGGCATTCTGGAACGAAGGAAGCGAGATCTTCGCGAACCCGTATGACACCAGAAACTGGGATTACCTCATCGACCTCGCGCTCGAAGCGATCGACATGGGCGTTGACGAGATCCAGTTCGACTATATAAGATTCCCGACAGGTTCATCCGTATCTGGTGCAGAGCCTTACTTCGGAGTCGAGGGCGAAGTTCCTACCAAGGCCGACGCCATCAACAGATTTCTTATCACTGCCAGAAGAAAGATACAGGATCCTACGGGGGTTCCTGTATCTGCAGATATCTTCGGTATCGCAGTATCATCTTCGCTCGACGGCGAGATCTTAGGTCAGGACTGGGCAAATCTCGGCTTTACGGGAGTCGATTCACTCTGCCCGATGATCTACCCTTCTCACTATGCTCTGGGAACGATGATGAACGGACATATCCACGACTACCCTGACAAGGACCCTTATCAGGTAATGTTCGATGCCCTTACCATCGGAGGCAAATACCACAACGCCGAAGGCTACAGCACGGTAAGACCGTACTGTCAGGCGTTCACCGCAGCTTACTTAGGCGGTGACAACTACATGAACTACGACTATACCGCGATAAACGATCAGATCCGGGCAATACAGGACGCAGGTCTTGACGAGTTCGTGCTGTGGAACGTCGAGGGTATCTATCCGTCAGGAAACTACGGCGGAAACGACGGCTAAGTTCAGTTGATATTTGAAGATAATAAGAATAAAATAAACAGTATTAATTTTTGGAGGGATGTCTATGTTGGATATCAAATTTCTCCGTGCTAATCCGGAGATCGTAAAGACTAACATCAAGAACAAGTTCCAGGACGAGAAGCTTCCTCTCGTAGACGAAGTCATCGAATTGGATAAGGAGTTCCGTGAGAGCAAGACCCGCGCGGAATACTTAAGAAGCCAGAGAAACTCGATCAGTAAGAAGATCGGCTTTTACATGGCTCAGGGCCAGAAGGACGAAGCAGAGAAGGCTAAGGCTGAAGTTGCTTCAATGGCCAGTGAACTTGAAGAACTCTCCGCCAAAGAAACAGACCTCGAAGAGAAGATCAGAAAGATCATGCTCGTTATCCCTAACATCATTGATCCGTCCGTACCGATCGGTAAGGATGACAGCGAGAACGTAGAGATCGAGAAGTTCGGTGATCCGTTCGTACCTTCCTTTGAGATCCCATATCACGTAGATATCATGGAGAAGCTCAACGGTATCGATCTTGACGCTGCCAGAAAGACATCCGGTAACGGCTTCTACTACTTAAAGGGCGACATCGCACGCCTTCATTCCGCAATCCTTTCTTATGCGAGAGACTTCATGATCGACCGCGGATTTACTTACTACATCCCGCCTTTCATGATCCGTTCCGCAGTTGTTAACGGCGTTATGAGCTTCTCTGAGATGGAGAACATGATGTACAAGATCGAGGGCGAGGACCTCTACCTCATCGGAACATCCGAGCACTCCATGATCGGTAAGTTCATCGATACCATCATCGACGAAGCAGACCTTCCTCAGACACTCACGAGCTACTCCCCATGCTTCCGTAAGGAAGTCGGTGCTCACGGCATCGAAGAGCGCGGCGTATACCGTATCCACCAGTTCGAGAAGCAGGAGATGATCGTCGTTTGTAAGCCTGAGGACAGCATGGACTGGTACAACAAGCTCTGGCAGAATTCCGTAGACTTCTTCAGAAGCCTCGATATCCCTGTAAGAACTCTCGAGTGCTGCTCCGGTGACCTCGCTGACCTTAAGGTCAAGTCCTGCGACGTTGAAGCATGGTCCCCTCGTCAGAAGAAGTACTTCGAAGTCGGTTCCTGCTCCACATTGGGCGACGCACAGGCACGCCGTCTCGGCATCCGTATCAAGAGCAAGGAGAAGGGCAACTATTTCGCACACACTCTTAACAACACAGTTGTTGCTCCGCCTCGTATGCTCATCGCTTTCCTCGAAAACAATCTTAACGAGGACGGCTCCATCAGGATCCCTGAGGCACTTCGCATGTACATGGGCGGCAAGTCCGTTATCGAAGTTAAGTAAGCTTCATTAAACAGATAACTAACGGCGCAAATCCATTTGGGTTTACGCCGTTTTTTTCGAAGCTTTTTCATCACCGGTCAGAAGACCAGAGCATCAAGAACCTCATAGATCTGTTCGTCGGTCATGTTTTCGAAAGTAAAGATGCCATAATAGTTGTCATATGAGAACATGACATAAGAATATACTCCCATGTAAGTGTCGCCCCAATACTCCTCATCATCAATGATCACAAATTCTGTTCCGTTCTTGTTGGTGTAAGTTCTTTCATTGTGAGGATCGTTAACCTCGACCCCGAAAGAACCGTAATCATCCTCTTTATTCGGGAAATAATGCTGGGAGTATTCATACTTGGTGTCTTCATAATCAACTATGACCGTAGCATCGTAACTTCTGATTGTATCGTTGTCGTCCACTTCCATCCGCCATGAAAAACTCTTAAGTTCTCCGGGATGCTCTTCAAACCAACGATCCATAGGGCACTCACTCATGGCCTTATCATAATCATCATAGACATAGTTTATAAGTTTATAATTTCCGTAATAAGTCGTTTTCTTCAGGAACCACTTATCATCCTCGCCGCCTTCAACTTCCTCTGAAACAGGGTTGTCCGTGTTTTCTCTCCAATCGTATCCGGGAGTATTCAATTCCTCAAAATCCAGATTGCGGATAACGATCTCATGTTCTTTGATCTCAGGTTTGCTCAACAGCTTACCTGCCGCATATACCGCTACCGCACTGACGGCAATGAACACCAATACGCCGGCGGCGATCTTTACTCCCAAGCTTGAAGCTAACGGGAGAATTTTTGATCTGCTCTTGTACTCCAGGGTCTCTGCTATATATTTCTCATCTACAGCCGAGATCAATGTCTCTGCATTATTATTATTTTTCATAGTATCCCTCCTTGGAAAGGTAAGTCTTAAGTCTTTCCTTTGTCCTGTGCAGATGCACGTTGATATAGTTTTTCGTGAATCCGGTTTCCGAAGCGATCTCATCGATACTCATGTTGAACCAATAGCGCTTCAGAAATAACACTCTGTCTGTTTTATTGATTCCGCTAAGAAACGTATTGATGATCTTTTTGCCTTCCTCAGCATCAAGTTCCTTTTCGACATCGGAACCACCTGTCAAACATCCTTCGAGTTCTTCTAAAGAGATGTCGTAGAGATTATTCCTCTTTTCTGCCGTGTTGTACTTATACTTGTTGACGGAAATATTCCTTACAAGCTTACAGATGTAGGCAACAAACGGATCCGGTCTTTGCGGCGGGATAGTATTCCAAAGTGCAAGATATGTATCGCTTTCGCATTCGTCAACGTCCTCTTCGTTCCTTACTATTCGAAAAGCAACAGTTCTAGCAAGTTTCCCATACTTAGCGGATGTCTCGCTTATAGCCTGCTCCGAGCGGTCAAAAAACAAATCTAAAATCTGATTGTCATTCATCTTTTAAACCTCCTTCAACCATATAACTAAGCATCGAAACCGAGAAATTACATCCGATAAGAAAAAAAATTTATTTTCATTATATCATCGGAGCTAATACCGTTATGGAGACAACAATAAATATCCGCCGGCATAGCCCTTATACCACCGGTCACACACAAGTGTGTTCCTTTCTTGGCCTGTCAGTCAAGCGACTATCGCGTGATTTTCGATACACAAAAAAACCGCCGATCCGAAGATCAGCGGTCATAGTAATCAGTTAAACTTCATTATGCTCTCTTTACGAGACCGGAACGAAGGCAGCGTGTGCAAACTTTCATAGTCTTAGGGGTGCCATCTACAACTACCTTTACGCTATGAACGTTAGGCTGCTGTTGTGTCAATGCACGACGTGAAATCTGCGAACGCGTAATTCTGATCTTTCTGCCAAAAAATGTATCCTTCTGACAAACTTCACACTTAGCCATGGAAACACCTCCTAGTTATTTTTTCACGCTAAAAGATAATATCATAGGAATCGGGATAACGCAACCATTTTTTGCGTCATTCTTCGAAAATACGTCTGACCGACACGATCCTCTGCGCTATATCGTCCGTAGCCTTGAAAGTACGGAGCCTGATGGTCGTCTTAGCCTGCGATACCATGAGCAATACTCCCGTATCCGTGCACACTCCCATCTCATATATCTCATCGCTTTCCGAATAAGGGCTCTTAAGGAATACCAGGTCTCCCGGCTCTATCGAATCAAGAAGAAGATCGCCCGTTACCACGTCGTACTGAAGCTCGACCTCCTGCCCCATCTGTGATTGCTCCTGCATGGATCTCGGGAGCTTAACGCCGTTAACGTCCGCACAGATATACACAAGTCCGTTGACCGACAGTCCCTTAAGAGTAACGCCGTTATCGATATATGTTGCATTGCTCTGGCTCAGTACGGAAGATACAAAGTAACGGCAGGATACCTTCTGGGTATTCTCACGTGTACCGAGCTCGATAACACCTGAAGAACCGATCCAGCCCTTGTCACCGTTCGGAAGTGCCACCTGATAAACGCCGTCACGCTTAACGTCCGCATAAAGCACTGTATTCATCATTACTTTGGTTATGAGAGTTCCGTTACTTGCGTGGGTCATTACGTTCTTATATGTATCGGATACGATAAGCTTATAAAGATGAAGGTCAGGTTCTACCGATTCAGTGCTGTCCGTGAGCCTGAAGCTCTTCACGTAGCCCTCTATCCCGTCTGTCGTCCTGATCTTGACGTATCCGTTATTCTCCTGACCGTCCAGAAGGATGACAGGCTCGTTATAGAGCACCTGCGTGATCCTGTCAGACGTCGGATCAGGTTCGGTCATAAGATCGGCGCAGTAGTAGTTAACGACCCTGTAGGATTCGTTATATTCGAGATCGACCTTCTTTTCTACAAAAAGCTCGATATTGGTTCCTTTGAAAAGTCCCGGAAGTACCGCCGGTAATATATAGAATATGCTTACGACTACGATTATGGCCGCAAGGATAGCGATTCCGAGCCTGATGAATCGCCTTCTCTTCTTCCTTCCGAGAGTAGCTTCCTCCTTATCAAGACCCCACATGTCGAGCATGTTCTCGGCCTGACCGTAGTCGCCCTTTATCTCGGGCTTATCATCAGGAAGGTCGATCTTGCCTTCGTAGTTTCTGACCTTCGCCTTTTTCTTTTTCTCATCGAAAAGGCCCTTATCGTCGTAATCTTTTATCTTCACTTTGTATCTTCCTTCCCTTCGGCAAGGGCTGTGCAATAACAGATCGCATAATCACCGTCGTGAGAAAGACTTATGGCGATCGAGACGATACACAGATCATCCGCACGCTTTTTCGCTTCTCCCTTGAGAACTGCATAAGGAGCACCAAGTTCATCAGCCTTGACCTCAATATCCAAAAAGCCTATACCCATAGTCATTATGCCTGTTCCGAGAGCCTTGGAGACCGCTTCCTTTGCCGCAAACCTGGAGGCAAAGCGCTCCACCCTCTTATCCTCGTTGGATGGCTTCATGCAGTATTCTATCTCGTCCGGGGTATAGCATTTGGTAACGAAGGCCGGAAGGCTTCCGTCATCTTTAAGTGTAGTACTCTTACGTACTCTTGAGACCAGTACGATGTCCGTTCCGCAAAGTATTCTCATATCAAAGACACTCTAACCTGCTAAGCTTCGCGGCGATCTTCTCGTCACTTTTGTCAACTGCCTCCGACGGAGACTCGTTCATTATGATCAATGTAAACTTGCCGTTATTAAGCCTGGTCTCCAGGATCCTGTCCAAAGCAAACCTGATCTTAAAGTTATTCGTAAGCGTGCTCGAAAAATCGTCAATAACAAGGAAATCACAATACTTATAATCGGAGACCTTCTCATCCGATGCGCCGATCAGTTCATCCATCTTAACGTAGCATCCGCTGAAACCACATCCGATAGCTACCTTGGTAAAGCAGATAGATAGGTAAGTCTTTCCCGTCTGTGCCTTATCGTGATATATGAGAGCTTTCTGTTTCTTGTTTTCGATAAGAGAAGCCATAACAGAATCGAGCTTGGATCTTGCTTCCTTCCTCTTGTTTTCCTGATTCTTCACTGCCTTCTCATCAAGAAGTGACGGCCTTACGGATGCAAAATCCCCGAGGCCTGCTTCCCCGAAAGCCTCTTCCAGTTCATCTCTCATGCAGTTACATACTCTTCTGATGCTGCCCTTACGGATAAAACCCGTATCACCGCACTTCTCGCAGACCGGCCAGAGCTTATCAAAGTCGGAGGAGATACAGTTGACCTTAAGGAACTGCTCCCTCTTTTCTATGAGTTTGCTTTCCTCATCGTCATGAAGGTTATTCGGATCCAGTTCATCATCAAGGATCTTCATGAGATTGGCTCTGATATTATCCTTGAGGTTATTATCTATCTTCTGAAGTTCAGGGTACTTCTCATATGTCCGTAATACCCTTTCATCACGCTCGATCTGCTTAACAGTATCCCTGTTTGAAAGAGTTGCACTAATGATCATGTCAATCGTTCTCATCTTCATCGCCTCCGAACAGATCGAAAATATCCTTTGTCTCTTTTCCTTCCGATCCCTTGTCCTTGTCTTCGGAATTACCTACATAAGTAATACCTGCTTCAGAACCGGATCTTCCGCCTGAAATGTCCTTGGACTTACGTCCCTTATACTTCTTGGTGTTTTCCTTATGAAGCTCGGTTTCATACTTTGAAGCTTCTTCAACGGTCTTTATTCCTGCGAGCACCCAGTTACTCAATGTCTCATCAACATTCTTGGTATTTATGCCCCTGTACTCATTGGCTCTATACGCATACTCGATAAGATCGGTATTAAGTCCGAGATCTACCCATCTTTCTATCCTCTCGATATCAAAATCGTTAACGCGTGACCTGGAAAGCTTACCGACAAGCTTAATTACCTTCTCGACTTCCTGCTTGTTCTTGAGGATCTTATCTACATCCTCTGCAGTCTTGATGCCCTTCTTGTTCCAATCCTCGGCCATCTTCTCCACAGCACGGTAATCGTACTGCATCTTTCTTTCCTTGGCTTCAAGGAAGAGCTTATAGATGACGATACTTTCAAACTCGAACCTGAAAAGGCATCTGTCTACGAGCCTGTAGAAAACATAACCCATCTTTCCCGCATATACGGTCTTACTGATGCTGTTACAAAGATCGTCTCTTTCCTTTTTAAGCGGAGACAGTTCAAGATCAGAAAGGTCAGCTCCGCCCCTGGCGATAACACTTGAACAGTAACTGTCGATCTCTTCTTTCTTTATATCCACGAAAACGAAATTATCGGACTTGTTCTTGGCAAGAAGACCTGCGGCAATGAGCTCAGCCATTGCTTCTTCCGTAGTCTGCTTTTGGAAAATCGATCTTTCCTCCACATCCTTTTTGGAATACTTTCCCTTACCGTCCATCTTAAGAAGGAGATATATACAGATCGCTTCCTTGGAAAGTCCTGCCATGTACTGGCATATGAAAAGATCCTCGATGGAAGTATCAGACAAAAGAAGCTGATTTAAGTCTGTTCCGCTCATTTATCTATCGTCCCCTTCTATTAATTCAAGTTCTTGCATTATATCACGAAAACGCCCTTTTTCGTATTCCAAAATGAGGACAAAAAAAGGCCGTCCCCGAAGGAACGGCCCTTTGTCAGAATCAGTATTTATCAGATATCTGCAGCCATCTTCTTGTAAGAAGCAAGACGAACGAGTGAGTCGTTGTAGTTCTTTCTGAAGAGACCGTCTACGATGTCAGGTGCATACTTCTTGAGGAGAGAGTTGTATCTTACCTCAGCCATGAGGAATGCATTGAATGCCTCGTAGCCACCCTGAGGTTCCTTAGAATCCAATGTGAATGGGTTCTTGCCCTCAGCTGTGAGAGTTGGGTTGAATCTGTAGAGGTGCCAGTATCCGCACTCAACAGCTGCCTTTTCTCTCATCTGAGCTACCTTAAGGCCACCCTTGATACCGTGGTTGATACAAGGTGCGTAGCAGATAACGAGTGAAGGTCCGTGATATGCCTCAGCCTCTGTGAAAGCCTTGATCGTCTGAGCGGAGTTAGATCCCATAGCGCACTGTGCTACGTAAACGTAACCATAGCTCATAGCCATCATACCAAGATCCTTCTTCTTGATGTTCTTACCGCCTGCAGCGAACTGAGCAACAGCACCTGTAGGTGTGGACTTGGAAGCCTGTCCGCCTGTGTTGGAGTAAACCTCTGTATCGAGTACGAGAACGTTAACATCCTCACCGGAAGCGAGTACGTGGTCAAGTCCGCCGTAACCGATATCGTAAGCCCATCCGTCACCACCGATGATCCACTGGGATCTCTTGATGAAGAAGTCCTTATAGTTGAGAGCCTTAGTAGCAAGATCCTTACCCTCACCGTTGTAAGCCTCGAGCTCAGCAGCGAGTGTATCGGAAAGCTTTCTTGTGTTCTCACCGTCTGTCATTCCGTCAACCCATGCCTTGATAGCATCCTTGAGGGAATCAGATGTAGCAACTTCAGCAAGTTCTGTTACATAGCCCTTAACTCTGTTTCTGAGCTGCTTGTAACCGAGGTACATACCGAAACCGTGCTCAGCGTTATCCTCGAAGAGTGAGTTACCCCAAGCAGGACCATAACCCAAGTGGTTAGTTGTGTATGGCATTGAAGGAGCAGAACCACCCCAGATTGAAGAACAACCTGTAGCATTGGAGATCTGCATTCTGTCACCGAAGAGCTGTGTAAGGAGCTTAGCATAAGGTGTCTCACCACAGCCGGCACATGCGCCGGAGAATTCGAGGAGAGGCTGCTCCATCTGGCTGCCCTTAACAGTGTTCTTAGCAAGTGTGTTCTCCTTGTAGGAGAGGTTAATACAGTAATCCCAGTTATCAGCCTCAACCATGTTGTCCTTAAGAGGAGCCATAGTGATAGCCTGAACCTTCTCAGGACATACTGTTACGCAGACGCCGCAGCTCAAGCAGTCAAGAGCGGAAACCTGCATACGGAACTTGTACTCGTTAGCCTTTGGCTTAACGTCAGCTACAGGGAATGTAGCCTTAGCTGCCTCTTCCTCAGTAAGGAGGAATGGACGGATAGCTGCGTGAGGACATACGAGTGAGCACTGGTTACACTGGATACACTTTGTAGCGTCCCAAACCGGGATATCTACTGCTGTACCGCGCTTCTCGTACTGAGCTGTGCCCTGTGGGAATGTACCATCCTCGATACCCTTGAAAGCGGATACAGGGAGGGAATCACCCTTCTGAGCATTCATTACGTCTACAACGTTCTTGATGAAATCAGGAACATCTCTCTTAGCAGGCTCAGAATCAGCTGCTGTCTTCCAGGATTCAGGTACGTTGTACTCAACAACTGCGTTAACACCTGCATCGATAGCTGCATAGTTCATGTTAACGATATCGTCACCCTTCTTACCGTAAGACTTCTTAGCAGCAGCCTTCATGTAATCAACAGCCTGATCAACAGGGATGATACCGGAAAGCTTGAAGAATGCAGACTGACAGATCGTGTTGATACGTCCGCCGAGACCGATCTCCTTAGCCTTAGCTACAGCGTCGATAGTGTAGAACTTGATGTTGTTGTTAGCGATGTAACGCTTCATCTCACCAGGGAGGTTAGCGTCGATCTCTTCTGCTGTCCACTGTGTGTTCAAAAGGAATGTACCGTTTGGCTTAAGCGAAGAGAGCATATCATACTTATAAACATAAGACTGGTTGTGGCAAGCTACGAAGTCAGCCATGTTGATAAGGTATGTGGAGCGGATAGGTGTATCACCGAAACGGAGGTCGGAGATAGTAATACCACCGGACTTCTTGGAGTCATATGAGAAGTAAGCCTGAGCGTATTTCTCTGTGTGGTCACCGATGATCTTGATGGAGTTCTTGTTAGCACCAACTGTACCGTCAGCACCGAGACCCCAGAAACGAGCAGATACTGTACCCTCGTTAGCAACGTCGATAGCCTCAGAAGCATCGAGTGAGAGGTTAGTAACATCATCGTTGATAGCAAGTGTGAACTGTGGCTTTGGCTCTGCCTTAGCAAGTTCCTTAAATACAGCGTAGATGTGGTTAGGTGTTGTGTCCTTAGAACCAAGACCGTAACGACCGCCGATGATAACAGGAGCGTCCTTCTTACCTGCGAATGCTGCGCAAACGTCGAGGTACAAAGGCTCACCGTGAGAACCAGGCTCCTTTGTTCTGTCGAGAACAGCGATTGCCTTAGCTGTAGATGGGATAGCCTCGAGGAACTTCTCTACTGCGAATGGACGATAGAGGTGAACCTTAACAAGACCAACCTTCTCACCCTTAGCTGTGAGGTAGTCGATCGTCTCTTCGATCGTCTCGTCAACAGAACCCATGGAGATGATTACACGATCAGCATCAGCTGCACCGTAGTAGTTGTAAAGCTTGTAGCTTGTGCCACGGATCTCGTTGATCTTATCCATGTAGTACTGAACTGCGTCCGGTACCTCAAGGTAGAATGGGTTAGCAGCCTCACGAGCCTGGAAGTAGATATCAGGGTTCTGAGCTGTACCACGGAGTGTCGGATGGTTAGGAGACAAAGCTCTCTTTCTGAACTCAGCAACTGCATCGTAGTCTACGAGCTCGCCGAGGTCAGCGTAATCCATAACTTCGATCTTCTGGATCTCGTGTGATGTACGGAAACCGTCGAAAAAGTGGATGAATGGAACTCTGCTCTTGATTGTAGCGAGGTGAGCAACTGCTGCAAGGTCAGCAACTTCCTGTACGGAGTTGGAGCAGAGCATTGCAAAACCTGTCTGACGGCAAGCCATAACGTCTGCATGGTCACCGAAGATATTCAAAGCGTGAGCTGCGAGTGCTCTTGCGGATACATGGAATACGCAAGGGAGAAGCTCACCAGAGATCTTGTACATATTAGGGATCATAAGAAGGAGACCCTGAGATGCTGTGTAAGTAGTTGTCAAAGCACCTGTAGCCAATGATCCGTGAACCGCACCGGCTGCACCTCCTTCAGATTGCATCTCGACGACATTAACTGTCTGTCCGAAGATGTTCTTTCTGCCCTCTTGAGCCCACTGATCAGTGTAATCAGCCATTGGTGACGATGGAGTAATAGGGAAGATCGCAGCATTCTCTGTAAAAGCATACGAAGAATAAGCCGCAGCTGTATTACCGTCCATGGTCATTTTCTTAAGTTCACGTGCCATAAACATGTCTCTCCTTTGTTTTTTATATATGTTTGCGTTAAATCTACACAAAAAGCACAAATATTATATCACGTATATAAAAAAAAGGCGGTTCTTTTGGAGAGGATTTGGTGTAAATTCTGTATTCTTTTTTTCTTTTTCGAAAAAACTCGTTCTAATGAAATTTATTTACAAATAATAAGAACAAAAAAAGACTACCCGTTAAGGTAGTCTTTGAAATCTCTTTTATCACTCACCCGTCTGCTGCTCTGCAGGAGTCGGATCCGCAGGAGTCGGTTCAGCCGGTGTAGGCTCTGCAGGAGTCGGTTCTGCAGGAGTAGGCTCTACAGGTGTCGGCTCTACAGGTGTCGGCTCCGGAGTCGGAGTTGCTGCGGAAGGTGTCGTATCCGACGAAGACGGGGTCGTTTCAGAAGACGACGGGGTCGTGTCGGAAGATGATGACGGCGTTGTATCTCCGGAAGAATCGGAAGAATCAGAACTCTCGTCCATTGTACCGCCGATTATCTCACCTGTCTCAGGATCCATAACCGCGAGGGATCCGTCAGGATTGAGGATTCCTACATCCACGTAAGCCGGGATCGGCGGATAGTAACTGTAGCAGAGCTTCTCTCTCTCGATCTCGTTGCCGTCCTTGTCATACCATACTTTGTAGCAGACTGCGGACTGCGGGTTGTGAGCAGGGTGCGAATGATATACGGTTCCTACTTCAACTTCAGGATCAGCCTCGTACTTAACGCCTGCATCCTCACCTGTGTATCCGCCTGAAGATACGAGGTCGATATACTTGCCGTCTTCGAAAAGGTGACCATAGAACTGGATGGTAATCTTGGTCTCCTCATCAACGTAGAAAGCATGAACTGCGATAGGGTAATCTGTGTTGTTCGTAAATCTCAGATCTGCGCTGCCGTAATCAACTGTAGCATCCGTTCCGATAGGACAGTATGTGGACGGCCACTCGTGGCAGTGTCTCTCGTCGATCTGGAGGTTAGCCTTAGCAGCAGACTGGAACATCATGGAGCTTACCTGGCAAACGCCGCCTCCGATACCCTTCTCAGCCTTACCGCCGATGATAACGCCTGCTGTCTTATAGCCTGCCTCAACTGTTCTTCTTCCGACATAACCGTTGAATGAGAACTGCTCACCCGGCTGGATGATAAGACCGTCAAGCTTCTCGCATGCGGTGTTGATGTTGCTGTTTCTGTTGCTGTCATTACTTGTGATGGACTCGGAAGATGAGATCATTCCGTACTGGGACTTAAGTTCCTCGGATGAGAACTCCGGCTTCTGGATCTCAAAGTCGACAGTAACAACGCCCTCGTACGTTCCGGAATCGAGAAGCGCCTTTGTATCTTCAATAGCCTTCTCGATATCAACGTCGCAGCCCTCCTGAGACTCGCTGATGTCGAATTCCAAAGTATCAATGTTGAAATCGCCTACTGTAGCTTCAACGACTTCCTTGTCATACTCGTCGAGCATTCCGTGGATAATCTCGGAAAGTCCGTCTGTCTTGACAGTAAAAGCTGTGTTGTATTCTTTGACGTTAGTCTTAAGGCCCTGCATCTGGCCGTAGCACTCTACGAGCTGCTCAGGTGTGGCATCTGCCGCTGGTCTAGCGTATGCGAAAGCCTCGTCGACGATCTCCTGTGCATTGTTTTCGAGAGTAAGCGTGCTTATGTCGAGCGGATACTCGGTTCCGTCGTAACTGAGCTTGATGTTGACTTCGGAAGGCTTTTCCGAGACTGTAGCGGCAACGAGCTTGACTGCCTCTTCCTTGGTCTTACCGGAAACATCGATGCCGTCGATCTTGACACCCTGGTAGAATACGTCTCCCGCAAGGGATGTCCTTAACTCTTCCTCGGTAAGTTCCACAGCCGTTCCGTCTGAATTCAGCACATGGTACTTCTTCTCAAACAGCGACTTGTCCTTTCCGAAAAATACACATCCGGCTACTACTGCCGATAAAGCTACAGCACCCGCTACGACTCCGACAATGATCTTAACCTTGCTGCCGGACTTAGAAGGGGTGGCTGAAATACTTCTTGCTGAGATCTGAGGCGCCCTGGTCTCTGATATCTCCTGTTTCCCTAAATCTTCCTTTTGTAAATTAGAATGCTTCTTCATATGTATCCTCTAATAAAAATAATATTAGCAATCAATCTAACTTTACTAAAGTGAAACCTTTGTTTCAAGTGAAAAACACAAAAAATTAACTAGAAAAAGGACCGCCTTTATGGGCAGTCCTTCAGTTATTGTCGTTTTACTGATCAGGGAGCACGTTGCTCTCAACAGGTTCAGACGGTGTGGTTTCCTCCGGTACTGTCGGAGCAGGTGTCTCTGCTGTCGGCTGAGTATCACCCGTAGGCTGTGTATCGCCTGTCGGCTGAGATTCACCTGTCTCATCAGTATTGTCGCTGATATCTGACGGATCTCCTTCGATCGCTCCTGTCAATTCACCGGTTTCAGGATCGACTGTTGCCAGCGATCCGTCCGGATTAAGGACGCCGACCTTGATGACTCCGTTGATCTGTCTGTAGTAGCTTGATGCATAATCTTCCTGCTTAACAACATTGCCGTCCTTGTCGTACCAGATCTTAACTGACTGAGCAGACTTGGAATCGTGAGGAGACATCTCCTTCTCCGTTGTTCCGACAGGAAGTGACGGATCAGCTACGTAGGTAGTCGTAGCATACGTGTTGATGGAACAGGTGGAAGTAAGAGCGATATAGCCTCCGTCTTCGAACTTGTGTCCGTATACCTGAACGGTTACCTGATAAGCATCGATATCATAGAAAGCATGAATAGCAACAGGATAACCGGAGTTGTTCGTAAACTTGAAGTCAAGACCCGGCCAGTCAACCGTAGCATCTAGTCCCTCAAGACAGTAAGTTGACGGCCAGTCATGCGGATGTCTCTCATCGATCTGGAGATCGGCCTTGGATACTGACTGATAGATCATCGTGCTGACCTGGCAGATTCCGCCGCCCAATCCCTTATCGGATTTACCGTCAAGGATTACGCCTGCTTCCTCATATCCCTTATCAACCGTTCTCTCACCTATGTATTCGTTAAAGGAGAACTGCTCGCCCGGCTGGATAACAAGTCCGTCAAGCTTCTCGCATGTGATCCTGATATTGTGGTTACGTGAGTTGTCAGATGTCGTATTTGATGTGGTAGATGAGATAAGTCCCATTCCCGAAGTAAGATCCTGAGTCGTGGCCGTAGGAATGAGGTCTTCATAATCTACCGTGATCGTTCCCTGATATGTTCTGCTGTCGAGAAGGCCCTTTACATCTGTGATAGCCTTGTCGATATCAACGCTGCAGCCTTCCTCAGACTCGCTTACGAGGAACTCACATGTGTTTACGTTGAAGGAATCGACTCTTGCAGGCTTAGCTTCCTTGTTGAACGGATCAAGGATACCGTGGATGACCTCGGAAAGTCCGTCAGTCTTGATGGTGTAAGCCGTTGTGTATTCCTTAGGAGTTGTCTTGAGAGCCTCACGCGAGGAGAAACAAGCGACAAGCTCCTCAGGAGTTGCCTCTGCAGAAGGTCTTGCGTAAAGGTAAGCTTCATCAATGATATCGGAAGCATTGTTTTCGAGAGGGAAGGAACTTAAGTCCAAAGGATAAACTGTTCCCTTGAAGCTAAGGCTCATGTCGACCTCGGAAGGCTTCTGTGAGAACTGCTCGGATACGAGAGCGAGTGCCTCCTCCTTGGTCTTGCCGGATACATCGATGCCGTCGATCTTGATGCCGTTATAGAAAACGTCGCTGGCAAGTTCTGCGGAAAGCTCTTCTGCGGAAAGCTTAGCCACGGTACCGTCGGAATAAGTAACCTCGTACTTTTCCTCCATTAACTTGTCGCCGAACTTGATAAAGAGACAAACGCCGACTATCGCAAGGATTGCTACTGCGATAAGGATAACTCCGCCTACGACAGCGCTGTTACCGCCGCCTCTTTTCTTGGAACTTCGCTTTGGAGCAGAATTAGATCTGTCCGACTTGTAGGTCCTGCTCGTAGCGACCTGCGGACTTCTGCTTCCGGCTCTGCGAACACCGGAATTGACCCTGGCGTTTGGTGCGTTCTTCTTCATATGTATCCTCTATATATATGCAAAATAAATAAGTCGAAAATTAACATATATAATTTACAAGAGTGCCTATGCACTTTCAAGATAAAAACTTAAGATTTTTGTTCAAAAAAACACTAATTTTTGCGGAACGTTTTGGATAAACTTGTTACTTCATCACGGATGCGGCTCAGTTGTTACTTTTGGCGATTTGCTATATAATGCAATTTGTAAAAATTTCGCTTTGGAGAAGGAAATGAACCGCAAGTTTTTTACCATCCCTCACCTGTTTAAGATCCTGTTCCTTATGGGTCTTGCAGTGATCGTTCACATGGCTTATATCACGAGCTTCTATATCATCTTGGGTAAAAACTTCACGGCAACTCCTGAGATGAACTTCGAGGCTTACTTGAACTTGATCCCTGTCATCACCATTGCATCACTTATCCTCGCGGACATCCTGTCGATGCCGAGGTTTTTTCGAAAAAAGAATATAGACGTAGTATCACAGTCACTTACGTTCAGTACGATACTTACCCTTGTTACGTTGTCAGCAAAAGACCTTTTGGTCCAGAGAGCATTCCCGCGAAGCGTTATCTTGCTCAGCTATATCATCCTCATCATCTACGTGTTCATGTGGGAGATGATGTGCAGTATCATAAGCCACAAGCTCTACGAGAACGGCGAGCTCGTCATCATCGGCGCGAGCGACCACACCATCCAGACCGTTATCGATAAGATCAATCCTTCTCTTAAGGGTCTCGACCTCAACATGAGCGAGCCTATCAAATATCAGGACAGAGGTGCCATCAGGGCTGCGGTAAGGCGTCAGGCCGAGGTGTTCATCTGCCCGGACGTTCCTGAGGACGCCAAGTCCGAGATCATCCTCATGTGCGCCAAGCAAAGGACCGTCGCATACGTTGTTCCCCAGTTCTATGAGATCAGCCTTTACCGTTCGAGACTTATCAACCTTAACGACCTTATGGTATTCCTTCTCGACCGTATGGCTCTCTCCTTCGAGCAGCGACTCATCAAGAGAGCATTCGACATCATCTTCTCCGTTCTTGCTATCATCCTCACATCACCTCTGATGCTCTTCGCGGCTATCGGAATAAAGGTAATGGACGGCGGCAAGATCTTCTTCAAACAGGAAAGACTTACGATCGACAACAAGCCCTTTAATATCATTAAGTTCAGGACAATGATCGAAAACGCCGAGTCGGCTACAGGCGCAGTTATCTCCGGTAAGGACGACCCGCGTGTTACCAAGTTCGGTAAGCTCTTAAGAAGGACAAAGATCGACGAGCTGCCGCAGTTCTTTAACGTTCTCGCAGGCGACATGAGCGTCGTAGGTCCGAGATCCGAGCGTCCTGAGTTCGTAACTAATTTCGAGAAAGAGATCCCGGGCTATTCCCAGCGTTTTGCAGTTAAAGCAGGTATCACGGGCCTTGCGCAGGTTGCGGGAAACTACGATACCACGCCACAGGATAAGCTCCGTTACGATCTTCTCTATATCAAGAACTATTCCATCCTTCAGGATATCAAGATCATCTTCTCCACTGTAAGAGCGATCTTCTCACCTCATCTTTACAACCAGACATTCAAGGACAATCAGGATATCTACGTAGCAAACAACGAAGCTGCTCCTAAGAAAGAGTCCTGATAAAGATCATAAATGCATAATAACGGGAACTGTCTCGATGAATTCGAGGCAGTTTCTTTTTGATCGCAGATCCCGATTTTAGCCGCATACAAAATTCCCGTCATATGTACCGTCCTTAAGACTGTACATTTTACTGGAATTACTGCCTTTTTACCGTCATGTGTACCGTCCTTAAGGCTGTGCATTTTACGGGAATTACTGCCTTTTTACCGTCATTTGTACAGTCCCCGGACGGCACAGGCAGCAGGTTGTTTTTGTCGAAAACACACCGGCAAGGATCTTTGACCATGGTTTCGAGCGCAAAAAAACAGGTCCCGGTTAAGAGACCTGTTCTTGATCATAAAAGCTAAGATAACTTATGCCTTACGCTCGTTGATGAGTGTCTGAGCTCTGTTCTGAATTGTTTCTGTTACTTCCTCGATGGACTTCTGTCCTGCGAAGTAAGCCTGGATCTCTTCATCAACGATAGTGATGATAGCAGGGTCGATAGTGTTGCTGGAAGTTGCACTCTTCAATGCATCAATGTAGTCATCAACTACGCTTTCCTTGTAGACTCTGTACCATTGAGCAGCCTGAGGATCTTCCTTGATGTATTTTTCTGCCATCTCATTGTTATCCTTGACTGTCTTGAGAGCTACTGCTTCACAAGCTGCAACATTGATAGGGTTTGTATAGTTTTCGATACCCATGTCCTTCTGAACTGACTCTTCAAGAAGTGACTTAACAAATCCCCATGCTCCGTCCTGAACAGCGGACATAGCTGAAATAGATACAGATACATCAACCTGAACTACTGCTCCTCTTCCGTCATATGAAGGGTAGCCGTAAAGATCCTTGACCTTTGATCCCTTGGAATCATAAGCAAAGTCCAGATAAGAACTGATGTTGTAGAGATATGCTGTGTCTGCCTTTGTGTTCTCTCCATAGCAGCCATAGTCATAATCATCTTCATAATAAGCTTCCTCGTCAAATGACTCAGGAACATTGTCCTTACAGTATTCAGCAAGCTCGTAGAAAGCTTCTGTCTGAAGATTGATGTTACCGTCCTTATCATAGTAAAGATCAGCCATCGTGCCGAAAACCTGCTGGAAGTATTCCATTCTCGTCATGTAAGTTCCGACAGGATCCTTACCGTTACATACATCTTTTACAAACGTAGAGTATTCCTTGAACGTAAATCCTTCCTTGTCGCCTGCAGCCTTAGTGTCAGCCATGATTCCTGTTACCTCAAAAGACAAAGGCATGGAATAAAGTTTGTCACCTGTCTTAGTACCGTCGATTACATTCGGGAAGAAAGCATCTGCACCGAACTCCTCTTCGATCTTAGGCATAAGGTCAATAAGGAACTTCTCATCCTTGAGCTGGATATAAGGATGTGTACCGAAGATGATATCAGGAGCATCACCTGCAAGGAGGTCAACGCTGAGCTTGTCCATCAACTTGGAGTTGTGCTCGTTATAAGCCTTACGATATCTGTCTTCATCTTCTTCGTCTCCGCCGCCGTTCCAGAGTTCTTCAAGGTCATCTGTATTAGCATAAACATCAGTGATCGTGATGAAATACTCATCGCTCTTCTCATTGAACTCGTAGATCGCCTTATATACACCGGCGGATAAATAGTCCGTATAACCGACATTGATTATCTTCTCACCGGCATTAGGGTTGCTTTCTGCCTTGGTAAACTCATACATCTTGAAGTATGACTTATCGCTTCCGCTGTCATACATTGAACCGAACATCATGCATTCGGTGTCAGACATGGAGATTACCTTCATGCCCCAAACATCGGATCTGAGAATGTTACAGTCATCAAAAGAGAGAACAGGAGTCTTCTCTTCACTCTTATCATCCTCGGCCTTCACCTCGAAAACTCCGGACTCGTTTACATAGTACTCAATACCGTTATCGGCAACATTTGTGTTATAGTAACTGCCGCTGATGCTCTCGTCCTTGGTAACTTCTTTTGAGTCAGGATCGATCGAATAACGGGCCGTTCCGCCATTATCGGTAAAGCATGACAAAACGATCTTTCCGTCTTTATAAGTTGCGCTTTCAACGTAATTGACCTTATCGTCTTTCAAAAGATCAGACAAAGCCGTCTGACTCTTAACGGAGTCATCTTTAAGGATTATCAATGAGTAGTCGGACTCATATGTCTTTTCGTTCCAACTCTCAAGAACAACTCCGAGCTCGCCGTTACCCATTCCGAAGATACTGCTGAACCAACCGTTGTCTCCGATGAGACTGCTGAGAGAGGTGAGTTCTTTAACGCTTCCGTCTTTGGACGAGTATATGAAGTAGTGTTCTGCATAATCCATTCCACTGTAATCATAATAACTTAAGAAAGCTCCGAAGCCGTCTCCGTCCTTAAAGATGTTTCTGACTTCATAGTATCTTGTATCGCCGTCATCTGTTACGAAGCAGTCAGGATCAGGATTTTCTTCGTCAGTCGAACCTTCGATCTCCTTCATTGACTCGTCAACAGGATCTTTCTTGGTCTGTGTATTCTTAGGGTCCTCGAAAAGGTCTCTGATGAAGATCTGAGACTTGATATTTCCTTCCATATCGTAATCGATAATGTAGGACATACTTTCATATGTGTTCTCGTCATATGAGAAATAACTTGTAACGATATCATTATCACAGATAACATAATCACCGTAATATGAGTAGCCTTCGCTTGATGCACCTTGAGGTGTATCGAAAGTGGTAACCTTTACGTCGTACCAAGGAGCGTCCTTCGGTACTTCTTTTACCTTTCCGGCTCCCTTCTTACATCCTGCGAAGCCTAAAACTGTCGTTCCCAGGAATACTGCAGACAAAGCAAGTGAACCGATCTTTGTTTTGTTCATTTCTTTTCCTCCGTTCTTTGAGTTTAATAATAATCTGTATTTCCTTTTAGTTCTTTAAACTGTTTATTATGCCGTTGGAAGCTTCACTGACCGCTTCCTTAGCTTCCTGAATCATTTCGTCCTTAGATACATCACCTTGCAGATATCTGAGGAACGGTTCTACATAAGCAAATGTTATGATGTCATCTCTGAACCTAAATCTGTCAATGCCGGACAGAAGGATATCCATGTTCTTGATGGCAAGATCCGTGTCTACATCAATGATCAGGACCGGAGTAGCAGCGATAGCATCGAGCTTGCCGCCTTGGATGCTCATATTATTTGCTTTGTTTACCATATAGCCTTCGCCGCTATAACTGTTGACTTTCATGTTCTCCATAAGATATTTAACGACTCCGAATGATGCATCAGGTTCATCGGTCGTGTTCTTTATGGATATGCAGTTAAGCATGTCGGCTGCTATGCCTCTGCCGTCACTTGACGGAATGCCGTAGTAGTTGACCGCTATTGTCTCATAGTCAGTAGCATCTGTATCTCCTTCAGTCGTACGGAAACAAATCATGTCAAAGGCAGAAGTGTTTTTCGTATAATCGACTGCTAAGTTGTTGTCGTTATATATGTAAAGAGCTGTTTCAACATCAGCTGTTGAGTGATACTCGGAGAACTCGACAAAACTGCTGAACAAAGACTCGTCAAAGACATCAGTGCCGTTTGTAAGATCAACTATCTTATCGGATTCGTTACTTACGAGTTCGTTCAAAGCTTCGAACGGCGAAGCATAACAAGCCATCGGATCGAACAGGTATTCGCTGCTCTTAAGCACCTTCTCGTAATCAGTAACAAGGATTCCGTTATCCGCTGTCACGTTTTTTGTGAAAGCGTTATCGACGTTGGAAGGACATGAGAGCGCATTGATCTCGATAGCGATCGGCATGACATAGAGGTTTCCGGAATCATTCTTCTTTGCATCGATGATGTTCATGTAGTAGTTGGCGTCTGTAAAGGAGCCGTCGTTTTCGATAAAAGGAGAAAGATCCATTAAGAGTTTGTCTGTATTGAACGCTTCGTTTAGACCGAAACCGTAGACCAGATCGATGTCGGAATTCTCGTCAAGGAAGGCAAGCTTGATCTTTTCCTTCATTGCATTGTTGTAAGCGTACTTCTCGTATGAGATGTCGTTGAAAGCCTCGTATCGATCTGAAGATTCGTTCTTGATGATCTTGCAGTCCGGGATGGTTCCGTCATAGATATGGACATTTACAAAGTAATCCGTGCCGGAATCGTTATAGGCTTTGATAGCGGCGAACAGCTCAGGATCCGACTTATCCGTGGCAAGATCAAGGACGATCTTGTCTTGGTACGGATTCTCGCAAGGAGTTACCCTGAAGATCTTTGTCTCGATCCTGTAGGAATCGGAATACTCGTTGACTCCTTCCGGATAAAGACAGCTGAAGAAATAGTAGTCTCCGTTCTTCTCGAAAAGGAATCTGCTGTCATAAAGAACAGACGTGTTTCCGAGAACACAGTTATAATCGATGAGCTTATTGACTTCATTATTGTCAGGATCGATATCGTAAAAGCCTTCAAGAGTGTTTACGTAGTAATGTCCGTTCTTTCCGGATATGATGTTGTGGCTTGTAAGAACATCATAAGGGATCGCGGTATTTACTTCCGTATAGTTCGTGATGTCGATCACGCGATACTTGTATGTTGATCTGATAACGAACAGATCGCTTCCATAGGTAAAGCCCGAAATGATCGAGTCAAATTGTTCACAGAAGTTCGATAAAGATACGGTGTGTATCGAGCCATCTTTGTCAAGGAAGAAAAGATCTGCGGTCAAGCCGTCTTCCGTGTACTCTTCCTTGCCTGCTACGATCAGCGTACCGTTCTGATATTCGTATGTTTTGTATATGAAGCGGTAAGGCTTCGAATAGTCGATATATCCGTATGAACTGTCCAGGATCGCGGTTCCGAGCTGCGCATCTTCTTCCAGAACATAGTCATCCGTTATGTAGTACAGGACGTTGGTACAATCGTAATCATTGTACATATATACGTAAACCTTGCCGTTGTAAGCAAAGAACTCAATATCCATAGTGGTGTTATCGTTGCCCACAGGAATGTATGCCAATTGCGCGAGAGTCTCACAATCGTAGATCTCTACCGCATCATAGTAGAGATAATCGTAATCTCTTCCGCCGTAACGGGCGCCTTTGTAGATCTTTCCGTCATAGACGAAGCACGGAACGTAGCTGGCGCCTGCGTCATAGTCAACACCGAAATACGGATTGTAATCCATGGAAAGAGCTGTCTGAAGAGCGTAGAAATCTCCGAGCTCAGCAGCAAGTTTTTGAGGCTTAGGGGTAACTTCCGGCGCATCTGTCTCCTTGACGCCGACAGCGATGGATTCCTCGCCGGTGTTGGAGTCGGATTTTGATTTTGCCGATTTATTGCAGGCAGCAAAAGAAGTCAGTGCCATAATGCACACCAACAAAGCCGAAATCACTCGTAATTTCCGCATAAACCTTATGCTCCCTTCTTAATCGATCAACTATAAGACGAGTTATATCTTCCTAGTGTTGCACTATTAAAAAAAATAATACAAACTGATATATATAATCTACTTTATAGAGAATATCACAAAGGAGTGTTTTATGAAAATAACTGTTTTAGACGCGTCCGCCGCCAATCCGGGCGATCTTTCCTGGGAGCCGTTTGAGCGATTCGGCGAAGTCGTATGCTATGATGTCACGAAAAAGGATCAGCTCATTGAACGGGCAATAGATTCAGAGATACTTCTTACGAATAAGACTGTTTTCGAGAAGGATGATTTTGATAAGCTTCCGAAACTTAAGTATATCGGGGTCCTGGCTACGGGTTTTAACGTAGTGGACCTCGAGGCCGCGAGCGCCCACGGCGTGTGCGTTACAAATGTTCCCGAGTATGCGACTTTCGCGACGGCACAAATGGCCGTATCACTTCTTCTGGAACTTACCAACCGCGTCGGAATGCACACCAGATCGGTATTTAACGGAGACTGGGTAAGGTCTCCCCAGTTCTGCTATACCCTGGAAGCACTTACGGAACTTGCGGGAAAGACTGTCGCAGTCGTAGGCCTCGGTAAGATCGGACGCCGTGTGAGCCTGATCCTTGATGCCCTCGGAATGAATGTCATCGGAGTCCCGCATAAGCCGTGCGACAGCATCAATATCGACGGCAAGGATTTTACCTGCCTTCCTATCGAAAAAGCCCTCCCGATGGCCGACGTCATCACTTTCCACTGCCCTCTTACTAAGGACACCGAAAACCTTCTGTCTTCTTCGATGATCGAGAAGCTCAAAAGTAACGTCCTCATAATAAATACCGCGAGAGGCCCGATCGTAAACAGCAAGGATATAGTTGAGGCTCTGATGAACAAAAAGATCGGTGGCTACGGCGCAGACGTTATAACAAAGGAACCGATGAGCGCGGATGATCCGCTCCTTACATTGAAGGGAAACCCGAACGTGGTACTCACACCTCATATCGCATGGGCACCGAAAGAGACCAGAAAGCGTCTTATCGATGCGGCTGCAGAAAATCTTGAAAAGTTCCTTGACGGAAATCCTGTCAACAGGGTGAATCCTTAATTTTCCCCTAAATGATTATAAGCATCTCGAAATTCTTCGAGATGCCTATAACATGGAATAAGGGATAGATACATAGAAGTAAATTGTCTTAGTTAATTAATCGATAAATCGTATCTCTTTTGCAAGGATATTAACACAAAGATTTTGGTTTTTCTATACTCCGAGGACAATTTATATAAAATTTGATACATTTCAACATAACTTATCAAAAACATCTCATTTCCGATTAAAATTTGTGTTATTTGACATCCCGCAAAGCCCCAAATAACAGGAATTCTTGACTAATCGCTGTGTTTGAGCTGGACGATAAATCCCGCTATTCCGAAGCCCAATATCAAAAGTCCTCCGATAGCTCCGGATGGCTTAATATTTGTATCGAAGATCTTCTTCACGAGGTTGGTGAAGAAATCCACGAAGCCTGTCAATCTGAATACATATTTAACGACTGCCATCCAAATGAGCGCAGCGCCTCCGAAAGCAGTCACGAATATTATCGCGCCCTTCTGGATAAGGAAGCATCCGACAGCCACGATGACCGCGACCATGATGCAAAGACCGTAAACGACGAGTCTGATCTTAACGTCGTTATCTTTCAGGAATCCCGCGAGCATCGCGCTTCTTATGAGTATCCTTGTAATGATCGCCGCTACAACGACGATAAACGCCTTCTGATAGAACGCGAACGCCAGCGCGCCGAACACAATGGCGAACACCAGCGGCACGATATAAACTCCCACGCCTGCCTTAGCAAAGCCCGCGTATCTTGCCAAAAGGAGCATAACTAACGATCCGGTCCAATATCCGACAAGAACGCCCGCTACCGTTACAGAAAGTTTGAAAAGCTTATAGCCCCAGAAACATATGATCACGCCGAACGCAATGTACAGAAGCGTCACGATATGTCCTGCCAACGTAACTATGTTGTCCATAATAAATCCTTTACCTCTTCATAAGTTAGGGCGGAACAAAGTTTGACCTTCAGGCTCGCCGCCCCGGGCATTCCCTTTATGTACGCCATCATCGAAGGTCTCATTTCCCTTACAGCTATATTCTCATCTTTATATCCTATGGTCAACTCCAGCTCCCTAAGAAGCATCTTTTTACGCTCCTCAAAAGTGACCTTCGTAGTTTCCTTTTCCTTATTCTCGAAAACACCCGCCAGCTCTTCAAATATCCACGGATTTCCCTGGGCCGCCCTTCCTATCATGAGTCCGTCGGCACCGGTTACCTCCAGCATATTTCTGCCGCTACTAAAATCCTTGATATCACCGTTGGCGATGAACGGAATGCCGTCACAGGCCTTTCTCATCCCGGCGAGGGCCTTTATATCGGCCTGCCCGTGATACATCTGGTTCCTCGTCCTTCCGTGGACCGCGATGAGCTTTGCTCCGCTTTGGGACAGCATCTTTATAAAATCCTCGGCCTTGCCGTTATCCTTGTCCTCATCCTCATAACCGATCCTGGTCTTGACCGTCAGCTCTTTTCCGTAGCTGTCGCAGACCTTCACAGATGCTTTGATTATCTCTTCCGCGAGCTTCGGTTCTCTCATGAGCGCGGAACCTGCTCCCGTCTTAACGACCTTCGGAACGGGGCAGCCCATATTGATATCGATGATATCCACGTCCTTGAGTCTTGGATCTTCACAGATCTTTCCGATGGCATACTCGAAGTCCTTCGGGTCGCTTCCGAATAACTGGATACAGGAGATGCCCTCTTTTTCCCGGTCGATCATGAGATAACACATGCTCTTGTCGATCCCGGAATACATGATGGATCTCGCACTTACCAGTTCAGTCGGCTGATAGCTCGACCCCATCTCATGGCAGATCGACCTGAAGGCCAGGGTCGTAGTCCCCGCCATAGGCGCGAGTATCAAAGGATCTTCGATCCTGATCTTTCCAATATTGATCATTCCCATATCTTATTTAACCTTCGGCAGAAAATCGAGGATGCCCGTTCTCATGATCATATTGGCCACATAGCCCAGTCCGATCCCGAAAAAAAGCGAGAATCCCACATCGGTAAAAAAGTGCACGCGCAGATAAAGCCTCGACAGAGCAATGAGCGCCGCATAGATATATGCAATGATACCGCAGTACGGATTGGTAAGGAATATAACGGTCGCAGCCGCAAACGAACTTAATGTATGTCCCGACGGGAACGAATAATCACGCGGCTGCTTGATCAAGAGCTTATAGTCCTTATGGAAGAACGGGCGCTGTCTTCTTACTATATTCTTGATCGTCACATTACCGATCATGATACAGAGCATCAGCGCGATGAGCATCGTATATCCGTCCTTGAAACTCGGTTCGATGAGCATCATGAGAAGAGCTGCAATGATCCAGACTATACCCATATTCCCCGTTGTCGTGACAAACACCATGAGCTTGTCGAAAAAGGGAGTGTATAGTCTCTCGTGAAGGATATCCAGATGATAAATTTCCCAAGAACAGATCCTGCTTATGTTCTTGATCGCTTCTCGCTCTACTTCTATGATCCTCTTCATTCTTTGCCTCGTTTTCTTCCTAATAGCATTATAACCAATTCTGAAACTTTGGCATCCTCATTTTTTTATTATAATAGGTCTTGAATTTGAACCTCTCTAGTTAGAAAATATGTATGTTTCGAAAAGAGGTACTTTATGGAAGATTGTTTGGTTTATTTTTTCACCGGTTTTTTGGACAGCGGAAAGACATCCGTCATCTGCTCATGGACTGACGGTGAGCGTTTCAAGGACAACAAGATAGTCATCATCGCCACCGAAGAAGGTGAAGAGGAATACGTTAAGGATAACTACCCGAGCGCAGATCCTGTCGTTATCAACTGTGATACCGAAGACTTAAACGGCGACTTCACGAACGACATCGAAGACAAGCACCACCCTGATATCATCTTTATCGAGTGGAACGGCTCCGTATCGCCTTCCGAATTTTTCGAGAAGTGTGATGTGCCTGAAAGATGGGCTCTGGCGGCTTCCATCGTAGTCATCGATGCTTCCACCTACACTTCCTACTTCAAGAACATGCAGTCGCTGTTTGCTGACTACTTCAGATATGCAGACACGGTCATCTTTAACCGCGTCGATCCTGAGAGTGACAATATCCCGAGACTTCGTTCCACCGTTAAGAGCGTCAATCCGGGCATCAGCGTCAACTTCCTTGATTCGGACAACAAAGTGATCAACATCGAAGATCACCTCCCTTATAACCTGGACGACGACCCGTGCGTCATCACCGACGAGAACTACGGTCTCTTTTACACGGACGCATTCGACAACGTCAAGCGTTATAACGGCAAGCGCGTTACTCTCACCGGCAAGGCCCTGATCTTCCGTGAGATCCGCGGCAAGGCTTTCGCTCTCGCGAGAAGAGCCTACACATGCTGCTCCGACGATATCGGACAGATCAATCTCCTGTGCTTCTGCAATTACGGCTCGAACTTTCCTACGGGTGAATGGCTCAAAGTCACAGGTCAGGTACGTTACTATGAAGATGACTCCCAGGGCAAGAAAATGGCAGTTCCTTGTCTCGTAGTCGACGATTACGTCGTAACGAGCGCTCCTGAGAATGACATCATTTACTTTGGTTAATAAAGATTAGGAGAAACATTATGACAAAAGTAGACATTTTTTCCGGCTTTTTGGGCGCCGGCAAGACAACACTCATCAAAAAGCTCCTGTCCGAAGTATATTCCGGTCAGAAGATCGTTCTTATCGAAAACGAGTTCGGCCAGATCGGCATCGACGGCGGCTTCCTTAAGGAATCCGGCATCCAGGTAACCGAGATGAACTCCGGCTGCATCTGCTGCAGCCTCGTAGGTGACTTCGGAAAGGCTCTTGCTGAGGTAATCTCAACATATAGCCCGGACAGGATCCTCATCGAGCCTTCAGGCGTAGGCAAGCTCTCCGACGTTTATGCGGCAGTTGCAAGATGCGAAGGAACAGAGATCGCTTCCGCTACAACAGTAGCAGACGTTTCCAAGTTCAAGATCTATCTTAAGAACTTCAAGGAGTTCTACGAGAACCAGATCGAGCATGCTTCCACCATCGTTCTTTCCAGGACCCAGAGCACAAAGCAGGCAAAGATCGACGAGGCAATGGAACTCATCAGAGGCATCAACAAGACGGCAACCGTCATCACGACACCATGGGATCAGCTCGACGGCAAGCAGATCTTCGACGCCATGATCAACAGCAACACAGCTGACGCGATGGCAGAAGAACTCCTCCACGAAGAGCACGAGCATCACCACCATCATCACGATCATGATGAAGACTGCGACTGCGGATGCCACGATCATGACCACGAGCATCATCACCACCACGATCACGATGAAGACTGCGACTGCGGATGCCACGACCATGACCACGAACATGAGCATCACCACGAGCACGGCGAAGAGTGCACCTGCGGATGCCACGACCATGACCACGAGCATCATCACCACCACGCTGACGAAGTCTTTGACAGTATCGGTTTTGAGACAACAAGAGCATTCACTATCGAAGGTCTTGATAAGGCTCTCGACGAGCTCGACGATGACGACAGATTCGGCATGATCCTCCGTGCAAAGGGTATCGTTGCAGGTGAGGACGGCAAGTGGATCCACTTCGACTATGTTCCGGGCGAGAAGAACGTAAGAAACGGAGCTTCCGACGTAACCGGCAAGCTTTGCATCATCGGTTCCAACGTCAACAAGGACGAGATCAAGGCACTCTTCGGACTCTGATAGAGTTTTCGAGAATAAAAACTTATGGGGATGTCTCATTCGAGGCATCCCTCTTGTTTTCTTATTGTTCAAAAATCATATAGAGATACCATGCTATAATCTAAATATATGATGAGAATTCGTTGACCATTAACCTACCGCAGCAGCATACATAGTCGGAGGTGAACTATGAAACGTTCAACGCAAGTAATATCAGTTATTCTCACTACAGCCATGGTCTTTTACGCCCTCTCAGGGTGCGACATGGAAAGACGTTCAGAAGAGTCCGACAGCATTAACCGGTATACGGTCATCATGCCCGAGCCGACTGAGGCAGAGCAGGTCGTCGACGTCACAGCAGCCGTAACAATCAATTCCTACCTGACAGCCAGGGCATATCTGGATCTCCTTCTTGATTACGATATCGAAAACATGAGCGAATCGGATGCCGAGGAGTTCGTAAAGCTCATAAACGATTCCGAGATCATGTTCGAGAATGTGGAGCTCCTGTCCGGTACTCTCACAGAAGCCGTGGATGCGTGGAAACACGATGACGCCGACCAGGGCGAACCGGAACTTAAGGAACTTTCCGCTTCCCCATCTTCATTCGGCTTCGGCCAAAACGTATACGCAGCCGAGAAGTCCCCTGCCGAGCAATGGGCAAAGGATATCGTGGATGCTTACGACAAGGCACCTGCCGGCAAAGGTATAAGGACCCTGGCCGAGCAGATGGGAACCGACGCCAAGCACGCCTACGCACAGCTTAAACAGGCACAGGCGATATTGGAAGGCGAAGCTTACACTGATGTGGCAGACAAAGCCGGCGATATCATAACGGGACTTAAGACACTGAAGGCCGCGGGAACAGCAGCGAGCTTTGTCATCTCCGTTCCGGCGGCACCTGCGACAGTCGGTATCTTCGAAGCAGGCGGAATAATCTTTACCGGCATGAGCGCGGTATGCCAGGTCGGCTCTCTCGGATCCCAGATCATCTGCGGAACCGATGATAATTACGTCTCCGCCAAGTTCGATGACCTCGATTCCCGTGTAGGACCTCTCGGTTCCATATGTTCAGTCATGTGCCTCGGAAGCTCATTCAGTGAGATCGGCAAAGCAGGAAAGAGCATCTTCTCCAAGGGCTTCAGTTCCCTTTCCGAAGCCGATATGGAAAAACTCATGACAAACTCCTTTGGCGTATTCTCATTCACTTCCACATCGCTTAGCGATTATATAAACGACGGTTCGATCCTCGCAGGATCGTTCAAGCATACAAAGAACGGCGTCGAATTCACCTTAATGGATACCCTTTCCGGCAAGTCCGGTGAAGACAAGGAAAGGATCGAGAAGATGCTGGATGAATCCGGACTTGATAAGTCAGACATCAAGAAACTGTCAAAGGATAAGGGCGACGGAGACCTTAAGGACGATCTTCCCAAGGAAGTCGCCGAGAAGATAATCGAAGATAATAAGCCTTTAACTCCGGACGGCGGTTTTGAGCCGGACGCATTGATCGAAGAGGTCACCGAGGAACTCGATATAGTTCCTTCTGATGTAGAAGAAAGTAACATCGAACCTGATGAGACAGAGCTTACGGAGCCTGATGAGACGGAGCCTTCAGTCGAGCAGACGACAACGGAGACCACCGTTGAGACCACCGCTCCGAAACAGGGCTATTGGGCCTTTACCGGCACCAAGGTAATAACTGCGGTCCCTCATAATGCCATCGAAGAATATGAAACAGTCTATGAGGCCAGTGAGTACGTCCATACATACTCGGATCTTTTGCCTGAGACCGACTATCACGAAAGACAGTACGCCAAGTTCACGGCAACCTGCTCTGAGCCGCCTCAGCAGATCAATGTCGGTGACATTGTCACATTCACGGTCACAATGGAGATGGATGATCAGGCGGGATACCTTTTTACCTCTAATGCGTTTATGATGTATATCTCCGAGTACGATCCGGAAGCTGAAGGATTCTATGGTCCAAAATTCTACGCTACCGTCGAAGATGCTCCGTATTCGTGTTCAATGGACACATGTGATAATGTTTCCGACGATCACATCGAAGTTTATTACGAGTTCTCTTACGAAGGTCTACCGGGCGATCAGATGGCCATCGTATTCTACGGATGTGAGTCCTCCACTGCCTTTATCTATACCTGGGTCGAGTAACCTATAGGGATCAATTCCCGCATGAATGCTATAAGGGGATGCCTCAATAGTGATTTAACTCACTTGGGGCATCCCCATTCTTTTGCTTTTTTCTTTTGGATTCCCGTTACTTGTACAGTTCTATAACGGTACGGATGACTGTAATTTCGCTGTTTTTCCCGTGATATGTACAGTTTCTTAGAACTGTACCGATGACTGTATTTTAAGAAGAATTCCCGTTATTTGTACAGTTCTATAACGGTACATATGACTGTAATTTCTCCGTTTTTCCCGTGATATGTACAGTTTCTTAGAACTGTACCGATGACTGTATTTTAAGAAGAATTCCCGTTATTTGTACAGTTCTATAACGGTACATATGACTGTATTTATTTGAAGACAAAAGGAAAGGTCTCATTAAAATGCCTTTGAAATCCAGTAATCTATCCCTATTCACAGAGACTAAATACCGGATTTTCTTGTAAAATACAGCAAAAAGTTCCTGGTTATAGGGATTACTTACTGGATTCTAGCCTAAAATCCAGTATTAATTCCCTATCAGCAGGGAGAATCAACTGGTGTTTCATGGCAGGGTTTTGCAGAACAAAAAGAAGATCAACTTCAGTGTGAAACTGCCTTTTATGCTCCAAATTATCCTTTTAGTGGTGATCGAAAAAAGAGAAATAAGACAAAAATCAGGAGGCCGTCTCTCTTAGAGACGACCCCCGTCATAAAACCATTTGTTATGCCCCGGTACCGTTTACCCAAGTTACAGTATCCTTAATAGAATCCTTGATACTGATACCGCTGGCACTTGTTACTTCATCTGCACCGTCAAGTTCATACCTGGCATTGGATGAAGTCGTGAATACCGCATAAACATCTTTAGGATTAGTCTTATGCGTGAGTTTGTAATAGGCATCGACAAACTTGGCAACTGATTTATTAAGAAGCCAGTCCGGGAACATCTTGCCGTCGTGCTCGACTCCTGCGGCCTCGCAGACGTCATTCAGGAATTCTACGGTGGATCTGTATTCACCTGTCAGAATGTAACCTGCTCCCCTTGTGCCCTTCTCAGCTGCAGCGATTATGCCTGCCGCCACATCTCTTACATCGACAAATACGTGTCCGCCGTTTACCGGAGCGACCTCTTTGTTCAGGTAACTGTTGAGGACCTTGCCGATGTCGGAATCCTTAGGTGTGCCCGGCCCGATTATGAAAGTCGGAAGCACAAGTACTGCATCGTACTTGTTAAGGTTAACCTTCTCCATAATGTAAGCGGATGCTTCCGCTTTCGTCTGAGCGTAGTCACCTTCGACCAGATTCCTGTCAAAATGAAATTCCTGACCCGATACGTACGGATCACCTTTAACAGGAAGTGCATATGCCGAACTCAGATAAACAAGTCTTCCAATCTTATGTTTGATGCACATGTCCATGATGTTCACTGCACCGGAAACATTGATCCTCCTCATAAGAAGATTCTTGCCCTGGGCGATCGACACCTGCTCTTCAGCATGTATCAGAATTGATTCTCTCGGAGTTTCTACATTGAAGAACTCTCTCATCGTGTCCTTGTGAAATGTCTCTCCGCGGAATATCTCGATGTCCATTCCGTCAAATGCGGAGCAATCCACATCCACGTCTGCAAGGATCCTTACCTTGTTTCCCTGCTCCAAAAGCATCTTTACCAAATATATACCAAGCGAACTTGTCGCTCCTGTTATCAAATACTGTTTAGCCATAACCTTTTCCTCCCATAAAACCTCATATACCTTGTTACGCCCTTATTTTGCCTGTTTTTGACTAGCATTTATGTCATATTGTGTGAACAAACGCCATTTTTCTGTCCGATATGTAAATAAACTGTTAAATGAAAATATTTTGTCATCGAAATACAATGATTTTGTCCATATTATTCGAAAAAAACCTGTTGACAAGGCCTATTGCAAGGTATATCCTACCCACGTATAGCAAAAAGCTGTGACGGAGAAGGTCCGGTCTTGAGGTAAACACAGAGAGTCGATAAGTGCTGAGAGTCGACATTACCGCATACCAACTGACTATCGCTCCCGAGCTGACACACCGAATGGAGATATCCGAGTAGACTGTGTCCGAAGGCAGCCGCGTTAAGGCAAGAGGTTTGATAGAACCTATAAGTGGTGAAGTTTATCTTCGCAAGTTGAGTGGTACCGCGGATTATCCGTCTCAATGTCCTAACAGAGGACTTTGGGGCGTTTTTTTATTTCCGAAAAAACTCCTCTGCCCGCTTAAAGGTTTAGAAAAGGAGGAACAACATGTCAAACGAAAAGAAAAGTGTGAATCTCGAACAGAAGATCAACGAGATCGCAGACAGAATCAAAGGTGTAAGACTCGATATGGGTCTGTCAACTGCAGAGATGGCTTCAAAGGTAGAAGTATCCGAGGCTCAGTACATCCGCTACGAAGAGGGCGTTGATGACTTCAGCTTCACATTCGTATACAAGGTAGCCAACCTCGCAGGCGTAGAGATCAACGACCTTCTCGAAGGTCAGTCCGCTTCCCTCACCGAGTTCGAGGTTACAAGAAAAGGCGAAGGCGTCGCTATCGCCAGAAGAGCAGGCTTCGAGTACAGAAGACTTTGCAACAACTTCAAGAACAAGCTCTGTGAACCGTTCAGAGTTATCATCCCATATTCCGAAGAAGCACTGAACCCGCCTTATGAGCTCGTAAGCCACGAAGGCCAGGAACTCAACATCGTCATCAGAGGAACCCTCAAGGTTCAGGTCGGTGACCACAGCGAGATCCTCTATCCGGGTGACAGCATCATCTTCAATTCCAACCAGCCGCACAACGAGTACGCTCTCGGCGGTGAGGACTGCGAGTTCTACGCTATCATCCTCAATGCTGATTACGGCAACGTCAAGGAAGTTCCGTTCAAGACCGAGTACGTTACAAACGCTAAGTCCAACACGGATCTTGCAGAGCTTAAGAACCCTATCTACAAGAAGTTCGTTGTTGACGAGTTTGACGAAAATGGTCTTTTGAAAAACGTAGAGTTTACAAGAGAGTGCGACAAGTTCAACTTCGCATTCGACCTCGTTGACGGTATCGCTGACAAGGATCCTGATAAGGTTGCAATGGTCTGGGTCGCAAAAGACGGCGTAACAGATCACAAGTATACTTTCGAAGAAATGAAGAAGTATTCCAATAAGACTGCTAATTATCTTTCAAGTCTCGGAATCAAGAAGGGCGACCGCGTAATGCTCGTACTTAAGAGACATTATCAGTTCTGGTTCTCCATGCTCGCTCTTCATAAGCTCGGTGCGATCGCTATCCCTGCTACAAACCTTTTGAAGGAGCACGATTTCGACTATCGCTACAAGGCTGCAGGCGTTAAGGCGATCCTTTGTACAGCTGACGGTGATGTAGCTGAAGAAGCTAAGAAGGCAGCAGATAAGTCCGGAATGGATATCACGCTCGTAATGGTAAACGGCTGCCGTGACGGATGGCATGATTTCAACGCAGAGTTCGAAAGCTTCAGTGATGTTTTCGAGAGGACTGCAGAGACACCATGCGGAAACGATCCTATGGTCATGTTCTTTACTTCAGGTACAACAGGCTATCCTAAGATCGCTTGTCATTCCTATAAGTACGCACTCGGTCACTACGTAACAGCCAAGTTCTGGCACAACGTTGACCCTAACGGCCTCCACTTCACGATCTCTGATACCGGCTGGGGTAAGGCTTTGTGGGGTAAGCTCTACGGACAGTGGCTCTGTGAGGCACCTACATTTACATTCGACTTCGATAAGTTCCATGCTAACGAGATCCTTCCTATGTTCGCGAAGTACAACATCACTACATTCTGTGCTCCGCCAACAATGTACAGATTCCTCGTTAAGGAAGACCTCTCAAATTACGATCTGTCTTCCCTTAAGTATGCAACGGTTGCAGGTGAAGCTTTAAACCCTGAGGTATTTAACCAGTTCATGAAGGCAACGGGTATCAGACTCATGGAGGGCTTCGGCCAGACTGAGACTACGCTTGCTATCGGTAACCTCGTAGGTTCTTCCATCCGCCTCGGTTCCATGGGTAAGGCTAACCCTTACTACGATATCCACATCCTCGATGAGGACGGCAACGAATGTAAGCCCGGCGTAACAGGTGAGATCTGTGTAAAGACCAGTAACAAGATCCCTTGCGGCCTTTATCTCGGATACTACAGAGATCAGGCAAAGACAGACGAAGCATGGCATGACGGCTACTACCATACAGGTGATACTGCATGGATGGATGAGGAAGGTTACATCTGGTATGTCGGTCGTGTCGACGATGTTATCAAGTCTTCCGGTTACCGTATCGGACCTTTCGAGATCGAGAGTGTCATCATGGAGCTTCCATACGTTCTCGAGTGCGCAGTAACTGCTACGCCTGACCCTGAGGGTGTAAGAGGACAGGTCGTTAAGGCAACGATCGTTCTCGTTCCGGGTAAGGCTACACCAAGCGATGAGCTCAAGAAAGAAGTTCAGCAGTACGTTAAGACTAATACCGCACCTTATAAATATCCTCGTGTAGTTGAGTTTGTTGAGGAGCTTCCTAAGACGATCAGCGGTAAGATCAGAAGAAACGTTATTAGAGAAACAAAATAAGTTATCATTAATATTTTATATTGCGCAAAAAACTGTCTTGGATACCAAGGCAGTTTTTTGTATACTTACACGTAGATACATAGGAGGTAAAGAAATGAAAAAACTCAGACTGTTTGTTATTCCTGTCTTATGCGCTTTTATGATTTCTTCATGCTCCGCTCTTTTCGAGCCTAATACCACTTGGCCTTCCGGCGAGGAGTATAAGAGTGTCTACGAAACCGAAGAGACTGAGGAAGAAACTGAAGAGACGATGGACAATAAGGATTATTCGTACGGCGCATTCCCTGAAGCACCATGGAAGATCAAGGATACCTTAATCTATGACCAGGACAACATATCCATCACAGCCAAGGAGCTTATGACCTATAACGGCAAAGCCTCATATTACGCTCTGGCTTTGTGGGTCGAGAATAATTCCACGCACAACATCACTTTGACCATGACTCAGATGTTCGTAAATGATATTGAGTATCGTTTGGAACTCCCTGAACAGCTCTATATTCCTGCGAATACTAAGGAAACCTATTATGGTCTTGTCAACTTGGATGATCTTTCAACCCTCAATATTACGGATATCGGTACGATCGATGTCAAATTCGAGGCTTTGAATGATAATGAGGCAGTCCAGTTCGAGACAGATCTCGTAACGATAAAGACTAACTTCTTCGGCGAGACCGAAACTCCGTCCCTTATAGGCGGCACAGTCGTTGCAGACAGTGAACTGCTCGTTGCTTCCATCAAGATAGTTGAGACAGAAGAAGCAAACTTCCTTGAAGTATTTGCTATGAACAATTCCGATAAGAATATGAGAGTAATTACTCCTACTCTCTCTTTCGGAGACGGTAATCTTGATACCGGAATTCGATTCGATATTCTCCCGCATAAGGGAATCACTCTTCTTTATGACCTTAACAATCCACTGATCCTGCAAAGCAATAATTATGTTTTCCCTGACAGCGTAGATATTTCCTTTGCTTACAGGTTATCGAAAACATCTGATTATGATTGGGTTTCTCCGACTGGCCATTTGGATGTAACCGTTGAACAAAAACCGATGCTCGATATCTACGGAGATGCATTCGGCGAGGAAGAAGAATAACCTGCGATTCAAAGATCAACACAAATAATACGTCCCTGAGCTCATTAGAACTCAGGGACTTTGTTATGTCTGATTAATTATCTGACCGGTGATCATACAGGAATGTCTACAACCTCTGTAACGAACTTATCCTGCCAATCATCATAGTTCTGAACGGAAACTGACAACTGCATCTCTTCGATCTCATCAATGTGGTTATCCTCGAGATCAGAATCATAAATACCGATCGTTCCAACGCCTACTGTGTCACCAGGAAGAGTCAGATACAACCAACCGCCGATCGTAAACCCGTTAATATCCAATGTGTCAACACCGAATGAGTACTCATTATCGGTATGATTCTCACAGTATACATAAACCTGATTGAATCCGTAATCTCCTTCGCTAGGAGAGAATCTGGCTGCGATATAAACTCCATCAGCATCGTAAAGAACTACATCTGCATTAAATGAAGGCTCATCAGCCTTAAGATTTGTTGTAAGAGTGATGATCTCGTGATCTACAATGTAATCCCAATTATCGTTTGTTGCATAAAGCTCAAACTGAATGTTACCGATACTCTTGATGTTGTAGTAATCTTCGAGTTCGTCTTCACGGAGTGCAAGCTTAGCATATGTCTTCTTGCCGGCACTTACGCTACCTTCAGAAAGGTAAGTGTTAGAAACACATCCATTGATGAAAACATAGTTTGCATTGAAATTAAGATCTTCATCTGTTCCGTTCTCGATGAGGAACTCGATCTGCGTGCCGTACCAGTCATCATACGATACGCCGGATACTGAAACTTTTACGTCGTTGTCATCATAGATAACATCTTCGTTTATTGTGATATTACTTGAAGAACCGTTTCCGCCGCCGAAGTCGTCGTCATCGTCGTCATCATCGTCGTCATCATCGTCGTCTTCGTCGTCGTCTTCGTCGTCATCAACGTCGTCGTCTTCGTCGTCATCCTCGTCCTCGTCATCCTCGTCCTCGTCGTCTTCGTCGTCTTCATCCTCGTCGTCTTCGTCGTCCTCATCCTCGACCTTAGACTTCTTGCTGGACTTCTTTGACTTACTGCTGCTACATGCAGTAAGTGACGCACCCAACATTGAGATTGCGATGAGCAAGCTCAAAAGTGCCAATAATTTCTTGTTCTTCATAAACTGTCCTCCATTACTATGCATACAAATCAACCTTGATTCGTTGTCATAATTATAACATACCTTGAACATCTTTATTATTGCTGTTCAAACGAATTCTACTATATATTACCGCAGTATTCAATTAACTTGTCTTTTTCTAAGATCTCTCATTATCTCCTTTACTATATCACCAACATGTCTGTGTCTTATATGTATTCTTATATCTGCATATTTATAGTAAAGTGGTTCACGTTCTTTATATACGGTCATTATATCTTCATCATTTCCATTGAAGACTATCCCTCTTGAATCAAGATTCCACAGTCTCTTTCTGATAAGAGGAAGATCTGCATCTAAAAAGACAATAGTACCCATCTGTTTGAGTCTTTTCATTACATCTTCGTGGAGAACAACGCTTCCGCCTGTTGATATAACCATTGGTGATTTAGGAGAAAACTCCATAAGTGTTCTCCTCTCTTTATCAAGGAATCCTTCTCTGCCCCTTTTATCCAATGTTTCCTGAAGCTTTTCACCTGTACTTTGGGTAATAAGATCATCTGTATCGCAGAAATCCGCGGCAAGTTCTCTCGCGAGCATCTTACCCACCGTCGATTTGCCGCTACCCGGCATTCCTATCAAGATAACAGAAGAGTTCAACACCGATAACACCTCTTCTTCCATAAACCCTAATTGTCAAATCTTTATGTATAGATAATATCATATTATCAAACTGCTATATACCAAAGCTTAGACAGTTCATCGGCTTTTTCTTTGTGCACTTGACGTGTCACGGCACCATGTTCACTTCTGAAGTATGGCCAAAGATTCTTATAAAGTTCATCCACTGACCCAAAAACCGCATTCCTTACTCTGGTAAGATCAAGGATCACATCCGTTTCATCTATCCTTATAAGGACCATCCTGTGCCTCTTGTCATATACCAGCACATCATCATACGTCTCATCTCTCAATATGCTCTTGAATATAACCGGAAGTACCGTGTTTCTCGGATTGATCACGGCAAAGGCAACATTATCGATCCTGGAGATATTCATGCCGTGAAGGACAGATGCCGCTTCCCTGTACATGTCTCTTATCGAAAACTGGATCCTTCGCATAAGCTCGTCCTGGTAATCTTCTGCGATCACAGCCCCGTATTTTATAGCCTTACAGATCATGATAAAAAGATCCATCTCCATATTTGGGATACAGGTAAGGAACAGATCGCTTATCATCTGCTGAACTTCAGCAGACGATCTTCTTCCGACAAACTTATATAGCTTATCCGCTACTATATAATCAGATCTTATGAATTTGTATTGTTCGTATTCGGCCGTTCTTCCCACAACAGCTTCAGGCTTTATCTGGCGTGGCATGACCTTCTGATCAATGCAATACTTTACAACTGTGAGAAAGCCTTCTATGGTACCGTCATACATAAATCTATCGATTACATTGCTCATACGATCGTCCTCCTTCTCAGGATATGTGGACTAATTATAAAACGCGAACATATGTTTGTAAATAGATTTTATGTTCCCTTTTTGGTCCTTTGCAAAAAGAAAGACCCCGGACGCATGTCCGAGGTCTTGAATATTTCATTATTCAGAAGCTTATGCTCTGCTTGGACGTGGAAGACCGAGCTCCTTAAGAAGATCGTCTACTACATCCTTGTCCTTATCCTTACCGGATGAGCACTGGATTGTGTAGATATATGGACCTGCAAGGTAAATGCCACCATAGATGTCCTGGGTATCAGCATCATAGTATGGCTCTACCTCAGCATCGAATGTGATGTACTTCTTGGAGATCTTGATCTTACCGTCAACACCATCGTGATCCTTGATGAACTTGATCTGAGCATAATCTTCGTCGAAAGCATACTTAGCTGCCTCTTCGTCCTCATACTCTACGAACTGGATATCGAACTTATCGGAATCCTCACCGCGATAGTACAACTCTGTCTCGATGTAATCTACGCCGGTTTCCTTGCCTTCGTACTCACGGAGATCTTCCTTGTCAGCATCCATGATATCCTTAACTACGTCCTTGAAATCCTTCTCTTCGATTTCCTTGACACCGCATCCTGCAAATCCCATTGCCATAACAGCAACAAGTGCAACTGCTACAAAACGCTTAATATTCTTCATAATTCAATAACCTCCATCATGCAATTATGCTCTGCTTGGCTTAGGAAGGCCAAGTTCTTCAAGCAATTCATCGATAACATCCTTATCCTTGTCCTTGCCTGTATCTGTGTAGATAGTGATTATTGTTGTACCTGTGAAATAAACTCCACCGTATCTGTCGTTAGAGTCTCCGTCATAAGATGAAGTAATCTCAGCGTCCATAACTACATAGTTCTTGGAAGTCTTGATCTTACCTTCGATACCGTCATGTGACTTAAGGAAGTTATAACGCATCAAAGAATACTCGAAACTATACTTTGCTTCTTCTTCATCATCATACTCTGTGAAAGAAACGCGATACTTGTCATAGTCCTCACCCTCATAATCGATAGAAGTATAGTCCTTTGACTCGTTCTCGTAGATGTCTTCTTTATCACAATCAAGAACATCCTTTACTGTGCTCTTAAAATCTTTTGCTGCAATCTCTTTTACACTTCCGCAACCAGCAAAGCCAGCTACCATAGCGGTCAAAAGAAGAACCGCAACTACACCCTTAATCTTCTTCATATGAATACCTCCATTCATTTTTGCAAGTTTATAATACCACAGTTATAGCATATTTTAATAGATAAAATGCAATTTTTGATATTCAAATGTTTTTTTGCAAACAAAATAAACGAAATTATTTGAGCATCAGGCGGTGAAACACCTTCTTACCCTTACGAACGATAGCTTCTGAATCAGTAAAATCCTCGTTCTTAAGAGTATAGAAAGGATCTTCGATAACAACATCATTAAGGTAGATTCCCTTCTGAGCCATAAGGCGCTTTGCTTCACCTTTGGACTTAACGATACCGGCCTTAACAAGTGCATCAGCAAGCTGGATACCGGAAGAAAGCTCGTCCCTGTGTGTAGCTTGCGAGATATAACCGCGTTCTTCCAGTATGTCAAAAACATTCTTAGTCGTTTTTGTATCCTCTCAAATATGTTAATTCTGATAAAAAAGGAAAAGCTCCGCCTATATATAGCGGAGCCTCCCTATGAATCTAATCAATTAGTAGATCAGAAAGCCTGATCTTCTTCAAGACGCTCCTTTTCCATGAGGTCCAAGAGATAGTCATTTGCGAACTCCTCAACATCCTCGGAAGAAGAAGGATCATAAGTGTGACCCGTGATAACTTCGCAGTTCTCTCTGATAACAGGAACTGCTGTGATATCTCTGTATCTCTGAACGCCGGTACCTGCAGGAATGAGGTTACCGATGATAACGTTCTCCTTAAGACCGATGAGCGGATCCATCTTACCCTTAACAGCAGCGTCTGTAAGTACACGAGCTGTCTCCTGGAAGGATGCAGCGGAAAGGAAGGAGTCTGTGGAGAGGGAAGCCTTCGTGATACCGAGGAGCTGTCTCTTTCCTGTTGCAGGAGTCTTGCCTTCTGCCTCTGCCTTCTCGTTCTCTGCTTCGAAATCGAAAAGATCTACTGTTGTACCGGTCATGAGTGATGTCTCACCCGGATCGTCGATACGAACACGTCTCATCATCTGACGTGTGATAACTTCGATGTGCTTATCGTTGATAGTAACACCACCCTGGTGATAAACCTTGATGACTTCACCAACGATGTACTTCTGAACACCACGAACACCCTTGATCTTCATGAGGTCGGATGGGTTAACTGTACCGTCTGTAAGTGTATCAGCTGCCTCAACGACATCTCCGTCTGCAACCTTGAGAGTTGCATGGAGAGATACAGGATAACGGCACTCTGTGATAATGTTGCCTTCCTCATCGCGGAATTCGCTGTCAGGTGCTGCAGTAACGATGATCTCTCTTTTACCCTTAGCACCCTCTTCGATCCTGACTGTACCGTCGATCTCAGACATGATAGCCTCACCCTTTGGCTTACGAGCCTCGAAGAGCTCCTCGACACGAGGGAGACCTTGTGTAATATCGTCACCGGAAGCAATACCACCGGTATGGAACGTTCTCATTGTAAGCTGTGTACCAGGCTCACCGATTGACTGAGCAGCCATGATACCAACTGCCTCACCGCCTGTTGTAGGAAGACCTGTAGCGAGGTTCAAGCCGTAGCACTTAGAACATACGCCGTGTCTGGAACGGCAGTCGAATACGGACCTGATCTTAACCTTCTTGTGACCACTCTCTTCGATCTTCTTAGCGATGTCTGCATAGATAAGATCGTTTCTCTTAACGAGAACTTCACCTGTCTGAAGGTCTGTAATATCCTCAGCTGCATAACGGCCTGTAAGTCTTTCTGCCAAAGACTTAACAACTGCCTTATCTTCGTTAGCAACGTTAGCAATCTCTTTAACCCATGTAAAGTCGTCAGTACCGCAGTCTTCTTCGCTGATGATAACTTCCTGAGCAACGTCAACGAGACGACGTGTAAGGTAACCGGAGTCAGCTGTCTTAAGAGCTGTATCGGAAAGAGCCTTACGAGCACCGTGGGAAGAAATAAAGAACTCCAAAACGTTCATTCCTTCACGGAGGTTGGACTTGATCGGGATCTCGATCGTCTTACCTGATGTATCAGCCATGTTACCACGCATACCTGCGAGCTGCTTGATCTGCTGCTTGGAACCACGGGCACCGGAATCAGCCATCAACTTGATCGGGTTGTACTCACCGAGGTTAGCGATGAGAGCTTCTGTGATCGTATTTGTTGTTTCATTCCAGATCGTGATAACTGCCTTGTAACGACCGTCCTCGTTCAAGAGACCCTTGTCGTACATCTTGTTAACATAATCAACTTTATTCTCAGCTTCGTGAACGAGCTTCTCCTTGATATCAGGAACGATCATGTCGGCAACACCGATGGAGATACCACCGATAGTTGAGTACTTGTAACCCAAGGACTTGATGCTGTCGAGAAGGATAGCTGTTGAAGCAGATCCGTGTACTCTGATGGAACGAGCGATGATATCGCCGAGCTTCTTCTTACCAACGAGGAAGTCGCACTCCAAAACGAGCTTGTTCTCAGGCTTTGTACGATCAACGTATCCGAGGTCCTGAGGGATGATCTCGTTGAAGATGAAACGACCGAAGGAAGACTTAACGATACCTGTAACTTCCTCACCGTCGATCTCACGTGAGATACGGATTCCGACCTGGGAGTGAAGCTCGATCTGGTGCTCGTGATAAGCCATGTATGCTTCGTCGATGGATGAGAATACCATTCCCTCACCCTTAGCACCCTCACGGGAGATAGTAAGGTAATAGCATCCGAGGATCATATCCTGTGTAGGAACGGTAACAGGGTTACCATCCTGAGGCTTCAAGAGGTTGTTGGAAGAAAGCATGAGGAATCTTGCTTCTGCCTGTGCCTCTGCTGACAAAGGTACGTGAACAGCCATCTGGTCACCGTCGAAGTCGGCGTTAAAAGCTGTACATACGAGAGGATGGAGCTTGATAGCACGACCTTCTACGAGTACAGGCTCAAATGCCTGGATACCAAGTCTGTGGAGCGTAGGAGCACGGTTGAGCATAACCGGGTGATCCTTGATAACGTCTTCCAGGATATCCCATACGATAGCGTTTGCACGGTCTACCATACGACGACCTGTCTTGATGTTAGCTGTATGTCCGTCTTCAACAAGTCTCTTGATTACGAAAGGCTTGAAGAGCTCGAGAGCCATTTCCTTAGGAAGACCGCACTGGTGCATCTTAAGCTCAGGTCCTACGACGATAACGGAACGACCGGAATAGTCAACACGCTTACCGAGGAGGTTCTGACGGAAACGACCCTGCTTACCTTTGAGCATGTCTGTCAAAGACTTAAGTGTTCTGCTGTTTGTAGCTGATGTGGAACCTGTTACGGCACGTCCTCTTCTTCCGTTGTCGATGAGGGAGTCAACAGCTTCCTGGAGCATTCTCTTCTCGTTTCTGACGATGATGTCAGGAGCACCGAGGTCGAGGAGTTTCTTCAAACGGTTGTTTCTGTTGATAACTCTTCTGTAGAGATCGTTAAGGTCGGATGTAGCATAACGTCCACCATCCAAAGGTACCATAGGACGGATCTCAGGCGGAAGAACAGGAAGTACGTCAAGGATCATCCACTCAGGCTTGTTGCCGGAGTTCTTGAAAGCCTCAACAACTTCGAGTCTCTTTATGATTCTGGCCTTCTTCTGGCCGGAAGAATTCTTTCTTGCTTCGTCGAGCTCCTCTGCAAGTGTATCGATATCTACCTGCTTAAGGAGGATCTTAACAGCCTCAGCACCCATTCTTGCATCGAATGCGCGCTTGCCGTACTTACTTACATACTCACGATATTCTGCTTCTTCGAGAGTCTGACCCTTAACGAGGTCTGTCTCGCCACCGTCGATAACGATGTAGGAAGCGAAATAGAGAACACGCTCGAGTGTCTTCGGAGGGATATCAAGCAAGAGGCTCATTCTGCTTGGGATACCTCTGAAGTACCAGATGTGGGATACAGGAGCAGCAAGTTCGATGTGACCCATACGCTCACGACGAACAGTGTTCTTTGTAACCTCAACACCGCATCGATCACAGATGATGCCCTTATAACGGATCTTCTTATACTTTCCGCAGTGACATTCCCAGGACTTCATAGGTCCAAAGATCTTCTCGCAGAAAAGACCATCCGTCTCAGGCTTCTGAGTACGATAGTTTATTGTCTCAGGCTTCTTAACCTCACCGTAAGACCATCCCTTGATGACCTCAGGTGATGCAAGCTTAATGCCGATTGACTCAAAATGACTTGTTTCAAACATATATACGAAGTCTCCTTCCATTTACCTTTAAGTCTTTTCGAAAAGACTCAAAGAACACACTGAACTTACTTAATTATTCCTCATCCGACGCTTCGAAATCCTCTTCGAGGATGTCACCTGTCTCGTCGGTCTCAACAAAGCCGTTTGCAAGAATGTCTTCTGCATCAGGAACTGCTGCTGCGAAAGCCTTTCTTGTCTCTTCGTTGACTTCGATAAGGTTAGAATCGTCATCAGACTCTTTCTGGATGTCGTACTCGTTCTCGCCGGAGTAGATCCTTACGTCGAGTGCGAGTGCCTGGAGCTCTCTGATCAATACCTTGAATGACTCAGGTACGCCTGCTGCAGGAACATTGTTGCCTCTGATGATCGCATCGTAAGTTCTGGAACGGCCTTCGATATCATCCGACTTGACTGTCAAGATCTCCTGGAGAGTATGAGCAGCGCCGTAAGCCTCGAGGGCCCAAACCTCCATCTCTCCGAATCTCTGACCACCGAACTGAGCTTTACCACCCAGAGGCTGCTGAGTAACGAGAGAATAAGGTCCGATAGAACGTGCATGCATCTTGTCATCGACAAGGTGATGGAGTTTCAAGTAGTACATGACGCCGACTGTGATCCTGTTCTCGAATGGCTCACCTGTACGTCCGTCATAAAGGATCGTCTTACCGTCTTTATCGATGCCTGCGAGCTGGAATGCTTCAACGATGTCATTCTCGTTTGCACCATCGAAAACAGGTGTTGCTACCTTCCAGTTGAGTGCACGGGCAGCACGTCCGAGGTGAACCTCGAGGAGCTGACCGATGTTCATACGTGAAGGAACACCGAGAGGGTTAAGTACGATATCGAGTGTAGTACCGTCAGGGAGGAAAGGCATATCTTCTTCAGGGAGGATCCTTGAAACGACACCCTTGTTACCGTGACGACCGGCCATCTTATCACCGACAGAGAGCTTACGCTTCTGTGCTACATATACTCTTACGAGCTTATTAACTGAATTCTTAAGGTTCGGGTTTGTCTCCTTTGTGAAGACGTTAACGTCTACAACAACACCGGACTCACCGTGAGGTACGTGAAGTGATGTATCACGGACTTCTCTTGCTCTCTCACCGAAGATAGCTCTGTAAAGTCTCTCTTCAGCCGTAAGATCTGTCTCACCCTTAGGAGAAACCTTACCGACGAGGATGTCACCTGCTCTTACCTCAGCACCGACACGGATGATACCGTTCTCGTCGAGGTTTGTGAGAGCATCGTCACCTACGTTAGGGATCTCACGAGTGATCTCTTCAGGTCCGAGCTTTGTATCACGAGCTTCACACTCGTACTCTTCAATATGAATAGAAGTATATACATCATCACGAACGATGCGCTCATTGATCAAGACAGCATCCTCGTAGTTGTAACCTTCCCAGGTCATGAATCCGATAAGAACGTTCTTACCGAGAGCAAGCTCACCGTTATCTGTTGCAGGACCGTCAGCGATTACGTCGCCTGCCTTGACCTGCTCACCGATAGCAACGATAGGTCTTTGGTTGATGCAGTTGCTCTGGTTGGATCTCTGGTACTTGGAGAGCTTATATGTATCGATACCGCCGTCTTCACGCTCGATCTCGATATAATCAGCTGCTACAAACTTAACAACACCGCTGTTCTTTGCAACCTTACAAACACCGGAGTCCTTAGCTGCACGATACTCCATACCTGTACCGATGATCGGTGCTTCAGGCTTGATAAGAGGTACTGCCTGACGCTGCATGTTCGAGCCCATGAGAGCACGGTTAGCATCGTCGTTTCCAAGGAACGGAATAAGGCTTGTAGAAACGGATACGAGCTGCTTAGGAGATACGTCCATGTAGTCAACTTCGTTAGGTGATACTTCGAGGAACTTATCGAGGTGTCTGCAGACAACCTTCTTACCGATGAACTTGCCGTCCTCATCCAAAGGCTCGTTAGCCTGAGCGATGTTGTAAAGGTCCTCTCTGTCAGCTGTCATGTATTCAACTTCAGCTGTTACGACGCCTGCTTCCTTATCGTAACGACGGTAAGGAGTCTCGATGAAACCGTAACGGTTGACACGTGCATAAGTTGCAAGTGATGTGATAAGACCGATGTTCGGTCCTTCAGGTGTCTCGATAGGACACATACGTCCGTAGTGGGATGAGTGTACGTCTCGAACTTCGAAGGAAGCACGGTCTCTGGAAAGTCCGCCAGGTCCCAAAGCAGAAAGTCTTCTCTTGTGAGTAAGCTCTGCGAGAGGGTTCTGCTGGTCACCAAACTGGGAGAGCTGTGAAGATCCGAAGAACTCTCTGAAGGAAGCGCTCAAAGGACGTGTGTTAACAAGGCTAGGTGCTGTAACCTTCTCTGCCTCATTCTCGTCGATAGCTGCCATTCTCTCACGAACGTTCTTCTCGACACGAGCCATACCCTGACGCATCTGGTTCTGGAGAAGTTCTCCTACGGAACGGATACGACGGTTACCCAAGTGGTCGATATTGTCGATGCTGCCTACACCGTAACGAAGACCGATGAAGTAGGATACCATAGCGATGATATCGTCTACTACGAGGTTCTTAGGCATAAGGTCTGCTTTTCTCTCGTTAAGTGCGAGTGTAAGCTTCTGAGCGTACTCAGTCTTCTTACAGTTGTCACGGATGTCTGTGATGATCTCACGGAGCACCTTACCGAGAACGCGCTCGTTGATCTTTGTATCAGCGATGTCGAAGCCCTTGAGGTCCTTCTTCGCAAAGCTGGACTCGATGAACTTCTGAGCGTCTACACGGCCGTTACCGATAACACGGAGTGCCTGCTCTGAGATCTTAACGGTATCACCGATCTTGATGATCGGATATACGTCGATATGGTCGATGCCGGAATCCTCGATCTCCTGTGCCTTGTCCTTGGAGATGATCTCGTCCTTCTTGAGGAGGAGCTCACCGTCAGGAGAGATGATGTCCTGAGCTGCCTTGTGGCCTGCGATTCTTGCAGCAAGGCTCAATTTCTTGTTGATCTTGTAGATACCGACTCTTGCAAGATCGTATCTTCTTGAATCGAAGAAGAGTGCGTTCAGGTGGTTCTCTGCAGCTTCAACGCTTACAGGCTCGCCCGGACGGACTTTCTTGTAGAATTCTGCGAGGGAATCTGCTCTGTTCTTGCAGGAATCCTTCTCCATTGTGATACGGAGACCTTCCTCATCGCCGAACATCTCGAGGATCTCTTCGTTGGAGTTAAGACCCAATGCACGGAGGAAGATCGTGAGAGGGAACTTACGGGCACGGTCGACACGAACGCTGATAACACCGTTCTCGTCTTCCTCGAGCTCAAGCCAAGCTCCTCTGTTAGGTATGATCTGTGATGTGTATTCAAGTTTGCCGAGCTTACCGTAAGCTGTTCCGAAGTAAGCTCCCGGTGAACGGACGATCTGACTGATGATAACTCTCTCGGCACCATTGATGATAAACGTACCGTGATCTGTCATGATCGGGAAATCACCTACATATGCAGGAGAATCCTTGATCTCGCCTGTCTGTGTATTACGTAAACGGAGATTGATACGCAAAGGAGCAGCATAGTTGCTGTCTTTCTCTTTACACTCATCAAGTCCGCAGATAGGGTTTTCTGCATCGAATTCCCTGTCCATGAACCAAACTTCCCACAAACCCTGTGAGTCTGTAATCGGGGAGATCTCCTGGAAAACTTCGTAGATACCTTCATTCATGAACCAGTCGTAAGAATCCTTCTGGATTTCAATGAGATTTGGTACTTCGATTACCTCGTCGATACGAGAATAGGACATACGCTCGGTCTTGCCCTGTTTGATGGAACGAACCATTAACACATCACCTCTCGAGTATTAAGCTTCAGAGACAAAGGTCTCTTAGCGGCCTTCGCTATTCACCGAAAACGCGTGCGATAGCACAAAAAATCGGTTTCGTCAAGTAAAAAGGGCATAGTTCCCCTATTACAATATGACGCATTAAAAAATTATACTCGTGAGGTCAATATATGTCAACAAAAAAATGCCTCCGGGGCAAAAAGTTTTTTCTTTGCTCATCGGAGGCGTTTTGTTATCTTTTTCGAAAAAGACCTTATGAAGCGTAGTAAGCAAGCTTGTCTGCTACGTCATAGTTGATCTGTGGTACCCAGGATGATGTGGATGCATCAGTAACGGACCACTGGCTGGCCTTCTCGGCGATGATCTGATTTCTGATCTCGTTCTTCCAGGACTCACAAGCCTCGTCGAAGAAATAGATGTAGACCATTCTGTTACTGTAAGACTTGATGGCGATCATGTCACCGTGCTTTCTGTTAGGATCGAGGAGCCACTCACCGAGCTTCTTGTCGTTCTCGGAAACAGTGTCAGATGTGAACTGAGCTGTGAGAACGCCGTTTACGTATCCTGATGTAGCGATATCGTCGTAGCTCTCTGTGTTCTCCTTGACTGCCTTGATGAAGGACTCTTCATCTGTGATGGTAGCGATGAGGTCGTTAGCCTTCTTCTCTGTCTTCTCGATACCCTTGAGGAGTTCATCCTGCTCGAATTCCGTATCATTGGATCCTACGTCAACGTTGTTGAGAACGATCTTTCTGTAGGAGTAAACGAGGTCTGTAGCCTGGTAAACTCTGATAGGAAGAACTACGTAACTGCCGTTATCTGTAGTGAAGACCTCTGCCTTGCCCTGGTTATCAGCGTTAATGAGATACTGGTTCATATCTTCTGGGAATGCATTGCCTGTCATCTCAGCCTTAGTCGCACCCTCAACATATGTTGAGTTTGCCTGAACGTTGAATCCTGTAGAAGCGGCAATATCTTCACCCATCTGCTCCAAGACTGCGGAGTTAAATGTAACGGAATCACCTGCTGCGGCCTTAACAGCCTCTGCAGCTGCAACGTGGTCAGGGTAAGCTTCTTTACTGAAGTAGAACCAGTTGTAATCCAAGTGCATGTACATATCAGGGTTCTCATCATAGATAGCCTGGATCTCCTCATCCGAAGGGATGAAAGATGTCTGCTTCAGGTACTCTTGGTACTCCTGAGCCATAGCCTGATCCTTCATGATGTTAACGTAGATGGATGGTGTCATACCTGAACCGTACTGAGCAGCAAGGAACTGACCTACTGTAGGGAAGTTGTTGTTCTTGGCACGGAGTTCAGCCATGTAGAGCTCGTACTCTGCATATCTGTTGGCACCGGAAACGAAGCCCGGGTCCTTCTCAGCCATAGCACATACGTAACGGATGCTGACGATCTGCTCTGCTGCGGAATCGAGCATGAGCTGGTTGTTTGTCTTACCTGTTGCTTCGTTAACAGTCTTGAGGTAAGTGTCGCTGTCCATACCGTACATCGCATACATGGAAAGGATCTGATTCTTATAATAGGTCAACTCAGGTGTATAGATCTTGCCTATTGTCTTTTCCTTACCGTCTACTGTTTCAACGATCTTAACAGCAGGAATAATTCTTGCAGGAAGACCTGTGTAGTAAACAAAGTAGCCTCCGACGATCAAAATAAGAAGTGCTATACAAACACCCAAAATCACCTTGCTCTTAGTCTTTGAGTTAAGGCCTTTGCTCACTTTCTTAGAGTTTGCCATATGTCAAACCATCCTTTTCCAAAACGTATTCTTTGCAAAAAAGCACTAACCATTATAATTCGCCGCCGGAAATAATGCAAGAAAGCTCTTTCATTTCCTTTATTACATAGGTAGGCTTAAGTTCCAATATCTCTTCCCTGGGCATCCGGCTCCATTCGACGAAGACGGAATCGACGCCTGCGTTCTGCGCTCCCAGGATGTCTCCCTTCGCGTCGCCCACGTAGATCATCTCCGAAGGCTTGATGCCGAGCTTTTTCGCGCAGTATAGATATGGCTCGGGATCGGGTTTGTGCTTTTCTGTGTCTTCTTTTGTTACCAGAAGATCGAAAAAGTCCGAATAACCCTTAAGGTTCAGTGTTATATCAAGGGACGTGCGCCTTTTCGCACTCATTATCCCCTGAAGGACGCCCATTTTCTTAAGGTTACAAAGTTCTTCCTCGACGCCGTCGAAAAGGGGGATCATGTCCTTATGAAGAAGTTCGAGATTGATCCTTAAGTAGGATTCAAGGAGCTTATCGGCCGTTTCCTTGTCGTGCATGGCGAAGGTGTCAACCAGCGGAAGCCCTATGTAGCTTCGAAGATCGTCTTCGGTCCTCGGGCAGTGACCCATGACCTCTTCGTATGCCATCTGCTGATTCAGGATTATGAGCGGAACGGAATCAGCAAGCGTGCCGTCAAAATCGTAAAGTACGCATTTGTACTTAAGTTTCTCATTCTTCTTTCTCGTCATCTTCCTCTTCTTCTTCATCTTCCACGATAGGATTTATATGGATAAGAACCTTGGAGATGGTACGCTCCTGAACCTGAAGGACCTTGATGTCCAGGTTCTTATAACTTACTGTAGGCTTTTCCCTCTCTTCCGGGATCCTGTCCAGAAGCTGGATGACAAGTCCTGCGATGGTGTCGTATTCATCATCCGTGAGCTCGATGTCGATCTCGTTCTCGAGGTCTGACAGGGTCATGTCGCCTGCTACGATAAGGTCGCCGTTGGAAAGCTTGATGCACTCCTGCTCTTCCTCGTCGAACTCGTCGGAGATGTTGCCGACGATCTCCTCGACCATATCCTCGATGGTGGCGATACCCATTGTTCCGCCGTACTCGTCAACGATGACTGCCATCTGCATGCCGCAGGTCTTCATCTCGTTAAACAGAGCTGAGATCTTTTTGGTCTCGTGCACGAACAAAGGCTCACGGGTGTATTTGGAAAGCTTGAAGTTCTTGATATCGTTTTCGGACATACCGAGAAGGTCCTTGATGTGAAGGATGCCCACGATGTCGTCGATGGTGTCATGATAGACAGGGATACGTGTGTACTTCTCGTTTCTCGCGATCTTGATGACCTCGTCGTATGGGGAATCCTCGTCAAGGGATATGATCTTCTTTCTGTGGGTCATGATCTCGGAGACTTCCTTGTCGTTGAACTCGAAGACCTTCTCGATCATCTCTTTCTCGCTGTCCTCGATGGAATCGGACTCGGATGCGACGTCGACCATCATCCTGATCTCTTCTTCCGTAACTTCCTTGTCCTTGCTCTTAGGATCGATCCTCAGAAGTCTTAAGATGGCATTGGTGGAAGCAGTAAGAAACTTAACGAACGGGGTCGCGAGGATACCGAATGCCCTTACGATGCCCGCTGCCGCGAATGACCACTTCTCAGGATATTTCTGAGCGATCCTTTTCGGAACGAGCTCGCCCAAAACGAGGGAGAAGTAAGAAAGCACCACGGTGATAAGTACCGTAGCCAGCGGATGGATCCATGAGTGAACGCCCTTCGGATCGACGGCGCCCGCGATAAGGGACGAGAAATTGTTGGCAGCAAAAGCAGATGATAAGAATCCCGCGAGGGTAACTCCTACCTGGATCGTAGCCAAAAATGTTCCCGGATTGTCTATGAACTTAAGTATTCTTCTTGCACGTTTGTTGCCGTCCTCGGCCATCTTGTGCATCTTAGCATCGTTAAGCGAAATAACCGCCATCTCCGTTCCTGCGAAGAAGGCATTGATCAAGATAAAAATAAATACGACCAGAAGATCCAATATGATCTTTAACACGCCGTCAGGCACTTTAGTCTCCTATCCTTTCCTAATAAAAAGAAACATAACTATCAAAATAAGTCTTTATAGATAATTACCTATTATACATCATCCGTCAATATCTCCAACAAGTTTGTTCAAAAGTATCAGTCTTACTTTCTCCGCGTCGCCCCTGCCCTTAAGTTCGCGCATGGCCTTCCCCACCAGAAAGCCCAGCACCTTGTCCTTGCCCGACTTAAAGTCGCTTATTGCCCTGGCGTTATCGCCGTCAGCGAGGACTTTATCTACTGCGTCCGCGATAAGTCCGTCGTCGGTGATCCTTATAAAGCCCCTCTTTTCAACATATTCGTCAGGGTCTTCGCCCGTCTCCGACACCTCCGTAAGAAGGGTCTTTGCCATTCCCGCGCTGATCTTGCCGCCCGCCATGAGCATTGCGGTCTTCGCCAAAGCCTCCGGTGCCGGCAGTTTCTCCGAAGACGCGATATGCGTAAGAAGGAGGCTAGCGGTCTCTTCATTAAGTCCCGATATCTTCGCCGCCTTCTCGAAAACATCCGCCACATCGTCACTTCGGCAGATGACCTTCGCATCCTCGTCCCTCAGGCCGAATTCCTCCGAAAACCTTCGCTCCTTCTGAGACGGCAGTTCCGGGATCATATCTCTTATCTTTCTCGAAAACTCTTCGCTTATGGTTATGTACGGAAGATCGGGATCAGGAAAATACTTGTAGTCGTCGCTGTTTTCCTTGGTCCTCATAACTTCGATACTTAAGGCCTCTTCGTCAAAACGCATGGTCTGCTGAGAAACCTTGCCGCCTTTCTCGAGAACGGATATCTGACGCTTTGTCTCCTCTTCGATCGCTTTGGCTATGGCCTTGAAGGATGCCATGTTCTTGGTCTCGGTCCTGGTTCCGAAGTTCTCCCCTTCTTTTCGAACGGAAAGATTGATGTCGGCTCTCATGGACCCCTGCTCGAGCCTGCCGTCAGTGACGCCCGCGGCACGGAGGTCCTTACGAAGGATCTCCATGAACTCGGTAACTTCGTCAGAGGTCCTGAAATCAGGCATGGTAACGATCTCCACAAGCGGCACTCCGCAGCGGTTGTAGTCGACCACGGTCCTGCCGTCCTCGTACATCAGCTTGGCGGCGTCGTCTTCCATGTGGACTTCACGGATCCTTATTGTCTTGCCGGATCTCGGAAGGTCGATATGGCCGTCTGTAGCAAACGGCTCATAGAGCTGGGATATCTGATAGCCCTTCGGAAGATCGGGATAAAAATAGTTCTTACGGTCAAAGCGGGTCTTCTCCGAGATCTTGCAGTTAAGGATAAGGCCCGTCTTAACTGCGGGGATCAGGCACTCCTCGTTAAATACGGGGATCGCGCCCGGAAGGCCGGTACAGATCTCGCAGCAGTTGGTGTTTATCTTGTCGCCGAAGCGGTTCTTGCACTTACAGAAGAGCTTGCCGTCGGTCTTAAGTTCAACGTGGACCTCCAGTCCGATCACGGTCTCATACATGGTCTTCACCTCTCGCCTTCATGGCGATCTTAAGAAGAAGCTCCTCAGAACCTGATTCGCCCATGAGCTGGATACCTACAGGAGAACCATCGGATCTAAGCCCTATCGGGAACGTTATGGACGGAAGTCCCGTGATATTGGAAAGCACCGTAAATACGTCATCCGAGTACTTCCGGAGCGGATCTTTGTCGTAGTCGCATACCTTCGGCGCGGCGCCGTAAGTAACCGGCATGAAGATAACGGATCCCGGAGTAAGGATGCCGTTTATAAGAGACGTTATCTCAGAAGCGGCACGCTTGGCACGCATGTAGTACTCGTCGTAAAAACCTTTGGAGAGGACGAAGTTTCCGAGGCTGATCCTCTTTTTGACCTCGAAGCCGAAGCCTTCGCTCCTGTCCTTGTATCTGTCGCCGTCGTAGCGTCCGAGATTCGAAGAAGCCTCGGCGCAGGCGATTATGTAATAACAGGAAAGCAACACGTCTATATAAGGAAGGTCGAAGTGACAGATCTCCGAGGCGCCGTAAAGACCAAGGGAATCCATGATCCTATCCCTGTCATCGGACATCGCTATGAGATTGTCCGGGACCAGAAGTCTCACGCGGTCAGAAGGGGCAGCTTTGTATCTTCCCTCCGATATGATACCGAAAATGTACTTAGTGTCGCGGGCGTTACGGCAGATCGGTCCGATCTGATCAAAGGACGACGCATAGGCGATAAGTCCGTGACGCGACACGTTGTTATATGTTGGTTTCAGGCCCGTAAGCCCCATAAAGGCGCAGGGCTGCCTAAGTGATCCGCCGGTATCAGAGCCAAGCGCATAGCGGCAAAGGCCGGAAGCAACTGAAACTGCGGCGCCGCCTGATGAGCCGCCCGCGATAAGCTCGCTGTTGTAAGGATTTTTGACGGGGCCCGTAAATGACGTAAGAGATGCGCCGCCCATGGCAAATTCATCCATGTTGGTCTTGCCGCAGATCTTAAGTCCTGCGGCTTTGAGGCGGGTGACGGCGTCAGCGTCGTATGCTGCGATATGGTTTTCGAGCATAAAAGAACCGGCCGTACAAGGAAGGCCTTTTACGAGAATGTTGTCCTTGACGGAAACAGAGTCGGGGGCTGATTCGTATATACCAATGAACGCGTTGAAGATGTCTTTGCCGCATCTCATGGAAGGCTCATACGAGAATTCGGTCCGGGGAACAGCGCAGGAACTTCGGAGGTCGATATGACCGCCGCTCCTGAAATCTTTTATCGTCTCGACAAAGAACAGCATCTGCTCGAGGGATGCTTCAAGTTCTTGCTCTTCGGATGATGTGAGAGACAGTTTTCTCAGCTCTAAAACTCTTTTAATGTTTTCCATAGACCATTGCAGTAAAAAGACTATTTGACTATAGTTCAATTATACTTTTGACAGAGGAAAAAACAATGAAAAAACTGGTATTGCAACTTCTTACGGGATTACTGATCATAGGAGCCATCCTTGTCGGAATGAAGATATGGTTCCTCCCGAGATTCGTCTACAAGAGAAATGCCAGATCAGCAGAAAAAGTCGTTACTTCGGTAAGTTCCAAGGGTAAATCCGAGGAAGACATTTATGACACATATACCTTTGAGGAGGCTTCGAAAAAGTTTACCGTCGACCAGTCCCTCCTTCTCGTAAACAAAGACCACACCATCGAACCGGACTATCCTGCCGACATCGTCGAGTACAAGGATACCGGGGTCCTCATGAACTCTTGCATCATCGATTCATACTCTAAACTCTCCAAAGCTGTAATGGATACGACAGGTGACAAGCTCTATGTCATGAGCAGCTACAGAAGCTACGAAGACCAGCAAAGGGTATTGGAGGAAGAAGGCCCTGAGATCGCGGCGCTTCCGGGAACATCGGAGCACCAGACGGGACTCGCGCTGGACGTATATATCTCAGAGTTCGCAGGCGCGGGCTTTATCCAGTGTGATGCGGGGATCTTCGTAAACGATCACTGCTACGATTACGGATTCATCATCAGATATCCGTACGGCGGCGAGGATATAACGGGCTTTGAGTATGAGCCTTGGCACATAAGATATGTGGGACTTCCGCACAGCAAGATAATCGAGGAGTCGGGATGCCTTTTCGAAGATTATGCTGAGCTTTATGAAGTCGGTAAGTACAGCGAATATGACGGCTACCTCATAGGAAGGATGCCCAAAGACGAGATAAAGATCCCAAAAGATTCCAAGGATGTCGTTCTAAGCGAAGACGGCCTGGGCTACGTGTTCGTAACCGTCAAAACAGAGGCGAAATAAGTCGGATGATGTTATCGTAGAGGATATTTCTCCTCTTCATACGAAGCTTAAAGTTCTCAGTCTCATCAGATGACTTGGCAAAGGTGTCGATGAAATCCTTCTTCATTGAAGCGATCGCATCGGGACTTGTGAACAACACTCCGTTTTCGAAGTGGAAATAAAGGCTTCTGTAGTCGAAGTTAATAGTGCCGCAGCAGGCGATCTCGTCATCGCAGACGACCTGCTTGGCGTGATTGAATCCGCCCGAGAACTTATAGATCTTTACGTTGCTCTGCGCCAGGAGAGTAGAGTAGGAAAGCGTCGCACGGTAAACGATCTTCTTATCAGGGATCTCAGGGATCAAGATCCTTACGTCGACTCCCCTCCCCGCTGCGAGAGTGAGCGCCGCGGATGTCTCATCATCTACGATCAGGTAAGGCGTGGAGATATAGATGTACTTCTTTGCTGCGGAGATGACGTTAAGATATACGTTCCTTGCTACAGACTCGGTATCAAGAGGCGTATCGGCATAAGGCTGCACCAGTTCCCTGGTCTCAAAGTCCTCGGCAAGATCAGAAGACTCGAGGAAATCCTTGATCTGATCCACGGTATCAGTCTGCTTGATCTGGTTCCACATCTCCAGGAAGATCGTCGTAAGATTCTGGGATGCCTTACCCCTGATCTTAACGCCCGTGTCTTTCCAATAACCATACGGCGAGACAAGGTTAAAATACTCATCAGCAAGGTTAAATCCGCCGGTATAGCTTACAACGCCGTCAATGACGGTGATCTTTCTGTGGTCTCTGTTGTTCATGAGAACGTTGATGGTCGGTGCGATCGGATTAAAGATCCTGCAGTTGATGCCGCGGTGCTTCATGTTCTTAACGAAGTCGCGGTTGATAAAGACCATACTTCCGATCTCGTCATAGATAAGGCGCACTTCAACGCCTTCCTTGACCTTCTGCTCCAAAACGTCCGCGAGCTTAACAAAGTAAGCAGAGTTCTCTATCGCATGATACTCAAGGAAAACGAACTTCTTCGCCTTTCCGACCTCTGCGATAATGTCCTTCATACAGTCGACAGCCTCGGAAAAGTAAGTAACCTCACTTCCGAAATGTGCCGGATAATGTGCAACATTGGAAATATATCTGGACTGATTCTCTATGGAAAGATCCTTGTTCTTGAAGCTCGCATCATCGTGATTACAGGCTTCGCCCAGCGACCTTATCCAATCAGCCACACTGTTGAAGCGCCTGATCTGCCTCTTGTTAAGTTCCGAGTGACCCGTTACGAAGTACAAAGTAAGTCCCACGATAGGAACCGCCAGCAAAAGTATGAGCCACGGAAACTTAAAGGCCGAATTCATATTCTTTCCGAAAACATAAAGCGCAACGATGACCGCTATGATCGAGAAAGCAACGGATACAAAGGAGAAATAACCCTGAAGGAAAATGAGCATGACCGCAAGCCATGCGATCTGCACCAAAATCGCGACCGCAAAGACCACAGCGCGTGATATTCCGTTTTTGGTCTTGGCTTTCTTATAGCTCTCCATCGTTCTTCCTTTTATTCAGGAGTTATCAGTCTTCTTTCTTCTCCTGTTTAGGCTCAGCCTTAATTGTCTCCTCAGAAAAATCTTCAGTCTCGTCGTCAGTTTCTTCATCCTTCTTCTTCTTGTCACCTGCAATAGTTGCGATGATAAGACCGATTATCGCGAATATAGCTACGCCACCGACACAGGCAGCAATGATCCTGGTGACCATAACGCCCTTGCTCTCCTTATCAGCACCGATCTTAAGTGCAGGATCCGTGGCAGTAGTCTCGATTATGATATTTCCGTTCTCGTCGAGCTGGAGCGATTCAACAACCGTCTCTTCAGTCTCAACTGTTTCACCTACTACAGGAACAGGATCGGAATATTCATCATCTGTTCCGAAATCATGTACTTCGGCATAGAAAACAGAATATATCTCATCACTGGCGAGCTCACTTGCGAGATATTTTCTCTCCTCGTCGCTCAGAGGCTCCATTCCCAAAAATCCCATGACGTGATAACCGAATGATGTCTTAACGATACCCATATCGCCGACCTGTCGGGTCTCATCGTACGCCCAATCCTGGAATTCCTTAACAAACTTACCTTTGACTACCTGGTACTGTGCACACTCGGCAACGATCTTTTCTTCAGCGAGCTTGGTGCCCTTTGTCATGATATCGTCAGTTGTCATACATGAAGCAAGGAATTCGGATGCCGAATTATAAGCAGCTGTATCCTCGTCAGGAGTCGTAAGTCCTTCCCTTGCCTCAAAGAGAGCATGAACAACAGACGGAACCTCTGTAAGATCTTCAGGGATCGGATAAGCATCCACAAAATCCTCATAGTAGTAATAGTTGATGAGGATATCCCTGAAATCCTGCTCCGTGAATCCCGGACCGTAGTTAACAGACAAGAACTGATCAAGCGTAAGGCCTGAATCAGTAGCAAGAGTCCTTACTACTTCAATCTGATCTTCTGTCTTGCTGTATGTTCTGTCAGATATCTCGATACCGTATTCCTTACCCAGATCGAGGCAGATATATGTGCATGCGATAGAAACTTCTGCATAGGACTTCATCATATCTCCCACGTTCGTGATATCGTATCCTTCAACATCGAGTCCGTCGGAGAATTCATATGACAGATCGACAAGACCTTCACTCGTCAAAGGCAGATCATAACCGCCCTTTGCCATATTGTTGAACTCTACGAACTGATGGATCATGTAGTAATTTGATTCTTCCTGAGGGATCTTAATGTCATCAAAAGTGTACTGATGATTAAGATATGATCCGAGCTGGCTTCCGTATCTTTCCTCGAAAGTCTCACCGTCAATAAGGAATTCACCGTTCTCATTGGTGATCTGAGTCTCGGCACCGGAAGCAGATGTCTCTCCCGTTGCACCGGTCTCGATATTTATAACTGAAGTTTCACTTGTTACTGAAGTTTCCTGTGTCTGTTTTGAATTACAAGCAGCGAAGCTTGCCGTCATGGCAGCAGTAAGTGCTATCGCCGTGATCTTTCTTAAAGATTTCATACCCTTCTCCTAAAAAAGCAATTTGGAGTGATTATATCACATCTTCATTCTTGTATATATAAAACACCCAAACTATTGTAGAATACTGTCATCAAGCAATTAAGAAGGTACAACACCATGAAGATAATCAGTTGGAACGTAAACGGAATAAGGGCAGTCGCAGGCAAGGGTTTCAAAGATGTCTTGCTCGAAAACGCGCCTGACATCATGTGCATTCAGGAGACAAAGGCCAACATCGACCAGCTCTCCGAAGATATAACAAAGATCGGTGACTACAAAAGCTACTTCTACAGTGCCGAGAGAAAAGGATACTCCGGAACAGCAGTCTATACAAAACTCGAGCCGAAAAATATCGAGTACGGATTCGGCGTCGACAAGTTCGATCACGAAGGAAGGAGCATCATGCTGGACTTCGGTTCATTCGTTTTGTACAACATCTACTTCCCTAACGGAGGCAGAGGCGACGAGTACGTTAAGTTCAAGCTGGAGTTTTATGACTGCTTCCTGGACAGAGTCCAAAAGCACTTAAAGGACGGCGTTCAAGTCATCTGCTGCGGCGACGTCAACACCGCCCACAAGGAGATCGACTTAAGTAATCCGAAGGCTAATTCCAAGATATCGGGATTTCTTCCTGAGGAGCGTGCGTATATGGATATTTTCGAGCAGAAGGGACTTACGGATACCTTCAGGATGCTTTATCCGGACAAGGCCGAGGCTTATACCTGGTGGTCCTATAAGACAAAAGCGCGCGAAAGAAACGTCGGCTGGAGAATTGACTACTTCTTCGTTACCGACGCTCTCAGATCCAAAGTTAAGGAATCAAATATGTTGTCCGACATTATGGGATCGGATCACTGCCCGATCTTTATCGACATCGACCTTTAAAGTGCTCTATAGTCGTTGATCGCGACTTCGATGGTATCATCCATGTCGTAATACTTATACTTTCCGAGCCTTCCGCCGAAGATGACCTTGTTGTCCTCTTCGGCTTTTTTTGCATATTTCTGATAAAGGTCATTATTCTTGTCGTTGTTCATCGGATAGTAAGGCTCATCGCCCTTCTTCCAGGTAGCAGGATACTCACGGGATACAACGGTTCCCTTACATGTGTTGAACTCAAAGTGCTTGTGCTCGATGATCCTGGTGTAAGGAGTCTCGGAATCCGTGTAGTTAACGACAGCATTACCCTGATAGTTATCAACGTCCGGCATGATCTCCGTCTCAAATCTCAATGATCTGTACTCAAGCTCGCCAAAGCAGTAGTCGTAGTACTCATCGATCATTCCCGTATAGACGATCTTGTCTGCGAGATTCTCCAGCTCTTCCCTGTTCTTCAGGAAGTCAACGCCCAGGCGGACTTCGATACCCTCGAGGATATTCTCAACAAGCTTTGTATAGCCTCCGATCGGGATGCCCTGATATGTATCGTTAAAGTAGTTATTGTCGTATGTAAGTCTTACAGGCAGACGCTTGATGATGAATCCCGGAAGCTCTGTAGCCTTACGGCCCCACTGTTTCTCGGTATATCCCTTAACGAGCTTTTCATAGATATCCTTACCGATAAGGTTCATAGCCTGCTCTTCAAGGTTCTTCGGCTCTTCGACCCTGCAGTCAGCCATCTGCTCGTCGATCTTCTTTCTGGCCTCTTCAGGAGTTACAACACCCCACATCTTATTGAAGGTGTACATGTTGAATGGCATCGAATAGATCTCGCCTTTGTAGTTGGCGATAGGACTATTGGTATATCTGTTAAACTCAGCGTACTTATTAACGAATTCCCATACTTCCTTATTGCTCGTATGGAAAATATGTGCTCCGTACTTATGCACATTGATACCGTTTACTTCTTCCGTATAGATATTTCCTGCAACGGTATCTCTCTTATCTATAACCAGACACTTCTTACCGTTATCTGTAGCAAGCCTCGCGAAAACACTTCCGTAAAGACCCGCGCCTACGATCAAATAATCATACTGACTCATAACTGTTCACTCCAAACTAAATGATACGACTATTATACACTTAATAATCGAAAAGGGGGGTGTCGCAACACCCCCCTATGATCATATGCCTTTCAATTCGACAAGGTAAAGATATGAAAAAGAGTCATTATTCTTCTTCTGCCTTGCTCTCGGCGATCACCTTCTCGGCAACTTCCGGCGGAGCCATCTCATATCTTACGTGCTCGATGGTGAACCATCCTCTGCCCTGTGTCATTGACTTAAGGTCTGTAGCATAACTTGCCATCTCAGCTGTAGGAACCTCACAGGAAACGACCGTAGCACCGTCTTCATCAGTACCATAACCCATGATACGGCCTCTTCTCTTACTCATGTCACCCATGATGTCACCCTGCTTATCTTCAGGGATATGAACTCCTACTGTTGAATATGGCTCGAGGAGCATCGGGTTGCCCTGTTCCATACCTGCCTTGAAAGCAAGGGAAGCAGCGATCTTAAATGCCATTTCCGAAGAGTCTACATCGTGGTAAGAACCGTCTACCAACGTTGCCTTGAGGTTAACAACAGGATATCCTGCCAAAACACCCTTCTTGACTGCTTCTTCGAGTCCCTTCTGAACTGCCGGGAAGAAGTTCTTAGGAACTGCACCGCCGAATACCTTCTCCTCAAAGATGAGTTCTTCGGAATCGGATGGCTCGAACTCGATCCAAACGTCACCGTACTGACCGTGACCACCGGACTGCTTCTTGTGCTTACCCTGAACCTTAACCTTCTTACGGATAGCCTCACGATAAGGAACCTTAGGAGCGCCGAGCTCTGCATCTACGTTGTACTTAGCCTTGAGCTTACTGATCAATACCTTGATCTCAGATTCACCGAGACCCGAGATGACCATCTGCTTAGTCTCAGGGTTGGTCTCTACGCGGAATACCGGATCTTCATCGGAAAGCTTTGTAAGACCGCCCATGATCTTATCTTCTTCGCCCTTCTTTGTAGGCTTGATGCTCATGGACAAGCAAGGTGTAGGGAATGAGATCTTAGGCATCTCGATGATCCTTGCCTTATCACAGAGAGTATCGTTTGTCTGTGTGATGGCAAGCTTAGCTGCGCATCCGATATCACCTGCAGTTACCTTATCTGTAGGGATCTGCTTCTTACCTACCATGAAGAAGAGGTTACTGATCCTCTCTTCTTTGCCCTTTGTTGCGTTATATACAACAGAGTTAGCTTTGATCTCACCGGCATTAACCTTGAAGATGCTGATACGTCCTACGAACGGGTCAGCGATCGTCTTGAATACGAATGCAGCAAGAGGATCTTCCAGCTTGCACTCAACTTCGATCTCGGAACCGTCAGGAAGTGTACCCATGAGGACCGGCTTACGACCTGCAGGAGGTGTATCTTTGGAAATGCAGTTAAGGAGGAAATCAACACCCCAGTTCATATATGCAGAACCGCAATAGATAGGATGCAGTCTCTGTGTTCTGAAACCTGCATGTACGCCGTGTCTGAATTCATCTTCCGTGAACGGCTCGCCTGCAAAATACTTCTCCATCAAAGCGTCGTCGGACTCAGCAACTACTTCGTTGACTGCATCCTGGAGCTCATCGATCCTGGAGTTGAATTCCTCAGGCAGAGGCATCTCTTTTGTTGCACCCGTCTTAGCATCCAGTGAGAAAGCCTTACGGTTCATAACGTCTACGATACCTGTCATCTTGCCGTCTTCCATGATAGGGAGAGAAAGCGGGATTACGCTTGGTCCGTAACGATTTCTCATACGTTCGATAACGCCTTCGAAGTCTGCGTTAGGCTCGTCCATCCTATTGACAAAGAAAAGGAACGGTACGTTCTTCTTGTTGAGCAAACGGATAGCCTTCTCAGAGCCTACCGATGTGCCGCCCTTAGCTGAGATCAATACGATGCCGCTGTCTGCAACACGGATACCGGACATCTCTTCACCCAAGAAGTCGAAATCACCGGGAGTGTCGATAATGTTGATCTTGCTGTCCTTGTATTCACAAGTAGCAACGGTCGCATTGATCGAGATCTGTCTCTTGATCTCCTCAGGATCAAAGTCCATCGTTGTGTTTCCGTCTGTCGCACGACCCATACGCTCTATTGACTTGGTGCAATAAAGGATCGCTTCGGCAAGCGCGGTCTTGCCTGAGCCTTGATGGCCCAGGAGTGTAATGTTACGGATCTTATCTGCGGAAAAATTTCCCATTAGTCCTTTCCTCCTTGTAAAACAAATATGTTCCTATTATATAGGTTTTAATCGTCAATTTCCACAAAAAAATGATAATGCCACAATCTTCTTTTGTGTAATTTGGTAAATCGTTTTATCTGTAAGCTTTTTCGGGCAACTAAAAAGGCTGTCGTTACCGACAGCCCCTGAATTTTGAAAGTAGTTTAAGGATTACTTCTTGAGCTTATCCTTGATATCTTCGACCTTTTCCTTAACATCATTGAGATCGTTGATCCCGAGCTTCTTAGCGCCGTCCTTAACAGTATCGACTGCCTTCTCAACGTCCTTCTTGTCGATGTTCTTAGCTACTTCTTTAAGATCCATAATGTTCACCTGGCCTTTCTTATGATTTATTATTTCTTGATTCGTTCAAAGATCAATACGACACGTGAACCGTTGCCGCCGAGGGAACCGTCCAAAGTTCCGTTGTCATTGAGGGAAGAAACGAGCTTCCAGTTCTCTTTTGCCTTTGCTGCGAGAACTTCACCGATACCCTTATTGTCGATGCCGTTTGCGGTATTGGCAACAGACTCAACGGAGTATTCCTTAGGACCATATGTAAGTCTTTCCTTCTCGAGTTCATCGATCTTCTGATCTTTCTCCTCGAGGAGTTTCTTCATAGCACCCTTCTCGCTCTCTGTAAGAGCAGATTCCTTAAGTACAACAGCCTGCTTCTCGGCATTGAGGATAATCTCCTGACCGATGGACTCAGCCTGCAACTCGGCATTCTTAGCTTCTTCGATGATCTTCAGAGCCTGCTCGTAATCAGCCTTGATGGCATTGATCTGAGTATCCCACTCAACTGCTGCAGCCTGGAACTGTGCTGCCTGAGTATCGATCTCATTCTGCTTAGCAGCGACCATCTCATCATATTCATTCTTCTTGTTAGCGATCAACTCATCATATTCGGTTGTCTTAGCTGCGATCATTCCGTCATATTCAGCTGTCTTATTGGCGATCATGCCGTCATACTCAGCAGTCTTGGAAGTGATCATCTCTTCCAGCTCTGCCTTCTTGGAAGCTATCTCAGCTTCAACCTCAGCCTTCTGAGCTTCAAGGACCTTAGCCTCTTCGATGACCTTGATCATCTCGTCTCTTGTCTTGGTAGCTTCTTCAGCCTCAGCGATAACGCCCTTAGCCTGTTCAACGAGCTGATCGAGTTCTGCCTGCGCATCTACTCTTCTCTGCTCGATATCAGCTATGATCGCTTCTTTTTCTTCATTTATTGCACGTCTTTCAGCTTCAGCAGCTTCCTTAAGCTTCAAAGCCTCATTAGCCTGCTCTTCGCTGATCCTCTTAGCTTCTTCCTCGAGTCTTGCCTTCTCGACTTCGTACTTCTGGTTCATCTCGACGATGTTGGCATCGATAGTCTGGAGTTCCTGCTCCTTCTGAGCCTTTACAGTATCGAAGCTTGCTTCGAGTTCCTGAAGTTCCTTCTGCTTGTCAGCCTTGATCTGGTCTGCATTCTCAACGAATTCTTGAAGTTCCTTAGCTTCAGCGAGGATCTCGTCACGCTTCTGCATAGCTTCACTGAACTCTTTTTCAACCTGTGCTGCGAGAGTTTCCGTCTCCTGCTGAGCTTCAGAGATGATCCTCTGCTGCTCTTTCTTGGCAAGGTCGATCATGTCGTCATATTCTTTCTGACCGGCTTCGCGCTTTGCAGCTGCTTCTGCCTCAGCTTCTTTTCTTGTCTGAGCTGCGATCTTTCTTGCATCATCAAGATCAGCCTTCGCGAGTTCCAACTCACCGTCGATACGCTCTTTCTCACTTATGGCGATCTTCTGCATCTCCTGGTACTCGAGATCGAGCTTGTTCTTCTCTTTCTCGTACTTCGCAGACAGTTCCTGTATCTCTCTTTCGATCCTGCCTCTGGTCTCCAGGAGGTGCTTCTCCTCCTCAGTACGCTTCTCGGATGCTCTGGCAACAGTCTCAGCTTCTTTAGCAGCAAGATTACTGGTTGCTTCGGCAATCGCTTTGTCAGCTTCTCCGATAGATGCTTTCTGGAAATCGTACTTACACATGGAACAACGAGCGACATTATCACCCATCATGACTCCACAAACAGGACACTTTTTCATGAACTTACTCCTATAAAACAAAAAAATAAATGCCTATGTATTATACACCATTCGCAACAAATTATTAGTACTCTATAAAAAAATGTTGCAATTACATAGAGTTTTTCGGCTAATTGCCCAAAAGCACTCGCATAGACAAACTTTGATAATCAAACTACCATTATTCAAAAGACTTGGGAGGCTTAAACATGAAAAAGCAAAGCGTTTTAAAAGCAGCAGCCGCAATCATTTTGGGCATAAGCTTCATTCTTCCTGTTGCAGCATGTAACAAGGACAAGGCTGAAGCACCTTCATCCGTAACAGTAGGCATCACTCAGGAGCCCGGACTTTTTGATCCGCACCTTGCCGTAGCAGCAGGTGACAAAGAGATCCTGTTCAACATTTTCGAAGGCCTTTATAAGTTTTCGAGTGACGGAACATTGCATCCTGCCCTTGCAACAAACTGCACTGTATCAGACGACTGTAAGGAATTTACTTTTGATCTTCGAAAAGACGTAAAGTTCCACGACGGTTCAGTCATGACTGCAGATGATGTTGTTTACTCAATCGAAAGAGCAAAAGAAAATATCCAGACACTCGGTACTATCTCCGGTATCGAAAAGCTCAGCGAGGAGCAGGTAAAGATCACATTGAGCGTTGCCAATAGTGAGTTCCTTTCTCAGGCTACATTCTCGATCATCCCGAAGAGCGTATCCGATATCAACGCGAACCCTATAGGAACAGGTCCTTTCAAGTTCAAGGAATACCTTGTAGGCCAGAGTGTGACCATCGTTAAGAACGAAGATTACTGGAATGATTCCCTTCCGTATCTTGACGAGGTCGTTTTCAAGATCTGTGCAGATATGGACTCCGGTCTTCTCGAGCTTCAGAACGGCAGCATCGACATCTTCCCTCACATGACTAAGGACAAGGCGGAGATGGCAGGAGACAACTTCACGATGGTCACAGGTTCATCCAATATGATCCAGATCTTCGCACTTAACAATGCAGTCGCTCCGTTCGACAACGTAAAGGTTAGAGAAGCACTCAACTACGCAGTTAACAAAGACGATATCATCGACCTTACAATGGACGGTGCAGGAACAAAGCTTACAACAGGTATGAACCCTGTTATCGGCAAGGCATATGACACGAGCCTCGATTCCACATACAGCCAGGATCTCGAGAAGGCAAAGTCCCTTCTCAAGGAAGCAGGCTACGAGAACGGATTCGACATGACGATCACGGTTCCGAGTAACTACCTCGTTCATGTAAACACAGCAGAGGTCATCGCTGATCAGCTCAAGGAGATCGGCGTAAATGCGCAGATCGAGCAGATCGACTGGAGCACATGGCTCAGTGACGTTTACGCAGGCAGAGATTACCAGTCAACAGTTATCTGTCTTACACCTATCTACGCTCCTATGGATGAGATCGCGAGATACCACTCCGAGAGCACAGATAACTTCATCAACTATAAGAACCCTGAAGTCGACAGGATAATCGACAGCATTCCGACAACTCTTGATGAGGACGAGAGAGTCGAGCTTTATCACCAGCTTCTCGGAATCCTCGTAGCAGACAACTGCTCTGTATACATCCAGGATCCGATGGAGATAACGGTAGTCAACAATAACATCGAAGGTTATAAACTCTATCCGATGTACATTCAGGATATGTCCGAGGTAAAGTACAAAGAAAGTTAAAAATGATACAATGAACTAAAAGTTCACTTACAGGGGGAGCCATGAAAGAACGTGTTACCTACATCTTGAGCAGAGTGCTCGAATTGATGATCACACTTCTTCTTGTCTCCCTCTTAACTTTTGCCGCTTTTTCGATAATACCGGGTGATACGGCAAGAACGATCCTGGGGCCTTCGGCCAGTCCCGAGCAGGTCGAGGCACTGCGTGAGAAGATGGGGCTTAACGATCCGCTCCTGTTCAGGTATCTGTCCTGGCTCAAGGGCGCGTTTACGGGAGATTTCGGCAACTCCACTTCGTTCAACCAGCCGGTCTCAAGCCTTATCATCTCAAGGCTTCCCGTTACGTTCGGACTCAGCTTCCTGTCACTTTGTCTGGTGCTCCTGATCTCTTACCCGTCTGCGGTAATAAGCTCCAGAAGGCCGGGCAGATTCTGGGATCAGGTCTTTTCCGTATTCGGACATGTATCATTCGCGATCCCGCCTTTTGTACTGTCGCTTATATCAGTACTTATAGCAAGTAAGCTCTTCGGTTACTTTGCTGTCGGAAAATATGCTTCCCCGTCAAAAGACTTCGGACAGTATATCTACTGCCTTTTGCTGCCGTCATTTTGCGTAGCGATCCCAAAGATCGCCATGACGTTCAAGTTCCTTCGTGCGAGCATCCTTACGGAGAAGAGCAACGATTATGTAAGAACTTCAAAGAGCAGAGGTCTTTCCGACATCAAGATCATGTTCAGACATATTCTTCCGAACTCAAATGTATCAGTCATAACGGCTTTGTCCATTGTCCTGTCGGACCTTCTCGGAGGAAGCCTTATCGTAGAGCAGGTATTTAACCTTCCGGGACTCGGAAGGCTTCTTATACAGGCTATCGGAAGACGTGACTTCCCGCTTTTATCGGGAATCGTCTTCTACCTTGCAGCCATGATGGTAATCGTTTACTTCATCGCTGATGTTCTCATGAACATGTGCGACCCGAGACTACGCAAGAACAGGGGGGATATCTTATGAGAAATAAGAAGATCAGCCCTTACTACATAGTCGGTGGAATATTATTCTCCATAATCGTCATCGCCTGCATATCAGGCCTTTTGGGCGTCGGCCCTGATCCTGAGAAGACCAGTGCTTCTTCTAAGCTCCTGGCACCGTCCGCTTCCCATATCATGGGAACCGACAATATGGGACGAGACCTCTTCGCGAGGGTCCTTGCAGCATCCAAGTACACGCTCTTCATCTCTTTTGCAGGCGTATCGGTGGCACTCGTTCTCGGAACGATCGCAGGTATGCTCGCGGGATATTTCGGAGGCATCTGGGACAGGATAATAATGCTTCTCGGAAACTCCATAATGTGCTTCCCGGGAATCCTTCTGGCACTGGTAGCAGTAAGCGTCAGCGGACCTTCGCTGTTCAACGTCATCTGGGCGCTGGGACTTGTTTTCGCGCCGACTTTTGCCCGTGTATACAGGACCGAAGTCATCAAGATCAAAGGCAGGGATTATATCCTTCACGCGAAGATCCTTGGCGTTAATCCGATAAGGATCATGGCAGTTCATATCTTCCCTAACGCCTTCGCACAGATCATTCCGGCGATCGTCATAGGCCTTGCCAACATGACGCTTTCCGAGTCTGCCATGAGTTATCTCGGACTCGGCGTTCAGCCTCCGAAAGCAAGCTACGGCAAGATACTTTCGGATGCACAGAGCTACATCACGGCAGCGCCGTGGCTCGTCATCTTCCCTTCACTTATGCTCGTCATCTACATCCTCGGCCTTTATTTTATTTCCGAGGGGATAAGGGGGGACAAATGAGTTACGCCAAGTACATCCTTCAAGTCAAAGATCTCTCGCTGGATTTCGGTTCGGAATCCACCAAGACCTTACATGATATCTCCTTTGATCTTCGAAAAGGCGAGATCCTGGGTCTCATCGGAAACTCAGGCTGCGGCAAGACCATGACCGCCCTTTCCGTTTCCCGCCTTCTTCCGAAAGATGCGAGACTTACTTCGGGAAGCATTGTTTTCGATGGGAAAGAGCTGATGGATTATAAGGAAAAGGATATGCGTGAGCTCAGAGGCAAGGATATCGCCATGATATTCCAGGAGCCTTACACCGCCCTCGATCCTCTGAAGACCGTATTTAGAAATCTCGAGGAAGTCCTTACGGAGCACGAGGTCCTTACCAAGGACGAGCGCCGTAACAGGATCCTTAATATGCTTAGAAGAGTAGGCTTTGATGAGGCCGAAGACATCCTCGGAAGGTATCCGCATGAACTGTCCGGAGGTCAGAGACAGCGCGTTCTCATCGCTGGCGCCTGCCTTCTTAAGCCAAAGCTCATGATCGCCGACGAGCCGACATCCTCCCTCGACACGATCACGTCCATGTCCATACTCGAGCTCATAAAGTCGCTTTGTGCGGAATTCATGATGTCGGTCCTTTTCATATCACACGATCTGTCCATAGTCGGCGGATTCTGTGACAGGGTACTTGTTATCGAGAAAGGCCGCATAGTTGACAGCGGAAACGCTTTCGACCTTTTGTACAATCCGAAAAATCCATATACCGCAGGGCTTTTGTCTGACTCGAGACTCGATCCCAAATCTTTGGATCTTAAGTTCAACAAGCCTTCGTTCTCATCGGAATGCAGCCTGCGGGTAAAGGGCTTAAGTGCCGGTTATGAGAGCAGACGGGGTTTTCGAAAAAAGAAAAAAGACATCATACACGATATAACATTCAAGATATTGAACGGCGAATCAGTGGGACTTATCGGCAGCAGCGGATGCGGCAAGACCACGCTCACCAGGGCGATCTGCGGCCTTCTTAAGCCGACTTCGGGAACCATAACGGACACGAAGGGCAAGCTCGGCGTTGTTTTCCAGGACCCTGTTATGTGCCTTAATCCTGCCCATACGATCAGATGGCACCTCAATGAGCCGCTCAGAGCGAACAAGATAAAGCTATCAAAGGAAGAACTGAACAAGACGATCAAAAAATCCCTTGAAGCAGTCGGTCTGGAGGAAGATATCCTCGGAAGACATCCTTCACAGCTGTCGGGAGGTCAAAGGCAAAGGATCGCGATCGCGATGTGTCTTATGATAGATCCGAATCTCATCATTGCCGATGAACCATTGTCGGCACTGGATACGACTTCGGGTGCAAGGATCCTTAAGCTCCTTGCCGAGATAAACACGGAAAGAAGTACTTCCATCCTTCTTATCTCTCATAACCTGAGAGTAATAAGAGCTGCCACATCATACGTTATCGTAATGGATCAGGGCAGGATCGTCGAAGACGGACCGACTCTGAACGTTCTTTCAAATCCGCAAAGCGAGGTAACCAAAAAACTCCTTCTGGCGGAGACAACTTTGCACAGAAATCCTGATAAGGGACAATTTATGACAGAATAAAAAAACCCGACAGGTTAAAACCTGCCGGGAATGATTATCTAATTCAGTTCGATCAAGTTGTCGTTGATGTTTCAGTCGGCATACTCGGATTACTGGTCAACAAACCGTTAACAACGCTTCCGGCCTTTACTGCCTTTGCATCATGATCAGCAACCTTACCTGCTCTCTCATTAGCAGAAGTGATATATACGCTAATACCGTAAAGTAATACGCCACTAAGTATCGCAATAATAGCAACTACAAGAATGATCTCTACCAACGTGAAACCTAATTTGTTATTCTTAAGTTGTCTCTTCATAAAAAACGCTCCTTATCAGATCGGCAAAAACAAACTACGCTTGTATTCTATCAAACATTCTTCACATTTTCCACACTTTTTTTTACAAATCCCGTTTCAAAAACTTTGTTTTTTTGTTCAAACTCCTTAATAAAGGCATTTTCAGGTGATCAATTCTCTGAAATTTATTTTTTCTGTTTCACAATTTTGACACATTCGAATCATTTCATTAATTTGGGGACCACCTTCAAATGAACCTGGATCCATCTGAAAACGATCCCCAAAAGGAAAAGGAAATATATGAATAAAGTATGCGGGCTAGGTAGTTATTAATGAAAAGTCACCCCGAAGGGTGACTTCCCACTGAATTGAAAGGTATATATATGAACTACAAGAAACGCTTAGTTATTGTAGAGCGCTACGGATACTACTGTAGCTTTTACCGATCCGTCTGCCATGAAGATTGCTGTGAATCCGCTGTCAGGCTGGTTGTCATTGCTGTTTGCTGTGTATGTAAACTTATAAGTATTGTTGCCCATGTTCTCAACGTTGTTGTACTTCCAGTCGTCATTCTGCTTATAAGTTACATTTGTTCCTTCAACCTTAACTGTTACGCTGTAGATATTCTTTCCGCCGCCGCTTACAGATACGTTAGATACCGGACGCTCCCAAACTGCGAACTGGTTGGAAGAAACGGATACGTCAGTGGAAGAACCAGCTACTACTGTACCTGAAAGGTTAGATGCTGCTCCGAGGTTTACACCATCAAGACCGTTGCTTGATCCAGGATCCGGCTCGATTGGCTCCGGCTTTGGAGAAGGCTTCGGAGGATCTGTCGGCTCCGGTGTAGGATCAGGTGCTTCTGTTGTCTCAGGCTCTGTTACTTCAGGCTCTGATGGCTCAACTGCCTCTGTCGGTTCCGGTGTTACAGGATCCGGTGTAGGCTCCGGTGTTACAGGATCAGGATCTGCTCCGGGATTCTCACCGATAACTGCTGATCCGGAAGCATCTGCTGCGACTGCTGCTACTTCATCAGGATCTTTCCAGGACTTGATATCTGCATAACTTGTCTTCAATTGGAGAGCTACCTTGTCATTAGCCTGTGCATATCTGCCTTCGTGCTCTGCGACCTTTCCTGCTCTCTCGTCTGACAACTGGATATATGCTACCAAACCGGAAACTAATACTGTTCCTAAGATAGTAATTATGGCTACTACCAAAACCATCTCGATCAGTGTAAAACCTGCCTTATTGTTTCTTGCCTTTGTCATATTAATCACTCTCTTTCTCACAATTCATAACTTTTTCAATTCAATTAACTTACATGCTTTGATTGTAAAGCGTAATTATGAACGAGGTATGACTAATTTACAAATTGGAGCCATAATTTTGTCACATTTTATGAACTAAATGTAAATCGAACATGAGAATTTGTAAACACAGGTATTGTAAAAGCGCCTGAAACCCTTGATACAACGGTGTTTTAGTCGTTCACAAATTATAACAACAAAAAATGATATTTTCTTCCGAAATGTGTTATTTGTTCAACATTCGCCACAATTGGACAAAAGAAAACCGCCTCCACAAAGGAAGGCGGCCCCAACCAAACACATATTTAGGATTAATTATGTACTACTGATTCTATCTTGGTCTCATCACAAGTTATCACGATCTCGTCATTGACACAATCTACCAAAGCGACGTCGCCCGGTGCGATGATACCGTCAAGCAAAGCTTCGGAGAACTTATCCTCGACCATTGCCTGGATCACTCTTCTCAAAGGTCTTGCACCGTACTGCGGGTCATAGCCCTTCTTCGCGAGAAGCTCCTTGGCCTGTTCGGTAAGCTTGATCTCGATACCAAGGTCATTTACTCTCTTACCTACATTCTTCATAAGAAGATCAACGATCTTAAGGATTGACTCCTTGTTGAGCATACGGAAGAAGATGATCTCGTCCACACGGTTGATGAACTCAGGTGAGAAACTCTTCTTAAGTTCATCAAGGACTGTCTTCTTCGCATCCTCATAGTTCTTGCCGCCGTAGAGACGCTCTCTGGAAAGATCGTCCTTGTCGTTCTCGTCTTCGAGCTCGAATCCGATCTTGCGGCTTGCTTCTGCGGTGAGCATGCGCGCACCTATATTAGAAGTCATTATTATAATAGTATTCTTAAAATCTACGAGTCGGCCCTTACCGTCAGTAAGTCTTCCGTCATCCAGGATCTGGAGCATGCTGTTAAAGATATCAGGATGCGCCTTCTCTATCTCATCGAAAAGAACTACCGAATAAGGATGTCTTCTTATCTTCTCGGTAAGCTGACCACCCTCATCGTATCCGACATATCCCGGAGGCGATCCGATGAGTTTACTTACATCGTGCTTTTCCATGTACTCGGACATATCGATCCTGACAAGTGCGTTCTCGTTTCCGAACATTACCTCAGCAAGAGCTCTTGCAAGTTCCGTCTTACCGACACCGGTAGTACCGAGGAAGATGAACGATCCCGACGGACGTTTCGGATCTTTAAGACCGAGGCGGCTTCTTCTGATGGCACGTGCAATCGCACTTACTGCCTCATCCTGACCGATTACCCTTGACTTAAGCTCATCTTCCAATGTCTTAAGTTTCTCGGCATCAGACTCCGTGATCTTGGATACCGGGATACCCGACCACTTGGCAAGGACTTCCGCGATATCCTCAACGGTAAGTTCACCGGTAAAGCCGTCATTGTCAGGCTTGTTGGAATTCTTGAGTTCCTCGATCCTCTTCTCGATCTCCTGCTCCTGAACATGAAGTTCCTGAGCTTTCTCGAATTCCATCTTCTCCGCTGCAACCTTCTTGAGGTTACCTACTTCGGTTAATCTGTTGGTAAGAGTATTAAGTTCCGTAGATACCTGGAAGTTGATCCTCTTTTTAGCTGCAGCCTCATCAATAAGGTCGATCGCCTTATCAGGAAGGAATCTGTCAGACAGATATCTGGTCGAAAGGAGGACTGCCTGCTCGATAGCCTCATCACTGATCTTGATCTTGTGATGTTCCTCATAACGCGGACGCAGTCCCTTGAGGATAAGGATGGCATCTGCCTGGGAAGGTTCTTCGATAAGGACTTTCTGGAATCTTCTCTCGAGAGCGGAATCTTTCTCGATGATCTTGCTGTATTCATCAAGTGTTGTGGCTCCGATGATCTGAAGCTCGCCCTTCGTGAGCATCGGCTTCATGATATTCGCTGCGTCAAGCGAACCGTTGCCGCCGTCACCTGCTCCCACGAGAGTATGGATCTCATCGATAAAGAGGATGATATCTTCGTTGGAGGATGCTTCATCAAGGACCTTCTGGATCCTCTCTTCAAAGTCACCTCTGAACTTGGAACCTGCTACCATCGAACCGACTTCGATGTTGAACACTGTCTTGCCCTTGAGGATATCAGGTACGTCTCCTTCAGCGATCTTAAGTGCAAGACCTTCCGCGATGGCTGTCTTACCTACACCAGGCTCACCGACGAGACACGGATTGTTCTTAGTTCTTCTTGCCAGGATCTGCATTACGCGGTTGATCTCTTCTTCTCTTCCGATTACCGGATCGATCTTGCCGTCTTTTGCAAGCTGTGTAAGGTTCTTACCGAACTTGTCCAATGTAGGGTGCTTACCCTTGGCACCCTTTTTCGAGCCCATCCTGGTAAGATTTGCTGCTGCAGACTGACGAGGGGATTCATCTGAGGAACCTTCCATATAATCATCGTCGCCTGAACCCATGATGACGGCCAGTGTCTGCTGTCTGATTGCTTCAAGATCAGCATTAAGATAGATCATGATCTTGGCAGCGGTAAAACTCCTTTTCGAGGCAAGGACACTTAAGATATGCTCAGGAGTAACGATTCCGTCACCGAATCTGTTGGCAACGATATCAGCCTCGGCAAGTACTCGCTTTGTATCAACACGGCATGCATGAAGACCTTCCTCAAAGTCGATGCTGGCGATCTCTTCGTCGCTCGGCTTTTGCATCGTAGTCCTCTCGTTTCTCTCGATACACTCGATCACCTTCTCATCGGTAATACCCTGTACTTCAAGAATATTCTTGGCAGGGCAATTGAGGTTGCACATGGCAAGAAGCAGGAATTCGCTTCCGATAGTCTCGCATTTGAATGCCTTGGCGAAAAGCCAGGAATCAGATATCAATTGTATGGCACCTTCTCCGAATTTCATGATCATTCACCCCTTTCCAGTATTTCCTTGATATACTCTGCACGCTGCTCATTATGTCTGTTGAAGCTGCGCGGATGCAGGTCGTATTCTTTGCATAGTTTTTCTGTTATCTCATTAATGACGGAGAGCGTGATCCCCGTTTCCTTGTCGTCGATAAGGCCCAGGCCGAATCTTATCCAGCCGAGTACTTCAAGAGCCTCAGGAAGTTCGATCTTCCTGCAGAACTTCAAAAGTCCGTATGCTCTGTAGTACTGATCTTCGACGACCAGTCTGTTCTTCTTATAGATAGCCTCACGGCACATGCGCTCGACTCTGATGATGTCGTTGATTATGGTGATGGCGCGCTCGTAGAGCTTATCCTCACCGATACCGAGCGTAGCGACGTTGGTAAGTGAGAACAAAGTCTCAGGACGCTTGATCCCGTTATTCTGATTGATGTACGGCTTTAATCTCCACTCGGCAACCGTAAGCTTCTTTTGAAGCGAAGGGAAAGTTCCCGACTTAACGATACCCGGGATAGCCACGACGATATCCACCGTGATCCCGGAACCTACGTTCTGAGGTTCTGCCGTGAGAAATCCGAGTCTCTCGGAATAAGCCATATCGAATGCTCTCTCGAAATCAATGACCATCTTCTCGACTCTGGAGAACATGTCCTTGACATTGGAGCCTCTGATGTTTCCGTAGAATGTCAGGTGGTTGATCTTGTTGATCATGGCACCTATAGCTTCGTCACCGCTCTGGAACATGGCGTCACTGCCGCGCTTTTTGAGCGCATCGGGGATATTTGCCGACGGCTCCTCGATCTTGACTTCATAACCGAGCTCCTCCGCCTTTGCGGTAACGAGATGCTGTACGGTCTCGCGCTCGTTGTCATCCATTTTCGAAGGGAAGGAATATCCTTTTATGTTACGCCTCACTACGACTCTTGACGTGAGGATAACATCACTGTTTTCACCGTTTTCTTCGTACCACTTCATTTATACGCCCTCCCTGCTTCGAAGTTCATCTCTGAATTTTGCTGCAAGAAGGTAATCTTCATTTGCTACAGCAAGCTTGATAGCTTCGTTAAGATCTTCGTTGGTGAGCATTCCGATGTCGGCATTGGAATACTTAAGAAGCTTGTTCTCGTCAGCTACGATCTCCTTTGAAGGAGCTGCCTCAGGCTCCTTGATCCCGGAATTCGATCCGATCTCGGAATCATCGACTTCCTTAGTCTCGCCAATGTCGGACAAAGGCTCGGAAGCAATACCCGGAGTCCTTCCTCTGTAGTGGTTATCAGCCTGAAGTCTCATGAGAAGTCTCATAACGGATTCATTAAAGGTGTTGTAGCACTCTATGCATCCGAGGTTGCCCGTAGCTTCGAACTCCTTTAAGGTCGTACCGCACTTAGGACACTTGATCTGGCTTCTCGTAGGAGAGAACTCCAGCTGCTCTCTCATGAGAGGGAAGAATGACGTAAGTCCGTCATCCATGAACCTGAATGCACTGCTGGCAAGAGTTGCCGCATCAGGGATCCCTATCTCCTTGGCACAATCCGGACAGAAATATCTGCCGTTATAGTTTACGTATGATTTGTCTATTATCTTTCCGCATCTTTCACAACGCATTATGTATCACTTCCTTTCAGCTCGCACCGTCTAACATAAGACTTACCAAAGCATTTTTGAAAATATCGGCTCTTACCACCGACCTTATATCGGAATCAACATGGACCAGAGCTCTGTCCGACACGGTCGCCATGACTACTGTCGCCTCATGAGGTGAGATCGCACCGCTCGACACGAGATTGGTCAGATAGATCTTCGCCTGCTGCTGAGTAAGATCATTGCCTACCGCGTTAAGCACCGACTGAAGGTACTCGCCCTTGCTGATGATCTTCGCTCGCCTTATCGTGATCTGCCCGCCGCCGCCTCTTCGGCTCTCGACTATATATCCGTTACCTGACGAGAATCTGGTGGACAACACGTAGGTTATCTGTGAAGGCACGCAGTTCGCTTTCTCAGCGAGATCGCTCCTGCTTATGGTCGCCTTGCCGTTGTTCTCGTCCAGCATCTCTTTGATCATTAACTCTATAACATCAACGAGTCTGGCCACATCTGTTCCTCCCTTCCTGCTTTGGTCAAATCTGACTTTGATTTTGACTTTGACTTTCTTTGATGTTTGTATTATCGTCCCGTTTTCATTGTTTGTCAATAACCTTTTTGACTTTTTTTGACTTTTTGTTTTCAAAAAAAAGAAAAAGGGATGTCTCAATACATAATTCGGATCATAAAAGGCAGTTTAACACTGAAGTTGATCTGCTTTGCCATGAAACACCAGTTAATTCTCCATGCTGATAGGGAGACAATACTGGATTTTTGGCTAGAATCCAGTAAGTAATCCCTATAACCAGGAACTTTTTGCTGTATTTTACAAGAAATCCGGTATTCAGTCCCTGTGAATAGGGATAGATTACTGGATTTCAAAGGCACTATAACGAGACCTTCCCATTTGTCTTCAATAAATTACAGTCATCTGTACCGTTATATGACTGTACAAGCAAC